>CAWEEB010000077.1:0-22373 GCA_963807855.1 uncultured Gammaproteobacteria bacterium | reverse complement strand
TGACCTTTTTACCTTCGGTACCGAAATATTTTGTTTTCGAATAGAGCCACGTTTGAACTTTTTATTAAATTCAGTAAAGTCTACTTCGATAGTTTCATTCATAGAAGCTTTTGCTAAAGCCTATGAAAGGTAACTCGCGATGATGAATGAGCTTAATGGAATTTAATTGTTTGCGCCAATTTAATTTAGCCATTGCCGATACAGTTCGTTCATTGCCAAATTCATCGATTAAAAAATATTGAACCACACCCTTGCCCGCAGAAACTTCTTTAAATTTCTGCTGTTTGAGACAATAGCGGATTCTTTGTGTCTGGATCATTCTTCCGAGGTTAACAGAATAATAAATTAGTCAGTATTTTTTCAGATAAGGGGCTTTTTTTACGCGTTAAGTGAACAATTTTTAAGCAACTAAATCAGGTTTTATTATTGGTTATCATCGTTCAAATACTGCAATAGACTCAACATGTGCCGTTTGCGGAAACATATCCATCACTCCTGCGCCAACAAGTTTATAGCCATGTGTATGGACTAATTCGCCAGCATCACGTGCCAAAGTTGCAGGGTGACAGGAAACATAGACAATACGTTTTGCTTTTAATTTACCGAAGTATTCGATGATTTCTTTAGCGCCAGAACGTGGTGGATCAAGCAAAATACAATCGTATTCTTTTTTCAGCCAAGGCTCGCTCTTAAGTTCTAATTCTGTACCCATCAAATTACATGCGTAATAATCTGTATTTTCAATACCATTGGCGATTGCTGTTTCTCGCGCACGCTTAACCATTACCAAATCTCCCTCCACTCCGGTGACATGAGCGGCATTTCTTGCGATTGGCAGGGTGAAATTACCTAAACCGCAGAATAGATCTAAAACGCGCTCTGTTCCGGTCAATTGAAGCAGTTCAACCGCACGTGGCACCATTTGTATATTAATGCTGCTGTTGACCTGAAAGAAGTCTTGAGGGCCAAATTCTACTTTCGTATCAAACGCTTTATGTTCGTAATAGAGACTAACATCACCCGCTTCTGGCCAAATTCGATGAACTGTGTCTGGGCCTTTAGGCTGAAGATATAGCTGGAAATTATGTTGCTTGGCAAAATCTCTCCACAATTGTGTATCTTCTACTGATAAAGGCTTGAGATGGCGAATAATTAATGCTGTATCTTCATCACCCACGGCAACTTCAATTTGTGGTGTGGAATCGCGAGAATCCATCTGATAAATAAGCTTTTGGAAATCTTCTAGTTTCACGCCAACGGATTCATGTAAAACCACACAGCTATCTATATCAGCTAAAAAGCCACCGTGTCTTTCACGAAAGCCCACTAATACTTTGTCTTTTTTATAAACAAATTTTACGCCCAAACGTGCTTTGCGACGGTATCCCCAAGAATCACCTGTGATCGGCTGAAAAACTTCTGAGGGTTCTACTTTACCAAGATGCTTTAGGCCATCAAGCATCGCTTGCTGTTTATAGTTGATTTGTGCATCAGAGCTTAGATGCTGGAGTGAACAACCTCCGCAAATAGCATAATGTTGACATTTTGGTTCGACACGATCGGGTGATGCCGTTAACACTTCTTCAATCTTTCCTTCGTCGTGGCTGCGATTTTTCGAGGTGTAAATAAACGTTACTTTTTCACCTGGCAACGCGCCGCTAACAAACACAGCTTTGCCGTCGATATGTGCGACACCGCGTCCCTCGTGACTAAGTGATTCGATTTCTGCTACTACAGGGTCTTGAGGTAAGCGTTGTTTTCTAGTTCGTCTATTTTTTTGCGATCGAGCCATTTGTGATAGTCCAAATGACACCCCCCCACTTTTAGGCTTTTTTTTGTATTCTAAAGTAAATAACTATAAAAAAGTGCTTAAAAGTGGGGGGGTGTGCTTTATTTAATTAAAGAACGGTTATTAACATTCGGGTTAAAAGGTCGGGCATGATCCCACAAATGGCGTTTCAGATAAACCCCATCGATTATCAAAAGGCGCATGTGGATCAGATGACACTTTGCGCGCATCCATTGCTTCCCAAAGTTGACGCAGATTAATGTGTTTAACCGTATCATTGGGATATATAGCCAAACCACAAAATTCATCGAGTTCTTGCAATAGCCCATCTGGAAGTTCGGGATGAAAAATTGAACGCGCCAATACTTGTGCATTGACTTTATCTTCTTCAAGTTCCCCACCTGAATAGGCAATTTTATGTATTTCGGTAAAGAAACGATACAGACGTGTATCTCGTGATGGCGTCGAATAATAGTCATATTCCGAGGCAGTCATACAGCTACGTTTGCCCTGCTCTTTGAGTCGTTGAATATAGGCAATACCATCATTCACATAATTCACTCGTTCTTTGGCGAAGGAACATAAACTATGCATTAAACGCATGGTTTTTTCTTCAAGAGGTTCTTCTCTGCGTTGTAATTTTTTAGAGATAACATCGGTAAAGGGTATATATTCAAGCCCCACTTTCTGTGCAATTTGATACTGTTCGTTACTGTAGCCTGGTTGTTGCTGGCTGGGTTTATCGATATTTCTTGGCCATTTAAAACGACGGTAGCCATCACTCATACCCACCGCATCATGTGGAATAAAAAACGGAAATGAATACAGCTGAATCATGTTTTTCGGTGATGCAGGTGTGGTTGAACTCATAATCGCTGTTACACCGGTATCGGTAATTCCAGTCATTGCATAAGAATGTGTACCAGGTTCGACATATAAGTCCCCTGCTTTGATCTGTGCCAATTCAATCGGGAACGAATCATGCGGAAGACTTCTAGTACCTACACGATCATTCATAAACAATGCAAATGCTCTGAAACGTTGATCATTGGGTAATTTATCCCAGTTTTTCATGGTATTGCTGATGTATTTATTTTTCTTATTAAGGTAATGAATTTTAAAAGGAAGTTTGTTTTCATAAGCGAAAACCGCACGCATTAAATAAATGGCATCGGCACAATCATGAGGAATACGCTCGTACTGCGGTCTGAGTTTGCTCATAAAGAAATCAGGCTTCCATTGTGTAGTTACCCAATTCTGATATTTTAATTCCCAACTATCATTCCAGTAATTATTTCCGGTTTTCCACACATCCGCAGCAACCGACTTACCAAATAATAGTATCAACACCACGAGTATGTACTTTAAAAAAGCATACTGAAAAAAGCGCATTTTTATCCCCTAATAAATAAACAGCCCAGCTCTAAATTTAGCAATTAAATCGTCTTTTTTACCCTTAAATAGTTTATTTTATTCACCCCCCCACTTTTGGCGGGTTTTTATTATTCTGGATTATAAAAGCCTGAAAAATTGCAATCGGGAGTATAGCAATTTTGAGTAGAAACCACTACTGCATCAATAACTTGTTCTGTCTATATAATAATGAAAACTGTTTTTTGCTGATGGCTGAACGTTTCGATATAAAGGAGTAAAGTAGATCATCAAGTGTGACTTTTGCTTCAGCATCTAGTAAATCTGTTAATCGCGTAGAATCACTGGAATTTACCGAGGGTTTTAAATACCCACTAAGTCTTGATTGCCCTTTGTCATTAGATGTCTTAATCTCGACCGAGAGAGCGTTAGATTCAAGAGTCTCATTTGAAGGAAAAAGCGCCTTATAAAAACTAACTGGGTATTGCTGTTTAAGGCTGTTAATCTGGTTTTGTAACTGCCAAATTTTATCCTGTCCCTCAGGCATCTCTCCATGTTCTTCCAATTCCCATTGTGTTTGCATCCTCAAGTTGTCCAACTCGGCTTTGGTTTCCATTAATTGTAAAAAACTCGATTGTTGAATACCTGCGCTATGTGCCGTGATCTCTAATTTATCAATTGGCAGTATTTCTTCCAAAATTTCAGTGAGTTGCGATCTCTTTTCAAAGTTGACCTTGATTGATGTCTCAATCATACCGTTTTCAAATACAATCTGGCTATTGCCTGCCAGGGATGCCAATACAGGATAGGTTAAAGTTTGATGATTTATCGTTAACCGGGGTATCTGAATCGATGCTGTTTTATATGTTGTCTTGTCGATTAGCTGCTATGCAACAGTATTATCAATGAAATCATTATTTCTCGAACTAACTTCATTCGAATATTGGAAGTTAATAGTGCCGTCATTTGCTGATAGCGTAAGTCCTGACATTGAATAGTTTAGTCTTGAAATATCGAATGCCCCCCGATAAGACAGGGTACTCAAATTATAAAACCCGGTGACCTTAGAATCTAACCACTCGGTCTGGAATGATGATTGAAAGCTGGATTCTTTATCAAACCCAACGATCAAAACTGCAGTTGGTAGAGTTTCTGGAAAAATTATTCGGAGATTTTCGAGTGATTCTGCAGAAAAACTTTCAGGAACCATGCTAATCAACCAAAGTGATACGCCGAAATCAACTCCCTTATTGGTAATGAATAAAGGACCATTCAGTGAATTAAGTGTCAGTTCGAAATCACCCAGCCAATCATTCAGCAACGGAATATCAGAGCTAACTCTAATAGCTGCGGTTGATCCAAGAAAGTGTTTATGGTATTCGAGTAACTCTAACCGAAATGGTTTTTCACCCAGTTTATTGGTGTGGACCTCCAGACTTTGTCGAAAATCATACTCAGCCTCGTTCCCAAAGTACCAGCTCATAATCGCCCACACAAACAATAATGATAAGAAGATCATCACAAAAACAGAGAACAGTTTTTTCATGAGTTTTTAGGCCCTGAATTATTCCAAATTAGTAATTTTTTTAAACATTAACACAGGAAATTATGATTATGCTATTTATTTTTATGCAATCTATTAATATGCTAAGTAGTTGTTTTAAAACAATATAATCTATGCCGATTATCTCATATTAAGCTGGTATTAAGCACAAACAACAGAAAATAAGTATCAAAAAAAGAAGTTAAAATAAAAACAATCACGAACCTTCTTTGCTTTTTTAAAAACACTATTAAATAGTTGATTTAATAGTGTCTTATTTTCATACAGAATCTCTAATAATAATTATGAAACAAGTAACAACTAAAATATTGTCATTAACGTTAAATACAAATGACCTATTTTCAATAATAAAAATACTGTTGTTTATAACTATTTTTACTATTAATAAAAGTGCATTCGCTAAAGGTGTCACTGCGGGTACTGATATTGCTAATACAGTTATCGTTAATTATTCAGTTGCCGGCACGGTTCAAGAACCTATCGAGAGTTCTCCAACAGGTAATAGTACTTCAGGTATTGGAAACGGTGTAGCTACTTTGTTTAAGGTCGATCACAAAGTTGATTTGCTTGTAACCGGTAATAGCAATGCCAATGTTAATCCCGGCGATTCACAATCCGAAGTTACTTTTACTTTGCAAAATGAAGGCAATGCGATACAAGAATTCAGTATTATTCCTGATTACACTTTAACAAGTGATGATTTTGACGCTGAAAACTGCAACGTAGTTGTGACTGGTGTCACAGGAGCACCTTTACCAGGAGTAACGCTTCCAACATCAGGAAATATTAAGCTCAAGGCCGACCAGCAAGCCAGTATCAGTGTTAGATGTGATATACCACTTAACTACAATAATTCACCTATTTTGACTGGCCAAACATCACAACTTGGACTCATTGCTACAGCAGAAAAAAATGCAGATGATAGCTTAACAACAGAGAGCATTTCTGCTGACACAGCAATCGGTGTTGAAACAGTATTCGTTGATACCGCTGGTTCAGATGATAGCGATAGAGATGCAATGCATTCAGCTAGAAGAACTTACACCGCATCTAGCTCTACCATCGTTCCAACATTAAGCATGAATAAAACGATTATTTCAGTAGTTGATACAAGTGGTGGTAACACCGCTATTGCAGGCTCTTTAGTCACCTACAACATCAACGTCAATACAGCGGGCATGGGGACAATTAATAATCTAGTGGTTGCTGATGCTACACCCGCTGAAATGAGCTACCAAGCAGGTAGCATGAAACTAAACAACTCCAACCTGAGCGATGCTAGTGATACCGACAACGCTGATTTTGGAATAACTACTGCCAATACGGCAACCATCAATCTGGGTAATATTGCAGCTGGTAGCCAATATGACATTCAGTTGACTTACATCATTAATTAACAAGAGGTAACAACACAATGATAAATAGCAATAACACTTCAATAAAAAAACGTTTACTAAATTCACTACTGATTGGAACAGTCGCTTCATTAGTATTTATTACTTCACAAGCAGCTGCGGTTCAACAAGGACATCTGAAAGTCACTTCAAAGGTGCAAAAAATGCTTCTGGTGAATAAGGACGGTAAAAAATCCTATAAATTCATACCAGCTACAAAAGTAATTCCGGGTGAAACAGTCCAATACAACACATATTTTGAGAACATCAGTGATAAACCAGCGGATAACATCAATATTGTTAATCCAATTCCAGAAAATACGGTTTATCTAACTAATTCTGCCCACGGCAAAAACACCAATATTGTGTTTTCTGTTGATGGTGGAAAACATTATGGGAAAGCAGGTACGCTTAAAGTACGAGGAAATGATGGCAAGATATACCCCGCCAAAGATTCTGATTACACCCATATTCAATGGCGGTACCTTGGAAACTTGGCGCCTAAAACTAAACAGGCAGTAGGATTCAGAGTACGCCTGCTTTAACCCCTGATACAGGATCTAAATAACAAGAATCACAAATAGATTAAGTATCTTAATTTTAAACACAAACCTAAGAGAAAATAAAAATGAAAATAATTAATACAATCGCTAGTGTCGCGGTTCTTGCTTTTGCAAGTAACAGTGCATGGGCAGCAGGTACTGCTGCAGGCGTTTCTGTAGATAACACAGCATCTATCAGTTATTCAGTTGGTACAACACCACAGACACCAATCGAGAGTTCGCCAACAGGAAACAGTACCCCTGGTAATATAACAGGTAATGAAACGAGCTTCGTAGTGGATAAAAAGATCGACCTTACAGTGACTCCAGGCTCTGGTATAACAGTAGTACCTGATACAACGGGTGTTTCTGGCGGTGCCAATGAATTAACCTATACACTTGAAAATACAGGTAACAGTACAGAGTATTTCGATTTCACTTTAAGCCAAGTAGCTGGTGATGACTTCGACGCAACAAATTGTTCATTTTCTGCCCCCTCCGCAGGAACTACTATCGCTCCTGTACAAGTTGCAGCTGACGCGACAGCAACTGTTAAAATAATCTGTGACATTCCAGATAACACAGCGGTAACAAATGGTGATACTGCGGATATCGACTTGAGAGCAACTGCAGTAACTGATGCGTCAGGTGCTACTGTATATTCTGAATCTGCAGCAGATACTACTGGAGTAGATGTTGTTCTTGCTGATAATACCGGCTCTGCAACAGATGCTGCTATAGGGGGTGGTGACAGAAATGCTTCACATTCTGCAGTTGTTACTTATACAGTTGGCTCTCCAGCTTTAACAGTTCAGAAAACATCGGCTGTAACAAAAATGAGCATCAATGGTGCTGACGATTTGACTAATCCAATGCGTATACCTGGCTCAACGATTGAATACACAATTACTGTTGTAAATGGTGCAACTGCTGCAACTGCCTCTGATGTAGTAATTTCGGATATCTTACCTACTGAACTTACATATGTTGGTTGTACAGTCTCTGGCTCGGGCATAGCAAGTTGTAGTGAAACAGCTGGCACTGTTACCTCAGCGGCGTTTAACCTAGCTGCTAGTCAAACAGCCACTTTAGTAATCGAAGCTACTGTTAACTAAAATTAGTTAGCATTTTATCTAGTAAAATCAGACTAAGAATCTGGTCTGGTTTTACTAGATTTATATATCCAAATTATACAAATAAAAACAACTCAATAATAAAAACAAGTTATTAAAAATGCGCATTGTGTTTCATAATAAACAGAATATTAATGGAAGCCTTATAGGCACTCTGTTAAAGCATATTGGGCAAAATTTAGATTTTTTCCAATGCACGTTAGTGCGCATTTTAATTAGCTTTGTATTGTTAATATCTACAGTTACATTTCCAACTAATGTTGAAGCAAATACAATCATTACCAATACGGCAAATGCCAATTTTTCCATTAATGGAACCGCACTCAGTTTGTCTGACAGTATTCAATTTACCAAAGATACCGTTGTTATACCCCCAGATGTCATTACTTTGCAAAAGCAGGCTGATATAAATACTGCTACTGTCGGAGATACAATCACTTACTCTTTATTGGTAAATAATCCAAACCCGGGCATATTGAATAACGTAAGTATCGAAGATGCTCTACCTACTGGTTTGGTTTACAAAGCTGGAACAGCGAAGCTGAATAATGCTGACATCAACGCTAGCCAAGTTTCATACACTGGAACTGATTTAGTAATCAATTTGGGTAATATACCTGCAAACACACTTTGGACAGTAACTTATCAAGTAACTGTAACTGCCAGTGCACCGGTGGGTACTGCGATCAATAGAGCAACGGTTAAATCAGACACGGCTACTTCGACACAATCACAGGTAGCAGTAACAATTACCGCACCAATTGAACCTTTATTACTAAGCAAAACGGCAAATATAAGTAGCGCCAAAATTGGCGATCAAATTCGTTTTACGTTGACCGTTAAAAACAATAATACTATCGCGATTAATAACGTCAGGATAAACGATATTCTTCCAACTGGTTTAAGTTATGTTTCTGGCTCTGCGCTGTTAAATAATAATCCGATTCCAGCTAATACATCTAATGGACTTGTTTTTGCTTTGGGCAATATTCCAGCCAACACTGAATGGCTGCTGATTTATGACACAACTATCATCAACACTGCTACCTCAGGCACATTAATCAATCAGGCCACTGTTTCTAGCGATGAGCCCAAAGCAAATTCAGGTGTTGCCACAGCTACGTTAGATATAGTAAACGATGAGATACAAATCAATAAAACTGCAGACAAAATAAACGCAGTACTAGGTAAATCTGTCACCTATATTGTTACCGTTACCAATCCAACTCAACGTGAATTAAATAACATAAGAGTTGAAGATACTTTACCCATTGATTTTGTTTATCAAGCTGGCACAGCGACACTTAATGGTCAGTCAATATCGTCTGACAAGATTCAAAATAACGGCAGGTCTTTGATCCTTTCAATCGGATCATTAGCTGTTAGTGAGAGCATGACACTTAGCTATGTTGCAAAAATACAAGACAACGCTAAACCAGGCAATGCGGTCAATGAGGTTAAAGCCTCAAGTGATTTCGCCTCTTCTATTGTTGCTACCGCTACTGTAAATGTACGGACACCCTCTGAGATTACATTTTATAAAATTGATGAAAGTGGAACAGAAACCTTAATACCTACTACTTCATACAATAGTGATCAAAATGGAGGTAAAAACTTTGCTGAAATAAACCAAGTGACGTTACCAGATGGCACTGTTGTTTCACTGCCAATTCCACAACCTATTATTAGAGCTAGCGAATACACAGTTCTCGATCCTGTCATCATTGAGGTTAAAGACCTCGACCAGAATCTTGACCCTAATTTAATTGACACTATTATTGTCACAGTAAATGTACCGAACACCAACGATACTGAAGTCTTATTATTGAGTGAAAGTTCCCTTGACTCAGGAATTTTCAGAGGGGTAATACTTACAAGTTCGAGCAACAGCGCAATACAAAATGGTGTGCTTACACTCATAGCTGGTTCCAACATAAACGTTAACTACAGTGACGAGCAAGACTCAACTGATGTTAGTGCCACCGCTGCACTTGTCATTCCCGAAACACAACTTTCTATGCAAAAATCTGCTGATAAAAGCACAGCTGCAATTGGTGAATTGGTACGATACACTTTAAGTTTTAGAAACGATACAAGTTTTACTTTACCTACTTTTAACATAGAAGACACACTTCCTCTAGGATTTAGATATATTCCTGGGTCAGTGCTTTTGAATGGGGAAACACTTGATAGTGGAATAACTAATGTCGGCCGTTCGCTCTCTATTGGATTAGCAAACATGCCTCCTGGAAGCCAGTGGACACTTGAATACGTAACAAAAATCAGTGCGGGTGTGCAAATTGGTAAAGCGGTAAATGAGGCTTTCATAAACACTTCAAGAGTCAAATCAAATACGGCACGTGCGACTGTATTGATTAAAGATGACTTAATGCGCACCAAGAACATCCTAACCGGTCGTGTTTATATTGGCTGTAGAACAAAAAATGAAAAAGATAATAATCCACCAAAAGTATTGAGTGAAGCTCGTATTTATATGGAAACTGGCCGTAGTGTACTTTCTGATGAGGAGGGGTTCTGGCATATGGAAGGCATACAGCCAGGAGCGCATGTCCTTCAACTAGACACCGAGTCTATTGCAGGTTATGAACCAACACTTTGCTACGATAATACCCGTCACGCAAAAGATGCAAAATCACGGTTTGTAGATTTACAAGCGGGGTCACTCTGGCATGTGGATTTTCATGTGAACGCTATTAAGGGTTTCTTGAAATCTACTCAAAAAAACACACATAAAACATTAGAAAAAGACCCCATTAAACTTTATGGAAAAGAGTATCTGCAGTCTGCAAAAGAAGGTTTCGAAATACTCTGGCCAAAAAACAATTATGTGCCCCCTGTTGCCTCTACCAAAATCATAGTTAAAAGCTCTCCACAACATAGAGTAGAGGCATACCTTAATGGAGAAAAAATCAGCGCGCTTAATTATGATGGTAGTGATATCAATAAAGCCAAAACAGTAAGCATCAAGCGTTGGGTTGGTGTTGATGTTGACATAAAAAATAGAAAAAATACTCTATTAGTCATTCTCAAAGATAAATCTGGTAAGGAACTCGCCCGGAAAACACATAATATTCACTTTTCGAGTAACCCTGCTTCAGCCGAAATACTGAAAGAAAAATCAATTCTTATTGCCGATGGAAAAACCACGCCTGTAATTGCACTTCGAATCAAAGATGAAGAAGGCTTTCCAATGCGTGCCAATACACATGGTTATTTTACAATTAAAAATAATCGTTACAGCGTAAAGACACTGACTAATGATGCCTATGAAAGAAACTTAAATGAAAATCTCGGTGGAAGTTATAAATATTTAATTGGTGAAGGAGGCATTGCTTACATAGAACTTAATCCTACAACTCGATCAGGAGAAGTAAAACTAAACTTAAGTTTCGTTGAATCCACTAACAATAAAAGCACCAAAACAAATACTAAAAGGAGTACCGATATTTCAGTATGGCTTAAACCTGCTTTAAGAGAGTGGATTATGGTTGGTATCGCAGAAGGCACCCTTGCGCATAAAAAGCTCAGTGGAAATATGCAATCACTTAAAGACCTTGATAAGTCAGATGAATTCTACAAGCGCGGTAGAATTGCATTTTTCGCTAAAGGTCAGGTAAAAGGAAAATACCTATTAACGATAGCCTATGATACTCATAAACAAGATCGTGAAGTAGGTAGCCAATTAAACGGAAATATCGATCCTGATGCGTATTACACTATCTATGCAGATAATAGTAATAGCCAATACGATGCACCTAGTTCAGAAAAATTATATCTGAAATTAGAAAAAGATAATTTCTATGCTCTGTTTGGGGATTATCAAACCGATATGACTATTACAGAGTTAGCTAAATATCAGCGCACTCTTCATGGTATTAAGACCGAATATCGCGGTGAACGTATTAGCTTTAATGGATTTATTAGTCAAACAAGTAACAATCATCATCACGAAGAAATACCAGGTGATGGTACTTCAGGTCTTTATTATCTAAATAATAAAGTTATTCCTAATAGTGAAACAATTACTATTGAAACTCGTGATCGCTTCCGTTCAGATAAAATTTTAGAAAAACGCGAACTACGTCGCTACCAAGACTACAACATTGATTACGATGATGGCACTCTATTCTTTAAATTCCCTATTAGCAGTCGTGACAGAGATTTTAATCCGAATTTTATTGTAGTCGATTATGACTCTGAGGAAAATAACAACAAGTCTATTACAGCGGGTGGACGAGTAGCCTTAAAGTCTAAAGATGGCAAACTAGAAACAGGACTAAGCCTGCTTCAGGAAGGAAAGAATTATACTAAAGATAATCAACTCATTGCGGCTGATGCTACTTATAAAATAACGCCGGATACAGAAATACATTTAGAAGTAGCTCAATCTAAAACTGAAGCCAGTGAATATGAAAAACGTAAAGCTTACATAATCGAACTTGAAAAAGAAATAGATAACATGGAAGCTCGCGTGTTCTATAAAAAACAGGAATCTGGATTTGGTATTAACTCACAAAGTAGTGAAAACGGTATTGAAAAATTGGGGGCCGAAGCTGATTACAAAGTTAATGAGAATACTCGCATTAATACTGAAGTTTCTATGCAGAAAAACCTGGAAAATGATAACAAACGTCGCCTTGCTGCAGTTGAAGTATCTCATCAAATTAAGCAATACGAAGTCAGTGTTGGTTATAGACATACTCAAGAAGACCTTGAAGGCGACAACAATACTAAAGAAACACTTAAAAACGATACATTACTATTGGGTGGCCAATACACTACCAAGAATGACAAAGTCACATTACGCACGGACTTAGAAAAAAACATTTCTGAGAAAAATGGCAGTGAAATAAGCCCTGACCGCATGATTGTAGGTGTAGATGTGAAAGTGGCACAGGGTTTCAGTGTCTTTGCAGAACATGAGACAACTAACAATGGCAACTTTAAAACACATAATAACCGAGTGGGTCTAAACAAAAACTTATGGAAAGGCGCTAAAGGTCGTACTACATATACGCAAGAAAGAACAGATGAAGGTCAACGTAATTATGCCACTTTAGGCTTGAGTCAGACGGTAAAGCTAAACGATAAAATTAGTGCCGACTTTAGTGTTGACCAAGCGAAGACAGTTGGAGGAATTACACCTCAAAAACGTTTCAATGAAGATGAGCCAGTAATTCAAGGTACTGAGCGCGACGACTATACTGCCTTTTCAGTTGGTTTAGGCTCAAACGATGAGGACTGGAGTTGGACTTCTCGTGCTGAGTATAGAAATGGTGATATCTACGACAAGATCAATTTCTTAGCGAGTGTTATACGTCATTATGACAATGGTAAAAATCTAAGTGCAAAATTAAGCTATTACAATTCAGACAATGAGAATGGTGACTTTGATAGAGATATAAAGCTTAGTTTTGGCAGTGCATGGCATCCTAAAGAAAGAGATTTTGTGTTCTTCTCACGTCTAGACTTGGTTAGTGAAAAATCTTCAGGTTCTGTAAATGATAGCGTTAATGCCTTTGCTGACACTAACAATAACGACGCACAAAAAATCATTCATAATATGCATTACAATCGAAAATTTAACACGAAGACACAACTGGGTATTCATCATGGTATCAAATACGTAACAGATGATAACAATGGTATATCAAGCTCATCGCAATTGATACTGCTACCGTTGAACTACGTCGAGATATAAGCAAACGCTGGGATATTGGTGTTCATGGAGGCTATTTGCGTGACTGGTCTACAAAAGCTATTGAATATGTTGCAGGCATCTCGGTTGGCGTTAACCCTGCAAAAAATGCCTGGGCAGAATTAGGCTATAACTTTGAAGGCTTCGATGATGAAGACTTTGACAAGAGTAACTTTAAACGCAAAGGACCTTATGTAGATTTCCGTTACAAATTTAACCAAGATACGATTAATGGTGATCTACCCATTCGTAGAAAAGTAAATACTAAAGAAGAGCCTAAGGAAGTTGTTAGAAAAAATGTAAAAATAAATTCCAAATCAACGACTACAAAACCTACTAAAAAAGTAACGAAAAAAGTTATTAAAAAAACTGAACCTGAACTAGAAACTATTGACGATCTATTTGAGCAATATTCTAGCAAACACTAAAAATAAAATAACAGCCTTAGATTATGAAAAATAATTATATAAAAAACCTCTTATTAATTGTATTTACAAATTTGCTGTTTTCAAGCGCTTTTGCCGACGCTCCTGTTACCTTATTTAATAGTTATGCAGGTAATATCAATTTTGTAGGGGCAGAGGCAACCCGCCGCACTCAATCTAATAATGGTAATGCCTGCGCAGTTTTAGCAGCAAACACCACTAATACAGCTGTGGTCACTGGTATTCCTACAGGTGCAAGTATTAAAGCGGCTCATTTATATTGGGCGGGATCTGGATCAACTCCAGATTATACAGTTACTTTTGAAGGAGGCACTGTAACAGCACCTGTAAACAGACGATATACTGCAGATTATGTAACGACCTATGATTTTTTTAGTGGCGTTGCTGATGTAACTTCTCAAGTGAACACAAAACGTAACGGAACCTATAGTTTTAGTGGTCTAACTGTTAATACGGGCGCCCCATTTTGTGCAGTTGAAGGGGTACTTGCTGGCTGGTCTCTAATCATCATCTATGAAGACACAAGTGAAGACTTTAGAGTTTTGAATATATATGAGGGTTTTGAAACCTTTAGAAACAGCAGTATTACTCTTACACCTAGTAACTTCAGAGTGCCAGCTAATGTTAATGGTAAATACGCTACGCTCACTTGGGAAGGTGATAATTCAATTAATGCTAATGGTGAGAACTTAGTTTTTAACGGAACCTCACTGGCAGATGCTAACAACCCTACAGGTGCACAATTCAACTCCATCAGTAATATAGCATCGATCGCGCCATCTACAGGCACCGTTAATTCAAATTCTTACGGCGTTGACTTCGATTCGTTTCCAATTAATAGTTTAATCAGTCCCGGTGATACATCAGCAACCGCAACTTATAGTAGTGGTAATGATTTAGTTATACTTTCATCACAAATATTGAGTATTACTAATACAATGGTCTCTGACTTAAGTATAACCAAAACCGCAACCAGCAGTTTTAATGTGGGTACTAATGCAACTTACAAAATGGTCGTAAATAATGCGGGGCCGAATGTTGAGCCAGGCAATATTGTTGTTACAGATACTTTACCAGCAGGCCTCATCTATGTTTCGGCAACAGGTACTGGCTGGAGTTGTAGTGCGTTGGGGCAAAATGTAACCTGTAACCGCACAGGAAGTTTAGCCGTTGGTGTAAATACAGCGGATATTATCCTAACTGTTGCAGTATCTCCTACAGCCCCATCCACAGTGAGTAATACCGCAAATGTCTCTGGTGCTAATTTTGATAACCAAAGTGGTAATGATCAAAGTACAGCTGTAGTTTCGATTAATTCTGGTCCTAATATCAGCCTACAAAAAACCTCAATAACAATTTCTGACCCAGTCAATGGCACTACCAATCCTAAAGCAATTCCTGGTGCATTGGCAGAATACACAATCGGTGCAACCAATTCAGGTGGAAGCCCTGCAGATATCAATTCAATTACCATTAGCGATGTTATTCCCAATAATACGGCTTTATATGTGGGTGATATTTCTGGCGCAGGTACAGGACCAATCAGATTTGTAGATGGTTCTCCGCCAAGTGGCTTGAGTTATAACTATATTAATCTAGCAAATACCACTGATGATCTGAGTTTTTCTAATGATGGTGGCAGTAGCTATTCATATGTGCCTTCACCAGATGCCGATGGTGTAGATACTAATGTAACCAATATTCGAATAGCAACCCAGGGGATATTTTTGGCCGCTAGTGGTTCTGGAAACCCTTCTTTTCAAGTTTTGTTTCGAGTTAAAGTCCAGTGAAATTAATTAAGTCACCCCCCTACTTTTGAAGGGTTTTTCAAACTCAGACATCTGGCTAGCTAAAGCTATTGGCTCCGCTGCTCACCTGCTGGCACGTTTTTGCTAGCAAAAACTAATGAATTATTAAATTACATCGCAATTGAATTTTTTCGAACACCCAATACAAACAGCGTTGCAAAATAACTCACCATTGCAGATGCAACCAACCCTAACAAAGTTAGCGCTTTGCTGCCTAAACCAGCAGATTGCCACCAATTATCCGCAGGATTTAACAAAGTTACAACAACGCCCATTGCAATTAAACCAATCGCAATTCTAGCGAAATCTATAATCCATACCTTTTTAAACGATTGTTGTGGTTGATAGATTGCTTGTTTGCGCAATTGATAGAACAACATACCAGCATTGATATAACCAGCAAGTGCTGTTGACAAAGCTAAACCTGCATGTGGTCCCAAAGAGCCTGATTGATACCACGGGTAAACTATCAATATGCTCAAAACGATATTACTCAACATCGCAAAAATACCGATTTTTACTGGCGTCTTGGTATTCTGTCGTGAATAAAAACCGGGTGCTAAAACCTTTACCAGAATAAATGCGGGTAGACCGAATGAATACGTCATCAAACTCATACTCGCCATTTCGACCAACGTCCAGTCATTAACACCGTTAGCTAAAACGGTTGCTAAAATGGGTTTTGCCAGAAGCATTAAACCAAGCATCGCGGGTAACGCTATCAATAAACCTAAACGAATACCCCAATCCAGTGTTTCACTGAATGCTTTGCCTTTTGCATTGATATGATCTCCTGAGAGCTTAGGTAAAATTACAATTCCTATCGCAACGCCAATGATCGCTAACGGCAACTCAACAAAGCGGTCAGATGCATATAGCCAACTGATACTGCCCACCGCTAACATCGATGCAATTGCAGTATTAATAAGAATATTAATTTGTGCGACTGATGAACCCAGCAAAGCGGGAACCATCAATTTCATGATGCGCTTTACACCTTCGTGCCCTCTTTTAAAACTGGGTCTAGGTAATAAACCTAACTTTATCAAGGTAGGCAATTGAAAGGCCAATTGTAAAATACCACCGATAATCACACCCCAGGCCAAAGCTTCAACAGGCTGATCAAAATGTGGTGCCCACCAGATGACCGAAGAAATTAATGCGACATTTAACAGCACCGGCGTAAATGCAGGTACAGCAAACTTCTGAAAGGTATTTAAAATAGCACTGACAAACGCAGATAACGCGATAAAAAAGATATATGGAAATGTGATTAACAATAAGTGGGCGGTTAAGTCAGCCTGGGAGCTGTCTTTAATATTAGCCTCATCACCAAATAAAAAACCAGGCGCAAAAATAATCGCTAACAACGGTGCAGCAATCATTCCGATAATGGTAATAACAAATAGAATCAGGCTTAATGTGCCTGCAACATGATTGAGTAATTTCTGTAAGTCTTCCTGGCTCTTACTTTCCTTGTATTCGGCTAAAACAGGTATGAATGCGAGTGAGAATGCCCCTTCTGCAACCATTCTACGTAATAGATTTGGAATACGAAATGCGACAAAGAAAGCATCGAGTGCGCCACCGGCAGGGAAAAAATGAAAGATAATCGCATCACGTGCAAGCCCAAGCACACGAGATATCATTGTCATGGCACTCACAATAGCGCCTGAACGGAGCATTCGACTCATTCAAATTCTCAAGTTATTTTGTCAAACGGAGTGTATTACGCAAAGCTCTAGACAACAAGATCGGATGCATTTACTGTAAAAAAAAGAATTCAATACAAGTTGGTTTTTTCTATAATCTGAGAATTACTCCATCCCGCCAGCATGACTTGTAAATCATCGATGCACTCCGACGGAATACTAGCCACTAACACAACAATGTTTGTATAAACACTGCTTAGCAGTGATCCATCGTTAGCTTCTATCCAGCGTCGCAATGCGGGTTCATCAGCATAATCACATTCAATGGTTATTTCCTGATGCGGGATCTGATCTATCAAAGTAAGTAATTCACAGGCTTGTTGTGTCGCCGTACCATACGCCCTAACCAATCCACCTGCCCCCAGTTTGACTCCGCCAAAATATCGTATCACCACAGCAACCACATCACCAATCTCCTTATGCTGTAATACATTCAAAATTGGTTTTCCCGCAGTACCACTAGGTTCACCATCATCATTAGCTGCAGCACTCGCTGCATTATTCGGATTACCAAGAATATAAGCCCAGCAATGATGTCTGGCATCGGGGTATTCAACTCTCGCGAGATCAAGCAGGTGAAGCGCTTCTTCTCTGCTTGTCGCAGGAGCAATCCAGCAGATAAAACGACTTTTTTTATTTCGTATTCGTTGCTTACTTTTGCTTTAGGAATACGATAAGCAGGAGTTGCAGGAAGTTTGTTCACATGGTTGTATCCACTAAAAGACTTATTCAATTATACAAAAGAATAAGTCACCCCCCTACTTTTGAATGGTATTTATGCGGCTGCGCATTCCCTACGGGTAAGCATTAAACAGCAATGCTTTTGTCTCGATAAATCTCGGCTCGTTTTAGTTTTTGTAAAACGTAAATAAAATTTATGCTTTGCAGAATGACTATTCATTCTCGTTGTTTGAAAATGGTTTTGTAATTTATGCGGAGCTAGCAATCTTTTAGTGTGGTTTACTCGTCCTATAAAGAACTTAACTGCTGATCCAACTCAGTCAAACTACTTATCGTAATCGTTGGTTCAATACCCCAGGGATCAAACAGTGCTTGTTCGGTGCGTTTAACCCATGCTGCACTCATGGCAACATTTACCGCACCAATCACATCAAAGGGATTGCTTGAAATTAACCAGGCGCTAGAAATATCGGAGGACGATTGCTGCATGAAATGATGGTAAACATCAGGGTTCGGTTTAAAGGTCTGTAGATCATCGACACTTACAACCCCATCAAAATATTTTCTAATACCAGCAGTTACTAAAAGCATTTCTACCGCTTCAGCATTCCCATTAGAGAAAGCATAAAGTTTGTGACCTGAAGCCTTCATGGTCGTTAATGCCTCGCGTACATCATCAAATGCAGGTAAGGTTTTATAGCTTTCCAAAAGCACTTGTTTGTCAGAATCAGATAAATCAAATCCCAGAAAAGCACAGGTATAGTCCAGAGCCTGAGCAGTACAAACCGCAAAGGTTTGATACTCTCTCATCAAGCCTCGTCTGAATGAGTACTCAAGTTGCTTTTCTCTCCATGTATTCGAAAACGCCTGAGCACTATCGCCGACAATCTCCTCAAGTTTACTCACAACACCATGCGTATTGATCAACGTTCCGTAAACATCAAAGGCAATGCTTTTTACTGAATCTGTCGACATTTATATTTCCTTATATACCCTAAAAGTGAATTTACTACCTGAGTCTAGGATCTGGTTTAATATATGCACAATTGTTTTTTGAATACGTTGCATTAAATATAATCACGGCAACCATGCATAACTCTAAGTTGAATTCTTCGACAATAATATTCACGTAATCAGGTTGCTATAAGCTATTAAGCCATTTTGCTATTTCAGCAACAAGCGCTTCACCCTTGTCTTTAAAATAATGATCAGCGCCTGGCACAATGACTTGAGTAGATTTCTCATTCCCTGCTTTTTTCATAGCATCCAAGCGTCCACCAGCCATTCTTAGCACTGCGGGATAATCCTTGTCACCATATATATCCAAAACAGGTATGTTCATTGCAGCCAACGGGAAAGGCTCAGCCATTTTTTGTTTATAATCAGTAGCGCCCATTCCTGCACCGATATAAGCCACTACAGACTCATCCAGTTTTCCTTGTTGCTGGCGTACCCAATCCATCGCCATATGCGCTCCACAACTGTGTGCCAAAATCACTATACGCTTGACACCCTGTTCTTTTAGATAAGCAATTCCAGCCTCTATTCTTGGAGCCGCTTGTGAAAATAACGGTACATAATCATAGTACTTGGCTGATTTTTCCAGCACTGGCATTTGTAACGACAAGGTTCGCCAGCCGCTCGCTGGAAGTTGGGTACGTAGCGGATATATCGCATCTTCCCAATTAGGATGAAACCCTCGACCATGAAGAATAATCACAGCGCCTTTTTCATCATCTTCTACTTCTGTATCGATAGCCATAAATTCATGACTGTGATTAGCGCTATCCGGAAGATAGATGACTTCTCCGTCTAGTACAGCATCTTCAACCTCTACAGCCATACGTTTTTCTCGCTCTAAATCTGCTGTGTCTGCAACTGCTTTAGCAGAAACATTAAATGACACTCCAGAAATAACCAATAACATACTGATTAATAATGTTTTTACAGTGAATTCTTTCATCGCTACTCCTATATAGTTTGAACTTATCCCGCTATTGTTAATTTTTTTATAAAACAGAGTTTGTTTGAGAATATCATAGGCATTACCTTAGAATCTAATTGTAGTTAATAAGATTAAGCTAAATGCCTTTCTAGCTAGGATTAAGACAGTCCTGTTCTCTTTTTGTTCTTTACCTTTTGGACGATAAAAGGTACTTTGTATGACTACGAAAGAAAGTCATTTTTATGAATGCTATTTTTCTTTCCACAGGGCTAATCAATATAATAATTTACCTCTCTTTAAGAGGTCTCTACTAGGGTTTGTATAAATCATGAGTAATGACTATAACGCTGAATCAATAACAGTTTTAAGCGGGCTTGACCCTGTGCGTAAGAGACCGGGAATGTATACCGAAACTACACGCCCCAATCACCTCGCACAGGAAGTTATTGATAATAGTGTCGATGAGGCTCTTGCCGGTCACGCTAATAAGATTCAAGTCATGCTCCATGCTGATGGTTCACTCTCTGTTACCGATAACGGGCGTGGTATGCCGGTTGATATTCACCCCGAAAAAGGCGTTTCAGGTGTAGAAGTTATCCTGAGCACTTTACACGCAGGTGGTAAATTCTCTGATAAAAACTATGAATTTTCCGGTGGTTTGCATGGTGTGGGTATCTCGGTTGTAAATGCGCTATCACTCATTTTAGAAGTTCGGATTAAACGCGACGGCAAAGAATACGAAATGGTCTTCGAAAACGGCCACAAACAAACTGAACTCGAAGTTATCAACACCGTAGGTAAAAAAAATACCGGTACATCGCTGCATTTCTGGCCGAATGGACAGTACTTCGACACGGTTAAATTTTCGGTTAGAAGGCTTAAACACAATCTTCGCGCAAAAGCCGTTCTCTGCCCCGGCTTACACATTACATTTACCGAAGAAGCAAAAAATGAAACAGAAGAGTGGTATTATGAAGATGGTATTCAGGATTATTTATTAGAGGCCATTGATGGATTTGAAAGACTTCCTGTAGAACCCTTCCTGGGTGAATTCAAAAGTAAAGGTGAAGCCGTAGACTGGGCGATTTGCTGGTTGCCAGAAGGTGGCGAACTGGTTCAGGAAAGCTATGTAAACCTGATCCCTACTTCTCAGGGCGGCACTCATACTAACGGGCTACGAACAGGTCTCACCGATGCTTTACGTGACTTTGCGGAATTTAGAAGCTTGTTACCACGTGGCCTAAAACTCGCACCTGATGATATCTGGGATAAGCTGTGCTTTATACTGTCTTATAAAATGTTGGATCCACAGTTTTCTGGCCAAACCAAAGAACGTCTATCATCGCGAGCAGCAGCAGGTTTTGTTTCTGGTGTGGTGAAAGACGCATTTAGTTTATACCTAAACCAGAATCCTACCATAGGTGACTTAATCGCCGAACACGTAATAAACAACGCACAAAAGCGAGCAAAAGCATCGAAAAAGGTAGTTCGTAAGAAAATAGCAACTGGTCCTCCACTTCCAGGCAAGCTAGCTGATTGCAGTTCACAAGACCTTAATCAAACCGAAATTTTCCTGGTAGAGGGTGATTCAGCGGGTGGTTCTGCCAAACAGGCACGCAGTCGTGAATTTCAGGCAATCATGCCACTACGCGGTAAAATACTTAATACCTGGGAAGTCGATTCTTCACAAGTATTAGCCTCTAACGAAATACACGATATTTCTGTAGCTATTGGCGTTGAGCCAGACAGTAAAGATTTAAGCGAATTACGCTACGGTAAAATTTGTCATTCTCGCCGACGCAGACTCGGATGGCGCACATATTGCCACCTTTAATCTGTGCACTATTCGTACAACACTTTTCCACACTTGTGGAGGCAGGTCATGTACATATTGCAATGCCACCTTTGTACCGAATTGACATCGGCAAAGAAAGTTGAATACGCACTCGATGAAGAAGAACTCAATGCAATCATGGATCGTATCGAAGCAGAGAAAATGACGGGCAAAGTCAATGTGACACGTTTCAAAGGTTTGGGTGAGATGAATCCACTACAGCTTCGTGAAACCAGTATGGATCCTGATACTCGACGTTTAATCCAGTTAACCATGGAAAACCCAGCTGAAACGCGCGCCGTCATGGATTTATTACTAGCCAAAAAACGCGCACCCGACAGAAAGGCATGGCTAGAGGAAAAAGGTAATCTGGCGATTATTTGATTTGATTGATGATTCTAAAAGGACACTCCCCTACTTTTATGGCTTTTTTGA
>CAWEEB010000076.1:0-11224 GCA_963807855.1 uncultured Gammaproteobacteria bacterium | reverse complement strand
AACTTTTCAAAATTGTTAAATAGGCTTGCTACTCTCCTCTTTCGAAATATTGATTAGACTTACCCCTGAAAACTTTCGCTTCAGATGCTAATATCAAACTTATTCTGCAGTCTTAAACTACTAAAAATTCATACCCGAGTCCCTTATTTATGTTTAAAAAAATCATCCTGACTTTTATCGTTTTAATCGCAATTGTTGTTGGTGCGCTGGTTATTTTTGTCGCGACCTTTGATGCCAATGACTACAAACAGCAAATTACCAATCTGGTTAAGAAGCAAACCGGACGCGATATGAATATTGAGGGTGAGTTGAATCTTGCGGTCTATCCTGATGTGGCGCTGGAGATGGGCAAGACTTCGTTATCGAATGCAGAAGGTTTTGCGGGAGATCAGTTTGCGACGATTGATTCGGGTAAAGTTTCGGTGAAATTATTGCCGTTGCTTAAAAAGCAGATTGAGGCTGATGCGGTACAACTGGACGGGCTTAAATTGAATCTGCATCGTAAGGCAGATGGCTCTAGTAACTGGGACGATCTAGCGAAAACGGGCGACAAGCCAGCAAGCACTGAGACTGAGGCGAAAGAACCTTCCAAAGTCGTTGAAGAAATGATGCAGAATCTTTCTATTGCAGGCGTTAGCTTAAAAAACGCGGATATCCGCTGGCGTGATGATCTGGCGAAACAGGATATTCAGCTTTCTCCGCTTAACCTGAAAACAGGAAAATTCAGCCCGGGCAAACCATTACCAGTAGAACTGGATGTGGTAATGACACAGAAAAACCCAGCGATGACGATTGCCGCAGATGGCAGTACCACCATTAACCTGAGCAATAACAATAAAGATTTCAGTCTGAGTAAGCTCAAATTAAAAACCAAAATGACTGGTGCACAAATACCCAATGGTGCGCTGGAAGCCAATATCAGCGGCAGTATCAAGGGTAATCCACAGAAGATCAGTGTGTCTGACTTGAGCCTGCAATCCACATTAACAGGTGATTTGATTCCACAAGGTGCGGTTAAAGTGGATGTTTCGGGCAATGTCGATTTTGATGTAAATGCTCAGCAATTGACGATTGCGGGAATGAAGCTTGATACAAATATAAACGGCAAGCCTTTGGCGGGTGGAACTTTACAGGCCTTGGTGAGTGGTGATACCAAATTTAATCTTAAGTCGCAGCAGTTATCTATTCCTAATCTGGCGTTAGATGCAAAGCTTGCTGATGGTTATGTAAAAGGCGGCGCGGCGAATGCCAAAATAAACGGTAATCTGCAGATGGATCTGGCTAAGCAGTTACTCAATATCGTTGGTATGAAAGCCGTCACTGATGCCAGCGGTGAGATTTTGCAGGGTGGCAAAGCCAATGCGAATGTAAATGGTGATCTGCAACTCAATCTTGGCACGCAAAAGTTATCAGTGCCTAATCTGGCGTTAACCACCAAGCTAACGGGCGGTTATGTCAAAGGTGGGGCGGCTAATGCACAAGTAAACGGTAATGCGCAGTTTGATCTGGCTAAGCAGTTATTGTTAATCAATAGATTAAAACTTACTGCGGATGCGAATGGCGAGTTGTTTAAAGGCGGCAAGGCGAATACTAATATCGCGGGTGACCTGCAACTTGATCTTGCGAATTCGCAGGTGAAATCACCACAGATTACGTTAAACACACAGGTAGAAGGTGGCCTGATACCCGGTGGCAAACTAACTCAATCGGGTAGTGGTAACCTCGATCTGAATTGGGCGAATAAGCAAGGTGCGGTGAACTTATCCAATTTACTGGTGAACCTTGCAGGCCTGGAAGTCAAAGGCAGTGGCGTGCAATTACAACCTCTGGCGGCGAAACCTGGCGTTTCTGGTCAATTTACGACCAATACGTTTAACCTGAAAACAGTGATGAAAACATTCGGCATCGAACCACCTGCTACTAAAAACCCTGCTGCGCTAACTCAGGTGCAGGCGCAGTTTGCGCTTAAGGCTGATACCAACAAGGTTGATTTACAGGGCCTCAAGGCAACACTGGATAAGAGTCAGCTATCGGGAAATCTGGCGATTGCGAATTTCACTGCTCCAAGTATTCGCACGCAACTAACAGTCAATACAATCAATCTTGATGATTATCTGGCGCCTGAAGCAAAAGGTGCTAGTGCAGCGGCTGCACCTGCCAAATCAGCAGGGCATCAGGAACTATTACCGCTGGATACTTTGCGTAAACTGAATATTGATGGTGATTTCAAGATTGGCAAAATGTTGATCAATAAAATCAATATGAGCAATATCAACGCTAAAGTGAATGCCAAACAGGGGCTTATTATTATCGACCCAGCCAATGCGCAATTATACTCGGGCACTTACAAAGGTCGCATTACGATTGATGCAAAACAGGCGACGCCGACGATGAATATGCGCCACGAGCTGACCGGTATTCGTTCTGAAGGTTTGTTGTTTGATCTATTTCAGGATAAATACGTATCTGGTGGCACCAAGTTGATTACCGAATTGAGTTCGCGCGGAAATAGCATCGACGCATTACTAAAGAATCTTAATGGTACAACCACCCTGGGGCTTAACGATGGCACGATTCGTGATTCTAACCTTGCTGAAAAAGTATCACTGGCGGTTAAAGCGTTTGAAAAGAAGGAAGTAGAGGGCGGTAAGTCAGTCGTTAAATTTACCGGATTGAGTGGCGATTTCAAAACCACCAATGGTGTTTTCGCGACTGACAATCTGAGCCTGGAATCACCCTATTTCAATATCAAGGGTACTGGTACTGCGAATGTTGCCAGCCAGCAACTGGATATGAAATTGCGTATTGGACCAAACAATCAGGACCCTAAAAGACCTTTATTTGCGCCATTGAGAGTTACTGGTACTTTCTCTAATCCGAAATTTTCTCTGGATATGGCTGACTTGATAAAAGCCTTAGCCGCGCAAGACCTGGAAAAAATAAAACTTCAGGCAAAGGAAAAACTAGAGGAAGAAAAACAGGCCTTAAAGCTCAAGATCGAAAAAGAGAAAGCGGTACAGGAACAAAAGATCAAACAAAAACTTGAAGATGCCAAAGCCGATGCCGTGCAAAAACTGAAAAAACAAACTGGCGACAAACTAGGCGATGCCCTTATCAATCAATTAGGTGGCAAAAAACCTCAAGCGGATCCTTCACAAAAACCTGAAGATGGCGAAGCACCTGTCGAACCACCTAAAAGTGTTGAAGATCAGGTTAAAGACAAGCTGAAGAATAAGTTAAAGGGACTGTTTTAGGCTTTATTAGCTTTCGATAGTTTTCGTTAGCACTGCTTGATCAAATGCTTTAGCCGTTTGGTTTAGCCTGTTCTTCAATAGTTATTTCCAGAACTTAAATAAGAGTTAATGACACCCCCCTACTTTTAGGTAGTTTTCCTTAATGAAAACGAAAAACAGCCTTAAAGTGGGGGGGGGTGTATTTTCATATAAACTGTAAGTCTTTTACAGATACTCAATTAGTTAATAATATCAGTATAAATAATTCTGATTAATCAGCCTTGCGCCCTATCAACACGTTTAAGTTTTTTTATGTAAAGTATATAAATTTAAATAGTATTTATACATTTAAGTACATGAATTTTAATGCTGATGATGTTATTTTGCGCGGCTGTGATACTTAAATTTTAACAATTGAAAGACTCTGATTTTTTTCTGAGTCGGAAATGCTATTTAAATGAAAATTTTGAAAGGTCTGGACATCTCTATTACCGGTGAACCAGTACAATCTATTAGCGAAGATATTGAGACTAATTCCCCGCCTATTTCCACCGTCGGTGTCGTTGGTACTGATTACCATTTACTCAAGCCTTCGATGCTAGTCGCTGTTGGCGATCACGTAAAAATCGGTCAGCCGTTATTCACCGATAAAAGTAACCCGGGGTTTAATTACACCTCACCCGGTGCTGGAGTGATTACTGCTATTCCTCGTGGTGCCAAACGTGCTTTGCGTTCTGTAATCATTAAGCTTGATGAAAACGAAGAGCATGTAGAGTTTCCAAAATTTTCATCCGATGAGTTAGATTCTGCGCCTGTTGATGAAATTCGCAAAATTTTGCAGGAAGCTGGCGCATGGACAGCAATTCGCACACGCCCTTACAGTAAAGCTCCAAAGGTGGATAGCGAGCCTGCAGGTATTTTCATACGTGCGATTGATACTGACCCCTTAAGTGCGAATCCGGAATTAATCATCAATTACAAATCCGATGCCTATCTGGATGGTTTGAAAGTAATTTCCAGACTGACCAGCAATCAGGTTTATGTTTGCCAGCACGAGACTGCAACGCTGCCTGAGTCTAAAGCAAGCAATGTCGTCACTAAAAAGTTTTCAGGGGTACACCCTGCCGGATTGGTAGGTACACACATACACAATATTTTACCCGTGAGTGATAATCGTACAGTTTGGCACTTACACTATCAGGACGTTATCGCGATTGGTAAATTGCTGACGACTGGAAGACGCTATGTAGATCGTATTATTGCGTTAGCAGGCCCTATGGTTAAAGAACCACGCCTGATTTCATCGCGCATGGGTGCATCAACCAATGAATTGGTTGCTGGTCAGCTTGAAAAAGGTGATGCACGCGTAATTTCTGGCTCGGTACTGAGTGGTCTACACGCTGTTGGAAATAGAGCCTTTGTAGGTCGCTTTAATCTTCAGGTAAGCGTAGTACCAGAAGGCCAGCCACGTCAGTTTTTGCATTGGGTGAACCCATTCCTGAAACAGTTTTCTGTGATGAATGTATTTACCAACGCTTTGAGCAAAAACAAAAAGAAGTTCACCTTCACTAGTACCCAAAATGGCAGTGCCAGAGCGATGGTACCTCTTGGGAGCTATGAGAGTGTAATGCCGTTGGATATTTTGCCCACACAATTATTACGTGCCTTGCTGGTACGTGATACTGACGTTGCGCAACAACTCGGCTGTCTTGAGCTAGACGAAGAGGATCTCGCCTTGTGTACCTTTGTCTGCCACAGCAAATACGAATATGGCCCTGCGTTACGCGCCTGTCTTGAAATTATTGAGAGGGAGGGCTAGTCATGAGTGCTTCAGATAATGAAACTAAGAAAAAAACGAGTTTACTTAGAAAAGTACTGGATGATGCTGAACCGCATTTCACTCGTGGTGGCAAACTAGAACGCTTTTATGTGCTTTATGAGATGGTGGACACACTATTTTACAGCCCACCAAATACCACGGTTGGAGCCCCTCATATTCGTGATGCGCTAGATTTAAAACGCGTTATGGGATATGTGTGGATGGCCACCTTCCCTGTGATGTTTATGGCGTGTTTCAATACGGGTTATCAGGCTAATGTTGCAATGGTCAGCATGGGGCTTGAGTCTATCGATGGCATCCGCGGCTGGTTTCTAAACCCGCTTGGATATGATCCGGGCAGTTTCTTTGCTAATTTCTTCCACGGCCTGACTTACTTCCTGCCGATTTACATGACTACGTTTATCGTGGGCGGTATTGCGGAAGCAGCATTTGCGCTGGTTCGCGGGCATGAAATTAATGAAGGCTTCTTTGTAACCTCTATCTTATACACACTGACTCTACCACCAGATACACCATTGTGGATGGTAGGCCTGGGTATACTATTTGGTATTGTTGTTGGTAAAGAAGTATTTGGCGGAACTGGCAAAAACTTCCTGAACCCTGCTTTGGTAGGTCGCGCATTTTTGTATTTTGCGTATCCCGCTGCGATGTCCGGTAACGCTGTCTGGACAGCTGTCGATGGCTACACAGGCGCAACCGCACTGGGTTTGGCTGCAGAAGGCGGTGTAGACCTGATTGTTAAAAGCCAGATTACCTGGTTCGATTCCTTCACGGGAATGGTTCCCGGGTCTTTGGGTGAAACCTCGACCCTCGCGATTTTCATCGGTGGCGCTGTCTTATTATTTACCAAGATTGCATCCTGGAGAATTGTTGCGGGTGTGATGCTCGGGATGGTTGCAACCAGCATTTTATTCAATCTGATTGGCAGTGACACCAACCCGATGTTTGCTATGCCGTGGTACTGGCATCTGGTAACCGGCGGCTTTGCTTTCGGCATGATATTTATGGCAACTGATCCGGTATCAGCATCGATGACTAATCTTGGTCGCTGGTATTATGGCGCGCTGATTGGTTTTATGACGGTTTTAATTCGTGTTGTAAATCCTGCTTTCCCTGAAGGAATCATGCTGGCAATCCTGTTTGCGAATATTTTTGCACCATTGATTGACCATTTTGTGGTTAAAGCAAACATAAATCGTCGCATTAAGCGTCAGGCTGCGTTTTCAACGTCTGACGAAAAGGGAGAAGAATAATCATGTTCGCTCCAATTCAAAAAATTCTTGATCTGCCTAACGATAGTGTTAAAAAAACACTCTCGGTTGCCCTGGCGCTATGTCTGGTTTGTTCGGTACTGGTATCAGGCGCCGCGGTAATATTAAAACCTCTGCAAGATCAAAACAAAGCACTCGACAAGAAGAAAAATATTCTTGAAATTGCTGGATTAATGGAACAAGGCAAATCTATTGATGAGCTTTTCTCGAAAATCGAAGCGCGTGTTATCGACATGCAAACGGGCGAATATGTGACTGACATTGACGCTGCCAGCTACGATCAACGCAAAGCCTCAAATGATCCAAAACGGAACATCACATTAACCGCTGAAGAAGACATTGCTGGTATTAAGCGCCGTGCTAAATACACTGCTGTTTATCTGGTAAAAGATGGAGAGGCTATTAAGTCAATCATCCTGCCGGTAAAAGGCAAAGGTTTGTGGTCAACTCTTTACGGCTTTATTGCATTGGAAAATGATGCGAAAACCATTGTTGGTCTGGGCTTTTACGAGCACGCTGAAACACCCGGCCTAGGTGGAGAAATCGACAACCCTGAGTGGAAAAGAAAGTGGATCGGCAAACAGGTGTATAACGACGCTGGCGATACCATGATCGAAATTATGAAAGGCAGCGTTGATGAGACTACTCCTGATGCGCAATACAAGGTTGACGGTCTTTCGGGCGCCACGCTTACCTCGCGCGGTGTTGAAAACATGCTGCATTACTGGCTAGGCGAACAAGGCTATTCCACATACCTGAATAAAATTCGAAAAGAGGGAGCAAAATAATGAACCCCGAAACTAAAAAAACACTGCTTGACCCTTTAGTAGATCAAAACCCGATCACACTTACAGATACTTGGGATTTGTTCGGCATTAGCGGTTACTACATCGGTTAAAACGGCACTGTTGATGTCGGTTGCATTAACCGTGGTTACAGCATTTTCTGGTGCTTCCATAAGTGCTGTACGACATCACATTCCCGGCAGTATTCGTATTATCGTGCAAATGACCATTATTGCTTCTTTGGTAATTGTGGTGGACCAAATGCTTAAAGCTTTTGCTTATGACACCTCCAAGCAGTTATCGGTATTCGTAGGATTGATCATTACGAACTGTATTGTCATGGGTCGTGCCGAAGCATATGCAATGAAAAATAACGTTAAGGATAGCTTCATTGATGGTATCGGAAACGGTTTGGGCTACAGCCTGATTCTTATCATCGTGGCAATCGTTAGAGAACTGTTTGGTTCTGGCTCATTGCTTGGTTTGAAGATTCTACCTTTGACCACCGATGGCGGCTGGTATCAGTCAAATGGTTTGTTACTTCTACCTCCTAGTGCTTTCTTTATTATTGGATTGTTGATCTGGGCGATCAGAAGCTGGAAGCCACAACAAAACGAAGAACCTGATTTTAAAATTCATGAGTCACATGTTCACGGCTCTGCGGAGGTTCACTAATGGAAGCCTTACTCAGTCTTGCAATTAAGGCGATATTCGTAGAAAACCTGGCGCTCGCATTCTTTTTGGGAATGTGTACCTTCCTGGCTCTTTCGAAAAAGATTGAAACAGCTATCGGTCTTGGTATTGCAGTTGCCGTTGTTCAGGCGATTACCGTTCCGGTTAATAACTTAATCCTAAATGTCTTCCTAAAAGAAAATGCATTATTACAAGGTATTGATCTTACGTTTTTAGGATTGATCAGTTATATCGGCGTTATCGCGGCGATGGTACAGATCCTTGAAATGGTACTGGATAAGTTCTTACCGAGCTTATACAACGCACTAGGTGTGTTCTTGCCGTTGATTACCGTTAACTGTGCGATTCTAGGTGGTTCATTGTTCATGGTTGAGCGTGACTACACATTTGTCGAAAGTACCGTATATGGCATATCTAGTGGTCTTGGCTGGGCACTGGCGATTGTTGCTCTGGCTGGAGTGCGTGAGAAATTAAAATATAGCGATGTACCAAAAGGGCTACAGGGTTTAGGAATTACCTTTATCACCGTAGGTTTAATGTCTATGGGCTTCATGGCCTTCTCTGGCATTCAACTTTAGAGCTCTAGGGTTTAGGTGAAAATACAATAATATGACTATTCAAATTTTATTAGGAATACTCCTATTCACAAGCATTGTAATCAGTCTTGTGTTCATTATTCTTTTTGCACGTTCAAAGTTGGTGGCGAGTGGCAATGTTACGCTTCACATCAATAAAGAACGTGAAATAGAAGTGCCCGTTGGCGGCAAGCTTTTAAGTTCACTTGCAGATAGCGGTCTATTCATCGCATCGGCTTGTGGCGGTGGTGGAACCTGCGCTCAATGTAAAGTAAGAATCTTTGATGGTGGTGGAAGTTTACTACCTGTAGAAGAATCACATATCAATAAGCGTGAAGCTGCACATGGCGATCGTTTAGCTTGCCAGGTTAACGTAAAGCAAGACATGGTGATCGAAGTACCTGAAGAGGTATTCGGCGTCAAGAAATGGCAGTGTAAGGTTAAATCTAACGTTAACGTTGCTACATTCATTAAAGAGCTAGTCATCGAATTACCTGAAGGCGAAGATGTTAATTTCCGCGCAGGTGGCTATATTCAGATTGAATGCCCTGCCTATGATCTTAAGTATTCTGATTTTGAAATTCAGGATGAATACCGTGCAGACTGGGATCACTTTAAACTTTGGGATATCGAGTCTCACGTAAAAGAGCCTGCACTTCGCGCATACTCAATGGCTAACTACCCTGAAGAGAAAGGGCTAATAATGCTAAACGTACGTATCGCAACACCACCTCCAGGCGAAGATAATATACCTGCAGGCATTATGTCTTCGTATATCTTTAATTTAAAAGCTGGCGATGAAGTGACTATCTCGGGTCCATTTGGCGAATTTTTTGCTAAAGACACAGAAGCTGAAATGGTATTTGTTGGTGGCGGCGCAGGCATGGCACCAATGCGCTCTCATATCTTCGACCAGCTAGGCAGATTGGCAAGTACGCGTAAAATCAGCTTCTGGTACGGAGCTCGAAGTCTTCGTGAAGCTTTTTATGTCGAAGAGTTCGATAAACTAGCCAAAGAACACGATAACTTTGAATGGCACCTGGGCTTGTCTGACCCACAACCAGAAGATAACTGGGAAGGTCATACTGGTTTTATTCATGATATTCTTTACAAAAACTACCTGAAAGAGCATCCTGCTCCTGAAGATTGTGAATTTTACATGTGTGGACCGCCAATGATGAATACTGCTGTTGTCGATATGCTAGAAGAAATGGGCGTAGAAGAAGACAATATTCTGCTGGATGATTTTGGTGGATAAGCAGTGGTTACTTTCTCTACACGGCCACTTTAGATAAGAACTTACGGCAATAAGCCAGATAAAGACTATGCAAATATTTTTATTTACATTTTTAGTATTACTTTTAGCCTTCTTGGGAATGGCTGCAGGTGTAATTCTAAACAATCGCGAACTTAAAGGCAGCTGTGGTGGTTTATCTAATATTCCTGGCATTAAAGGTGATTGTAGCTGCGCCAATCCTTGTGAAAAGCGCAAGGCACGAATGGCTCAGGAAGCAAATGAAGATGTAAATAACAATGTAAATATCAAAGCTGAACAGAAAAATATTACCAAAGACTACGCCCAGATTAACATTGATCAGTTGAGATCAGACATAAAGTAATAGTATGCTAGGGTCGTTCACAAGAACTATCCCGCCAAATCCGCCTTAACTGTAAGGTTTCCTATAGGAGTTTTTTATATATGCCAAAATCTGATCAACTGCATGTGCGTTATCACCTAAACCCCAACTTTGTAAAATTAAAGCCCGATCAGGAAATTAGTGAAGCAATAAGAATATTCAATAAACACCGTATTTTCGGCGCGCCCGTAGTTGATGATTTAGGCAATCTAGTGGGTATGATTTCTGGAACCGACTGTATCAAAGCCGCCCTCAAATCAAATTTTGACTCCTCTTTTCGAGGCCTGGTAGAAGACTTTATGACGCCGGACGTAAGAACTGTTGATGCTGATTATAGCTGTTTGTATGTCGCAGAAATGTTCTTGAGCGATCACTATAGACGCTACCCAGTCGTAGAAAATGGCAATGTTATTGGCATAATAGGCCGTACAGACGTACTGAAAGCATTAGAAAAGGATCTCGGCTAGTTATCTGACTTCTTGGTACTAGTTAAAAACACCGCAAACGCTAACATTGTACATCGACGATTCCTTTCGGAATCTACGATGGACTTTAGTAAGCTTATCGTTTTGTTTTTTAAGACGAATAACTAAGCCGAACGGAGTGAGACAACAGCTTTAGCTGACCCTTTAGTAACTGTGTTCAAAGTCAATGATTTTCAGCATAGTTTGGGTTCCATTTTGTCTTATTTTTCAACATCGCGTTTATTATCGTAAGCAATTTTCTCATACAGGCGATTACTGCGACTTTACGTATTTTCCCCTTTTGAATCAGTCGTTGATAAAACTCCCGTATCGGCGGGTTGAATTGTATGATACTTAGCATTGGCATATACAAAGCGGTTCGCACCTCTTTCCGGCCACCCCAGATCATACGTTTTCCCCGATGCTGTCCACTGTCATCACAAAAAGGGGCTACTCCAACAAGCGCTGCTATCTGCTTGTGATTGAGCTTCCCGTCAGGTAATTTTACCAGCAAGGTTGCTGCGGTTTGTTCGGCTATCCCTGGTATCTCAGTGATTGACTGTTTGTCCTCATGAAATGAAGGATCTTGATCCAGTAATCCCTGAATCCTGTTATCCATGGATACGAGACGCTTTTCTAATAGTGTGATCAAACTATTGATGGAAGCCAGAGATTCCTTGTCATGACTGCTTTCTCGATGATGTTTTTCCATTTGCAGATGTTTGA
>CAWEEB010000075.1:0-28815 GCA_963807855.1 uncultured Gammaproteobacteria bacterium | reverse complement strand
TAAAGGGTCAGCTAAAGCTTTTGTCTCGCAAGCTCGGTTCCAAAATCGTTTTTATAAATGAAGAACGAGTTGTCACTCAATTAGGAGGAGTATCTTTTTCAATATTTAAAACCATACTTGAAGTTGGATTAGATTATGTAGGCGTTACCCTAGTTCGAAGACTTTGGATCTGTTCAACTTTCTAAGTCGATTTGGCAGCGATACGTTTACACCCAAATCCTTGTAGAATCAAACTATCAGCTGTACACTGCGCGCCCTTAGTCGCTCTTCTGCGTTCATTATTTGTTTATCAGTTACTCGTTAATTGAACGTAGTTGCTCATTCCATCAGGATTCCAATGAAAAAGACCTATAAGCTAGAACACCCTAAAATCAAAGTGCCTCGTATCGTAGATTCGATTAAGCATGATATTAAAAAATATCTTAAAAAAGAGCGCAGAAATAATCTACCGGCAGGAACTAAGTACTGGAGTTTTGATTGTAAATTAGGCCAATCTGAAGAGACGGCTACTGCGGTGCCTTTGTTAGAGTTAACCAAAACTATCGATGAGATGGTTGAAAATAATGCGAAGACTATCTATGTGGAAATGATGCAAAAGCTGTCGCTAAACTAGATTAGCGTATCTAATTTATACCGTTTATAAACGAACATTTGTCGATGCGACTATTCAGCTAGTGGTATCTCTACATTCCTCATCCGGAAATTCAAACTCTATGGTGGTGTGCTCTAGCTCGTACTTGCTTAGTAGCTGCGCTACCTCTGTTTTGATCTTGTTGAGCTGGCTAATCTCCAGTATCTGATCCAGAACCAGATGCGCGGTTAATACGTGATGTTCTCCATCGAGTGACCAGAAATGCAGATGGTGTACGTCCTTGACGCTATCCAGGTCGCGTAAATGTTGCAGCACTTCCTGCTGTACCTTGTCATCCGGCACGGCCTGAAGGAATAATCGCAGTGTTGTTATCAGGTTTTTAATGACATTAAACAGGATAAACAGGGTAAAGGCGATGGATAGTATTGGGTCTAGAATTGGCCATTCGACAAACATCAAGATCACGGATACGACTAAAACAGCGACCCAACCCAGTACGTCTTCCAGCAGATGCCAGTTGAGCACGCGTTCGTTCATGGTTTTGCCCTGGCTGAGTTTATAGGCGGCGAAACCATTGACTGCAATACCGAATATGGCGAGTGCAAACATCCCTTCTGTTACCGGCATTTCCGGGTTTTTTAGTCGCGGAATGGCGGTGCTTAAAACCCATGCAGAACCAATGATTAATACTACTGCATTGATTAATGCGCCGAGTAGGGAGAAGCGACGATAGCCGTAACTATAGGCATTGTCTGATTTTTTATCGCTGAGACGGCTAAGTACCCATGCCATTCCGATGGAAATGCTATCACCCAGATCATGCACCGCATCCGCCATGATGGCGGTACTGTTGGTCATGATTCCACCGATAAATTCGATGATGGTAAATCCCAGATTTAAGAAAAACGCCCAGCCAATGCGTTGGGATGACGTCGATCCGTTATTAGGTATGTGGTTATGATTGTGTTGATGGCTATTCATGTGCGTTAGTTTAGCGATTTATTAGCCAATGTTTCCTTTTTTATCTCAATAGTCTCGAGGTTTTTGTGGGTCATATCAATACTGTTATATCGCTGGTTTCGATGATTTTAAATGGAAAAAGAAACCTGACTAAAGAACATATCAGCAAACTTTGTGCGCGCTTTCATTTGAATCTTGTGCTGTTTTTTTGATCTTAAGAAGGCCTTTAAATAAACAAGTAAAAAACAGTGAAGGCTCATGGGCATGCCTTAGTAGGGCAACGCTGGAGCAGTTGCCGAAACTGTCTTTAAATTATTGATAATAAGTAGTTTCACTAGTGTTCAATTAATTAGAGGTAATTTCTGAAGAGCCTGAAATATTAAAAACTGATAAATACTGGTTTTATGGTCTATGTTATTAGCATCGGATAAAGATTTAAAACTAAATATGCTTCCGATAGGATAATAGTCTAAAAGGCCAGTGGCCTGATTAATTTACGGATAGCCGAATTTAGTAATCTTCATAACAACCAGGAGAGAAACATGCCAGTAACAAATCAATTTATTGATATTAATGCACCTATTTCTGATGTTTGGGCGAAGTTAAATGATTTCCATAATTTTTCCTGGGCTACAAATGTGATTACAAGTGTAGAAAAAGTAGGTGATATTGATGGTAGCCAAGTTGGTGCAAAGCGAGTTTTAAACAATGCTTTTCATGAAACATTGGTTGAAATTGATAATGATAATTATTCGCTGAAATATTCAATTGATGACGGTCCATCTCCAGTGTCTAAAGAGGATGTGTCTAATTATTTTGGCTTAATTAAACTATCCAGCTCTGACAACAATGTTCAAACACATGTCTCCTGGGTATCTTCATGGGATTCTAATTCTGAAGATGCAGTCGAATTCTGCCATGGTATCTACGTTGCACTTTTAGATGAGCTCGCAGCATCTTTCAGTTAGTTACAGCTAATAAGTCGTTTGAACCGGGCTAGGAGTCTGTCTGGTAATAGAGGGTCTACCAGGTGATAAAGATCGACTAACCCTTATATTCGAAAGCTATATTCCAGTATATTTATAATTTAAAGGCCCCTTCGACTTGAATGACAACTCGTTTTTGTTTTATAAAAACGACATTGGAATTTATGCAGAGCGGAATGACAACTCGTTTTTGTTTTATAAAAACGACATTGGAATTTATGCCTTGCTATCAGGTTTTTGTGTTTCACTATGCATAAAGGACTCGTCTTTTATTTTTGTTCGTAAATATTTGTAAACTTAATTCAAAATGCTTAGTCTTCTAGTTATAGTTTATTCAACACACGACTTTATAAATCCAAAATAACACAACAGTAAAAATGAGGGATTCATTATGAAACTAACTAATACACTTTCTGCCATTGCTTTGGCATTGTTAACTTTTAACGCTTTCGCCAGCGATGACGAGCATGAGGAAGGGGAGGAATTATACCAGGCGCAGTGTGCGTCTTGCCATGGTGCGACTGGCGGGATGGATATGAGTAAACGTCTTGCGCCCCCGATTGCGGGCGTCAGGATGCACTATATCAGCGCTCATCCCGATAAGGATGAGTTTGTTGCTGCTGTTAGCGGTTGGCTTGCGAGTCAGGATGAAGCTAAAAGCCTGATGCCAGGGGCGATTCGCCAGTTCAAACTTATGCCACCACTTGAAATCGCAATTGAAGATGCTGAAAAAATTGCAGCTTATATCTATGCAGGTGATATTGATAAGCCAGAGGGCTTTGATAAACATGTTGAAGAGATGCATGGAAAGCAGGGTATGGGCCAGGGAATGCATGGAAAAGGTAAGTACGGAATGGGCCAGGGAAAGGGTCATTGTATGCATGGGAAAAGCCACGGAAAAGGTTATGACAAGGGTCAATGCATGCATGGCATGGGAATGCATAGTAAGGGCATGCATGGAAAAGGCCATCAAATGCACGGCAAAAGCATGAATGGAATGGCTATGCCGGGTATGAGCGCTATGAATAGAGGACCTGGCATGTCGCCTGAAGATATGAAAGCCAGAATGATGCAGCATTTTAATCTTTCTGCAGATCAAATGGGGAAAATGCAGGCTTTAATGAAAGATAAAAGCTCGATTATGCAGTCTTTAAGTCAACAACAGCAGGCAATTGAGAATAAATTTGAGGAGCTAGATACGGGCAGCGCCAGTTATAAGTCGGATATATTTTCTCTGGCTGAAGAGCAGTCAATGTTGGCGCGCCGCATGATGGTTGAAAAAGGTGAAATGCGTTTCAAACTGGATTCACTTCTAAGCCCTGATCAACGTCAAAGGTTCGCTCAGATGAAAGCCAGGAAAAGCCAAATGAAACAGCGTATGGGCCAGAGAATGGGAATGCCGAATATGGGAATGCCTTCGAATGGAATGCCGCCAATGCCGCAAATGAATATGCCTCAGATGACTATGCCACCAATAATGATGCCGCAAACGGGGCTGGCTCCATATGCAATGCCTCAAATTGGTAAGCCGCCAGCGAGTGCACCAACAAAGGCAGCACCGACTGCTCCAGTCGCACCAACAGCAGAGCCGACTACAGAAGAAGCACCTGCTGAAGCAGTGACAACGGAAACAGCACCAAAGGGTGAGTAGAACTGCAGTGAATATACAACTGTCCGGAAATTCCGGACAGTTGTATGCATATTAAATAAAAACATACTTAAAGACACGTTAAATTCTAGTATCACCTTAAAGGTGAGATATCCAGGATTTAGATCTTACAGTCAGCTACTAGATGGCTGCTATTTTAGTATTTACTTAATCAGAGACTCTTAATAGTAGAAATCATAAGCTGATCATTAATCAAAAGGTGTATTCAATGAGCATTGAAGAAACTGATCTTAAATTGCTTTTAAGAGCGCTAAAGTTTTCGGCGACTAAACATAGTAAGCAAAGAAGAAAAGATGTTGATGCTTCGCCGTATATCAATCACCCGATTTCATTAGCCAGGATTTTTGTGTAACGAGGCGCATATAACGGATATTGAAGATATATGCGGTGCTTTACTGCATGACACGGTGGAGGATACGGAAACAACCGCTGAAGAACTGGAATGTGAATTCGGGACTGCAATCAAAGATATTGTGATGGATGTGACGGATGACAAACTGCTGGAAAAGGCGGAACGCAAACAGGCCCAGATTGATCATGCTGCGCACATCAGTGATAAAGCGAAACTGGTAAAACTTGCCGATAAGATTAGTAATTTACGTGATACTTCGGTGAATCCCCCACCACATTGGAGTTTAGAGCGACGCCAGCAATGTTTTGATTGGGCGAAACTTGTGATCGATCAGGTAAGGGGCGTGAACCCCGTGCTGGAAGAAGCATTTGATAAGGCTTATTCGAATAAGCCTGTGGAGAGTGGATAAACTCCTTTGCTGATTGGCTTCGGCATTAACTAAAGGATATCGTGATGCTGTTCCATGCATCGAAACCTTATGACTTATATCAACTGTAAGCCCGATAAGCCTACTCATATTATGTAGCTGCGCTAAGTTTAAGCTGTAGTCATGTTTTAACAGGGGTGTAGTCAATTTATGAGATCAATCATTCTATCTATTTTGATTTTAACTGTTAGCAGTATTTCCTGACGCTGACACAGCTAAATCCAGCAACTACAGTCTTTATGCAGGGGGCTTCTTTATCATTTCGATACGGCTCCGGAAAATAAAGACGGTAGTATGGAGTACCTTGCTCTCTCAAGAGATTTTCAAAAGGGTGAATGGTTTAGAAAAACTGGCTTAATCCCCTAAATTTTAAGAGGTATTACACCCATATTTAGATTCTGCAGTGAGTGAAACTTATGAAAGATTTTGAAATATTTAGACGGGATATGGTGCGCTCGCAGTTGGCAGAGCGCGGTCTGGATGATTCGCAAGTGCTCAGGGCGATGAATTCTGTGCCAAGGGAAAAGTTTATTCCAGAGGATTTGGTTGATTCAGCTTACCGGGATTCGCCTCTCCCTATTGAGGCAAACCAGACGATTTCCCAACCCTATATTGTTGCCTTGATGACAGTGGCTATGGAGTTGCAAGCGACTGATCGTGTTTTGGAAATAGGCACGGGGTCTGGCTACTCTGCTGCGGTACTGGCTGAGATTGTTGATCAGGTTTATACCATCGAAAGGCATAAAATTCTGGCTGATACTGCTCGTGAGCGACTAAAAAAGTTGGGTTACGAAAATATCCATGTGTTGCTGGGTGATGGCAGCCTTGGTTGGCCAGAACATGCACCATTTGATGCGATTGTGGTAACTGCAGCAGGCCCTGAAGTGCCGAATTCCTTGAAACAACAACTGGCTATTGGTGGCAGACTGGTTATGCCAATTGGGGCATATCGGGGTTCACAAAACCTGGTGAGGGTTCGCCGTGTAAGTGACAGCGAGTATCAGCAGGATAATCTTGGAGGCGTCCGCTTTGTTCCACTCGTAGGTGAGGAAGGCTGGGACGACTAAACGACTGATAATATTTTATTAGGTCTGGCTTTGATCAGCCGATACAGAAACAACGGGATGCGAATATTTGAATAAGGATTAAACGATGACTTCAGAAACCGCAACAGCACGACCCTTGCTTATTTCGCATAAAGGCAGTCAGCCTATTTTGATAACGGCAATTCATGCAGGCCATGGTTTACGCGAAGAACTGCATGAAATAATCAAGCTGGATGAGACTGATCGTTTACGCGAAGAAGATCCGTTTACGGATGCCTGGATTTGCATTGCGGATAATTACATTTTGCCGCAGCGTTCCCGCTTTGAAGTTGATCTTAATAGAGAACGGGAGAAAGCAGTTTATATGACTCCCGACAATGCCTGGGGGCTGGATGTCTGGAAGTCGACACCGAGTGATGAGGTGATTCAACATTCTCTTGATGAGTACGATACCTTTTACAGTCAATTAGCCAACTTACTGGATGAAATGCAGGCTAAGTATGGAAACTTTGTAGTGTATGACTTGCATACCTATAACCATCGTCGCGCAGGCCCTGATTTACCTGCAGAAGATCCGCAATCGAATCCTGAAATCAATGTGGGAACAGCTACCATGGACAGAAATTACTGGAAGTCTGTGGTAGAAAGTTTTATCCAGCAATTAAGTGAATTTGATTTTCTGGGGCGTCACCTGGATGTTCGTGAAAATGTTAAATTCTTTGGCGGGCAATTCCCGCGCTGGATTCATCAACATTATCCAAAATCAGCCTGTGTTTTATCCATTGAGATAAAGAAATTCTTTATGGATGAATGGACTGGCCTGGGAAACCCTGTAGAAATACAAGCAATCAGACAGGCTCTTTCTAGCACCATTCCTGCTGTGAAAAGAGCTTTGGAGGACTTGTGAGCAAATTAAGCAAACATCGAGTATTTTCAGAGAATTTGCTGGATGAAATCAGGCAGAAGCTGGCGGCCAATGAACCAATACGTTTCAAACTGCCAGAAGGCGGACGTATACATATCGATCGCAAACTCCCTTTTTTGATTGTTCATCGGCGCTCTGTTGACAGTCAGGATGTGGGCACCCGAAACTTATTACTGGGTGAAGCGGCTTATTTGCAAACCTCTGCATCTGCGGATTTGCAGGATTCAATAAAACAGCTTGTTTCCATGATTGCTGAAAGCCAGGCACAGCATTATGGGGCGTTTCTGTTGATTGAGTTATGGTCGAAGGAGCTTACACAGGAACAGAAAACAAGCTTGCCAAGACCCGGTTTCAACATTATAGCGCCTGAGCATTCGGTTCCTCTTCAGACACTTGAAACACTGGAGCACGCCCTGCAAGACATTACTCTTCGCGGTCGGATTGCCAAAGTAAACATATCTCATAGTAACCAGCCAGCACCTCCAGGATTTCCTCCCTTGATTGTTGCTGAAGATGATACCGAGTATCCGATCATATGCTTTGGACTTGAGGTTGATGTTGTATATCGAGACCCTCTATCAAATACTCTACTTACTTTTGCACTTAAAAAATTGCATCATGGCATGACGGTAGCCTTCAAAAAGACGTTTTATACTTTTTCTCATGAGCACACCACATTCAAACCGGAGCATTTTCATGTGTTGGGTAGGAAGTCCATTACTCGGGCGGTAATGAAAGTCGATGAGCAACTGGCTGAGGTCAGTGATAATTTTGATTTGTTGCTACATGTTACCCCAACCAATTCACAGGCAGCATGGGAGGAGTTTCAGAAGAGTGATTTTAAGGTTGTTCCTGAGTTTCATTACCGTCCCCGGACGGCTGACCCGGCGATTCTCAAGCGCTTTCTTTTTAAGGCACCCATCGAAAAGATAGAAGATCCTGCATTGGCAAATATTTTTTCCACCAAGCGTGATGAACTGGATAAACAGATTAGCTTGCTGGCTGCACGCGGCTTGCCCGAATTTTTACCGGGAAGTATCCAGCTTTATGGCACGGTTGAGGAATCCTTATTACGACTGGCTGAAACTATATTGTCTTATCCTGTTGATGAGAACAATCAGGATGATGCGTCTATGCTCAATGCGGAGCAGCTTGCTGAATATGCGCGCGCGGAGGTTAAGTACTATCAAGGTATAGATTCTGGTCTTGCCTGTTCTGTAGAAGTACGAGATGACATAGCAGGGATATTGGTTTCGCATGGAAATTTCCTGATTGGCTCAGATGCGATGATCAGAAAAAACAGGTTGAAAGCAACTCTCAGCCACGAGATTGGCACTCACGTTGTTACCCATTATAACGGCCGCCAACAGCCTTTCCAGCAATTATATGCAGGTATGGCGGGTTATGAAGAGCTTCAGGAAGGTCTGGCAGTGTTATCGGAATATCTGGTTGGAGAGTTGGATATCAGTCGTATGCGTTTGCTGGCTGGCCGGGTGATTGCGGCTAATAGTGTTATCAAGGGCGATGATTTCATTGAGACCTTTGATGTGTTGACGAAACATTATGATTTCATGCCTTATAACGCATTTCTGATTTCATTACGGGTTCATCGCGGTGGGGGCTATATTAAGGATATGGTGTATTTGCGTGGCTTCTCTCATTTACTGGATTATCTTAAAACAGGTGATGATTTCGATATTTTATATTCCGGTAAAGTATCCCTGAAGTACCTGCCTTTGATTCAAGAATTAAGCTGGCGTGAAGTGATCAAACCGGTTGCACTGAAGCCACGATATCTGGGGCAGAAAGATTGTCAAAACCGTCTGAAAGCATTAATTCAAGAACCGAAGATTGAAAGCATTTTAAGAGGTTTGTAGTCATGAAAATAGCATTTCTAGTCAATAATATAGCAACGGAATCGCCACATTACACAACGGCAATGCTGGCCTATGCTGCTATCAGGCTGGGGCATAAGGCTTGGTATATTAATGTTGGTGATTTTGTATATGATCCTGATGAAAACATACATGCTTTCGCTTCCCGGGCGCCCGGTGTGAATTATGAAAATAGCGAAGATTACATCAAAGCTGTTCAGAGTGATCAGGTGATAAACGAGTACATAAATATCAGTGATCTTGATGCGTTAATGCTGCGTAATAATCCTGCAGATGATGCGTTGATTCGTCCCTGGGCTCGTCATTCCGGAATTGATTTTGGACGTTTTGCCGCAAAATGTAGCGTATTGGTGATGAATGATCCGGAGGGTTTGGCTAATTCAAATAATAAACTGTATTTACAACAGTTCCCGAAATCAGTCCGCCCCAGGTGCTTGATTACTCGTGACAGTAAACAGGTTGAAGCGTTTGCCAAGGCGGAAGGCACTGTGGTGATTAAACCGCTGTTTGGCTCTGGTGGCAGAAATGTTTTTTTACTGCGCCCTGAAGACGCACCTAATATGCATCAAATGATTGAAACCGTTGCCAGGGATGATTATATCATCGCCCAGGAATATCTAACCGAAGCCAAAAACGGTGATACGCGTTTATTCCTTATGAATGGCGAAATTTTGCAATGCGATGGCAAGATCGCAGCGCTGCGAAGAGTTCGCTCTGATGCCGACTCATCAGACATGCGCAGTAATATGACTGCCGGTGCAAGTGCTGCCAAGGCCATCATAGATGATAAAATGCTGGAGATTGTCGATACCATTTCACCGCGCCTCAAACATGATGGCATGTTTTTGGTAGGGCTGGATATTGTCGGAAGCAAACTGATGGAAATCAATGTATTCACGCCTGGAGGCCTGAATAGCGCTGAACATTTCGAGCAGGTCGATTTTAGTAAAACCATCATTCTGGATATCGAACGCAAGGTTAAAATGAAACAAGATAGCAAGTTTTCAATCAGAAATAGGGAGCTGGCCGCTATGTAATGGGCTAGGTTTTTATGGCTATTCATAATCCTGAAATAGCTTCATTTTTTGAGCGTGTCGCTGATCTGCTTGAGATTGAAGATGAAAACCCTTTTCGCATCAGGGCATACCGTAACGCTGCACGTACGATACGCGGTAGTACGGTTAGCATGGCAGATTTACTGAAGCAGGGTAGGGATCTTTCGACGCTGCCAAATATCGGAAAAGATCTCGCCGAGAAAATTCAGGTGATTGTCGAAACGGGTGATTTACCACTATTAGGTGAGATTGAAGCTCGTACGCCTCCAACACTCAGCGATTTGACGAAAATTCAAGGGCTTGGGCCAAAGCGCGTAAGACTGCTTTATAAAGAACTCGATATTAATACGCTGGAAGATCTATGGCGTGCGATTCAAAGCGGCAAGATATACACGGTCAAAGGTTTTGGTGAGAAGACTGTGAATGCCATTTTGGACAGAATCAACAGTTTCAGTGCCGAAGAAAAACGCACCAAGTGGCTGGAGGCGGAGGCTATTGCCCGCCCACTGTTGGAATATTTACAGCATTGCGATGGTGTTAAAAAAGTAGTGCTTGCGGGCAGTTTCCGCCGCTGTAAAGAGACGGTGGGAGATCTGGATATTCTGCTTACTGCTAATGAGTCTAAACAGGTGATGGAATACATTAGCAATTACGATGAGATAGCAAATATTGTTTCGATGGGTGATACCAGAAGTACAATTATTCTTGATTGTGGTATGCAAGTAGATATACGCGTGATTACACCTGAAAGCTATGGCGCAGCGCTGGTCTATTTTACGGGTTCGAAACCGCACAATATTGAACTACGTAAGCTGGGACAGAAGCGTGGCTATAAGATCAATGAGTATGGTGTTTTTAAAAAGGATAAGCAGATCGCAGGTAAAACCGAGGCGGAGTTGTATAAAACACTTGGGCTGAGTTATATCGAAGCTGAGTTACGGGAAAATACCGGCGAGCTAGCGGCAGCACGTAACAATACCTTGCCTAAACTGATTAGCCTTGAGGATATTCGTGGTGATTTGCATTGCCATACCAATGCCACAGATGGGCATTGCTCCCTTGCCGAGATGGCGCGTGGTGCCAAAACGAAGGGTTATGAATATTTCTCGATCAACGATCATTCCAAGCGGCTTACTGTCACTCATGGTCTTGATGAGTCTCGGTTGCTAGAGCAGATTAGGCAAATCGATAGCTTTAATGCGAAGTCTGCTGATGTTGTTATTCTAAAATCCATTGAGGTTGATATTCTTGAGGACGGTTCGCTGGATCTGCCAGACAGGGTTCTTAAGGAACTCGATTTTGCCGTTTGTGCAGTACATTATAAATTAAACCTGTCTCGGCAAAAGCAGACGGAGCGTATTCTCCGTGCCATGGATAATCCTTACTTTACTATTCTCGCACATCCTACCGGACGATTGATCAATCAACGTAAAGCTTATGACGTCGATATGCAGAAGTTAATACTGGCGGCTAAACAACGGGGCATTATTCTGGAACTCAATGCGCAACCAGACAGACTGGATCTTAATGACATTCACTGTAAGACGGCCAAAGAGCTTGGAGTTAAATTGGTCATTTCGGCCGACGCGCATAGCCAGAATGATTTTGATTTCATGCGTTGTGGTATCAACCAGGCGCGGCGTGGCTGGCTTGAAACAAAAGATGTCGTGAATACTCGTTCTTTGAGTGAATTACGTAAGCTATTAAAAAGAACTTAGTTTTAATTATGGCTGTAAAAGCTAATGCCCTGACTGGATGATTAAGTGACCTAAATCAAAAAATTGATTCAAGGAAATTGATAATTGTCACGCCCCCCCCCCCCCTTGCCAGGCGTATATTCAGTGCACGCTGGGAGAGAGGCTAAATGATTTATTACGGCGTTTTATGTGAGTACTTAGATATAAAACATGTTTTTTATAGATTGTTTTTTCAATAATAGGGAGAGTTAAAATGAATATGACATTATGGAATCCGCTCAAAGAGATGGATGAGTTATTCGACCGCTACAACCAAAATGCGAAGCGCGCTTTAAGTCTTGATGTGAACGGGTTAGCTATGACTGACTGGTCACCTTCTGTTGATGTGGATGAAACCGATACTGAGTTTAATATCAAGGCTGAGATGCCAGGTGTCAAAAAAGAAGATGTGCATGTTACTTATGACAATGGACTTTTGACTATTAAAGGTGAAAAGAAAGAAGAGAAAACCGAAGGTAAAAAAGGTAAAAATCATCGTAAAGAATGTTTTTACGGTAGTTTTTCACGCAGCTTTACGCTTCCTGATGGTATTAAGTTGAATGAGATAGATGCAAATTACAAAAAAGGCGTACTTACTTTGACTTTGCCTAAATCAGCAGAAGTAAAACCCGAAACCAAGGAAATTGAAATCAAGTAATAATCCTTATCTAAAAGGTGTTTACTAAATCGGCTAACCCTTAGAGAAATTTGATTAATTGTAGTCTTAAATGGCTAATTTTTTTTCTGGGCGTTAGTTTTTTTGCTTCGTTACATCATTAATCTATCCTGCTTAAGTTCAGGATGCTAATTTTAAATTATCCGTTAACTCTGAGCGATATAACGCTCGGCCACCGCAAGATACTGCTTAGCCTGTGCACGCCACTTTTGGTGGTTGTTTATCTGAATATCATCGATATGTCGCAGCGATATTCTGGCGCGTATGTATGCGCGAAAAATCTTATAAAAACTAATTAACGGTTCATGGGGGTGGTCACCCGTTGATTCGAAATAATGCTGTAATACCTGTTCGCCTATTAACGGTGCGCCTAATCGCTCGCACTCCATCGCCAGATAGGCTAACTCATCAACAGGATCTTGCGTGCGCAAATCCAGATCGAATTCGAGGCAGTCAATAATCATGGGTTTTTGCATCAGGCAAATATGTTCGGGGCGAAGGTCTCCGTGCGCTTCAACAATGCGGTTTTCTTTTGCCCGTTGTTTTAGCAAGTCTCCCTGTGTGTCAAGAAACTGCATTTGCACATCCGTGAGACGCTGAATTTGCGACAGGGGCATCTGGTAATCAGGGTTGCATAACTTTTTATGAATGTCAGTTATTCGCTGTTTAAATCGATTCAGGTAAGTATCTGGATTCATCTCAATTGGTGCTGCGATATGTTGATAGAAGTTAATCAGTACTTGAGAAAAACGGGATACATCTGCGCTGCTAACTGTGTTATTCAAGATTGCTACATCAAGCATTCGGTCCAGAGGCAGGCGACGCATCTTCACCAGCCAGTCTATTGTCGCGCCATCTCCATTTAGTGCTATTTGTTTGTTTTCATCGATAGTTAAAAGGATGATATCGAGATAGATTTGTTCCGCCATACGACGATTAAGTCGTAACTCTGTTTCACAATTAATATATCTGTCTTCAACGGTACTGAAGTTCATGCGGTCGAAAGCCACCGGCTTTTTCAGTTTGTAAACGTATTCATCACCCATGAAGATCCAGGACATATGAGTTTCGATGACTTCGATTTGATCGTTTTCATGCGGATAGGAATCCATGCGCCGGAGGAAACAAACTTTTTCCTCAATCGTTACAGAATCATCCTGTTGGGTTAAGTTTTGGTTTGACATGTAATGTGATAAACCCTAGCTGACCAATAATATCATAGAGATGGTTTTAGTAATGAGCGTAAATCCTTTATTCAGTGTTTAATTGCCTTTTATCATTTTTGCTGATAGATTTTCTGCGAACTTTTCATTCTGGTTCTATACTCATCTAATAAGAGACTTCTATAATAAAAAACTAGTTTGAGACTATTGATCTCAATTATGGGCATTCTTTGCAGTGATTTTTAATGAATAAACGACATATTGTTTATGTACCGGGGAAGAATCCAAAGCCTCCGGCGGATTTACATCAAAACTTACTTTGGCAGACAATGATCGAGGGCGTACGGCGTGTTGACCCTGATGTTGCGGATGATTTGGCTTCGCATGATGAGTATTTCAAGTTTATCAATTGGAATTATGCGTATTATCAAAGTCGCGAGGATATCGAGACACATCGACCCTGGGTGGAGAAGATGTTAGAGAAGGGCGGCCCTAGTGAAAAGGATATTCAACAGGCGACCGCATGGCGACATCGTCTGGATATGTTCATGTATAATAGGGTGGATAGTTCGCCGGTGTTATTGCGTTTATTGCGTGGTAAGTTAAAAGAAACGGCGCAAGATACAAGTCGCTATTTCAAAAATGAAGATAAAATTGCAAGCCACATTCGAGAACAATTAAAAGAAGAGCTGCGACCACTATTAGAGAAGGGTCATCAGGTATTGTTAATTGGTCATAGTATGGGCTCAATCATCAGTTATGACACACTTTGGGCGCTTTCCAATCTGGAGCATTTACCGGGAAAGGTTGATCTGTTTTTGACTCTGGGTAGTCCGTTGGGGATGAATTATGTGCAATCCCGTTTAATGGGTCATCACATGACAGATGAACATAAATATCCAAGTAATATTCGCTACTGGATTAATATTGCGGCTGATGGTGACTTGATTGCGCTGGATCGTTTTCTGAAGAATGATTACAGCAGAATGGTTGAATATAAAATATTGGAAGCCATTGAGGATCAATCGGAAGGGGTCTATAACTATTTTCATGATGAAGAGGGTTTGAATTGCCATCGTTCTTACGGTTATCTTATCAATCATAAAGTGAGTCAGGTCATTGCGAATTGGTGGCAGAGCACTGAGTGAAAGTAATTAATATTAAATGCCTGAAAAATATAAAATTTATAGAATCAAGATTTTGTTCTGTAATCTTTTTTTGAATTTATTTAACAATTAATTAACTATTTATAGACATTTATCACATTGCTTTTTGCTGTGTGGCGTTATCCTTACCCTAGGTCAGCACCTGATTGTAGGTCTGATAAGTAGAGGATTCTAAAATGAAGAAATTTGTGATAGATTAAAACAGTATTTAAAGTAATTGGTGGCGGTTTACTCGCTGCGACTATGCTTGCTGCTGCAACAGGTTGCAGCAACGATAGAACGGTTGTGCGAGCTGCTGTGCCTGCGCCATATTATTACCCTTACGATTATTATTACTACCCATATTCCCGGGTTTATTTCAGTATTTCAACGGGTTATTACTATTACCCGGATGGTGTGAACTGGATTAAGGTAAGAGTGCTACCTTCTCATTATTATCTCGATCCGCGTGATCGTGTTACGGTTAAAATCAAGTCTCCCGACAAGCCTTATATCTATCACAACACGCATCGTAAGCGTTATGTACCAAGACCAAAATACAGGGTTGATCGCAAGCGGGATCAAATTGAAAGAAACTTAAATCGCGATAGGTATAAGCGATTTCGTAAGCGTTAAAGCTTGTATTTCATTTATCTTTTATAAACCAACCCGACTTTGTAGGAGTCGGGTTGGTTATCAAGTTGTATATTTTGGATTATCTCTAACCTTATTCAGTCTACTTTAATCTGCGCGTTATAATGTGTTTGTTCTACGATTAAAGAAGCACATCTAAATCAATACATATTAAGTTTATCCTGAACTAGTGCCTGCTGACACATTTGTGGAAAATATGGTCATTTGAAAAAGGTCTGTAAAAAAATATGTTTGCTTTTAAATAATGTAGTAAAGGTATATAACTAACTAAAATTAATCAAAACCTAAACAAATCCTTTCTATGACTCTAACTTTTAGTCCCATTTTATCTCGCTGCGTTTTTTCAATGGTTATATTTCTTGGCTTAATATTTTCTGCAAGCTCACTTCACGCGGATGCTATCAATGATTTATTGGGCGGTAAAAAGCCAACCAGCAGTGAAGAAGAAACCATCACTAAAGTCATTACCACAGATGATACAAGAGTCAGTGATCGTAAAATTCGTAGTCGTTTAAGCGAGATTTTTGCGGAACTGGATACGCTTGAAAAGCTTAAAATTGATGTTAATAAGGGTGTGGTGACCCTGAGAGGGGAAGTCACCTCCTCGGCGATTGAGACAAAAGCCAATAGTCTAGCGAAAAAGGTTGAAGGTGTTGTCGAGGTAGAAAATGAGATTATAGTGACGCAAAGCGTTGAAAAGAGACTAGAAACTACCTGGAATAAAATTACCAAACTAGGTAACAAAATAATTACTTCGCTTCCATTATTTGCACTGGCGCTGACAGTTTTTATCATAATGTGGTTTATTGGTAGATGGATATCAAATAGGCGAAAATTGTTTGGTTACTTCACAAAGAATGCCTTTATCGCCAATCTATTAGGCCAGATTACACACCTGATTTTTATCGTTATCGGGCTGGTGCTGGCTTTGTCCTTACTCGATGCTACTGCTTTACTTGGTACTATCATGGGGGCAGCGGGTATCTTTGGTTTAGCCATTGGTTTTGCGGTTCGTGACACCGTTGAAAACTATATTGCCAGTATTTTATTGAGCCTGCGTAATCCGTTTCAGGTCAAAGATTTTGTCGATATTAATGGCAATCAAGGTAATGTTGCGCGTTTAACCTCACGAGCTACAATTCTGATTACCTCAGATGGTAATCACTTACGTATTCCAAATTCTGAAGTGTTTAAAGCGGTAATAGAAAATTATACGAGGAATTCTGAAAGGCGTTTTACGTTTGATCTGGGTGTTGATACAGCACAGGATTTAACCGAAGCCCAGCAACTGACGATAGAAACCTTGAATAAAATTGAAGGTGTATTGAAAGACCCTAAGCCAATGGCGCTGATTCAGGGCTTGGGTGATTTTAATGTGATTTTACGGGTATATGGCTGGGTTGATCAGGAACATTTCAGTTTTTCTAAAGTACGTAGTGAAGCGATTAAAAAATCCAAACAGGCATTTGATGATGCCAATATTGTGATGCCTGAACCAATTTATCAAATTCGAATGTCAGATAATACTGCTGAGTTAACATCAGATAAGTCACAAAAAATCAAAACAAAAGCTAAAACAAAACGTAGTACTGAAGAATCTGTTGACCTTAAGCCCGACGATACTGCAATAGATCAAATAGAAGAGGAGTTTGCTGAGGGTGACCAGCAAAACCTCTTGAGTGAACAGGCACCTAATGAATAGCACCTTAATTAAAAAAAATGCGGAGAAGTCCAGATGGAAACGCTTGTTAATTAGCACCAGACTTAATAACAGCTAACATCAAAGACACCCCCCCCACTTTTAGGGGGTTTTTATTAAAGGCGAAAGACTTATCTTATGATTAGTCACTCACTGAAACCAATAAGACAACTCTATGCATCATCATCTTGCTGAAATTATCGCCTCTATACTTATCGTGGGCATTGCTCTCCAATGGATCGGATGGCGTTTAAAAATACCTGCGCTGATATTGTTGATTATCGCCGGGTTCATTATGGGGCCTGTAACAGGCTGGCTTAAGCCTAGCGAAGATTTTGGTGATTTACTGCAACCGATGATTTCATTGAGTGTTGCCGTTATTTTATTCGAAGGTGGTTTAAATTTACGCTGGCATGAGTTGAAGGAAAATACTCACGTAATTTATCGACTGGTAACCTGGAACGTGGTTTTAACTTTTATGTTCGGTAGTTTGGCCGCACATTACTTGGTGGGTTTATCCTGGCCAGTGGCTTTAATGTTTGGTTCCATCATTATAGTCACGGGCCCCACGGTTATCATGCCATTACTAAAACAGGCAAACTTAAGAAAGAAGCCAGCGGCATTGTTACGCTGGGAAGGGATTGTGAATGATCCTATTGGTGCGTTGCTGGTGGTGCTAATTTATGGTTATTACGTGCAATCTGAAGCCGACACATTAGCTGCTGGCATCTTAAGTGGGCTAGCAATCAGCCTTATCGTTTCTCTCGCATTGGGTGTCGGTATTGGTTTGTTTATCGCGAGAACGTTCCGACAGGGCAGTGTGCCTGAATACTTGAAACCCCCTTTGATTTTGATCGCTGTTATCTTCGTTTATACCATCGCGAATAGAGTACAAAGTGAAGCAGGGCTGTTGGCAACCACCATTCTTGGTATTACTCTAGCTAATCAGAATTTAAGTACTCTGCATGAACTGAAACGCTTTAAAGAATATGTCACCATCTTGCTTGTTTCTTCAACGTTCATTGTGCTTACCGCCGATATCCAGCCTGAAATTTTGCAACGACTTGGATGGCAAGAGTTGGGTCTTGCTGGCGCTTGTGATATTTGTTTTTCGACCCTTGGCTATTTATATTTCCACCATAGGCACAGACATCAGTAAACAGGACAGACTGTTGATTATGTGGATTGCTCCGAGGGGTATTGTCGCCGCAGCAGTTGCTGGTCTGTTCGGTGCGCAACTCACACAAAAAGGTTACGAAGGCGCTGAACTATTGCTGCCTTTGATTTTTGCCCTGATTATTTTGACAGTGACCATGCACGGCCTGAGCATTGGCTGGATCGCGCGTAAATTAGATCTGGCTTCGAAACATCCCGATGGAATTATGATAGTCGGGGCATCACCCTGGAGTACGGCTTTCGCAGCTGAAATTCAGAAAAATGACGTTCCAGTGATGTTAATTGATACTCGCTGGAAACATTTAAAAGCCGCTAGAATGCAAAACATACCCACCCATTATGGCGAGATTTTATCTGAAACCACAGAAGAAGTGCTGGAGTTATCGCATATAACCAAGCTAGTCGCCGTGACCCCAAATGAGGCATATAACACGCTTATTTGTAGCCGTTTTGCACCAGAACTTGGACATCATAATGTTTATGAAATGGGCTGGAAGAATATGATGCGCGAAATGGATGGAAAGGAAAAAGACACGGGTAGAGTGCCTAGTCAATCGATACGTGGTGATAGTCTATTTGGTGGAGAAATCTCCTATGAAGAATTTCGGGATTCCTATGCACATGGCTGGAAATTCGAGAGTACCCCGCTAACAGAAAAATACGGCATTGATAATGTATTAGAAGATAAGCCTCAGGGTTCTAAATTAATTGCCGCCATAGATGACACGGGGAATGTTCACCTATATCCATGGAATAAAGAAAAGGAAGCGGAAAACTTTAATTTAGTCATTAGCTATGTTCCAGCAGATAAAGACACGACGAATGATAATTAATTCTTGTCCTACCAACGACCATATGCGATTGATATCATAAATTCCAGATTCTAATGGCTGCTCTGATTGCATCTGCTGGGTGAATCCATGTAATACATTCCAGAAATCAGGACTCATGCGACGCACTGCCCATCTCTCAATTAATTGATTAAATGTATCTTTCGAGTCAATTTTTTCAAGCTGTGCAACGAATTCATCAACTTCTGAGCTTTTTAGTTTGAACATCAGGTTTGGGTAACTGCCAATCAGTTTCGGCAAAATGGTTAAGCTATCTAACTCCTCCTGATAGCGTAATGATTCGCCGAGCATAAATGACACACTACTATGACGTCGATTTCTCAATAGCGAATACGATAGAACTTGCTGATCAGGTAATTCTATTCGAACAAAGCTCACCTCTGGCAACCACTCAATAGCAGCCAGTTTTGCTGCGGGTAGGGCTGCGATTTGCGATAGACTTTGGTTAATTTTATCAGCGATAGGTTCAGGCTTTTCATTGTTACGGCAGGCGCTATCGCATCGGTTGATCGGGTCTAGTTTTTTGGTTAACTGAGGATACTGGTTTAAAAACGACTCCAGAAGCTCCGAATAATTGTTTTTTGTGTCGAAGCGAATAGCAGTTGGTGATTTATCATCAAGCTCATGATAAGTAACTTCTGTTTTAATTTTAGCCGCAGACTGATACCAATTCCGGTATGTATCTTTGCGAGACTCTGGAGGAAGTAATCGTAAAAAATTCACTTCGGCGCCATTTCGGATTAAATCAAAATAAAGCCTGGTTTGTGCCTGATGCGAAACATTGCCAAATACATCAAAGCTGGCAACCAATTCATAATAAGTGCGCTCAAACAATGGGTAGTCCATTAACCACGTCGTTAGCGGTATTTCACCTTGCCATCCTTGAGTAACGGACGCACTATCATGATGTCGAAAAATACTGAGGAAGGCATTTTCATTGGTTTTATTCCCATTCCAGATATGTTGTCGAGTGGCACCTTCAGGATAGATTTTTTTGTAAGCACTTTCCCTTGTATCCAGATATTTATTACGTTTCTCACTATATTCAAACCATTCCGACCCTAAATCGATAAGAGATGTTTTCTCTCCTGGCAAGCCCAGAAATGCATTAACTGAATCTTGATATTCTTTATTATTTGTATAAACCTCATGTTCTGGATCTTCAAACATCACCCAGAATTGATCACGTATAACATTGGTGGCAATTTGTCCCCGGCAAACAGGTCCTCGAATGAAGTTTCTGACAAAATATTCGGCATCATTGAGTAAAAATTGATATCTAACTCTGGCGGGAATCGCTTTGTAGGTAACAAAAGGATTAGACTTCTCCTGGTAGCTGTAACCGGGTAATTGATTGAGTGTCCATTCAGGTTGAAGAAACAATTTTTTGTATTGTTGCAGGCGCTGTTGATCAAACCGATAGGTAATGTGCGTTTTATGCACAATGGTTTCTGTTATCGGAGTCAGTCGATAATAAAATGGCTTAGCTGGGTCATCAAAGGGTTTAAGGGTAGATACCGGTATAACCGATTTTCCACTTGGCGTATAAGATCGTTCCAAGGTATAAAACTGAATGTGTTTATCATTTTTTTTACCATTATCTGTATTGTCGTGATTAGTATCTAAATTTTGCTGTCGTAGATACAGATGCCCCAAATACAGATGTTCATAAACATAACGAGCTATCAACTTAGTGCGTTTATCATCACTATTTAGCCATGTCTCCCATTGTTGGATTATTGACTTATCAGCATCAGAAAGCTTAATTGATTGCGGGGTAATTTTTGCTCCCTCATCAAGCCAGGTGGTAATGATACTAGCCTCTTTTTTAGAGAGTCCAGATACAGCTAAAGGCATTCCTCCATGCGGGTTATCGTCTGCATAGTCTGAAAATTCTGCTGTTGTTGGGCAAACATTTTTACGCTTTAATCCGAGTTCAATCGTTTCAGGTATTGCCTTATTCGCTGGTAGCCGGTTCTTCTGACCAAGCTCAATCATATTGCGTAATAGTGAATTATGTTGCTTGTTATTTGAAGATACGCTTTTTTCAAGTACAGAGATAAATCCTTTTTCACGCCATTCTTCGGTAGTCTGGGCGTCTATAAATAGGCGCGTTGGTGACGTGTTTTCTAAGCGCGCACCATCATAAACGAGTAATTTACTGGCGCCACGATCGACTCCCTCCGCAGATTGCATTTTTAGCTGGCATGGGGCGTCATAACAGGCATGACAGGAAATGCATTTATGCTCGATGATTGGTTTAATATCTTTGTGAAAGTTGTAAGTCTGTTTTTCAGAGATTACTCTGGGTATCGACTGTGTTTGCTTTTCGGAATCACAGGATGTGAGTAACCAAATAAGCCCGGATAACAGAAGGTAATATAGAAATAGTCTGGTGTTATTTTTTGTTGTCATTGGGTATTTTTCATCTAATTTTGTTACCGAACTTTATGAATAGTTGTTTGGCTTATTAGCAGATTAACAAAAAAGACTCGACCTTGTTTGGCCAATTAGAAATTTAATCGATTTAAGGTTTGCCCAATTTAAGCGATACTAGTTTCCTTTAAAAAAGCGTAAGAGAGTTATGAATAAGCTGTGGAAAATATTACTTAAAGGAATTGCTGCAGTATTACCAATAGGTTTGACGCTGTATTTCATTTACTGGCTGATAGTCTCTATTGAAAAAGCTGCTCATTCCTTGATTACGCTGGTTTTGCCAGAGCAATATTACTTGCCTGGTATGGGGATGATTAGCGGTATTCTCATTTTGTTTTTCATCGGTTTAATGGTCAATGCATGGCTGTTTAAGAGCATTATCGGGCTGGGGGAAGAACTTCTTGAACGGATTCCTTTAATCAAAACGGTCTATGGTGGATTACGTGATTTCATGGATTATTTTTCACCGTCTCAAGATCCAAAAGCACTGCAAAAAGTTGTGATGGTAACGTTAAATGATATTCAGTTGATCGGGTTCATTACGGGTGAAATAGGGGATCTTGAAGGAATTGACATACCTGAGGATAAAGTTCCAGTCTATTTACCTTTGAGTTATCAAATAGGTGGTTACACCGTTTATCTTTCTAAAGATAAGGTAAAGGTTATCGATATGTCAGTTGAAGATGCAATGCGCCGAGTACTTACCGCAGGCTTATCGACTAAAAAACATTAGTTTATCTAAATCAAAATTGACTGCTTAGCGTTTGATTGACTAGAAAATGCCTAGCTCTACATAAATATCATTTCGCAAAGCATAAGTTCCTTTAGTCATTTCGAACCACGGAATGAACCGATCTTTAGCGAGACAAAAGCATTGTTGTTTAATGCTTACCCGTAGGGAAGGCGCTGCCGCATAAAAGTCACTTCGCAAAGCATAAGTTCCTTTAGTCATTTCAAACTACGAAATGAAAAGTCACTTAAAAGTAGGGGGGTGTCATTATTCTTAGACCTCTCTATAATTAATCTCCATGAATTCAAACACACTCTACGCCCTCGATTTTGATGGGGTAATCTGTCATAGCGCGATTGAAACGGCTGGAACTGCATGGATAGCGGCACAAACGCTTTGGCCTGATATGCAAGATGAAGAAATTACCGAATCTCGAGTAGAAGAATTTGTGAAGATGCGCCCATGTCTGGAGTACGGCTATGAAGCACCTTTAATCATGCGCCTGCTACATCAACAAACTGGCTTACAAGCGGATTGCAGTAATTATCAAGATCAAATCAAAAAGCTGATTACGGATAATGATTTCAATATTGAAGCGCTGCAATCACTATTCGGTCGAACCCGCGATGCACAAATAGAAGAAAATGAAACAGAATGGCTGAAAAAGAATCCTTTGTTTAATGGCGTAGCAGAAAAGTTGAAAAACCTGATTGCAGAAGATTGGTTAGTCATCACCACCAAACAGGAACGCTTTGTGAAGAAGACATTACAGGGCAATAGTATCGAACTTGCGGATGCTCGTTTGTTTGGGTTGGATAAAAAGTTGTCTAAACAAGCTGTGCTAGAAAACCTGATTGAAGCATACCCAGGCAGACCGATTACGTTTATCGAGGACCGTTTGCCGACATTACTTGGCGTGCAGCAAAATCCAGCATTAGGATCTGTGAATCTGCAATTGGTTGATTGGGGTTATAACACCTTAAGAGAGCAGGAAATGGCGCGTGAAAAAGGTATTGAAGTGATAGATTTAGAATCTTTTCTTACGTAGCTCTTGTTAAAATATGCCTAAAAGTAGGGGGGTGACTTAGGTTGTTCTGATTTAGTTATTTAAGAACATTTTTATTAAGAACTATGCTGTTCCAGCATCGCAGAAATTTCCTTATAGCCGCGTAACTTGGCGAACTCTAAAGGTGAAACCTCTCCAACTTTAATCTTGGTCGATGCGCCGCGGTCTAACAGTAATTTAACAACTTTGGGTTCTGACCCAAATAACAAGGCTAAGCCCAGCGCAGTTATTCCTTCTTCATCCGTGTGATTCATATCCATTCCAGAATCAGCGATTAGCTGGATGTTTTCAAAATCCAGGCCACTCGAGATACTCCGCATCAATAAGTCTTGTGGGTTGCTGGTAACCATTTCTTTGTTGAGCATCTTGTTTACAGCCTTATCAAGCGTAGCTTCTATCGCTAAATCCAGTGGAGTCTGCCCCATGTATTGTGTGTTTAAGGTTGCGCCTTTGTTAATTAATTCAATTGCTAGTTTTTCTTCGTTGAAATTGAGAGCTGTTATAAGAGGGGTTGTCCCATCTTCGGCCATATAATTTATATCGGCGCCGTTATCTAAAAAGCTCTGAATAGGTTTTCCAGTTGTGCCACTGGCTTGATGTATTTGAATTGCTTGATACAGCGATGCTGGGCCACGTAATTCGCTAGGTATTAACAAATAAAGTGCAGTCACAGCTAGAGCAGCTAAACCCAATAGGTAGACTGGTTTAACTATACCGAATACCTTATCTGATAATTTCGAAAGCGAACTTTCCTGAGCATCGTTATTATCGTTTTTAATGTTGTCTTCTTCAGAGGGTTTTTTAAACCCTCGGTATAAGAAGTAAAGACTAGCCAAAACACAAATGCCACCTACAGCTGAAGCAATATAGTGAATTTTAGGATAAAGCATATACGTCGCGACTAAAGCGAGGATTAGGCTAAGTGCCGGGTTTAACATTGCTTTGAAATTTAAATCCAGCCTGGACTTTGATCCAGGCTCTTCACTCGATTTAACTGTGAATTTTGAAGCTGGTGGTGACTTGGCTACATCTCTCTCGAATTGTTTTGAGTCATTGCTTGTCACCTTACTTGCTACTTTGTTTGCTTCTTTAGTCGTATCTCTGGCTTCATTTTCAGCAGCATTTTTAAGCATAAGTTTTTTAATGTATCCCATGCACTCTAGTTTAGATTTTGCATCATCAAAGCTGACTTTCAGTGTAACGGGTTGCGTTTTAGGGTTTGACTTATAGCAGATTTCTAAACCAGCATCGATGTTGCTAATGCTATTTAAATCGATAATCGCCGCAAATGGAATGATTCGAAAACCATTAGCGCCAAATACTATTTTAGGGTGAGTATTGGTGTTTAATTGCTCTTCAACTTGCTCTTGTGAGGCTTCATCTGCAGACGCTACTACAAGTGCTTTAGCAGAGAGAATAACGATATTGTTATTTGTAGCACTTTTATCGAACCAGTATTTCATCGCAACATAATCCTTATTTTTTTATTGGATTGGACTCTGCAATGTTACATTACGGTCACTTAACTCATAATGAATAGATCTTGATTCTCGAGCTTAAAAGGCACTTATAAGTACATTTTGGCTATTATTGGACTAAATCAGGGGGCCCTTAAAGTAAAGCATCACGGATTTTCTCAAATTCAGCAAACTCTTTCTCGTTGAATGTTTGGGTAACCATAATGGAGTTTAAAGTTTGCATGAGCTTTAATTCAACTTCTGGATAGGCACCAATCTTCTCTTTTAAAACGTCCAGATAGGTTTCGAAGTCTTTATCGAATTGTGAGGCTTCCTGATGTAATTTATAGATTTCCAAATCGTTCAGACCAAAATCATTTTCAAAGAATCTGCTAAAGCGCTTTTTCTCTTTTTCAGTCTCTTTTGCATCCGCGTTAATTACATGGTAAATAACCACCGCAAAGGCTTTTTGTAAAGTCTGATCTTTAGTGTCCAAATGATCCAGATGACCCAGTTCGTCAAACCATTCTCTTAATTTTGAAGGCATTTTAAACTCCTCTTTTGCTTTGTTTAAGTTTATCAGCAGATAGCTTTAGGCATCCAGATATAAGTCAAAAAATATTTGGATAGTCCCTAGCTTCGAGGTTTGCGATTAAAGATAAATGACAAGGGGATCGCTAAGGCGAAGATGCTGATTCCAACCAATTGCGCAGAATAGGTTTTATCACCAAGATGTATCGGATGGTTGATATTAATCAGCATGAATAAGCAACTCAATACACCGAGTGCGCTGATAACAGGAAAGCGTCCAATATTCAGTGGTGAACGCCAGGATCGGTGCAGATTTGGTTGACGGAATCGCAGTACAATATTACTAAGGTTAACGATAAAGAACAGGATGAAGATACCGACATCAGAAATTGCAGCGAGTACTTCAACTTTCTTAAAGAATAAAAACACAATTGAAATAAAACCGGTAATCATGATCGCGATGTAGGGTGTCTGGCGTGACTTGTGAACGCTGGATAAAACTCGAGGAAGAGAGTTAGATTTAGCCATGCCATACATCATTCTGGCGCAGACAATCAAGGTGATTAACACCGTGTTGGCTGTGGCGAATAAAGCAATCAAAGCGATAAGTTCAGGGCTGTAACCACCGATAAGCTTTGACATAATCAGAGACAAAGGCTGTTCAGCTTGTGCCAATTCTTTAAAAGGTACGACACTCACAGCGACAATAGCCACTAAAATATAAATGGCTGTTGAAATTAACAGCGCATAGATAAACGCTTTAGGTAAGGTTTGAGCCGGGTTTTCGGCTTCTTCGGCGATATTCGCAATATCTTCAAAACCCATATAAGCAAAAAAGATTAATGCACTGGCTGAAACGATAGGCAGCCAGCTTATTTCGCTATCTGCAAAAGGTGGTGGGAACTCGGTTAAATTTGCTAAAGCAATATTGCCTTTAACAATAAAATAACCGCCAACTGCTATCAGTAACACTAAACCACCCACTTCAATGGTGGTGGCTAAAGCATTGAAACGCGCAGATTCTTTGATGCCCCAGAAGTTGATGGCGGTCATTAATACCAATAATCCTATTGCCAGTATTATCTGATTCATTGGGATAAAATAGGAAAGGTAACGCGCAAAGCCCAGCGCTACGGCACTGGCTGTTGAAAAGCCAATAACGATAGCAATAAAGCCAAATACCCAGGCAACTTTATCCCAACCGAAAGCATTTTTGGCATAGATATATTCAGCCCCAGCTTCGGGATAAATGGCAGCAAGCTCGGCATAACTCATTGCTGTAAAACTTGCCACGACAGCGGCTAAGGTGAAGGATAGCCAAAGCATATTACCTGCGATACCCGCGGCAGAACCAATCAGTACATAGATGCCCGCACCTAAAATCAGGCCGACGCCATAAATAACGATTTCACTTAAACTCAAACAACGTTTCAGCTGAATTTGCTCTACCTTTTTCATGATTTTATCTTGCACCTATTTTCTTGGGCAGAAAAGTCAAAACAAGCTGATCAGTGATAAATGTCACTTAAAGGATTCTTACAGTCCAAATTAAAGAAAAAGTGGTCCCACAAAGCAGAAATTCCAAAGTCATTTTATAAACACCAAACAAGTTGTCATTCAAAGGTGTGGTATAAAATATTACTAAACAGCACACTGCGGTAGAGTCTATACTCGGAAAATAATTAATGACTTTGATAGAGGGTAGCTAAATGAAAAAAATATTCATCTTATTTCTGTTTGTGGTGTGTGGTATTGCAGCATCCGAGTTGTTTAAATCTTTGAATGGTGAAGCCTCAGTAAATGCAGCTACGTCTGTTGAAACCGAAAAGGCAAAAAACAAAAATAATCAGTATCCTGAATTTGCCAATGTGTTTAGTACGGAATCCAGTTTTGCCGATGCTAAGGAAGATCTGCTCGCAGCAATAACAGCGAATGGTTTAGTGGTGAGTTATACCTCTCATGCTAAAACCATGCTGGAAAATACAGCCGAAATTGCAGGTGTAACTACACCCGTGTATAACGATGCTGAAATATTATTGTTTTGTAAGGCTGATTTATCGCACGCTTTGGTAGGTTCCAACCCACACAATATTGTTTTGTGTCCTTATGCAATTGCTATTTATGTCTTGCACAGCGAGCCAGAAAAGGTGTATTTAAGCTTTAGAGAACCTAATGCAAGCGTAGCTGAAACAAAAGCGATAAAAGCGTTATTGGTGAGTATTATCGAAGAGGTTATTTAGCCGAAACATAAATGCGCAATGTTTAATTAAACATTGCGCTTATCTATGAAAGCTTGAACAAAAGCCAGATAAAGTGAATAGCGAACGAATTAAGATAACGTTTGAGTATCACGATGACGACCCGCAGTGCGCAATTTTCTAAATTTTGATAAAAAAACGCCCCCGCAAAGCATAAATTATTCGGCTACGCCTCACCCTAAAGGGTCAGCTAAAGCTTTTGTCTCGCAAGCTCGGCTCCAAGGTCGTTTTGTAAACACTAAAACGAGTTGTCATTCAAAGGTGGGGGGTCAAAATTGACTACCTGAAATATTGTTTTGTGTTTTGGTGTTGCAGAAGGGTGTTAAGGACCGTTATTTCTTAGCGGTTAACAAAAAAACCGGAAAGTTGCCTTCTGGCTTTTGCATGACACTAGCATCTACTACTGTGATGTCTTGAAAACCAGCTTTCTTTGCGGCGTTAGCAATTTCTTCTCGATCAAAGCCAAAATGGTATACACCAGTATCTTCTGTATGGAAACTTCCATCTTCCTTATCAAGATCAGAGATAGCGATTATTCCGCCATCATTAAGCAGTGAATGAAACTTAACGAACATAGCCTCGATATCTTCCACATGATGCATAGTCATTGAAGATATGATTCCATCAAAGGTATCGGTGATATCTTCAGATACCAAGTCAATTTCCCGGATATCAATATCACAATCAAGACTGTCTCGCTTTTTTTCAAGCTGATCAATCATCGATTTTGAAATATCAATCGCAGTAATTTTCCGCACAAAAGGCGCAATGCGTTCAAGTAATAATCCTGTACCTGCGCCAAAATCCATTAAGTGCATTGTTCGATCAAGGTTCACATTTTCAATAACAGCATTCGCAATGTTATCGACGTTTGAAACTCTATTTTCATCTTGATCGTAAATATTTGCCTTGTGTTCAAAAAAATCTCTACTCATTTGGTTTTCATGCCTTTCTAATTTTTCGCTAAATAGAGTGTTTCCTTTGGTGCTCTGCTAAGCATCTTGTATGGTTAGAGATTATTTATTTTGAAGTATTCTTAGTTCTTCACTTAAGCTTTTTATCTCCTTTTCTAGTGACTGTACTGTCAGTTTTGATACCTGAGAAACGCCTGGTTTTTTGTTACCACTAGCACTCCAGCTTTCAGTTCCTTTTCTGGAACTCGCTAACTGAGCTTTCTTATCATTTATTTTATTTAGTAATAATTCTTTTTCATTCATTTTCTTATTCTCAATTGACTTGTTTAGTTAAATATATTGTAAAGCATACTCGTTCTTTATGAACGTGAATGTATTTCTAATTCAAGAGAAGGGACTTTGATACTAATAAAAGT
>CAWEEB010000074.1:0-16755 GCA_963807855.1 uncultured Gammaproteobacteria bacterium | reverse complement strand
TTAGAAAAAAGAATAATACTTCGGTATCATGCGCGATATTTTACCGGATCAATCCCGGATCGAACCAAGGCCATATAATGAGAAAAGGAATCATATTAGCCGGAGGCAGCGGCACACGCCTGCACCCGCTCACTCAAGTAGTTAGTAAACAGCTTATGCCAGTTTATGACAAGCCAATGATCTATTACCCTTTAACGGTATTAATGTTATCTGGAATTCGTGACATTCTGGTAATTACTACACCCCATGATAGTGAGCAATTCCAAAAACAATTGGGTGATGGTTCACAGTGGGGTTTAAATATTCAGTATGCGGTCCAACCTGATCCGGAAGGATTAGCACAAGCGTTTATCATTGGAAAAGAATTTGTCGGAAATGACCCTGTTACATTAATTCTTGGTGATAATATCTATTACGGCGAAGGCTTATCAGAAAGGTTACTTAGCCTGGCTAAAAAAGATCAGGGCGCTACCGTCTTTGGTTATTATGTTCGTGACCCGGAACGCTACGGTGTTGTTGATTTCGATCAAAATGGTCTAGCACTTAGTATCGAGGAAAAACCGGAAAAGCCAAAATCCAACTATGCTGTAACTGGTTTGTATTTTTATGATAACGATGTCTTGGATATAGCCGAGAACATAAAACCCTCCCCACGTGGCGAGTTAGAAATAACCGATGTGAATCGCGTCTATTTAGAGCAAGGCAGATTAACCGTAGAAATGCTTAAGCGTGGAACCGCCTGGTTAGATACAGGAACCCATGCATCATTACTTGATGCCGCTAATTACATTAGAATTATTGAAGAGCGTCAGGGTTTAAAAATTGCCTGTCCTGAAGAAGTCGCCTGGTTTATGAACTATATCACTACAGAAGAACTACTCAGCCTCGCTAAACCTCTTCAGAAAAGTGGCTATGGTCAATATTTAATAGATATCGTACATGCAGGTTTGAATCGACAATAAGAACTAAATGAGAAACAAATGAGAGATAGTAGTTTATTACAATGCAGAATTTGCGATAACGATGATCACAACACCATCTATAAAGTACGCGAAATGATGCTCGGAATTCGAGACACTCATAACTATTTTGAGTGTGCAAATTGCGGTTGTCTGCAAATTGTGGAAGTTCCTGAGAATATACAAGAGTATTACCCAAATGAGGACTACTATTCTTACGATGAAGTAAAATCCTCGAGTGGTGTAAAAGGCAAACTAATCCGCAAAAGAGATAGATTTGCAGCAACAGGTCAAGGACTGCTCGGCAGCATAATGCAGCATTACCAACCTCACGATAAATTACCCTCACTAAGACATACTAATGTCACTATTGATTCAAAAATTCTTGATGTGGGCTGTGGTGCGGGACATTTACTACACTCTATGAAAGAGGCAGGTTTTAAAAATTTACTCGGTATTGACCCCTTTAATAAAGAAGATATTAAATACTACAATGGTCTGACCATTGCTAAAAATTCCATTCACGAACTCCCATCCAGTAACGAAAGTGACACAAAATATGGTACCGAAAATGGATGGGATTTGATCATGTTCAATCACTCTTATGAGCATGTTTACGATCAGTTTGAAGTATTGGAAAAAACCCACGAATTACTAAAACCTGGTGGAATATGCATGTTACGAATTCCTACTGTTACTTCCTGGGCGTGGCGTCACTATGCTGAAGACTGGGTGCAACTGGATGCACCAAGACACTTATTTCTTCATTCCTTAAGAAGTATTCATATTCTTGCAGAAAAAACAGGATTTGAATTAAGTGAAGTCATTTATGACTCGTTTGCGTTCCAGAGTTGGGGAAGTGAGCAATATAAAAAAGACATCGCTTTACACGATGAAAACTCATATGCGATTAATCCCGAAAAATCAATATTCAGTAAAGAGGACATAAAAGGCTTCGAAGAACATAGCCGTATTTTAAACGAATCGAAAGCCGGCGATCAGGCTGCTTTTTACCTTAAAAAGATTTGATATGTTCATGAATAAAAATGAAACAGACTTGAGTTTTAAATCAGCCATGATAAGTAGAAAACAGCCATGAGCGATAGAAAGTAGCCATGGGCAATAAAAAACCAAAAGTACTGGCGATTGCGTCACCTGGGGGTCATTGGATTCAGCTCAATAAAATCTGCAATCCTTTAGAAGACCGGTTTGATTTAACCTATGTCACACCTGGCTCTCAATATGCTTCAGCGGTAAAAAACTCACGAAAAGTGTTAAACGTTACAGATGCCAGCGCTGACAGCAAAATTAAACTGATACCACTAGCCTTTCAACTGCTTTTGATTTTTATTAAGGAACGTCCTACTGCCATCATTTCAACAGGTGCCGCACCTGGTGCTATTGCCTTTTTACTGGCTAAATATTTGCCAATTAAAACTATCTGGGTAGACAGTATTGCAAATGTCACTCAGCTTTCTCGTTCAGGTAGAATGGTAATGAAGCATGCGGACAAGGTAATCACTCAATGGGAACCTCTCAGCGATGGTGAAAAAATTGTCTATAAAGGCTCAATTCTATGATCTTTGTAGCTGTAGGCACTCAATTTCCATTTAATCGACTCATCGAGTATATGGACGATTGGGCAGCTGAGCACGATGAAAAAGTGATTGCACAAATAAGTGATGGAAGCTACACCCCAAAAAACATGGAGTGGGAACGCTTCCTGAATGGCGAACAATATAATAGAAACATCAATGAAGCTTCAGTATTTGTATCTCATGCGGGCATGGGCAATATCATCAGCGCTCGAGAACAACAAACACCTATTATTGTGATGAATCGTCAATTCAAACTGGGCGAGCATCGAAACGATCATCAGGCTGATGGTCTTAAGTGGATGGGAAAACTGGATGGCGTTTATACGGCAAGTACCCAGGAGGAATTAAACAATCATCTTTCTCATATAGACAAACTACAACTTGAGAGTTCCAGCAACACCACTGTCGGTAATCAAAATCTAACAGATTATATCGCTAATTTTATTAACGACGATTTAGAAAAGTAGCGATACGGTCATGAGTGCCTTTAAAAAGCTAATTGGTAAGGTTTTAAACAACCCACTACTCAAGCAAAGTTTATGGTCATTGATAGCAAGGTTTGTGGGGGTTGCTCTAAATTTCCTGGTAGTTATGATCATCACCAACCAGCTGCCAAAATCATCAGCAGGTGATATTTTACTTTTAATGACATTCATTACGGGCATTGCATTGATCAGTCGCTTAGGTATAGATCAACTTTTAATGAAAGAAGTCGCAAGCGCACATCAAAACGATCTTGATTTTCACGAGGATTTCTTTAAAGCCAGCCTAAAAGCAGTGTTACTTCTGTCATTTATCTTCATGGCTTTATGGGCTCTTTCTAGCTATTACATTCAAGAAAATTTCTTTTTTGATAATATCCCTAACAATGTTACCAGCGATAATCCACCTAACGTCACTATTACTGAATTAGTGGTAGCGAGTTTAGGTATTCTGTTTTTCAATCTTGTTATTTTAAACAGCACTTATTTGAAAGCAATTAAAAAAACAGTAATGGGAGTGCTTGGACAAAATGCTTTAACAGCGATTACTTTTTTATTATTGATAGGACTTTTCTGGGAAATACTTTTCAAATGATCAGTATGTATTCCATATATATACCGCTTCCTTATTGTTAGCTGGGGTTTTTGCAATTATTTACACCTACCGGTCATTTCCAAAGAGTAAATCTTTAACCTATGACTTGAAAAACAAGACTACAGAAACATCAGTAAACACATCATCACCCCCCGACTTTTACGCACTTATTTTAAAGTCTTTACCCCTTGCACCTGTATCAATTATCTCTTTTCTGATGATATTCACTGATACCATTATGGTGGGTTGGTTTCTTGCTAATGAACAAGTTGCCGAATACAGTGTTGCTTCGAAAGTTTCTTATATCATTTTATTCTTCTTACAGGCAATGGAAGCTACCATCTATCCTAGGTTGCTAAATATATTTAGGCATAACACACAAAAATTACATTCGTTCTTCTGGCAGTCAACCGCTTTGGTCATCACTGTCGTTCTATCTGTCACTGTTTTCATGTATTTAGTGTCAGATTGGGTTCTACTTGCCTTTGGCAAAGAATACGATGTGGCAAAAACAGCGTTAGGCCTTTTATTAATCGCTCAACTTTTAAGAGCAGCAACCATCACATTTTCGTTTATGTTCATAATCCGTGAAAAAGTTAAATATCTAAATTACATTCTGGTGACTGCTTTTATGGTGAATGTCTTTTGTAATATTATTTTCATCCAAAGTCATGGAATAGAAGGTGCTGCTTTTGCAACATTGGTCGCTAACGCTACTTTACTTGTGTTGATAATCGCTATTTTCACTACTCATAAACTACTAAAGCTTCCCAAAGCAGCGACTCAGTTATGATCATTCGATTTTTAGCCATCCTGTTCGTAATCTCCATTTTTATACCCGTTGAATTCCATATATTGGCTGGAAGTCTTCGTTTAGAAGCTTATCGTCTAGTACTTGCGGTAGCTTTAATTTATGGATTTATAAATATTAAACAGATACTAAAACAGGCTAATTTAGTTGATATTTTGCTATTCTTTTTTGTTCTATTAGCTACAGCCAGCCTTATCTATAATCATGGTTTAAAAGATGGTGTCGAGTCAGCCGGTATACTAATCATAGAGATACTCGGGTCTTTTTATCTCGCCCGATTATTTATTACCACACCGAAAAGCTATTACGAAGTAAATATGTGGTTTGCGACCATATTGGCTGTATTACTGATATTTTCGCTATATGAAGCCTTTGCCAAACATCGAATACTGCATGAATGGGCGAAAAATATTACGGGTAATGATTCACTTGATTATCGTTTATATACGCATTACTACATACGCATGGGAATTATGCGAACCACTAACCTATTCGCTCATCCTATTTTGTACGGAACAATTGGGGCGATTTTCTTTCCCTTTATTGTGCTATTAGTGTCCTATAAATTTAAATTGAGTAATGCCATAAAAGCTATCGCGATATTTATCGGCATGCTAACAACGCTTTCATCTGCTCCGCTGCTGTCAGTGGCATTTCAAGCGATGACAGCTGTACTAACTCGTTTCTGGCACGGTGGAAAACGCTTCTGGTTTGGCTTTGGTTTTCTTGCTTTATCAGGCATGATTTTGATTAATGCTCTTTCAAATCGCGGTTTCTTTGCAATCCTTATTTCCTACCTGACCTTCAACCCCGTTACGGGTTATTACCGATTACTCCAGTGGGAATACACCATGGATGACATTAAAGATCATCCACTATTCGGTATTGGTTTAAATGACTGGACTCGTCCTGACTGGATGAATAATAGTATTGATAGTTTCTGGCTTTTAATGACACTACAACATGGAATTATTGCAAGCTTCCTATTGTTATTTGTATGTTTATATGCCGTTTTTCATATGCTGAATAGACTGCATAAATTTCACCCTGCCAGCCGCTGGATGATTCGTTCATGGATACTGGCATTCATGTCGCTTATTCTTATCGGATTTACTGTGGATTATTTTGGTAAGATACAGCCCTTATTCTTCTTCGTGCTTGGCTCAATTGGTTGGGCAAGCAACCATCAGCAAATGAACCTGATTATTAAAAGAATGACACAAAGATCAAGAGCTAAAAAACTTAAGACACAGAAAAACGCACAGGGTCAGCAATGAGAGCCAGATTTATAAACCAGAATATGTTTATGGTACTTGTGAGGCTTCGCAACTCACTACTCTATGCAAGAACCTGGTATTTCCGGACTGTTTATGGAATGGACATGGCTAAAGATGTACGACTTTCCTTTAAATCACGCATCGACAAAACCAATCCAAAGGGTTTAACCATTGGCGAGAAAACCATGGTTACATTTGATGCGATAATACTATCTCATGATTATGCTTCAAGAAGACATGCTGCTAAAACGGTTATTGGCACTCATTGCTTTATAGGCTGTGGATCTATTATTCTCCCTAATATCACCGTAGGAAATCACGTCATTGTAGCTGCCGGTAGCGTAGTAACCACAGATGTACCTGACAACTGTATTGTTGCAGGGAATCCTGCCAAAGTAATAAAGACAGGAATAGATACAACTGCATACGGAATGCTTACAGAAGAATACTTATCTGAACAAGATGCCTTAAAAACAAAAAATAAAACAGAGAAGACTAATGAGTCAGATTGATATAATTTTAGTCTCTTACAATACGGCTGAATATACAAAACGTGCTATTGCATCAGTCTACGAAGAAACCAAAAAGACTTCTTTTCGAATTATCATGGTCGATAACGACTCTAAAGATAATTCCGTTGAACTGATCGCCTCAGAGTTCCCGAACGTTGAAATAATCCAGACTGGTGCAAAACCTAGGTTTTGCCGGAGGAGTCAATGTTGGTACCAAAGCCAGTAATAGTGAATACATTCTGCTACTCAATCCTGATACCGTGATTCTAGAAGGCGCTATCGACAAGCTCTTTGAATATGCGCAAAGAACCCCAAAAGCTGGCGTTTGGGGAGGCATTACACTTAACAATGATTTAAGTCTCAACCCAAACAATGCTCGCGCCAGATTATCGTTTAAAACGCTTTTGTTCTCTGCTCTGGGCTTAAGTAAGGCATTTAATAAAAGTTGCTTCTTCAATCATGATAATTATGGATGCTGGGATAGAAAGAGCGAACGTGAAGTAGATGTTGTCACTGGCTGTTTCTTTTTGACGCCCCGCCACTTATGGGAAGATTTAGATGGCCTTGATGAAACCTTTTTCATGTACGCTGAAGAAGCGGATTATTGCATACGGGCAATAAAAAAAGGCTATCAACCTCGCGTTACTCCTGATGCAAAAATCATTCATCACGGTGGAGTAAGTGAAGTAAACTTATCGGGGAAAATGCTAAAGCTTTTAAAAGGTAAATCAGAACTCATCAATAAGCACGCTAAATCGTGGGAACAACCCATTCATAAAGGCTTATTACAATTACATGTACTCAATAAACTACTCTCATTAAAACTCTTATCATTATTCAAAAAAGACAAATTAGAAAGCCTTAAAGAGTGGCAAATCGTATATCAACAACGCAATGAATGGCTCAAAGGGTATCGTTAATGGCAACAGTGATTGTACCCGCACACAATGAAGCCAGTGTTATTGAAGATTGCCTAAACAGCATTGCCACTCAATCAGGAGTCGATAACATTATCGTGCCTTGTAACGGTTGCACTGATAATACTGTCGAAATAGTAACCACAAAATTTCCTAATATAATTTGTTTAGATATTGAAAAGCCTTCGAAAACAAACGCCCTGAATGTAGCCGAAGAAAAGGCTAAAGAACTCGGCATAAGCTATCCTGTTTTTTATATCGATGCTGATACGCAATTAAGCGAAAACGCCATCCAGCATATTTCAAATATTATGGAGTCTGGTGAAGTTTTACTTGCTGCACCCACACCTAAAATCAATACTGATAAATCATCATTTCTGGTAAAAACCTACTATAAAGCCTGGACTAACCTTGCCCTATATCAAAGAAGGCGTAATCGCGACTTGTAGCTTTATCGTAAGCGAAGAAGGCAGACAACGGTTTGATAAATTTGCTGATGTTATTGGTGATGACGGCTATATTCGATGCCACTTCAAAAACAAGGAAATAGCCAATATCAAAGGGGCCGAAATATACATAACCGCTCCAAAAGACATCTTTTCTTTGATTAAAATAAAAACCAGAGCCAGATTAGGCAATATGGAATTAATCGCGAAAAATAAATGCCCAGTGCAAGAAGAAAAGCATTACGGCAATGTAATGAAAGAAAGATTATTTAGTAAGAACTTTTTTTCGACATCCATCTACATACTTATAGCTTTGATTATCAGAGTACGTGCTAACGCTCAATTCAAAAAATTGAGTACGTACACATGGGAAAAAGATACGTCTTCACGATAATTGACACTAATTAAAAATTTATCTTGTTAAACAGCATAGTTTCTAAGATAAATTGCAGAAATAAGTTAACAATATCTATATAATTATCAGCTGACTCAACAGCTTGTAACGGAAAGGAAACCTAATCTGTGGATGATAAACATATTAGTTCAGAATTCATCTATCGTACGGTAGATATTCTGATTATACTTTTCACTTTATTCCTCGGCTCACCCTATACCAATTTTTATAATATAGAAGGCTATATAATAGCCGGATTAAGTGCCATCGTTATATTTGGATTAGTTGGACGCTTCACAGATATCTACACCTCATGGAGTGGTAGACCACTTCGGGACGAAGCCTTACGAATTACAATGGCTTGGCTGATAACCTTCCTCTCATTAGTGTTTATAGCCTTCGTCACCAAAACTACCGAACAGTTTTCCCGAGTTGTATTAGTCGCCTGGTTAATTGCCACACCTGTTTTATTAATTCTGGCTCGCTTTTTACTCCGACAAATATTTGCACATTTGCGTAGATTGGGGGTTAATAACCGCAGAGTTGTCATAGTAGGTATGACTCAAAATGGTCTACATTTCGCCCGTGATTTGGAAAACAGACCTGAATTTGGTTATCACGTTGCTGGTTTTTATGATGATAGAAAAGATCGCGTTCATAAAGAAGTACTCAATCATTATACTCATTTAGGTAGCTTTGATGATCTAATCATTTCTGCCAGAAACGGTGAATGGGACCAGATTTATATCGCCCTACCGGTAGAAGCTCGAAAACGTATGCTTAAATTGCTCAATGATCTTTCAGACAGTGCTACTCCAATAAGACTACTACCAGACTATTTCACTACCAACTTACTGCACAGTAAATTTATCGAAATAGCAGACAACCCTGTTCTGTGTATTTATGATTCACCTTTCTCGGCTGATCATGCATTTATCAAGCGAATAGAAGACATTTTGTTAGGCATTATTATCCTAACGTTGATATCACCCATTCTATTAGGTATTGCTTTAGCGGTAAAACTGACATCAAAAGGCCCCATATTGTTCAAACAATCTCGTTACGGACAAAATGGCGATAAAATTCGAGTTTGGAAATTCAGAACCATGACAGTTTGCGAGGACGGTGATGATGTGAAGCAAGCTACTCGCGGTGATACTAGATATACCAAGATTGGTGAATTTTTGCGTAAAACCTCTTTAGACGAACTACCTCAGTTTTTTAATGTGCTGCAAGGAACCATGTCTATTGTAGGACCTCGCCCGCATGCTGTTGCACATAATGAACAATATAGATCGATTATACCTGGTTATATGCTACGCCATATGATAAAGCCTGGAATTACCGGTTGGGCACAGATTAATGGCTGGCGTGGAGAGACCAATACTGTGTACAAAATGCGTAAACGTGTAGAGTTTGATCTTGAATACATGCGTGAATGGAGTCTCTGGCTTGATCTGAAAATTATATTTCTTACTATTTTCCGCGCTTTCACTGATAAAAACGCTTACTAAAACCGATCTAGTTCTAACACCTTATTTTGCAATTAGATCAAATTACATTTACGCGTTTTATTGCGGCCATCACGGTAGTTTTCTTTCATTATGGACAGACTGTCTTCCCGGCAAATATTCCTTTCCTGTTTGAGAATGTAACCGCAGGACCAATTGCAGTAGGATATTTTTACGTCCTTTCTGGTTTTATTATGTCCATTGCATATTATCAAGTGGATGTAACTAATCGAGCTAAGTTCAACAAGTTAAAATATTGGGTTGCGCGTTTTGCCCGTATTTATCCAGTCTATCTGCTTGCTCTGCTGATAATTGTTGCGGCAAAATATAAGACACTAGGTGAAGATTGGGACGTTTTACTAAGCCATATTTTCCTGGTTCAATCCTGGATACCCGGATACCCGATTACGCTAAACACACCTGGCTGGTCCCTGTCTGTAGAAGCGTTCTTTTACCTGTGTTTTCCATTTTTAATATATTGGGTTTACAAAAAAGGAATTAAACAACTGGCAATTTTCAGTTTTTTATTGTGGATTGCGACCCAGTTAATACTGACTCATCAGTTAAATTCAGACGCTTACGTACCTAAAAACCACCTTCACGATTTTATTTATTACAACCCAGCGATGCACTTGAGTTCTTTTCTCTTAGGAATGCTATGCGGAATATACCTAAAACACACTCATGACAAACAAACAAACAATAACGGCCTTTTGTTAATTATATCCTTCGGCTTAATATTCATATTAATTTGGGCAAGACCACATATTGAAAACCTTTTAGGTATAAGGCTAGCCTTTACCAATGGTCTGCTTGCGCCAGCATTTTTATTGTTTATTATCACGCTTGCAAGACATCAAGGAATTATTTCTAAGATATTCAGCAATCCTAAACTTGTTTTATTAGGTGAAGCCAGTTATTCCTTATATATATTACAAAAACCGATTCATGGTATTTATGATAAAATCATCGTTCCTCGCATCTCATTGCATGAAACTTTACATTTTTATATCTTCCTGGTTTTACTAATTATTTTATCCATCCTTTCCTATAAATATTTTGAAACACCGATGCGGTATTTTATTCGTAGAAAACTTCAATAAACCTTTTTCTACCGATAAACGATTATATATTGTTACAGAATTGGCAACTTGCTAGAATATGCGCCGCTCCGTATCTACTTCATCCAGATTAATACAGACTTCATCCGTGCTTCTTTGAACCTAATGGAAGCATTTAAGATACTAAGCTGAGTACAAACCTCCTACTTAAAAAGTAATTGAACATTATGACTTCAAATAACCGCCAGCAACTTCCCATGAATACACATTCACAGCGAAGTAATGCTTCTGATAACAACCTTATTCCATATCCTCGTGACTTCTACCCAGAAGAATTATTGGAAGATTCAGGAGGGCTTGATCTAAAAGAATTTATTAATGTACTGAAAAATCATAAGACTTTAATTCTATCAATTGCTTTAGCTACTCTGTTAATTGCGCTTTTACTGACTTTATTAATGCAGCCTGTTTATCGTGCTTACTCCACAATCAAAGTTGAAAGATATGCAGCAAATCCAAATGTGCAGATTCTTAATGCTGAAGCTTCACGAAGCGATAGAGACTTCTTTGAGACCCAAATTCAATTAATACAAACTAAAACGCTAGCAAAAAGAGTGATTTCTGAACTTGGATTAGATAAAAAACCAGAACCGACTGGTTTAGTTGCAAGTATAAAAAAACTGTTTTCTGGCGACAAGGCTGCGGATGTTACAGATTCCACTACAATGGAAGAAATATTCCTAAAAAATCTAACAGTAACGCCCGTTAGTAATTCTCAGCTGCTTTCGATAAGCTATGATTCATCAGATCCACAACTGGCAGCTGACATTAATAATGCAATAGCCAAAACCTTTGTAAGACAGAATCTTGAACGCAGATTCGATACTGCTTCATCCTACAAAACCTATATCGCTGACAATATTGAAGTAACCAAGAAAAGCCTGGAAGACGCTGAAAAACGTTTGAATGATTACGCACGTGAAAACAATATCGTTCAAAACATTGATGGTGAATCAACCAGCAGCCTTACACTTAAAAGTCAGATAGATGAATTAGTAAATGCTGAAAAAGAACGCATTGATGCTGAAGCTGCTTATAATTTATTTAAAAGTAATCCAGAATCAGAACCATCATTTGTAATAAACGATCCTTATATACTTTCACTTAAGAAAGCTGCAGCACGCCTGGAAACTAAGTACCAGGGACTAACAAGAAAGAAAACACGAAGTGCCATCAGACTGAGAAAACAGATTGATGACTTGAGAGAACAAATTGCCTCTGAAAGCAAAACTATTCAATCTTCATTTGAATCCCGTTTCATGGAAGCACAACAGAAAGAACAAATGGTCAGAACCCAGCTCGATAAATTAAAAGCTGGCGCGCTCAATGTCCAGTCTAAAAGTACTAAATACAATAGATTACTTCGTGAAGTTGAAATCAATCAACTGGCATACAATAAACAACTTGAACAGTTAATGGCTGTTAATGTAGCGAGCAATGTTGGAACTAACAATATATCTATCATTGATACAGCATCAGTTCCAACTAAAAAGTTTAAGCCTAGTCTTAAGACAAACCTTGGCTTTGGATTACTATTAGGTTTGCTATTGGGAATGGGCTTCGCATTCTTACGTGAATTTGTTGATGATAGTGTTAAAAACAGCCAACTTTTAGAGCAAGCGACTGGCTTACCGGTACTTTCTCAACTTCCAGAGACCAAAAACCTTGGTCCTAAAAAGCTGGCGTTACAAACCGCATTAGAACCTCGATCACCATTAGCTGAATCAATTCGATCATTACGAACGAGCCTTCGTTTCTCAACTAGAAACGGTGCTCCGAAAAGTACCTTTATTACAAGCTCGAGTGCGGGTGAAGGAAAAAGTACCGTAGCTCTAAACCTTGCTACAGCATATGCACAGGCAGGTAGTAGCGTATTGTTAATTGATGCAGATTTAAGAAACCCAAGTATGCATCAATTACTTGAATTGAATAATGTTGAAGGCTTAACTAATTACCTGGCAACAACAGAAACTAAAAGCGGTGATGTTACTCAGGCATGCATGATTAAAAACCTGAATGTGATTACCTCTGGTCCTATTCCACCTGATCCAGTAGAACTATTATCAGGCAGTAAAATGGCAGAGTTAATTGAGAATGCTAACGATATTTACGACCATATCATTATCGATGGTCCACCAGTTTTAGGTCTAGCTGACTCTCAAGTTCTAGGCAACCTGACTGAAGCAACTATCGTTACAGTGGAAGCGAGTAAAACCCGTAAGGCTGCATTACTGGATAGTTTGAAGCGTTTAGAGCGTGCCAATGCGAATATGATTGGAACTGTGTTAAATAGAAACAGTCGCGCTGCAAATCCTGATTACAATCAGGAATATTATTCTTATGCTAGAAAAACATCACAACCTAAAAAGGTATAAAACTCAATAGAGATCGGCGGTTTTCTTTAAGTCACCCCCCTACTTTTGAATGATATTACGTTTTCGTTTATTGAAAACGTTTAAAACGTACAACATATCCACGTTCTAAGAACGTGGTTTTGTGTGTCGCCCTAAGAAGGGCGTACTGAAACACTAGCCCTCTTAGAACATGGCTAGTCCGAGCGTTATCGCATCTTCGCTTTAATTGATTCTTTAAAATTTAAGTTCTAAGTTTTTCTCTACTTTCTCTTGATGCTTAACGTATAATACGTATCATCTCTGCGTACAACTCCTACTGTATCTACGCAATACGCCCTTTGCCCTAAAGTGATTACCCCGATAAGGCCGTCTCTTTTAAATATGAAAACTGTCGAAATATTTGCTATACGCTGTCTTTCCTTTGACGGTTCCCATTAGCTTGGATATAGATACTTTTGGCGGAACCTTGACCAGTAAATGGACATGATCCTCCTGAATATTTAATTCGACTAGCTCACAGCCGCTCACTATAAACCCGAATGCTCTTAGTTAACTCAAATGCTATCTTTCCCTTCAATATGCGATAACGGTATTTAGGTACCCAGACAATATGATATTCGCAATGCCAGATAACGTGCGATAATTTACTAAATCTACTCATGTGTTTTCTCCTAGAGAGGTTGTTTGGCGATAACAACTCTAGGATGCACCTGAGTAGGTTCTTAAGGCTAGAGCCTTGAACCTCTTCCACGTCCTAAGGACGTGGTTCTTATGTGTAATAGAATTTACGTAGAGCTATAAAATATTTTGCGGCTACGCTTTCCTTCGGATCAACGTTAAAAACAATATCTTTGTCCTACTGCGTTCGGCCAGTTTTTTTAAAACGTAAATAGAATTATCTTTCGCGTAGTTTTTTAGCTGATATTTTTTAATATCAGCTACTTGTAGTTTTTCTTGAAGATTTCAAATAACGCGTAATTTCTTCTTTAGCATCACTCATCACTGAATCACGATCAAGGCTATCTAAAATATTTTTTACGGTGAGTTTTGGTCCAGTATCACCCCATGATTTACCCTTGACTAAATAATCTTCAGCGACTCTTCCAACCACCAATGTACTATACCAAGCCACTGCACCTTGGGCTAATCCGGTTACCACGGTTGAGAAACCCGCTGTCCCAATTTTTAATGCTGATGAGGCAAAATGAATCGCCCAAAAAGTTGCGTAAAGAACCAGCATTTGCGTAGCGATGGTTTTAATCAACTCACCAGCTTCTGATTTACTCATTGGTAAACCGTAAATTTTGGAAAGGTGAATCACCATACTTACATCAATGGCAGCCGCGGCTAATAAATCTGCAACCGGGATTGGATTAAGCGCCACGGCGACACCTTTACCCACACAATACATACGAATTGTTTCTTCACCCAATTCTTTTCGGGTTGCGAGAATTTTTTCACCGAGTTGTTCACTGAGATTCCCGGCAAATAACGAAGCATTTAGCGCTGACAGCGTTTTACCTTCTGCTTCAAGAATTTCCCATAAACGAGATTTCAGGTTGAGAATATCAACAGGTCTCTGTCTCACGGTTTCTTTTTCATTGCCTTCATCATCGACATATATCACCGTTTGCCTGCTTGGTGACGCTGCACTAAAAACGATATTCGTAGGAGCAATAATTCCCTTAACACGTTTACGAATAATAGTGCGCAATTCAAAAATTTCTTCTTCGTTATACTGATCCGCTTTATTCACTACTAGAATAATGGGGCGTTTGGTATCAGCGACGATCTTCAATGCCGCCAATTCAACTTCAGTTAAATCGCTATCGACCACAAACAGCAATAAATCAGAACGATTGGCCACATCGTGTGCCAACTGTTCTCTTTCCTCACCATCTATTTCATTGATGCCCGGGGTATCAATCAGATAGATACCACCGGCATCTACCTGTTGCCATTCTTCAATGCCTTCAGTTTTGGTTTCCCCGTGGAGCACGCTGACACTAAAGGCTTCCTTACCTAAAAGTGCATTCAATACAGAAGATTTACCGACGCTTACTCGACCAAATACTGCGATATGCAAATGCCCTTTCTCGAGTTTTTCCAGCATTTTACTGAGTTGCTTATATTCATCACTAAGGACATCGCGAACAGAATCAGGCACACGCGTATCTTCCAGCAACTGGCTTAAACTTTCCTTGGCCATATCAACATTTGAATCGCCTGAATCGGACTTATCGCCTTCTAGCTTTTCAAGGGTGCTTTCAGCATCGGAATTTGAGTTGTTATTTTGATTGTCTTTGCTTGTCGAAAACCAGCTTGGCAAATAACTTCGCGCGCGATTCAAGATCTTCACTCAACATCTCCTTAAACGTAATGGCTGCAGGAGCGGGTTTTAATTTACCACGCTGTTGCAAAGTTTTATTTACGGCACGCCCTAGTGCATCAAAAATCAGGCCATAAGCCACAGCATGAGTCAGCCCCCCGGTTACAGTGCCAATTCCGGGAAAGGCTTTCATACCATTTCCTGCAACTGCGAGTATTAAAGGTACGCTTTTTTTCATCTGACCTGTACTAAAATCGAGTAAATTATCAATATCCAGTTGTTTTACTGGCACATTGTATAGAGCACACAGTCCTTTAACCAGCTGCGTACCAAGCACACCTTGAATCACTAAATCAGAACCTGGGCTGACTGAAGCCAAAGCACCCAACACCGCTTTGCGTGTGGAACTCTTGATAATAGCTTCGGCCTTTTCCTGACGAAAATCATCTTTCGCCACATCTAATTTTTGTTTAACCAACACAAACACACTGGCATCACGAAGTGTTTCCAAGGCAGTGCTTTGTTGATCAATTTCATCTTGCAGTGTTTGGGCTAGTGAAGAGACGTCAGCCTTACGTTCTCTAACAACTTTCTCTTCACGACCATCGGGGAAGATTTTAACCACCTCTTCATCACCACCCGATTGAACAAACACCTGTTTTATCGAAACATCACCCTCAGCATTGAGGTTTGTTTGAAATCTATCGCTTATCAGTTGCTTCTCTTCATCGCTAAAACGATCACTTTTATTCAGTGCAACAATCATCGGTTTACCAAAACTCTTCAGTTGCTGGATATCGTCAAACTGGCTACGGGATAAATCAGAATCTGTTACATAAACAACAATCTGCGCCCTAATCGCTTCATCACGAACAGCTGCATCCAAATCACCGCTAGCTTCATTTCTACCCGGCAAATCGGTTAACACCAATTCATCACCCGAGGTACTTTTCCAGGTGTATTGTTTTATTTCCTGTGTCGATCCGCCACGTACATTGATATCAATATCTAACGCAGCAGACGTTGCTTCAGGCAGTAACGCTTTTACGATGGATGATTTACCTGTACTGACATCGCCAAACAGCGCAACATAGATTCTGCCAGTATCTTTACGCACTTGTAATTGCTCAATCTCACGTCGCATTTCAGACGTTTCCATACCTACTGTGTCGGCATGATCCAATTCTTTTAAGATATTTTCTTCGGTGACTTCTTCAACTTTATAGCCTGTGCTTAGCTGACCAGGTTTTAATAGTTTATAAATCAGCCATAAGCTAAATACGATAACGGCAGAAATAAGTGCCACATAGGTATAGAAAAGTGGCTCAGGCAAACCCTGTAAACGCTCCCAAACATCAAGCGCACTGCGAGTCGCAGAAAATAGAAATAACAGTAAAAGCAGTGTAACTAAAACGACTGCAACAGCGAGTAAACGCTTAAACTTAGAAC
>CAWEEB010000073.1:0-9760 GCA_963807855.1 uncultured Gammaproteobacteria bacterium | reverse complement strand
GAAAAATTTTGTACGTTAAGGAAAGAAGATGAAAACCTTTTGGCGCAAGTTATGGAAAAATTTAAACTTTCGGCTCGTGCGTATCATCGAATCTTAAAGGTAGCTCGCACGATTGCTGACATTGATGGCAGTGATCAAATACAAACTTCCCATTTGAGTGAGACCATTAGTTATCGGGCAATGGATCGGATGAATTGATTAAAAATGCCTAGCTCTGCATAAATTCTATTTACGTTTTTAAAAAAACATAAACGTAATATCATTCAAAAGTAGGGAGGTGTGATTTTTTGTATTAGACTCAAGCTTCTGCTTATAATCATATTCTGCTATGAACACTGTCGCACATATATCCAAAGATGAAATTCGTAAAAACTTTGCTGCGAAGATGTCAGCAATGTATCAAAAAGAAGTCCCAGAATATGGGCGTTTATTATCATTGGTCAGACAGTCAAACCAGAAATTTATTGATAAAAATGCTATGTCTCTGTCAACAGATGAAAGTTCGTTACTAGCTAAAGAACATCATGGTGCTATTCGTGTTGGAACAGCTGAAGAGCTTTCCACTTTGCGTAGAGTGTTCGATGTAATGGGAATGTACCCGGTTGATTATTATGATCTTAGTGTCGCTGGTATACCGGTTCACTCCACGGCTTTTAGAGCTTTAAATCCCGAACAGTTACTAGTTAGCCCATTTCGAGTGTTTACCTCACTACTTCGGCTTGATTTGATAGAAGATGAAGAGCTACGCGATCAAGCTGAAAAGATACTTTCAACAAGGAAAGTGTTTAGTAATGCTTTACTAACATTATTGGAAAAGTCAGAAGATAAAAGAGGATTGAGCCAATCAGATGCGGCTCAGTTTGTCGATGAAGTGCTTGAAGTATTTCGTTGGCATCAACAGGCAAATGTAACTAAAGAGCAATATGAAGCATTAAATAACACGCATCGTTTAATCGCAGATGTGGTGTCTTTTAAAGGCCCGCATATTAATCATCTTACCCCCAAAGTATTGGATATAGATGCAATACAACGTGAATTCAGCAAGCAGGGTTTTAAAGCAAAAGCAGTTGTTGAAGGTCCGCCAAATAGACAGTGCGATATTTTATTGCGTCAGACGAGTTTTATTGCACTTAGATGAAGCTGTATCTTTCTCAGGCGGTGAAAGTGGAACGCATACTGCCAGATTTGGTGAAGTAGAACAAAGAGGCATAGCGTTAACTCTAAAAGGCCGTGCTCTTTATGATGAAATGCTAAATCAGCGCACGAAATAATAAAAATGCTAACGAAGATTACGATACAACCCTAAGAAATGCTTTTGCTACTTTTCCCGATAAATATGAAGAGTTAAGGAAACAACAACTGGCCTACTTTCACTATTTCGCAACAAAGCAACCATGTACTCTAGATAAGCAGAAACGCTCATTAGATATGTTAATTGAAAGCGGTAATATTAGATTTTATGCCAATTAGATATGAAGACTTTTTGCCTGTCAGTGCAGCGGGTATTTTCACCTCTAATTTAGCGCAAGATAATCATTCTAAAAATGAAATTCTGCAAAGTCCTAATCAGCGTAGTTTTGAAGAAGCGTTGGGAGTGACAGTAATGAATAGTTTTGATTTATATGAGGCGCAGCAACAGGCTTCTCTTGAGTCAGCATTATCAGAATTTTAACCATTTTATAATAATAGTTGATGCCTGAAAAACCTTATCCGGGATAATTAACTACTATATTAAGGTTAAAAAACCTCTTCAAAGTAGGGAGAGTGACTCTATGTAGTTGTTTTCTCTGTTGGGTCTATTTTTGAATGGCACTTATTTCTTTTTAGCGATGAATTATTGTTGGATAGATTGCTCCACTCCATCAAGACTTTTCAGTAAATCTGACATCATCTCGTCAAAATCAGTGACATCAGACTCCGATTTAATATCTTTAAAATCAATGACATCTTTGTGCGCATGTAGTGCTACTCATCTCGCTTTCTTCAGGGGTATGTTGATGATCAGGATCTAATATTCAGTTTTTCGATAGTCATCACAGATTTTCTCGATGCTCAGCCATTCATTGTCACCAATTGAGACTTCAGTTCTTGAGCTCGCGCTTGAGTTAAGATCACTAAACAACTCTGTAACCAAGTGTTCACAGTGTTCTATTTCTTCAGATCCTCAGACTCTTCAACTCCAGATTCTGGTTCATGATCGATTAGCTTTGATTTTGATTCTTCTCCAAATTCATTATCAGGCGCATGGTATGGGTCTGACTTAGCTTCGTTTTTTATTTGTTCGAAATAATCTTCTTCAGCATTCCTTTCTCTTATCGGTTCTTGGTGAGAAATATTACGCTCTTTTAATTCATATTCATCAATACCAGGAGCAGGATAGTATTTTGGTTGATCAAAATTAATTGATGTATATGAGTATAGCTCTCGACGATATCTAATTAATAACCAACCCAATATCAATGCCATTGATAAATAGGCAAGTTCTTTAGGTGAGGTACTATCGTAATACTCTTTTACTGCACTGCTTAACATATGATTAAAGCCTTGTTTAGACTTATCTTCAGATGGTCGCTGTAATAATTTAAGAGCGGCTATTTTCGCCGGAGTCGTTGAAGTAAGGGTCTCTCTATACAGTTCATCCTTTTCTATGGCATCTTCAGCTGCTAGTTCCTCATTTTCAAGTGCTTCATTATTTGATCGATTGATTTTTAGTTTAATTAATGATGACTTTAAATCTATCAGTTGGTTGTCTTTTTCAAAAATAAGGGCATCTTTAGTCGTTAATACTGATTTCATTTTAGCCAAACCAGACTTAGCTTGATCAAGTTCGGCTCTTAGTTCGCGAATACGTTTTTCCAGATCTGAAGTGTCCAAGGCAGTAATAGGTGATGCCACTGTTTCAGTGATCTTTTGAGCAGTCGCTTCTGGATTTTTTTCTTTGTTACCTGAAGCAGATTCAATAGGTCGTTTAGTCGGTGTCTCGACTATTTTAGTTTCTTTACTTTTTTCAATTTTCTCAACAGTATTTTTATTCGTTTTTTCTTCAACTAGTTTCTGTGTTTTTAAATCATTTGTTTTAATTGTTTTTGTATTCGAATTAGAAAGAACACCATCAATTTCACTTAGCTTTGGTAAAGCCAATATAGCCCCGACTTTTAGTTTAGTGATATTATTTTTTTCAAATGCATGAATATTTTCTGAATAGATTGCCTTCATCATTTTGGTGAAGGAAACATTTTGATAACCAATTTCTTTGGTTATTTTTGTCAGAGTATCGCCTTCTTTTACTCTATATTCATGGGGTTCTAAAGTTTTCGTTTTAGCTTTATCTGCTGATAGTTGATTAGAAGAATTTATGGATAAATGTTCTAGTGGCAACTCCGCTGAGGTTTTAATCGCTTTTACTTTTGTTGAAGTATCAGTTTGAGCGGCTTCAGTTTTTAATTTTATTAGGCTGTTCGCTTGTCATTTCTGAGGTAATGGCTACTGTAGTAACGTTCGTTGTTTTGGTAGTTATTGTCTCTATTGAAGCAACTTCAGCTTTTGGAGAAGCTATTTCTTCATTTGAAGGAATTCGCAGTGTTGCCCCAGCTTTTAATTGACTCTTATTATTCTTGGCAAAAGCTCCTGGGTTGGCAATAAAAATTGCATTCATCATTTTTGTAAAAGATGTATTTTTATCTACAAACTTCTTCGTGATTTTAGATAAATTGTCGCCTTTAACTACTTTGTATTGACCTTTGTTTACTGCAAAATCTGCTACTTTTGGCATCTTTCCTTTAAATTCAACTTCTTTTGCAATGTTATTCAAGCCTGTTAGTTCTTTGTGGGTAGGAAGATTTAAAATAACGCCTCTTTTAATTTTATTGATGTCTCCACGAATAAATGCATTAGGGTTTTTTTCGAAAATCACATGCATCATTTTCTTTATTGAAATATTTTGGGGTTTGTACCATCTAGCAATACGGGTTAAAGAATCACCTGATTTGATCTTGTGATTATTGGGTTGATTAGTTACGACACTGGTTGATGAGTAAGTTATGGGTAAATCTTTTTTGCTTACTTCGTTGTTGATAAACTTGTTGTTTATGGCGCTAAGTATAGTGCCAGATTTATTAACGGTTACACTGCTATTAGCTAAAATATTGGGAATTTCAAAGAGTAATGGTTGTTGCTGAACTGTTTGATTTTTTGGAATATGGCCTTGAGGATCAAGTAAAACAGTGTAATCCTGATAAAGAACACCATTGGGTCCTTCAATTTCCAATACAAAATTTAAAAAGGGGAGCTGAATTGGAGTAATAGAGCTAATTTGAATAACTGGTTTATTTGATTTGCTTGTTATGTGGAATCTTAAGTCATTAAGAATGGGTAGCTTTTCCGCGCCTATCTGATCAAACACTGATTGTGGGGCAAGCCTGACGGATAACTGACGTGTGCTTTCAATATTGGTAAATAGAAACGGGATAATCCCTCTAAATGGTTGATTAAGGTATGAGCTTGTATTGATGTCACCCAGGTTTAAACCAACCGAATTATTTGGTAGAGCTTGGGCAATACTTATTGTAGGGGTTGCAAATGCTACGCAGCTTGCAAGCACAAGAGCTTTCTTCTTCACGCATTTTCCTTTTATTTTTATTTATTATTACGTAGGTTGTTTTATTACGTATTTATAATCTTCTCGCATAATCGAATTTATTGTAAAAGTCGATGTTTGGCGATTAATAGGTGACGAATGGTCTATTATTTTTTTTATGGGGGTAATAAATTAGTTTCACTAAGGAGGGTCTATACGGAGATTAAGAGCATAGTTGTAGTACGTGCTCAATTATTTTTAAATAAATTAATATTCAAAACCCCCGTAAGTAGGGGGTGACTTCAGTTCTTTTTATTCTGTTGGTAACATACTTTCATTCGCAAATAGTTCCGCAATCGTTTCACGCTTTCTAATGACTGTGGTTTGCTCGCCATCTACTAATATTTCGGCAGCACGTGGACGTGTATTGTAATTAGATGACATGGTAAAACCATAGGCTCCTGCAGAACGAATCGCCAATAAGTCTTCCTGTTCCAATGCTAAATCACGGTCTTTGCCAAGGAAGTCCCCGGTTTCGCAGATTGGTCCAACGATATCGTATGTCTTGGTTTCTGCGGCGCTGTGATTATTCTCGTTAACAGGAATAATAGCCTGCCATGCTTGATAGAGAGAAGGACGAATTAAGTCATTCATCGCGGCATCAACAATAGCGAAGTTCTTTTCTTCACCGTGCTTTAAGTACTCAACTTTTGTGAGCAGCACCGCTGTATTTGCCGCAATCGCCCTACCCGGCTCGATCACGATTTCGTATTCCTTTAATTTTTCATTAGTAAATAACTTTTCAGTGTATTCAGAAGGTAATGGTGGTGTTTCATCTTTATAACGTACACCCAAACCACCACCTAAATCGAGGTGTTTGATCGTAATTCCCTGAGCTTTTAAGCGATCAGCCAAATCCAGTAAGCGCTCCAGAGCATCCATAAAAGGGGTTACTTCAGTGAGCTGGGAGCCAATATGACAATCAATGCCAGTGACTTCTATATTTTCCATCTCAGCAGCTCGTAAATAAACCGCGTCAACAAGGCTGATATCGATACCGAATTTGTTTTCTTTTAAGCCAGTAGAAATATAAGGGTGTGTTTTAGCGTCAACATCGGGGTTTACACGAATCGAAATACTCGCGATTTTTCCCATGCTTGCTGCAACATCGTTTAATCGCTCTAACTCAGCGGCTGATTCAACATTAAAGCAGCGAATCCCTACTTCCAATGCACGTTGCATTTCATCGGCACGTTTACCAACACCTGAGAAAACTACTTTCTTAGGGTCACCACCAGCTTTCAAAACGCGCTCTAATTCGCCCACAGATACAATGTCAAAACCAGAACCCAAACGCGCCAGTAAATTTAAGATAGCGATATTTGAATTGGCTTTTACTGAATAGCAAATCAAATGCGGTTGATCACCAAAGGCATCATTAAAGGCGTGATAGTGTCGTTCTAAGGTTGCGCGTGAATAGACATAACAGGGTGTGCCGTATTGCTTTGCAATATCTTCCAATGCAACATCTTCAGCAAATAGCTGTCCATTTTTATAATTAAAATAGTCCATATCAACGCTTCTTTGGTGTTTTAATAGTATCGGTAGTTTTTGATTTATCTACAGAGCCATTATTATCTGGCAGGTACAAATCACCTTTATTGCCACAACCACTTAGTGTGCTGGACAAGCTCAAGATAAATAACGCAAAAATCATTAGCGCAAAGAGTTTTTGAACCCAGCAGATATTTTTGAACATGGCAGTTCTGTAACTGAAAGTGTGAAACGTCAAAGTATACCAACTCTTTACAAAAACAATAGTATTGTATGAATCAGCAAAAAGTAGCAAGCTCAGCTTGTTTGAGTGCAAATTTTCTATTGCAGTCATCATGGTCTGTAAGAGAGCCATGCATTTCAGTAGGGACTTTTTCGTCGTCTACGCTTCGATAATCTGCGATTTTCATACGGATACTGCCAGCGGACGCCGAGATTGATTGACTGTGTTTTTAATAACAGTTTGCCGAACAGTAACTAGTCAGTCGAATCTTTTAGATACACTTTGCCGTTTTCAACCATTGTTTCATAGACGTTCGTACAACCTTCGTCGGCACCCAATGCTTCACCAGATACCAAACTGATTTTCCAGTTATGTAACGGACAAGTGACAGAATCACTATGCATAATGCCCTGTGAAAGTGGTCCTTGTTTGTGTGGGCACTGATCTTTTATGGCAAATAAAGTGTCTCCTTTGCCTCTAAATATCGCTATATTTGTGGTATCTGTTTCTACGACACGCGAACCTAAAACAGGAATTTCTTCAAGTGCTGCTATTTCTAACCAATTACTCATATTTATGATCCTTTTTTCCTGTCACTTAAGCCGCAGTTATTTTTATTGATTTAAATTGATTGGCATCTAAACCATCAGCGTGTTTTTTCCATGGGTCGATTTGAGCGGGTTTTTGTGAAATCAGGAATCGTTCATACAATGCTTTTCGATTCGCTTCATCATCTAAAACGGCTGCTTTGATTTTGTCTAATCCAACACGCTCTATCCATGGTGCTGTTCTTTCCAGGTAATGTGCATCTTCACGATAGTATTGACTGAAAGCCGCGCAGTATTCTAAAACTTCTTCTTCTGTATCGAGCTTGATTAAGAAATCAGTCACGCGCACTTTGATACCGCCATTACCACCGACATGAATTTCGTAACCAGAATCTACACAAACCACACCGAAATCTTTAATGGTTGCTTCGGCACAATTTCGTGGACAACCAGAAACAGCCAATTTGTATTTATGTGGCATCCACGAACCCCAGGTGAGTTCCTCTAATTTAATGCCTAAACGGGTCGAATCCTGTGTTCCCATTCGACACCATGAATCACCGATACAGGTTTTACAGGTTCTCATGGCTTTACCATAAGCATGGCCCGAAACAAATCCAGCTTCACTTAAATCTTTCCACACCAGCGGCAAGTCTTCTTTTTTAACACCAAACATATCGATACGCTGGCCACCTGTGACTTTCATTTCAGGGACTTTGAATTTGTCTGCGACATCAGCGATTGCTCTTAGGTCTTTTGGTGTACACATACCGCCAAACATACGTGGTACAACAGAGTAAGTACCGTCTTTCTGGATATTGCCATGCGCCCGTTCATTAATAAAGCGGGACTCAGGGTCGTTATAGTCGGGATTTTCACACAGCAGATAATAGTTGGTTGCCTGTCGACAAACCGCACAACCATCTTCTGTTTTCCAGTTTAGATAAGTACGGACATCGTTGTGATCTTTTAAGCTCTGTTCTCGAATAGCTGCACGTACTTCTTCATGCGTTAATTCGGTACAGGAACATAATGGTTTCTTACTCGGTGCTTGTGAGTAATCACCACCGAGGGTATGTGCCAATAAAGATTCAACCAGACCAGTACATGAGCCACAGGAAGCAGATGCTTTGGTATGGGCGCGAACATCATCTAAAGTGAATAGCTTTTTTTCAGTTATTGCTCCAACGATTTCACTTTTGCAAACACCGTTACAGCCGCAAATTTCGGCATTATCTGCCATTGCCGCAACGCGCGTTTCATCACCGTGACCAGCGTCACCCAAATGTGCCTGACCGAATAAAATTGAGTCCCTGAAATCAGAAACATTAGTCCCATCCTTCATCATCTGGAAATACCAGGTGCCGTCCATGGTATCGCCGTACAAGCAAGCTCCGACAATCACATTGTCACGCAGAATCAGTTTTTTGTAAGTGCCACTGGCAACGTCGCGGAATAACAGTTCTTCAGTATCTTCATCACCAGTAAAATCACCGGCAGAGAACAATGAAATTCCTGTTACTTTGAGCATGGTAGAAGTCACTGTACCTTCGTAGCGTCCATAACCCAGTTCAGCCAAATGATTCGCCGCGACTTTGGCTTGCTCAAATAAAGGGGCAACTAATCCATAGACTTCACCTCGATGCTGAACACATTCACCAATCGCGTAAATATTTGGATCGAAAGTTTGCATGGTATCGCTGACGACAATACCGCGTTCGCAATGAATTCCTGTGGATTTTGCGAGTTCGAAATTGGGCTTAATACCGACCGCCATTACTAATAAATCAGCATCAATTTCTGAGCCATCATTAAAGCGTAATCCTGTAACGCGTTTATCACCCAAAATCTCTTTAGAAGCATGCGACATTAAAAACTTCATGCCTCTCTCTTCTAACGATTTTTGCAACATGGTTGCTGCGGCTTTATCGAGCTGACGTTCCATTAAGATGTCGTTGATATGTACAACGGTTACATCCATGCCTTGCTTCATTAAGCCATTGGCTGCTTCAAGGCCAAGTAAGCCACCACCAATGACTACCGCTTTTTTATAATTTTTTGCAGCGTCGACCATTGCATCAACATCTTTGACATCACGGAATCCAATCACGCCTTCTTTATCTGCACCAGGTAATGGCAACATGAAGGAGGTTGAACCGGTAGCAATCAATAACTTGTCATAAGGTAATTCTGTTCCATCCTCAGCAATGACGTTTTTGCTGACTCGATCAATCTCAGCAACTTTCTTGCCCTTTTCAAAACGGATATTGTTTTCTTTATACCAATCATCATCGTTCAGCATCACTTCTTCGAGTGTTTTCTCGTTAGCCAGAACAGGAGATAGCATAATGCGGTTGTAGTTACCGTAAGGCTCTTCACCAAAAACGGTGATGTTGTATTTCTCCGGTTCGAGTTTGAGCAATTCTTCAATGGTTCGCATACCCGCCATACCATTGCCGACTAATATTAGATTTTGTTTATCAGTTTGTTTTTCAGCGTTACTCACAGGAAAACTCCATTTTATGGTTGTTAATTATTTAACAGCAAGTAGTGTGCCAATTTTGTGCAAAGGTATTGGTTTAAGAAAAAGCCTCTATAAGTGGGGGGGGGGGGGGGTAGTTATTGAGTGAGTAAAGGTAAAAGGATTGCCCGTAAATAGTGCGAAATGAAATATAAAAACATATTTTTGCTTTATATTTGTGCGGCGAGCTTAGATATGCACCAAACACGTAATTAACAGGGCAAAGTAAGGAATTGGTACCATACTTATTTAGTATTGCTTTTAGGCAACTCGTCAACTTTTACTAATTGTGCAGTAAGACTATCAGTACTGCCTACTTGATAGGCTTGTTCAACAAT
>CAWEEB010000072.1:0-156013 GCA_963807855.1 uncultured Gammaproteobacteria bacterium | reverse complement strand
GCGCCAACAATGAATAGTGACGCGATTGCACAAGCTGACAGTGCACTAATGGGACTAGAAAATGAACAAGCAAAGTCGAACAGATAGAAGAGCAGGTAGCTATTCAAGCAGAATTGGCTCCAGCAGCAAAAAAAGCTCCGAGTAAGATATCCAAAGTCTCTAAAAGTAGAGCAGCAACTCCTAAAAGCAGCAATAAAGCGAATCGACAAGGTTGGTATATGTGGCATTGGGGGAATGATTCTAATTTGATGTTTTGGCAACAAGAAAGATAACGGCACGATTGTTGGTGTAGAGATGGAACCAGTACGAGTAAAGGCTGATCTAATTAGTCGTTTGCCAGATACAATTCCCGGTGATGAAAGTAGTGATTTTCGTTTACGTTTACTGGATACGGCTGGGCAGGTTGTTTATCAGTGGGGCAATTATCAACTCGGTAGCTCGAAAGATGTGCCTCAGCAAAAACGACCTTTGAGTTATCCACTTTCTAGCTGGGCGCTTGAATATCATGGCGAACCGTTTAATCAATCTGCTTTGTCGCGATATACCTTGTTACTTACGTTTTTGGGTTTTGCCTTTTTGATATCGGCATTGGCGTGGTTTTTATATCGCGAGCAAACGCGCGAGATGCGCTTGGCTGAACAGCGCGTGCAGTTTGTCAGTCAGGTTTCACACGAGCTTAAAACACCGCTAACTAATATCAGGATGTACGCTGAGCTACTAGAGGATGAGGTCGAACATGAGGAGAAACCGCAGCGATATGTACGGGTTATTACTGATGAAAGTAAGCGCTTATCCCGGTTGATTTCTAATGTTTTAAATTTCTCAAGAGCCCCCAGAATTCACAAGCGTGTGTTATATCCTGACGATGTCGTAAGACAATCAATCGAGCATTTTGCTCCTAGCCTAAAAGCAAAGCAGATTGATTTATCGCTGGATTTAAACGCTGATCGAGAAATCACAAGCGACCCGGATATTTTGGAGCAGGTACTCAATAATCTATTAAGCAATGTTGAAAAATATGCGGCTACTGGAAAGCGTTTGGATATCAAAAGTGAAATAAAAGGCGATCGATATTGTCTGTCTGTCAGAGATTACGGCGATGGAATTTCAAAGAGCCAGCGTAAGCACATCTTCAAACCGTTTTACCGTATTAATGACAAGTTGACTGAGGGTGTTAGTGGCACGGGCATTGGCTTAACCATCGCCCGACAACAAGCGCAATACCTTGGTGGTTCGTTAGAATATATTGAAGTGAGTCAGGGTGCTTGTTTTGAGTTACGTATACCTACTAAGTAGAAACTTAAAGGTAGAAATAAACATGAAAATATTAATCGCAGAAGATGATCACAATATTCGCCAAGGCTTAGATGACCTGCTATCGCAAGAAGGCTATGAAATTGATGCGGCTGAGAATGGTAAGATTGCGCTCGAGCGATTTAAGCAACATAAACCGCAATTCATTATTCTGGATATTATGATGCCAGAGATGGATGGCTATGCAGTTTGTCGCGAAATTCGAAGTCAGGATGCGGATATTCCGATTATATTCTTGAGTGCAAAATCTGAAGAAATCGATCGGGTTATTGGTCTTGAACTGGGTGCTGATGATTACATTAGCAAACCGTTCGGTACCCGCGAAGTAGTAGCCAGAATACGCGCGATTACTCGTCGCTATCTAAAAACAAATAACACGCCCAGTGAGCAAACAAGTTTAGTTTTGGTGATTTAGATATCTACCCAAATGAACTAAGAGCAAAAAAGGATGATGCTTTTATCGACTTGAGTTTACGTGAGATAAAAGTCTTACAAACGTCTTTCAAGTCATCAAGGTGAAGTGGTTACACGCGATCAGTTGTTTAATGAATGCTGGGGTTATGATCATATGCCGAATAGTAGAACGCTTGATCAGCATATTTCGAAATTGCGTAAGTTGATTGAAACCAACCCCTCAGAGCCTGTTTTAATCAAGACGGTACATGGAGTGGGTTATCGTTATGAATAACTGAAAAAGTTAATTCAACTCGAATCAAGTACAAGAAATAGTGACTATTTGAGGGAATTCGCCTTCTTTAAAACTAGGTTTTTCTTCAAGCTTAGTTTTGCATTGTTCTTTAAGACCATAACCAAGACTGACATCTTCAGGGCTTTCATAATATAAAATAGCTGTTGCGGTTGGGTCAGAATAATCAAACGTTATCGTTTTTACACTGGCAAGTGTTAGTGGTGATGTAAATGGCAACGTAAAACTTATTTGTAGATTTGTTACTTCTCCATCTTTAGTTTCTTCCAGTTCGAAATTTTGTGCTTTGTTTGTCGCAAGAATTTTATTATCTGATTTGATCTTGGTGAAAAATTTGAAACGCTCAAGATTACTGTGTATAGATTTCTCTAGCTTCGTTAATATCCGATTCATCTTTCAACATATCTGCGCTGACGATCGGATCATAAACCCAAACCATACCAACACCACTGATTTGATAGTCAGTATTAACTTGAAGCTCACTTTTTAATTGAACCTCGTAATGTACCCCATGTGAAAATGCGGGTACAGAAAATAGTATTGTTAGAAAAAAGAACGCTGTGTAAAGTGAAGAGAGTAGGATCTTAAACATAGACGAAAGCCCAAAAGGTTAGATCATGGAATGAATACTCTTTTACATAAATAGCATTCTGGTAAATGTTTATTGATAGTACAAATTCCCACTTATAGACCCATATATAACTAAAAAAGGCCTACAAGTGGGGGGGTGTAATTTTCAACAATATTTGCTTTAAAGAATTATCTGTAAAGTAATCTGTTAAATGAGCTGTTTTTCAAACTTTAGCTAGTAGAGTTTGAAAGATTATTTTTCGCAGTTTACTTAGAACGAGTAGCAGCTTTTCTCATGCTTTCAGTAAGTAATTTTTTACGAATACGAATGCTGTGCGGCGTGACTTCTACCAACTCATCATCATCAATAAACTCCAACGCTTGCTCAAGTGTTAATTTGATTGGCTTTACCAAGTTAGATTTTCATCTGTTCCAGATGCACGAACGTTTGTTAACTGCTTAGCCTTTAGCGGGTTAACAACTAAATCATTATCACGCTATGAATTCCGATAATCAGACCTTCATACACTTCTTGTCATGATCAATGAACATTTGACCACGATCTTGAAGATTAAACAATGCAAACGCAACCGCTTTACCTGTAGCATTAGAAACCAATACACCATTCATACGTTGACCATTGTCATCTTTTACAGTGGACCATAGTGATCAAACACACTGTAAATTAAACCAGAACCTGATGTTACCGTCATGAATTCAGTTCTGAAACCAATTAAACCACGTGACGGAATAATAAAATCTAAACGAACACGCCCCTGACCATCTGGAACCATGTTTTTTAAGTCGCCTTTACGTTCACCCAGTTTTTCCATGATGCGCCTTGATGTTGCTCTTCCACATCACCGTCACTTGTTCATAAGGTTCTTCATTAACGCCTTCACCATGCACAATAACTTCAGGACGAGAAACACCCATTTCAAAACCTTCGCGACGCATGGTTTCAATTAGGATAGCAAGATGAAATTCACCACGACCAGACACTTTGAATTTATCGGGTGTTTCACCTGGCTCAACACGTAAAGCTACGTTATGAATCAACTCTTGGTCTAAACGTTCCTGAATATTACGTGAAGTAACGTATTTGCCATCTTGACCTGCAAGTGGTGAGTTATTTACCTGGAAGGTCATACTCACTGTTGGCTCATCAACCGATAATGGCGGTAAGGCGACAACATTAGCAGGATCACAAATGGTATCTGAAATACGTAAACTATCCATACCTGTAAAGGCAATAATATCACCGGCTTCTGCTGTTTCAACTTCAATACGTTCAAGACCGAGGAAACCGAGATGATTTGCACTCGTCCATTACGTGTTTTACCGTCAGCATCGATAACATTAATTGCAGTATTTTTCTTTAGTATGCCGCGATTAATACGCGCAATACCAATAACACCTACAATAGGAGTTGTAATCCAGTGAGAAACTTGCATTTGCAAATGGAGCATCAGGATCAACATCAGGATGGAACATTATCAACGATAGTTTGAAATAAAGGCGTCATGTCACCTTCAACCGTATCTTCCAAACCAGCAAAACCATTTAAACGCTGAAGCATAAACAACAGGGAAATCGAGCTGTTCATCGGTCGCACCAAGCTTATCAAATAATTCAAATGTTTGGTCTAGAGCCCAATCAGGACGTGCGCCTGGACGATCAATTTTATTGATAACAACAATTGGCTTAAAGCCCATTGCGAAGGCTTTTGAAGTAACAAAACGAGTTTGTGGCATTGGACCATCAACTGCATCAACCAATAAGCAATACTGAGTCAACCATCGACAAAACACGCTCAACTTCACCACCAAAATCGGCATGGCCCGGTGTGTCTACGATATTGATACGGTAGTCATTCCATTTAAGTGCAGTATTTTTTGCCAAAATGGTAATGCCACGTTCTTTTTCGATGTCATTGGAGTCCATCATGCGCTCAGACGTTGGCACGTGCATCAAGCGTACCAGATTGCTCTAACAGTTTATCAACCAAGGTAGTTTTACCATGGTCAACATGGGCAATAATGGCAATATTTCTTAAATTTTCGATCACGACAAAAGTCTCTGTTAAATAATAAGGAGGGTTAATTTGCAGTCTATCAACCGTGGCGCGCGATTATACAAGGTGTTTTGTATTAATAATACCCTTTATTCATTACTATATTTGAAACTACTAATACGTTTTATAACAATTCATTAAAGACTGATTTTTATTTTGTGACTTTTGTCACAAAATTTAATATTTGCTTATGTATATTGTACTCATTGCAGTTTTGTTAAATTGATAATAATAGGGTAAGAGCTGCATAAAGGAGGGTTCTGAATATTAACAGGATCTTATAAGAACATGGGGGTTCAAGGAAGATTCAGGGAGCGCAGATGAATATATTAATTATAGATGATCAGATTCTTTTTGCAGAAGGACTGAAAAATCTTTTACGGACTAATTATAGTTTTATTGAAGTTGAATTATTTAATAACGTAGATGTAGGTTATACATATATTAAAGATTATGGAGAGCCTAATTTAATAATACTCGATATCAATGTTGATGGTGACAGAGGTTTTCGTTTATTTGATCATTTAAATACGCTTGATGTAGAAATACCTGTCTTAGTCTTATCAACAAAAGATTCACCTACTCTTTCTGCAATGGCGATTGAAAAGGGGGCTTTAGGTTTTATTTCAAAAAGCTGCAATACTCAAGTCATATTAGAGGCCATTCAAACTCTTTTAAAGGGGGAATCTTACTCAGTAAAGCCTGTATATAAAAATACAGAATTTTGTGAGCGGGTAACCACTAGACAACAAGAGGTTTTGTATCTGTTATCTCAAGGATTACTTAATAAACAGATTGCGAGTGAGTTGAATATATCAGCCAATACCGTTAAAGCTCATTTACACGATCTGTTCAAGCACTTAAAGGTTACCAATAGAACGGCGGCTGTTAAAAATGCTCAAAAATATGGCCTTATTTAAGTATAGGTCATTAAGGTTACCTTTCTGAGAAAGGCGAAGCCTCAAAATTTCGCAACAGCTTAACAAGTTTAAGCTGTTTTTGATGCTCCACTATTTGTGAGCTCGTTTTGGCATTTTGTCTCAACATGGCAAATAGTGACCCGGCAAAATAACCAATAACAAAGATTCCGCACCACCAGAGTGATGGAATCAATAAAGACACTACCAAAGCGCCTAAAAAGCAAATAACAAAATATTTACGCCATGAACCTGAGCGTTTATTTTGTATGACTTCCCACTCCTGTTTAAAATCGTTGAGTGTTTCTTCAAGCTTAACAACTTCCATGTGATCTACATCAACGTTCATGTCTTGATTCCAGAATAAGTGTAGGTATACTGTCGGCCCTATAGTACCGCTTGTCAGAGAGATTCATGATTCAAAAATTCGTTCAGAATCTCTTAATCAAGCAGGATGTATATTGGGCTTAAGACTCAAATAATAATAAAAACTAAGTGGTACTTATAATCTTGTTATAAGTAATGCGGGGAAGTTTAGGTAGGGTAATGGAATGGGAAGGCTGAGTTTCTCAGACACACGGCATCTAGTATCTCGTACTGCCTTAGGGCAAGAGTGGGGTGACGTAAAAGCACTAGAAGGTAAGACACGCGCAGAAGCTATTAGCATTCTGCTGTCTCCGTCTGCCGTAAAAACACCGCCGGCACCAAGTTTAACACCTTGGGCTAACGTTAATCGTATGCGTATGCGTAACGGCGCAGGGAAAAAACAAGCCCGAAAAATGATGATGAGAGAAGGTGAGCGGCTCAAACGTTGGTGGATGCTTCATCTGTTAAAAACAGACACCCCTGTTAATGAGCACATGACTCTGTTCTGGCATAACCATTTTACATCTTCATTAGAAAAAGTTGAGCAGCCCAATTTAATGTTAAACCAGAATAAGCTGTTGCGTGATAATGCAATGGGTAACTTTCGTACGCTTTTACATAAAGTAGCACGTGATCCAGCAATGCTGGTTTATCTTGATGGTTCCGAAAATGTAAAAGGTAGCCCAAATGAAAATTTTGCCAGAGAATTACTTGAGCTATTTACCCTAGGTAGAGGACATTACAACGAGAATGATATTAAAGCTGCGGCTATAGCTTTTACTGGCTGGGGTGTAAATCGTAATAACGGCACCTTTGTTTATGATGCCAGTCAGCATGACCCTCGACCTGTCGTTTTTATGGGGCAAAGAGGTTCTTTTTCTGGTGATCAAATCATCGATATTATTTTAGAGAAACCTAGAACTGCCGAATATATTGCAGAAAAATTCTGGAAAGAATTTGTAAGCGACACAGCACCTGATTACCGATACATCCGAAACTGGGGAGCAGCGTTTAGAAAATCAAATTACAATATTAGAACGCTTTACTCAGAAGTACTTAATAGTGAAGCCTTTTGGTCTCCACGTTATAAAGGCACTTTAACAAAGTCACCCATCGATCTTGCTCGTTGGAACATTGCGTGCACTACCTTTCCCTAAATTACCCGATACGGAACTTGTGCACATTTCACAACTCTTAGGTCAGGACTTGTTTGATCCTCCAACCGTAAAAGGTTGGTCAGGTGGAAATGACTGGATAGATACACAAACTTTGTTAGTGCGTACTTCTTTATTAAATAAACTAACACGACATAGTCAAGCGTCAGCAAAGGTGCAGTCTTATTTACCTAAGACAACAGGATCAGAAGTCGTTAAATGGCTATTGCCATTGGCTCCCGTATTACCTTTGCCTACCACTCCTGGAAAACGACGCATGGTGCGTGCGTTAATTTTAGATCCGGTGTTTCAGCTTAAATAGGGCTGCTATTAAAAGATAATAAATATGAATAGACGTGATTTTTTACAATACGCCAGTTTAGTTCCTCTTGCTGGCATGGCTCCCGGTGCATTCGCAGCTGGACAAGGCAATCGACCCGATCAGATTCTTTTAATGGTTGAATTAAAGGGCGGTAATGATGGTTTGAATACACTTATCCCTTTTAGAGATGCTGATTATCACCGTGCAAGACCTACTCTACGAGTAAAAAATGGTATTCCATTGAAAGATAATATGGCGATGAATCCTTATTTGAAAAAACTATTACCGCTATGGAAAGAAGGTAATATGGCCTGGATTCAGGGTGTAGGCTATAGCAAACCTAGTCGATCCCATTTTCATTCAATCGATATTTGGGAAACCGCTTCTACTCGAAATAATGAGACACAGGGTTGGATTTCAAGAGTATTACCAGTACGACAAAATTCAGTAAACGGAATAGTGTTGGGAGATAATAATCTCGGTCCAATGGCAGGCGCAAACAGCTCTGCAGTTGCAATGGAAGATCCTAAAACGTTCTTGCGCCAGACAAAATATCTGAATAAAAAGGGTTTTAAAACAGCCAACTCTTCATTAGCACATATGCTAAATGTACAAAATCAAATTAATACAGCAGCGACAGAGCTTGGTCGAATTCACAATGGTAAACGCTCACCTGTACGTTTTCCACCGAGTCGTTTTGGTCGAAAACTTGAACAAGTCACCCAAATGATCATCAACGGTATGGATACACCTGTTTACAAAGTATCACTTGAAGGCTTTGATACACACGCATCACAAGTCGATCAACATAATAACCTGATGAATCACCTGGGTGGTGGTTTGCAGGCTTTTTCAGAAGCAATGAAACGTGCAGGTCTTTGGAACAATGTAATGGTGGTTACGTATTCTGAATTCGGGCGTCGTGTTGCTGAAAATAATAGTGGCGGAACGGATCATGGATCGGCAGCCCCACATTTTGCTATTGGTGGGCGCGTTCGCGGTGGCATGTATGGAAAGCAGCCGAGTTTAAGTCCAGATAAATTACACGATGGGGATTTGATACACACGGTAGATTTTCGTGAAGTATATGCCACGCTAGCACAACGCTGGTGGAGAAGACCGAATCCATGGGAAAAACAATTTAGACCGATTCCGTTTGTTTAAATACTGAAATCGTTAGATAAAGAAATAAAAACACCTAAAAGTAGGGGGGTGACCTTTTATAAGTCACTCCCCTACTTTTAGGTATTTTTAACTTATTTGCTTAGTAAATGCGTATTAAGCCTCAGAAAGCCCTAAGTTATTCCAGATAGTTAAACTTGGTTCAACTCTATTCATCGAATAGAAATGTAAACCTGGCACACCTTGTTCTAATAAACGCTGACACATCCCTGTGACAAACTCATTCCCTAATTTCTGGATTGAATCTAAATCATCACCGTATGATTCAAAACGCTTGCGTAACCAGCGCGGAATCTCTGCGCCAATAGCATCTGAAAAGCGCGCCATTTGTGAAAAATTAGTGATTGGCATAATGCCTGGCATAACGGGGATATCGATCTGTGCTTTTTCTAGACTGTCGACAAAATAGAAATAAGCGTCTGCATTGAAAAAGTATTGCGTTATAGCTCGATTAGCGCCTGCTTTAGCTTTTCGACCAAAATTTTCGATGTCAGTATCGAAGTTTTTAGATTGCGGGTGCTTTTCCGGGTAGGCCGCGATTTCTATTTGAAAATGGTCGCCAGTCTCTTCGCGAATAAACTCCACCAGCTCATTTGCATAATGGAAGTCGCCAATTTCACGCATCCCCGAAGGTAAGTCACCGCGCAGTGCTACGATTCTGTTTATGCCATTTTCCATATAAGTAGTGAGCATTTCACGAACCTGTGCTTTGTCTGAACCTATGCAGGAAAGGTGCGGAGCGGTGGGAATTCCTGTTTCTTTTTGGATGTTTAGAACCGTTCCCATCGTAGCATCCTGCGTTGTTCCTCCTGCACCGTAGGTGACAGAATAAAAAGCTGGATTATAGTGGGATAATTCTTTGCTAACTTGAGAGAGTTTTTCTACACCTACTTCAGTTTTAGGAGGGAAGAACTCAAAGCTATATGAATGATCTTTCATTACTTTACTCCTAGTTATTATTTATAAAGTACGACTAACTACACCCCCCCACTTTCAGGCATAAAAAGTGTCTGAAAGTGGGGGGGTGTACTTTATAAACTAACTATTAGTAACGGTAATGTTCTACTTTGTATGGACCATTCTTATCGACATTTAGATACTCAGCCTGCACTGAAGTTAATTCAGTCAAGTTAGCACCGATTTTATCAAGGTGTAAACGAGCAACCTCTTCATCTAATGTTTTTGGTAGCATGTAAACATCGTTACCGTACTTTTCTCCATGACAGAATAATTCGATCTGAGCCAACACCTGGTTTGTGAAAGAAGCAGACATAACGAAACTTGGGTGACCTGTAGCACAACCCAGGTTGACCAAACGGCCTTGAGCAAGCAGGATGATACGATTACCGCTAGGTAAAATGATGTGGTCAACCTGTGGTTTGATGTTTTCCCACTCGTATTTTTCCATGTCTGCAACAGCGATTTCGTTATCGAAATGACCGATATTACAAACGATAGACTCATGCTTCATTTGTAGCATTTGTTCTTCGTTGATTACGTGGAAGTTGCCCGTTGCAGTTACAAAGATATCACCCTGTGAAGCAGCGTCATCCATGTTTACTACTCGATAGCCTTCCATTGCTGCTTGAAGTGCGCAAATTGGATCGATTTCAGTAACCCATACAGTCGCGCCTAAACCACGAAGTGATTGTGCACAACCTTTACCAACGTCACCGTAACCTAATACAACAGCGATTTTACCAGCGATCATTACGTCAGTAGCACGCTTGATACCGTCAACTAAAGACTCACGACAACCGTATAAGTTATCAAACTTAGACTTAGTTACAGAATCGTTTACGTTGATTGCAGGGTAGCTTAGCTGACCTTTCTTAACCATTTCATATAAACGGTGAACACCTGTTGTTGTCTCTTCCGTTACACCCTGGATGTTTGGACGAATGTTTGAGTACCAAGTTGGATCAGTCTTCAACTTTTCTTTAATAGAATTGAACATGCAGATTTCTTCTTCACTGCCTGGATTATCCAGTACAGAGATATCTTTTTCAGCTTTAACACCTAATTCGATCAAGCCAGTTGCATCACCACCATCATCAAGAATCATGTTTGGTGTACCACCGTCATGCCATTCAAAGATTTTGTGACAGTAATCCCAGTACTCTTCCAAAGATTCGCCTTTAACCGCAAATACTGGAACACCAGATGCAGCGATTGCAGCAGCAGCGTGGTCTTGAGTTGAGAAGATGTTACACGTTGCCCAACGAACTTCTGCGCCAAGTGCAGTTAATGTTTCGATTAATACAGCTGTTTGAATAGTCATGTGCAAAGAACCAGCAATACGTGCGCCTGTCAGTGGCTTATCCGTACCGTGCTTTCTCTCGAAGTGCCATCAAACCAGGCATTTCGTTTTCTGCGATATTGAGTTCTTTACGACCCCAATCTGCGAGTGTTATATCAGCGATAATATAATCTTGTGCTTTAGTCATGATATTTTCCTATTAAATTTAAAGTAAAAATTTAGGAACGCAGTTGAAAATTTTAGCTACTTTTCTGAGCCTCCCATAATCACTCAATAAGTGATTTGGTGCAGCGTTCCTCAGAAAAGTAGCAAATGAATTAAACGCTAGCTTTAAGCGCTTCAGCTCGGTCAGTCTTTTCCCAAGGCAAACCAATGTTCTCACGACCAAAGTGACCGTAAGCAGCAGTTTGTTTGTAGATTGGCTTAAGTAAATCCAGCATTGTCATAATGCCGAAAGGACGTAGGTCGAAGTTATCACGCACTAGCGCTTCGATTTTCTCATCAGATATTGTGCCAGTACCAAATGTCTCGATAGAGATTGAAGTTGGTTCAGCAACACCGATTGCGTAAGAAACCTGAATTTCACAACGCTCAGCAAGACCAGCAGCAACAATATTCTTAGCAACATAACGACCAGCGTATGCAGCAGAACGGTCAACTTTTGATGGGTCTTTACCAGAGAATGCACCGCCACCGTGACGAGCCATTCCACCGTATGTATCAACGATGATTTTACGGCCTGTTAAACCACAGTCACCTACTGGACCACCGATAATAAATTGGCCTGTTGGGTTGATGTGGTAAAGAGTGTCTGAATTTAACCATTCAGCAGGAAGAACTGGCTTGATGATTTCTTCCATAACTGCTTCTTGAAGATCAGCTTGGCTAACATCAGGGCTATGTTGAGTTGATAGAACAACTGCATCGATTGATACTGGCTTGTCGCCTTCATAACGGAAAGTTACCTGACTTTTAGCATCTGGACGCAAGAAAGGTAGTTTGCCGTTTTTCATTAGCTCAGCTTGTTTCTCAACCAAAAGATGAGAATAAGTAATTGGAGCAGGCATCAAAACATCAGTTTCGTTACTTGCGTAACCAAACATTAAGCCTTGGTCGCCAGCGCCTTGTGATTCTTTGTCTTCGCGATCAACACCCATTGCGATATCAGGTGATTGTTGACCTAGTGCGTTGATAACGGCACATGAATCGCCGTCAAAACCAATTTCTGAACTGGTGTAACCGATATCAGTAACTGTATCACGAACGATTTTTTCATAATCAACAACAGCGCTAGTAGTTACTTCACCAGCAAGAATAATCATGCCCGTCTTTAGCCATAGTCTCGCAGGCTACACGTGCGTCTGTATCTTGTTCTAGAATTGCATCAAGGACAGCATCAGAAATCTGATCTGCCAACTTATCGGGGTGACCCCCTGAAACCGACTCGGATGTGAATAAATGATTCCCAGCCATATTAAGTTCTCCTTAAATATTAGCTGAGCGTCGTTGCATATTCATCACAAAGCCTTGTCTGGCAATATAATTAGCTTGAGCCTAGTCCAATATTCGAGTTAAAAATATCAGATCGCAACGCTCCTCAAGCAAGGGGGGCACATTCTATCTCAAAATAAAATGAATTTCTAGTACCCTTATAGACAAAGTGAATACCGCTTAGGGCAAGTAATAATACCTCTTTTTAGAGGTTGCCCAACTATGGTAAGTCGAGCACAATAGCTCGATTAATTAATATACCCGCTTACTTTTATGAGCATTTAGTGGGAATTATTTGGATTATATTCTCAAGTAAACACATAAGAGATTGCTTATGTTTAAGGCAGGTATTATTTAGTTTAGTTTATGCTTGATTTGCAACAGAATGTGCGATCTGCCTATTTAGCTATTTATCAAAACGCAGATTCTTTACAATCAACTAACACTGCCTTGATAAATAATAAATTTCTATGTGGCTTAATCAACACTTCCCCCATAGGTCATACAGATATTTATTATCAACATTAGTTACAGTTAAAAACAATCTAAGGAGAGCTTAATGTCTAATCGTGCAACTCTGGCTAACGCCATCCGTGCTCTTGCAATGGACGCCATTCAAATCCCTAACTCCGGTCATCCAGGTGCACCTATGGGGATGGCGGATATCGCCGAGGTCCTTTATAACGACTTTATGAAGCACAATCCAACAAACCCAAAATGGGCAGACCGCGATCGTTTTGTGATGTCAAATGGACATGGCTCTATGTTGCCTTATTCGGTATTGCACTTAAGCGGCTATGATTTATCGATTGATGACTTGAAAGGTTTCCGTAAATTGCATTCCAAGACTCCGGGTCATCCGGAATATGGATACACTCCAGGTATTGAAACTACAACGGGCCCACTAGGTCAGGGCATTACTAATGCTGTAGGTCTGGCTCTTGCAGAAAAAGTACTTGCTGCGCAATTCAACAAAGAAGGCCACGAGATTGTTGATCACAATACCTATGTGTTTTTAGGTGATGGTTGTTTGATGGAAGGTATTTCGCATGAGGCTTGTTCACTCGCTGGTTCATTCGGTCTGGGTAAACTGATCTGTTTCTATGACGATAACGATATCTCAATTGATGGCAACGTTGATGGTTGGTTTGTTGATAATACACCGAAACGTTTTGAGGCTTATGACTGGCATGTGCAATCAGTTGATGGTCATGATTCAGATGCCATCAAAAGAGCAACCGAAATTGCAAAAGCTGAAACTGAAAGACCTTCATTGATCTGCTGTAAAACAGTTATCGGTAAAGGTGCACCAAATAAAGAAGGAGGGCATCACGTACACGGCGAGGCACTAGGGAACGAAGAAATCGAAGCCGCTCGTGAACACTTACAGTGGAGCCATGTACCATTTGATATTCCAGATGAAGTTTACGCGGGTTGGGATGCTAAAGAAGCAGGACAAGCTGCAGAAAACGCATGGAATGAGAAATTTACGGCATATTCAGAAGCTTATCCTGAAGAAGCCGCTGAATTCGAGCGACGTATGGCCGGTGAGTTGCCAGTTGATTGGGATGATCACGCGGCAAAATTCATTGCACATGTTAATGAAAAAGCCCCTACGCAGGCAACGCGAATATCTTCAAAAATGGCGCTTAATGGATTTGCTCCTAAGCTACCTGAGTTTCTTGGTGGTTCTGCAGACTTAACGCCTTCAAATAATACTTTCAACGAGTGCAGTGTAAATATCAACGATAACCACGGCTCAACAGAAATGAATTTCTCTGGAAATTATATTTCATATGGAGTTCGTGAATTTGGTATGTCAGCAATTATGAACGGTATAACATTGCATGGTGGTTTATTACCTTACGGCGCAACTTTCCTGATGTTCTCAGAATACGCACGTAATGCATTACGTATGGCTGCATTAATGAAGATACAAAGTATCTTTGTTTACACCCACGACTCAATTGGATTGGGTGAAGATGGTCCCACTCACCAGGCAGTAGAGCAAATACCAACCCTGCGTATGATCCCGAATATGTCAGTTTGGCGTAGCTGTGATGCAGTTGAGACTGCTGTTTCCTGGAAGCATGCGATTGAGAGAAAAAATGGTCCGACTACATTAATCTACTCGCGTCAAAATCTTGCTCATCAGGAACGTACGGCAGAACAAATTGCTAATATCGAAAAAGGTGGCTATATTCTGGTGGATACTGATGGCACGCCTGATGCAATTGTCATCGCAACGGGTTCTGAAGTTGATCTTGCTGTAAAAGCCGCTGAAGCATCTGATAAAAAAGTACGTGTTGTGTCTATGCCTTCGGTTGATGTTTATGAAGCACAAGATGATGCTTATAAAGAGTCAGTTTTGCCAGCAGCAGTTACTGCCCGTGTTGCAGTTGAAGCAGCAATAATGGACGGTTGGTGGAAGTACGTTGGTATGAACGGTAAAGTAATAGGTATGACTACTTTTGGTGAGTCAGCGCCTGCACCAGAGTTATTTGAATATTTTGGCTTTACAGTAGACAATGTAGTTAAAGCTATTAACGAAGTAGCTTAAATCAATTAGTCAATACGCCTCGATTAAGTCGGGGCGCTATTGTTTTTATCTTTAAATTTTTTATATTTTTCTGAGGAGAAACCCATGACAACAAAAGTCGGCATTAACGGTTTTGGCCGTATCGGACGTATGGTATTTCGTGCGATCAAAAAAGACTTTCCTAGTTTAGAAGTAGTTGGTATCAACGACTTGCTTGATAACGATTACCTATCATACATGCTTAAGTATGATACCGCTCATGGCCGTTTTGACGGTGAAGTAACAGCTGTTGACGATACTTCATTTACAGTCGATGGAAATAAAATCCGCCTTACTGCGGAACGTAACCCTGCAGATCTTAAGTGGGGCGATGTTGGTGCCGATGTTGTTATCGATTGTACTGGTTTCTTCCTGACTGAAGAAAGTTGTCAGGCTCATATCGATGCTGGTGCTAAGAAAGTTGTGCAATCTGCACCTTCAAAAGATGGAACGCCAATGTTCGTTTACGGTGTTAACCATGACTCTTACGATGGTCAGGCGATCATTTCAGCAGCTTCATGTACAACTAACTGTCTTGCGCCAGTTGCAAAAGTTATCAATGACAACTGGGGTCTTAAGCGTGGTTTGATGACGACTGTTCATGCAGCTACAGCTACACAGAAAACTGTTGATGGCCCTTCCATGAAAGACTGGCGTGGTGGTCGTTCTGTATTTGAAAACATCATTCCTTCTTCTACAGGTGCTGCTAAAGCAGTAGGTGTTGTTCTTCCTGAGCTAAACGGCAAATTGACGGGTATGGCTTTCCGTATTCCAAGTGTTGACGTTTCTGTCGTTGACCTTACTTGTGAGTTAGATAAAGCAGCATCATACGATGAAATTTGTTCTGCAATCAAAGAAGCTTCTGAAGGTTCTATGAAAGGCACATTACAGTATACAGATGAGAAAGTTGTTTCTTCTGATTTCCGTGGTGTTAGCGCTTCTTCAATCTTTGATGCTGGAGCAGGTATCGCACTAGATGACACATTCGTTAAAGTGGTTTCTTGGTACGATAATGAATATGGTTACACATGTAATATGCTTCGTTTGGTTGATCACATCGCTTAATAGCATAGCTCACTTCTAGTTGTCTCCATTTCGGCGTTGGAAAAATAATCACTTACATTTGTAAGCTTATTTTTCTCCGCCTTGAACTCGAGACAATTAGAAGCAATCCAAGCAACCTAGGCAATTAAGTTTATTTTTTGTTTGGGTGAAATTATTTGTGGGTATGTCTGGCATGCCCGCAGATTTATTAAATAAACAGACTAGTGTCCTTTCCTTGAAAAACTCCTAATAAGTAGGGGGGTGACTGTAAATTAGTTGCTAGTTTCTTTATTTAATCAATCTAAAAATTTATAGGAGATTCTCCGTGTCTGTAATCAAAATGACTGACTTAGACCTCGCTGGTAAGCGTGTTCTTATTCGCCAAGATCTTAATGTTCCCATAAAAGATGGCAAAGTGACTTCTGATAAACGTATTCGTGCGTCATTGCCTACGATTGAAAAAGCTTTGGCAGCAGGCGCAAAGGTAATGATCATGTCTCATTTGGGACGTCCTACCGAAGGTTCTCCCGAAGAACAATTTTCACTAGCGCCTGTTGCAAATCATATGGGTGGTCTTCTAGGAACTGACGTTAGATTAGTTACTGACTATTTAGAGAACTCACCAGAAGTTGCTGATGGTGAAGTCGTGTTATTGGAAAATGTACGTTTTAATAAAGGCGAAAAAGCTGATGATGAAGCGCTTTCAAAACAATATGCAGCACTGTGCGATATCTATGTGATGGATGCATTTGGTACAGCTCATCGCGCACAGGCATCTACGCATGGTGCCGGGAAATTTGCTCCAACAGCTGCTGCAGGTCCACTTCTTGCTGGTGAATTAGAAGCACTTGGAAAAGCGCTTGATAATCCTGCTCGTCCTATGGTTGCTCTGGTTGGTGGCTCTAAAGTATCTACAAAATTAACGGTTTTAGACTCACTATCAAAAGTTGTGGATCAGTTAATTGTTGGAGGTGGCATTGCAAATACATTTATTGCCGCGGAAGGCCACAATGTAGGTAAATCACTATACGAAGAAGATTTAGTCGAAACAGCACAGAATTTAAAAGATGCCGCGCAAGCCAATGGTGGTGATATTCCAGTACCAGTAGATGTGGTTTGTGGAAAAGAATTTTCAGAAACAGCTGAAGCTACGGTTAAAGATGTCAGCGAAGTAGCAGATGACGATATGATTTTTGATATTGGCCCGAAATCAGCCGCAGAACTGGCAGAAGTTATAAAAAATGCTGGAACTATTGTTTGGAATGGCCCTGTAGGTGTATTTGAGTTTGATCAATTTGGTGAGGGCACTAAAGCAATTGCAATGGCGATAGCTGAGTCCAAAGGTTTCTCCGTTGCAGGTGGTGGAGATACACTGGCTGCAGTTGATAAGTATGATATAGCCGATAAAGTTTCCTATATATCAACTGGTGGTGGTTCTTTTCTTGAGTTTTTAGAGGGTAAAAAACTACCTGTTGTAGCTATGCTTGAAGAAAGAGCGAAGGGTTAATACTTTAGTCATAAAGTCGGGATATAATCTGACCTTTTACTAGTATAAATAAAACCATGAGACGAACAAAAATAGTAGCCACAATGGGCCCTGCAACGGATACGCCAGAATCTGTTGAAGCAATGATCCGCGCAGGTGTAGATGTTGTACGAATGAATTTTTCACACGGTGAGGTCGAAGATCATATCCGTCGTGTGAAAATGGTGCGGGATGCTGCTGAGAAATTAGGTTGGGCAGTAGCGATACTGGGTGACTTACAAGGGCCTAAAATTCGTATAGATCGATTTGTAAACGATAAGGTAACTATAAATGCAGGTGACTCATTTATTCTTGATGGGGAGCTGGACAAATTTTCGGGCACACAGGAAAGAGTCGGAATTGCTTATAAAGATCTTCCAAAAGATGTTTATAAAGGAGACGAACTTCTACTTGATGACGGCAGGATAGTACTGCTAGTTACTGATGTACAAGGTGAAGAGATACACACTGAAGTTATTGTCGGCGGGGACCTTTCTAATAATAAAGGCATCAATAAACGTGGTGGTGGAATTTCTGCGGAAGCTTTAACCGAAAAAGATAAAGAAGATATCAAAACGGCAGCCAAAATTGGTGTCGACTTTTTGGCAGTTTCATTCCCAAGAAGTGCTGCTGATTTAGAGTATGCTCGCCTTTTAATGCAAGATGCAGGCGGTGATGCAGCGATTGTAGCTAAAATAGAGCGCGCTGAGGCAGTAGAGCAACCTACTTTGGATGACATTATTGGAGCGTCTGATGTGATAATGGTTGCTCGAGGTGATTTAGGCGTCGAAATAGGTGATGCTAATTTACCTTTGATGCAGAAAAAATTAATAAAACGTGCCCGGAACCTGAATTGTGCGGTTATTACAGCCACGCAAATGATGGAAACCATGATAGATAATACGATACCGACAAGAGCGGAAGTATTTGATGTTGCTAATGCAGTAATGGATGGCACCGATGCGGTAATGCTTTCTGGTGAAACAGCTGTAGGCAAACACCCGGCGAAAGTTGTTGCTGCAATGGCGGATATTTGCATAGAAGCAGAACAGTCCACTTCGCAAAAAAAATCAAGGCATCGTATCGGCAAACGTTTTCAGCGTATAGACGAAGGAATCGCAATGTCTGCAATGTACGCTGCAAACCATATGGGCGTTAAAGGAATTGGTGCGTTAACAGAGTCAGGTTCTACAGCTTTATGGATGTCACGTATCAGTTCGGGCATACCCATCTATGCAATGACAACACATAAGGAAACCTGTCGTAAGGTGTGCATGTATCGCGGTGTTTATCCAGTTTGGGTGCATGAACCGTTAACAGATCCGAAGTTAGCAAATCAAGTGGTCGTAGAACATTTGATAGAAGAGCAAATTGTCAAAGAAGGTGATTTAGTTATAGTCACAAAGGGTGATTTACTCGGGACAGGATCAGACGGTGGTACAAACCAAATGAAGGTTATGCGTGTTGGTTCACACCAAAACGGTTAGTAAAATCTTTAGGTGTAATCTGGAATTTTTTATCTGGTTACATCGAGTACATAATTGCGGCTGATAATGGGTAGATTATTAGTTTGCTTGTAATTTAATAGATACTTAACAAATAAAAGGAGATTCTCAATGGCCCTAATTTCGATGAGACAACTGCTGGATCACGCAGCAGAAAATGGCTACGGTATGCCAGCGTTTAACGTAAATAATATGGAGCAAGTGCATGCAATCATGCAAGCGGCTGATGAAACCAATTCACCAGTAATTATGCAAGGTTCTGCAGGCGCACGCTCTTACGCGGGCGAGCCTTTCCTCCGTCATTTAATCACAGCGGCAACTGAAATGTATCCGCATATCCCTATTGTTATGCATCAGGATCACGGTTCAGAGCCAGCAGTATGTTTACGTTCAATCCAGTCTGGCTTCACATCAGTTATGATGGATGGTTCTTTAATGGCTGATATGAAAACACCAGGAAGCTTTGAGTACAATGTTGGCGTAACCGCTGAAGTTGTGAAAATGGCTCACGCAGGTGGTGTATCAGTTGAGGGTGAACTTGGTTGTCTTGGTTCGCTTGAGACCGGCATGATGGGAGAAGAAGATGGTCACGGTGCTGAAGGTGCGCTAGATATGGATATGCTCCTGACTTCAGTTGAAGAAGCGGCAGACTTTGTTAAAGCGACTAATGTTGATGCTCTTGCAATTGCTATCGGTACATCTCATGGTGCTTACAAATTTACTGCAGAACCTACTGGTGATGTTTTACGTATTGACCGCATCAAAGAGATTCATGCACGAATTCCAAATACTCACCTGGTTATGCACGGTTCGTCATCAGTTCCTCAGGACTGGTTAGAAATCATCAATAACTATGGTGGAGACATGGGACAAACTTACGGTGTACCTGTCGAAGAAATTGTTGAAGGCATCAAAAATGGTGTTGCTAAAGTTAATATTGATACAGACTTACGTATGGCATCAACTGGTGCAATTCGTAAGCACCTTAAAGATAATCCTTCTAATTTCGATCCACGTAAATTCCTTAAAGAATCTACAAAGGGTATGAAAGAAATCTGTAAAGCACGATATGAGTCTTTCGGTTGTGCGGGTAACGCAAGCAAGATTGGAAAAATCTATTCACTTGACGAGATGTCACAAAAATATTCAGCTGGTGAGTTAGATCAGAAAATATCTTAATGAGTAGCAGTTTTTAGTATAGAAAAGGATGCTTTTAAGCATCCTTTTTTTGTGGATAAAATGGGGTTATAAGTAGGGGGGTGACATATAGCAATAGCTCTTAATCTATTCGGAAATACTACTTAAAAAAGAATTACCAACTAAAATTTGGTCAAAGTGAAACTCGTATTTGCAATTTAACGTGTTCTGACAGGCTGCAAGTAGAATATAAGATTTTACGCACATTAAATATGCCAATACTTTTATAAGTGTATAAGTGAACAATAGTATTATATGTTAATTTTTAATTTTCAAATGAATAACAACTGCCTAATCATCATGCAACCGGATTTTATTTTTTGTCATATAATCGAGAGATTAGATGTGTTTACAAAGGATATCAATATGCAAAGCACTAAAGTAAGTTTCTACACATTAGTAACCACAGCACTTTTTTTAAGTATGGCGTCAGCACATGCAGATACTGAAGTTGCTTACGACATGTCGGAAATAAGCGCATTGCAAAATGAATATCAAAAACAACTCAGTAAACCAAAAGCAGCACCTAAAAAAAGAGCTTCCCCAAAAAGAGTAAGCAAACCTGTAACAAAAGCTCCTGTTAGACAATTAAGCGGGCAACAATCTCTTCGTGCGGCAGCCCTGTTATTACAAAATCAACAAAAGCTTCAAGCAAGAAAAAGGCAATTACAGCAACAACTCAAACAGCGCCAGAATTTACCACCAAGACGAGCTCAAGCAGTTCAGCCAAGACCTAAAGCAATAAGACAGCCACAACAAAGAGCACCCGTCCCAACAAATAATGAATTATTTGATGCTGCGAGCAGGGGTGATGTACGTACACTCGGGCAACTAATCAGTCATGGTATGAATGTAAACTCTGGAAATGCAGAGAGAGAAACAGCATTACACATGGCAGCAGCAAAAGGGCAGTATTCTGCAGTGATCTATTTACTAAATCATGGAGCTAATATTAATGCCCGAACAGTTACTAACTGGTTACCGATACATCATGCTACGCGTTTTAGACATGCACAAATTGCCAATTATTTAAAACAGCGTGGTTCTTCCCCTTATGCAAAGACTTCAGATGGTAAAAGCGCAATAGATATGGCTAAAGCCAATAATGACAGACGTATACTTGGTGCATTTGGAGTTCGCTAGATTAACTAGTTTAAATCACCTCCCCCCTACTTTTGAATGATATTACGTTTTAGTTGTTTAAAAACGTAAATAAAATTCATTCATAGCTTGGCGGTTTTAATAATAAAAAGATTGAAAAACCCACCCTTAGGGTCGTCGTCACTGTGTTCTGATGCTGTCTTGGCTACGATTAGGAACCTTTATTTAGCTATGAATATGAAGAGTAACTCGTCACTGTTTCTCCATTTTCATCTACTGAATTAAGTTTGACGTCGTATCCCCATAACTGACGAATATGCTTAACTACTTCTGTAGTCGCTTGCCCTAAAGGTCTGCGATTATTCATAAAGTGGTTTAGAGTAAGTGTTCTATCACCAAGAATATCAACATTAAAAACCTGGATGTCTGGTTCTCGATAACTCAAATTATATTGCTGAGATAACTGTACACGAATCTGTTTATAACCTTGATCATTATGAATCGCCTCAACACCGATAGTATCCTGCGTATCATCATCACTTAAGTGGAAGAACTTAAAATCACGCATTACCTTCGGTGATAAAAACTGCAATACAAAACTCTCATCACGGTAGTTACGCATTGCATTATGCAATGTGTCTAACCAATCACTACCTGCAATATCAGGAAACCATTCGTAATCTTCTTCTGTTGGGTCTTCACATATTCTGCGGATGTCCTGCATCATCGCAAAACCCAATGCATATGGATTGATGCCTGAATAATAAGGGCTATCAAAATCAGGCTGCGCGACAACGCTCGTGTGTGAAACCAAAAACTCCATGATAAAGCCTTCAGAAACCAAGCCCTCATCGTAGAGTTCGTGCAATATTGTGTAATGCCAAAACGTCGCCCAACCTTCGTTCATCACTTGAGTTTGACGCTGAGGATAAAAATACTGGGATATTTTACGTACTATACGCACAATTTCACGCTGCCAATTCTCCAGTTTTGGTGATGTTTTCTCTATGAAGTACAGAAGGTTTTCTTGTGGGTCTTCTGGAAAGCGAATTTTCTTTTTTATCTTATCTTTTTCAGCAGGCAATGTACGCCACAGATCATTGATATGTTTCTGGATATATTCTTCACGTTCTTTTTGCCGTTTTTGTTCTTCTATAATAGAAATTGGAGTAGGGCGCTTATAACGATCTACGCCGTAATTCATCAATGCATGACAAGAATCGAGTACCTTTTCTACTTCTTCTACGCCATGGCGTTCTTCGCACTTTGCGATATATCCCTTGGCAAATAATAAGTAATCAATAATTGCTTCTGCATCAGTCCATTCTCTGAAAAGATAATTCCCCTTGAAAAATGAATTGTGACCGTAACTTGCATGCGCTATGACTAACGCTTGCATGGTCAATGTGTTTTCTTCCATCAAGTAGGCAATACAAGGGCTTGAGTTGATCACAATCTCATACGCCAAACCCATGCGTCCGCGTTGATAGTCTTGTTCTGTACTAAGGAAAGATTTTCCGTATGACCAGTGATTATAGTTAATCGGCATACCGACAGAAGCATATGCATCCATCATTTGATCTGATCGAATCACTTCAATCTGATTAGGATAAGTATCGAGCTTGAATTTCTCTTTGGCTATGCGACTAATTTCTTTGTCGTACTTTTCGAGTAATTCAAACGTCCATTCCGAGCTAGTCGAGATATAATTCTTTTCGCTATTCGGTCCCTGTGGTTGCGCAGGTTCAGATCGTCCATCAACATCAAATTTTGAAAATGGTGTTTGCTTAACATTCTTACTCATGTCGGTAGCCCCTCTTTTTTGAACAGCTCGCGGAATACAGGGAAAATTTCACTGTTGTTTCTCACTTTGCTCAAAGCAAAGCAATCTCCGAAACTACCCTTCAGTTCTGTGTATAGTCGCCACAATTCCTGTGGGTCCTGCTCTCCGATTTCGATATATGTGAAGTACTGGACTGCAGGTAAAATTTGCTGAGTCATTAACTCACTGCACTTAACTGTATCATTCTGCCAATTATCACCATCAGATGCCTGGGCTCCGTAAATATTCCATTTATCTGCTGGGTAACGCTCATTGATAATTTCACTCATTAACTCCAAAGCGCTGGAAACTACTGTTCCACCAGTTTCACGAGAATAAAAAAAGTCCTCCTCGCTGACTTCTTCAGCTTTGGTATGGTGACGAATAAACACAACTTCAATTTTTGTATAACTGCGTTGCAAGAAAAGATAGAGAAGATAAAAGAAACGTTTTGCCGTGTCTTTTATTTCTTGAGTCATTGAACCTGAAACATCCAACACACAAAACATCACTGCCTTTGGAGAAGGCTGCGGAATCTTTACACGAAGATTAAATTTTAGATCAAATTCATCGATATATGGCAACGCATCCAGGCGAGCACTTAATGATGCAATTTCTTCTTCTAACAATAACTTTTTTCTCTTTTGCTCTTCATCATATGGTTTGGGTGTAGCTTCCAGGAAGTCAGCAAGCTCCTCTCGCAACGCTCTGCGCTTCCTTCTTTTTTTACCTCCCAATGCTATTCTGCGTGCTTGTGCGCTGCGTAGTGACCGCACTACATTTACCTGGTTCGGACTACCCACTTCACTAATGCCTGCACGTTTATAACTAAATGAATCGTCTGTGCTTAACTGAAGTTTGACCATATTAGGAAGCGCCAGATCCTCAAACATGAATTCTAGGAATTCAGCTTGAGAGATCTGAAATACGAACTCATCTTCACCTTCACCTGAGTCCGAAGCTTCCCCTTCACCGGGCCCTCCTTTCCCACCTTCTGGTCGTTTAAATCGGTCTCCTACTACAAACTCTTTATTACCTGGATGAACAATACTTTGATTTCCTCCTTTGCCATGACTAAAAACCGGCTCAGATAAATCCTTCTTGGGGATGCTAATGCTATCCCCATTATCCATATCTTCTAACTTACGCTCGTTGACTGCATCAGACACAGCTTTGCGTATTTGCTTACGATAGCGCTTTAAAAAACGCTGACGATTAACCGTGCTTTTATTTTTACTGTTGAGCCGGCGATCTACGATGTAAGATGACATTTTGTCTCCAATTGTCCTTAAGAAAAGCTACATTATTGTGACTTTCTAACTCTTAAATACCATTCTGCAAGCAACCTAACTTGCTTCTCGGTATAGCCACGTTCCACCATTCTGGAAACAAAATTATCATGCTTCTGTTGCTCTTCACTAGATGACTTGGTGCTAAAAGAAATCACCGGTAATAAGTCTTCTGTACTTGAGAACATCTTCTTTTCTATAACATGACGGAGCTTTTCGTAACTTGTCCAATCAGGATTTTGACCATCGTTATGTGCTTTGGCGCGTAATACAAAATTTACCACTTCATTTCTGAAATCTTTTGGATTACTGATACCTGCTGGTTTTTCGATTTTCTCTAGATCATTATTGAGTGCTGCACGATCTAGAATCTGGCCTGTTTCAGGGTCTCGATATTCCTGATCCTGAATCCAGAAGTCTGCGTAAGTTACATAGCGGTCGAATAAATTTTGACCGTACTCTGAATACGATTCTAAATAAGCTGTTTGAATTTCTTTACCAATGAAATCAACATAACGCGGGCTTAAATATTCTTTGATGTAGCCAATATAACGATCCTGAATTTCCTGTGGGAATTGCTCACGTTCAATTTGCTTCTCTAGTATGTACATCAAATGTACAGGATTAGCTGCAATCTCTTGTGCATCGAAGTTGAATACTCTTGAAAGAATCTTAAACGCAAAACGTGTCGATAAACCATTCATGCCTTCATCGACACCAGCAACATCACGGTATTCTTGATAGGTCTTTGCCTTAGGATCAATATCTTTTAGATTTTCACCGTTGTATACGCTCATCTTGGAATATGTATTTGAATTTTCTGGCTCTTTGAGTCGTGAGAGTACACTTAACTGCGCCAGCATTTTAAGCGTATCAGGTGCACACGGTGCCTTGTTGAGTGAACTTGCCTCCAATAACTTGTTATATATGAGTATCTCTTCATTTACGCTTAAACAATAAGGTACTTTTACAATGGAGATACGATCGATGAATGCTTCATTGTTACGATCATTCTTAAATGACTGCCACTCGGATTCATTAGAGTGAGCCAGTATCATTCCATCAAAAGGAATCGCACCTATATTTTCTGTACCGTTGTAATTCTTTTCCTGAGTAGCTGTGAGTAAGGGATGAAGCACTTTAATCGGCGCTTTAAACATTTCGACAAATTCTAATAATCCTTGATTTGCCATGCACAAACCACCTGAGTAACTATAAGCGTCTGTATCATTTTGAGAAAAATCTTCGAGTTTTCTGATATCTACCTTACCCACTAAAGCAGAGATATCTTGATTGTTCTCATCACCCGGTTCGGTTTTCGAAATAGCTATTTGGTTTAGTTGAGATGGGAATCTCTTAACTACTTTGAATTGAGTTACATCACCACCAAATTCATTTAAACGTTTAACTGCCCACGGTGACATGATGTTACCTAGATAACGTTGGTCAATACCATAATCTTCTTTAAGAATCGCTCCGTCTTCACCTGCGTCGAATAAACCTAGCGGTGATTCGTTGATTGGGGAACCTTTGATGCAGTAGATAGGCATTTTTTCCATCAGCACTTTTAAACGCTCTGCTAATGAAGATTTACCACCACCAACAGGACCTAATAAATAAAGAACCTGTTTACTTTCTTCGAGACCTTGAGAGGCGTGGCGTAAAAAAGAAACGATTTGTTCAATAGCATCTTCCATTCCATAGAACTGCGAAAACGCTGGATAACGTTTGATAACCTTGTTCGAAAATAAACGGCTGAGGCGTTCATCATTAGCAGTGTCTACAAGTTCTGGCTCGCCAATTGCCATCAACATTCTTTCAGCTGCGGTTGCATATACAGAGGGTTCCTCCTTACACAGCTTAAGGTATTCTTGAAGTGAGTATTCCTCCTCGAGAAATGACTCGTAACGTGACTGATAACTGTCAAAGATGCTCATAATGTACCCCAGGTTATTTTGATAATTGTTTTAAACAACAATAATCTAAATTGCTTTCGGTACTTATTTTTTGCGTACAATTTCTATTTTTTGAATCTTAAACAGCAATTTGCTTTTAAAAGTTACACCCGCATCTTGCCTTGAAATTCACAAAAAATACGTAACTTTGTAGCTTATAAAGAATGAGATAAATACCACTCGTCTAATCTCTAAGACTCGTTTATTTATATTTAGTTCGACAGAGCAGATTCTGTGCCCTTTATATTTTTTCCTAGTTCTGCCCTAAAATTCGCATTGCTAATTGCTTATATTTTATTAATCAAATTCGAATTGCAATGCGTATCTGGTGTTCTTTATGCATTAGATTCTGCATAAACTTTACTTGTCAAATACAAGTAACAAGTTGTCGAACACATTCCCCAAAGTCTTAAAAAGACCGAGCTACAAACATTTAAATTATTGAAGCTAAGATAATACTAGCTGATATTCGCTCGCGCGTAAAATGAAAATTAATGATTAACTTTTATATTTTAAATTGTTAGAAATGAATTCTGTCTATTTTCTTTAGAAAAAGATAATCAAATAGTTGTATGGGGAAAGTGCCTAAATACATTAAATTATTTGGCACCCCCACACTTATAGCCACTTTTCTAGTTAGAAAGCCTCTAACTAAATATTCCTTTAAGCATGTAAAAGAACAATACCGACAGAATTGCTCCAGCTGGCAAAGTAATAACCCAAGACATAAATATATTACCTACAACGCGTAAGTCTATTGCTGCGATACCTCTGGCTAAACCTACACCTAAAATCGCACCTACTAAGGTTTGCGTAGTAGAAATTGGTAGTCCAGTATAAGAGGCTAGTACTACTGTCGAAGCCGCCCCAATTTCTGCAGAAAAGCCACGAGTTGGAGTTAGTTCAGTAATATTTTTACCTACCGTCGCCATTACTTTGTAGCCCAAGGTAGCAAGACCTATAACGATACCAACAGCACCTACCAGTAATACCCAGCTTGGCAACTCAGATTTTGAAGCTAGCTCTCCAGATTGAGCAACACTAATAACAGCCGCCATTGGGCCAACTGCATTTGCTACGTCATTTGAGCCATGAGCAAAAGCCATGGCCGCAGCCGTAAATACCATTAATACAGCAAATATTTTTTCGACATTGGCAAAGTGAAAACGTTTTTCAGCTTTTTCATCAAACTTTACTTTTTTGATTAAATACACACCTAGTAGTGCTACTAATACGCCCAAGATAATAGCGTAAACAAATTCCATGCCACCATTAACATCTAAGCCAATATGCTTTAAACCCTTTTTAATTGTCACCAAAGCAATAATAAAACCGACCATAAATAAATAAAATGGCCCATATTTTTTTGCATTTTCTAAGGGGTTGCTCGTATTAATAACCAGGTTTTGGATACTTTTAAACACCGCAAACGCTATACCTCCGGCAAGTACTGGTGAGACCACCCAACTCATTACGATGGTGCCAACCTTGCCCCAGCTAACAGCGTCAACACTAACGCCAACCGCAGCAAAACCAATAACCGCACCCACAATACTATGCGTGGTAGAAACCGGCCAACCTTTCATGGATGCAATTAATAGCCATGTACCTGCTGCTAATAACGATGCAAGCATGCCCCAGATCAATAAATCTGGATTACCTTCAAAGGCATTGAGATCAACGATGCCTTTTCTGATGGTTTTAGTAACTTGCCCTCCAGCAAGGTAGGCACCCAAGAACTCAAATATTGCTGCAATTATAATCGCTTGTTTAATTGTGATAGCTTTTGAGCCTACCGACGTCGCCATTGCATTTGCAACATCATTTGCGCCAATACCCCATGCCATGAAAATCCCAAAAACGGCCGCAAGAGTGATATAGATAAACGTTGTATCAGATAAAAATTCCATGATTTATATCCCTTATCGAGCTAGCATCAAAGATAAACGACTACCAACACGTTCGGCATTGTCGGCCACATTACCAACCCAATCTATCAATCTGTAGGTGAAAATCACATCTATCGGACCAAGGTCTTTTTCTAATTTAAAAAGCGTTGTTCTTAGTCCATCCTGCATTGTATCCGTTTCACTTTCAATTGCTCCTAATTCAGAAAGCATCGCTTCAACGCGATCAACTTCAAGACCTCTAAAACCTGTTTCAACTAATTCGTCTAGTTCATTGATGGTTTGCAATGCCTGTCTTACTGAATCCACACAACGATTTGTAAATACCTGGAATGGCTCATTCATTTCTGCAGGTAATTGCATTTTGCGCCCAACAATCAAAGCAGCAATATCTTTTGCCTGATTCGCTATCATGTCCTGACGTAGTAATACATCAAGAACATCACGCCTATCTACTGGCATAAATAAACCTTTTGGTAGATGTGTACGTAATTCATGCTTCATTTTGTCTGCGTCATGCTCACCTTTAGCAATAGAATTATGAGCTTTTAGAACCTTTTTTTCGTCTGACTCCACCATACCTTCTATAAGCGGTGTTAAATGTCGTATACAGCGATACACACGGTACATGTGTTCTTGCAAAGGAGTTATAGGAGATCTACCAAAAAGGCCTGACATATAGTTTTTTGTAACCATAGCTATTCACCAAATTAGGGGGGTAGTTTTGAAATTACACGGAGTTTATGGTGTGTGTCTTTGCTTGTAAAGCAATCTGCAGATACCTGATAAGTGTTGCTAAGTTTTAAAGATTTTCTTTAACTATATTTATCAACGCTATTCACATTAAATATCGGACAAGTGGCAGTAACTATTTGACTAATATCATTTTAATGTAGTCAATCTGGTTTATACTCCTCTAGATATAATAAAAATTTATTTTGGTGAGTTGATAATGATTCTTTCTAGACCAACCTACATAAAAATGTATGCATCAATAGTACTAAGTGTTTTGAGCTTAAGCCTTTTAAGTATAAGCAAAGTTTACGCACATAGTAATGATCCTTTAACCATTGACGAGATTACTCGAGTAGGGAATTTAGTAACGCCTCCAGCGTTAGCTACGAAATCTGAAAATGGCATAACAACAAACGATAACCAGGAACTTTTATTGATTGAGCGTAATGAAGAAAAAGGTGCTCCCAAAGGCCAACGCCGCGCTGATGTATATATATACAATTATGAGACCAATGAATTACAACAGTCTTTGGTGGATTTAAATACTTCAGAAATTTTAAGTTCAGTTACTAAGCAAGGCAGACAGCTTCCATTAACAGAAAACGAGCTCAAACGAGCCAAACAAATTGTTTTTGATGATGAAGATGAGCGACAGATTCTAGAGCATGAATACAATCGAATTACTTCACGCACTCTTAATGATACGTCTGAGCTAAATATAAAAGCTTTTACCTTCACTGCTGATAGTTTACCTAATCGGGTGAATGAAGCGAGTAAACAATGTGGCATACATCGCTGTGCTCAACTTATGCTTTATACAGATGAAAATATTGTATTTGAAATTTCACCTATCGTAAATTTATCTGCTGGTGTTGTAACTCAAAGAATCGGTTTTTAAGAATGAATGTAAAAGTAATCAAAACATGTCTAGCTTTAGTTTCATTAACATCTTTGTTAGTTTCTAACGCTGCTTTTGCAAGACCCAATACCTCATCTTGTGCGGCGGGCAATACTATTTCTAAAACTTTTTCATCAGGGGCTGCCTGGGATCTCTGTTGGGAAGTACGTGATGAAGAAGGCGTTGTATTGAGTGATATTCATTATAAACCGGTAGGAGCGATTAGACGAAAAGTACTTGGTGAAATGAGTCTTTCTCAAATTCAAACAGAATATGATGATGGTTCTGCCGACCAATTTTTAGTCACTGATTTTGGTTTAGGCGGAAGTCGATTACAGACACTTAATTCATCAATGTGTGAAGGTGGTCAGCTGCATAAAGAATCTGGGAGAAATGTACTATGTGAGGTTTCACGTGCAAATGGCTATATTTATCGCTATCGCGATAACGTGCGTCGCCAAGGTAATAAGTTAGAAGTACTGAGTGCATCAAGAATTAATGCTCGAGAGTTTATTCTTCGTTGGTCATTTTTAGAAAATGGAACAATTGAAGCTGGAGTTGGTATCACCGGTCAATTTACTAAAACAACTTCGGATGCAAAAGCTGGTTGGACAGTGACTTCTCAAAATAAAATTGCGACCAGCTTTACTGATCACTTCTTCTGGCGCCTTGATTTCGACATTGGTTCCAGCAATAGCAATGATATTGTTGAACAAATTAAGAGCATAGCATCTGCTGATAGGCTAACTAAAACCAAGCAAACTCAGACAGTATCATCAGAATTGTCTTCATCTTTTACTCCTGCTGATAAAAAGTTCTGGCGTGTCAGAGATCAAAGTGAAACTAACAATGCTAACCAATCTATATCTTATGAAATGGTTATGCTTAATTATGCACAACAAAATAAAGGGAATAGCACTTCGCCCTGGCTAAAAGATGATGTTTTTATCACTGCCTATAATGCGTGTGAAAGATTTGCCGTAAATAATCCAACAAATAGCTGCGGTAGCAATGTTACCGAGTTTGTTAACTCACAAAACACCAACGCAAAAGATATCGTAGTGTGGTATCGCATGGTTTATCACACGCTACCGAGGGATGAAGACTTCTCTCCAGTAGCTGTTCAATGGAGTAACTTCATTTTGTTGCCTCGTGATTGGACTTCTATCAATAGACTGTGATGAATCAATAAAAATATTATGAATAAAATAATACAAGCAACTATTTTGAATAAGCTAATATCAAAAATAATTCTAATTCTAACTGTATTCTTATTCACAATTAGCCACGCTCAAGCGGCGGAAGATTGTGGGGATGAATTTTATATCAATCAAATATTTCCCAATGGTGCCCGTTGGGATATGTGCTGGGAGCACAAAGATAGGGAAGGCATAATTTTTAAGAGTATCTATTTTACTCCAAAAAATGGTACTCGCCGCATGGTGCTTAACCAGGCCGCTATCGCTCAAATTCATGTCCCTTATGATGACAATGGTACGCGTTTTCACGATTTATCAGATCTGGGAATTGGTGCTTCGAATATGTTGGATCTTCAAGCAGATGAATGTCCCGCTGGTGATCTAATTCAATTTAACAGCAAAAACGTACTCTGTAAGCAAACCAGCAAACGTGATATTTCATTTAAGTCCGGTAGCAATTCAACCAATGGATACAATCTAAGTTTGTTTAGTGTTTCTCCTGTGGGTGCCTATTTCTACATTCCCACCTGGAAATTTTTTGACAATGGAACCATAGAACCGTGGATGGGAGCAACAGGTGCTTTACAGCGTTTTGGTACGGATCAGAGCACAGGCTGGCTTCTTGCTGATGACAGAGTGGGAGTCTCTCACTTACATAACTTCTATTGGAAACTAGACTTTGATCTTAATAAGACTCACTTAGATGATGTAGTAGAAGAAATCAATTTCCACCTTGTAAATGGAAAACGACAGCGTAGTATAATACCTTTTTCAACTGAATCAGCGCGTAAAGTTAATCCTGATACCATGCGTCATTGGCGCGTAAAAGATAAAACAGTAAAGAATGAAAATGGACATAGCATTTCATATGATGTCTTTCTTAACGAGACGGGGCATCAAGATATAGGACCGGCAAGTGAGCCTTTTACTCATAATGATTTCTTTGTAACTACTCAAAAAAATAATGAGCGCTTTGCTTCTCATAACACCAGTGGTGGCAAAAACCTTGATGAGTTTGTAGATGGTGAAAGTATTACCGATAATGATATTGTGGTTTGGGCAGGTGTAACATTTTATCATATGCCTCGCTCAGAAGATGCGCCTCATATGGATGCTCACTGGAGCCACCTTCAATTAGTTCCTCGGGATTGGAATGATAAAAACACTTTGAGTGATCAAGTTACTAATTCACCTCCATCAATTACAACTATTGCAAATAAGAGTACTTTTACAGGAACATCTATAACTCTGAATGTACAAGCAAATGATATCGATGGAGATAGCTTAAATTATTCAGCTACAGGCTTACCTACTGGATTAAGTATTAATTCTTCAACAGGACAAATAACAGGTACTGTTTCTCATTCAGGTAGTTATCAAGTACAAATAAACGTATCTGATGGACTACTAAGTAGCTCAACTTTATTTAATTGGAATGTAACTGATGCTACTAACAATTCGGGCTCAGGTGGTGGATCTATACATTGGTTATTTTTATTATTAGCTTCAATTTTGTTAAGCCTATCTCTTAGACCAAAATATAATGACTAAGCATATTTTATTTTTTCTTTTAGTTTTTTACTTACCAACTTTAAAGGCGAATGAAAACCCTAGCTGGAGCTTATCTCAAGTATCTAAACATAAATATTATCAGATTTATTTGTTCTGTGATCACCCCCCCACTTTAAACGGTTTTCAAAAATGCAGCTTAATCCTATCTGATAACAACAACTTAAATAATATATATCGATACAAATATCATAATTGAAGGTGGTATGCCAGAACATCACCATGGTTTGCCTACTGCACCAAAGGTATCCTGGAACTCCAACAGAAAATAAATATGTTATACATGGGTTAAAATTTAGTATGCCAGGTGCATGGCAACTTACATTTCTAATCGATAAAACTGAAAACTTACCACGCGATATAGCAACTATAAATTTTGTAATCGATTAATTAATCAAAACAATGGTTAAATTTTCAATAAAACTCTCGATTTTTTTATATTTGTTTCTAATCATCACATTGCTTAGTGCTGATACCTGGTCTAACGATGAAATTATACGGATTAATTCTTTTTCGTTAAAACAATTAGATCCTGTTGTAGATGAATCAAACAAATACCTTTTTGATATAAACGCTAATTGAACTCGGTAAACAACTTTTCGTTGATACCCGCTTAAGCAGTAACAAACAGATTTCCTGTGCTACTTGCCATAACAAAGAAAAATCGTTTACTGATAATCAAAATCTCGCTATTGGCTTGCAAAAAGGATTCAGGAACACTCCAACGCTTCTAAATGCTGCTCACCATAACTGGTTTTTTGCCGATGGGAGTAAAGATAGCCTTTGGGCGCAAGTGTTAAGTTCTATTGAAAACCCGGCTGAACAAGATTTTACCCGGGTAGAGTTATTACATTTATTCCAACAAGATAAGACCTATAAAAACCTTTATGAGTTATCTTTCAAGACATCTCTACCTTTAACCTCGACACTCTCTACTTTGCCTGACAAAGCTGGGCCTAACGCTGACTTACAAGGCTTATTAAAATGGAAAAAATTGACACGAAAACAACGAGATAGCATTAATATCTTTTTCACTAATGTCGGTAAATCTATAGCTTCATATGTCGCTACCATACAATCACAAGCATCTCGTTTTGATAACTTTGTTAATGAACTGACTAACAAAGGTAGTTCAAAAATTCTGAATACTTCCGAAATAAATGGTTATAAACTATTTATTAATCAGCAGTCAGGTTGCTCAAATTGTCATAGTGGACCGCTTTTTACCAACAAAGAATTCCATAATATTGGTACAGGGATACTTGCCAAAGATAATGGACGATCTGAAGTGATAGAAGCTGTTATACATGATGAGTTCAATTGTTTAAGTAAGTACAGTGATGCAAAACCAGAGCAATGTACCGAATTAAATTACATCAATAGAAATAAACATAGCCTTTCTGGAGCCTTTAAAACACCCTCTTTGAGAAATTTATCAAAAACTGCACCCTATATGCATGATGGTAGGTTTAACAACTTACAACAAGTTCTAAAATACTACAGTGGTTTTGATGATGAAAAAGCCAAAGAAGTCGACTTACCTCCTATTTCTTTAACAGAGAAGGATCAACAAAATATTATTAATTTCTTAAAAACATTGTAAATTTATTTGACTTGCTCAAGTGCTTTTTTATCCCTTAACTATATGTAACAATAACTCATATTATTGGGCTAAATGGATTTTTCTAATGAAAGTTTTACCATTGATTTTATTATCTCTTCTATTCACTGGTTGTAGCAATTTCAATACTGCAAATAACACCATCTCATCTCATCCCCTTAAGTCTAAAAATGATGTTCGCATAGAAAAAACATTAACAAGTGGTACCTGGAAATACGAGCGTCAACATGATGATTGTAAAGACACAACATGGACACAAACCTTTTATAAAAACCGCTATTACAAATCAGTTGGTGATGCTTGTTTAATCCCTGATGCTTTTTCAGTCGATGCTGAAAATTGGCATATAAAACGGCAAATTTTATATGTTACAAACCTTTCACCAAAAAATGGTGATGATATCATCTTAAAATATGGAATCGATTTTCTGACACATCAAAAACTTATATTAAGTAGTGGAAACTATAAATATACTTTCGTTAAGTAATTGAAATTAAAGTGTTTTAAATACAATTATACATTATCTACAAGTTCCAAACTCATATCCAATTACTTTGTGATCAGCACAGGCAGTACATGAATTTGAATAGGTTTTGTGATCTTTTGATGGACAAGGTGCTTTAACGCATCTTACTCCGGTATCCACCACAGCACATACCGGCCTATATTCTTTTGTACAAATATCTGTTCTTGGATCTTTACACTTAATTAATTTAGAATTTTTTATAGGTGGCTCTAAAAGTGTTGATGTATCTTTTTTGGGTGAACTTTGAAACGCTAATGCTATAACAGATACTACTAAAATCATTAAAATTATATTTGCTATGTTTTGGATAGATATAAAATTTCACCAACTAAAATACAGCTAAAAGTAGGGGGGTGATATTTATTAAGTCACCCCCCTACTTTTAGGCCTTTTAGATTCACCAAACCCTATTTTGATATAAAACTTATTTAAATCTGATAGTTATAATCAATTATTAGCGGGGCGTGATCGGAAAATTTTTCATCTTTGTAAATTTCAGTATTTTTAACAGTCCCTTTTAATGAAGGACTGAGAACATGATAATCAATACGCCAACCCGTATTATTAGCATAAGCCTGTCCTCGATTCGACCACCAGGTATAGCTATGTTCTTCTTGTTCTATTTCCCTAAAAGCATCTACAAAACCTACTTCATCAAAAAGAGTATCTAACCAGGCGCGTTCTTCTGGAAGAAAACCTGAATTCTTTTGATTACCTTTCCAGTTTCTAATGTCTTCATTCTTATGCGCAATATTCCAGTCACCACAGATAATGTAATCTCTACCTGATGACTTCATCTCTTCCATCAAATTCATGAAGAAATCCATACACTCATATTTAATGAGTTGTCTCTCATCTTTTGCAGAGCCAGAAGGCATATACAGTGAGATAACACTTAGATTTCCAAATTTAGCCTCTATATAACGGCCTTCAGAATCGAATGTGTCATAGCCTGTCCCGCTTATCAAATCATCGGGCTCCCTTTTACAATAAATAGCGGTCCCACTATATCCTTTTTTTAACGCATCATTGTAATAACTAAAACCGGGATGAAACACAGGATCTTCAAGTTGATGAACCTGAGCTTTCGTTTCCTGAATGCAGGTTACATCTGCATCCTGCTTAGACAACCATTCAAAAAATCCTTTTTTTGCCGCAGAACGAATTCCATTTGTATTTGCTGTAATTATTTTCATTATACTAAGCTTTTCTATATATCTAGATTAGCTACATTCAATGCATTATTTTCTATAAACTCACGTCTGGGTTCTACTAAATCACCCATTAAGGTCGAGAATATTTCATCAGCCTGATAAGCATCTTCGATATTAACTTGAAGCATTCTTCTTGTTTCAGGATCCATTGTTGTATCCCAAAGTTGCTCTGGATTCATTTCACCCAAACCCTTATAGCGTTGAATATTGAGACCACGTTGACCTTCTTTCATCAACCAATTGATGACATTATCAAAGCGTGATACATACTCTCGTCTATCTGATCGCTGAATAAAACTTTTCTCGTTCAACAAGCCATCAAGTTTTCGGTTTAATTCGACCAATAGCACCATTTCGGGGCTCGTAAAGAAATCTTTATTGAAGAAATATTCCGTATCTACACCGTGCATTCTACGAGTGATTTGAATACTCCAATCATCACCTTCGAGTTCTTTTAACTGAGCTTTATAGTTACGAGTTCCATTGAATTTTTCATTTGCTGTTTCTACAGCAGCGTTTAACCAATCGGTTGCTGTAGTATTGTTTATTTCCTGCGTACCTGCAGATGTGAACAGCATCGCTTCTAATATATCTTGATCGTAACGACGCGAAAGTCTTTTAATGATGTTACTAATTACTAAAAATTCATTTGCTAACTTTTCCAGTGCTTCACCTTTAATCGCTGGTGCACCTTCATCAGTAAATAAACCAGCATCCTCTAATGCTAACTGCAATAAACGATCGTTTAATTCATCATCGTCTTTTACGTATTGCTCTTGCTTGCCTTTCTTTATTTTATAAAGAGGTGGTTGAGCTATATAAATATGTCCTCTTTCGACTAACTCATGCATTTGTCTATAGAAAAATGTTAAAAGTAATGTACGGATATGAGAACCGTCAACGTCGGCATCGGTCATGATTATTATTCGGTGATAACGTAATTTATCAGGATTAAATTCTTCTTTACCAATACCACAGCCTAAAGCTGTAATTAAGGTGCCTACCTCTGCAGAACCAAGCATTTTATCAAAACGAGCTTTTTCTACATTCAATATCTTACCCTTTAGCGGCAAAATGGCTTGTGTACGTCTATCTCTGCCTTGTTTCGCAGAACCTCCCGCAGAATCACCCTCCACCAAGTAAATTTCTGAAAGTGCTGGATCTTTTTCCTGACAGTCTGCCAGTTTTCCTGGTAAACCTGCTATATCCAAAGCGCCTTTACGACGAGTCATTTCTCTGGCTCTACGCGCTGCTTCTCTGGCTCTACCCGCTTCTACCATTTTGGCACAAATGATTTTAGCTTCTTTTGGGTTTTCTATTAAAAACTCTGACAAGCTTTCACCCATTGCTGATTCAACAATTCCTTTAACTTCTGAAGAAACCAACTTGTCTTTTGTTTGAGATGAAAATTTAGGATCTGGTACCTTGACGGATAATACTGCCGTTAAGCCCTCACGTGCATCATCACCTGTTAGAGAAACTTTATCTTTTTTGTTATTAGATAAAACACCTTCTTTTTCAATATACTGATTTAAAGTTCTTGTTAATGCGGTCCTGAAGCCAGACATGTGTGTACCGCCATCACGTTGCGGAATATTATTGGTAAAGCAATATATATTTTCTTGGTATGAATCATTCCACTGCAATGAAACCTCTACACCAACATCGTCCTTCATCGTATCAAAGCTGATTACTTTTTCATGTATTGGGGTTTTCTTACCATTTAAATGACTAACGAAGGCGCTTATACCACCTTCATATTCAAATACTATATCTTCACCTTCACCGCGGTCATCGATGAGATGAATTCTAACTCCAGAATTAAGGAAAGATAATTCTCTAAGTCTCTTAGCTAAAATATCAAAACTAAACTCATTTATCGCAAAAATTTCTTTACTTGGTAAGAAACGAACTTTAGTACCTGTCTTCTCTGCTTTTCCAACTACTTCCATTTCTGTAACTGGATCACCCATACTGTATTCTTGCCTATACACTTGACCATCTCTTTGAATAGTCAATGTAAGCTTTTCAGATAGGGCGTTTACTACAGAAACACCTACACCATGCAGTCCACCCGAGACTTTATAGGAGTTATCATCGAATTTACCACCAGCGTGTAGCACAGTCATAATAATTTGAGCAGCTGATCCACCGTCTTCATGTTCATCAACTGGTATGCCACGACCATCATCAGTAACGGTCACAGAACCGTCTGTATTCAATTTTACAGTGATTTCGCTACAGTGGCCTGCCAATGCCTCATCTATTGAGTTATCGACGACCTCAAACACCATATGATGAAGACCTGTACCGTCATCGGTGTCACCGATATACATTCCTGGCCTTTTTCTAACTGCTTCAAGTCCTTTTAGGACCGTAATACTGGAAGAATCGTAATTGCTTTTTTCAGACATTATTTACAACCTATCTTTATGATTTTAGGCACATTAAACTGTTCAAGAAATTTATTGTTGCGCAGGTAAAATTAACCGATGAATTATATACTATTCAGTAGATAATGTATTCAGATTAGCTAGACTTCTTCAACCTTTAAATACTTTAAATTTCACCATGTTTCACGTGAAACATCTTCGCAGGGGATAAATCGTAATCTAATGGCTGGGTAGACGTGATTATAGATTGTAATTCTAGATCGGAAATGAACTTTAATAACTTTTTTTGATTCTTTATATCTAATTCTGAAGAAATATCATCAATTAATAATATGCCTTTAGTTGACTTAGCTTTAACGATTATTTCACTTCGAGCTAATAGTAAAGAAATAGCAATTAGCTTAAGTTGTCCACGAGAAGCAGTTTGAGAAGCTGGACTATTATTTATCTGTATTTTTAAATCGGCTTTATGAGCTCCGGTTACAGTCCTCTTAAATTTGATATCTATTTCTGACTTTGATAAATAATAATCTAGTAAAGATAATGGATCTATTTGAACATCATTGGGAAATCCAGAAAACAATTCAATATTAATATTTAGATCAGGTAATAAAATTGTACTGATCTTTTTAAGAATTGGTTTTATTGATTCGACTGTTTGAGTCCTATATTCAATAATTTCCGGTTGATTAAATACTAGTTCACTTGTCCATTTCTCTAATGCATAAAAGTGCTTTGGAGATTTTAAACAGATGTTTCGTTGTTTTAATACATGTTGGTACTTTTTCCATTTTGAATAAAAATCGGGAAAAATATAAAAAGCTAACCAATCAATATAAGCTCTGCGAAGAGAAGGAGCTCCAGTTATTAATTCTAATGAATTAGGATGTATGATTGTTATAGGAAGATTAGAGCTAAGTTCTGCTTGTGAATAGATATCTTTTTGATTAATTCTTATTGCCGTTTTACTCTGGCTTTTATCAATACCCATTTTGATAATAGAATTATTATTATTTAAGGTTGCATTGACTAAAGCTGATTGCTGATTGTGACTAATGACTTCAGAGATATGTGCTGATCTGAAAGATCTTCCGCTAGATAAAAGACTCAATGACTCAAGCAAGCTAGTCTTACCAGATGCATTTTTACCTACAATTATATTAAATCCAGGACAAAATTCTAAACTTTCATCCTCAATCAAACGCATATTTTTGATATTTAGTTTCTGAATCCACATAAGATCAGAATGTAGGTAATATGATTATAAGCGGATTGGCATAACAACATAACGTGTTTGCGAATCATCAAGAGAATGCAATAGGGCACTACTATCTGGCGTCGATAACTCTAGATTTACTGTTTTACCTTCTAAGTGATTGACTGCTTCTAGTAAGTAAGTGACATTGAATCCAATTTCAAATAATTCACCTGAGTAATTAATATCAATTTCTTCTTCTGCACTTTCATTTTCTGGATTATTACTATGTAAAGTCATAACTCCATTTTGAAGTCTTAAGCGAATACCACGGAACTTTTCATTAGAAAGAATTGCAACACGGGAAAGAGTATCTCTGAATTGTTCTCTATCAAGTTCAATAGTATGTTGGCAATTAGAAGGAATAGCTGCTTGATAATCAGGGTATTTACCATCAATCAATTTTGAGGTAAACCGAATATTGTCTTTGTGCACACGGATATGATTATCACTTATTTGTAAAGCAACTGGAATTTCACTCGATGCATCTAATAATCTGGTTAATTCTAAAATTCCTTTACGTGGCACTATGATTTTTAAAGGAGATTCTAATTTCAAATCTTCAATAGTAAATTCTGAAACAGCTAATCGGTGACCATCAGTAGAAACTGCTAAAAGTTTGTTATCAGATAACTCCAGCAATAATCCGTTTAGATAATACCTGACGTCCTGATTTGCCATTGAAAATGAAACTTTTTCCATCAATAATTTTAGTTCTCTTTCTGGAATAGTTATCTCATTTTGTATTGGGATATCATCAAGTAATGGATATTCTTCAGCTGGTAAAGTAGCTAATTCAAATTTACTTCTTAGTCCTTTTATGTGAAGTCGTTCACCTTCAGTTTCAAATAGAATAAAACAATCTGCTGGTAAAGCTTTACAGATATCAAATAATTTTCTTGCTGGTGCGGTGATTTGACCTGGTTGTTCAGCTTGAATATCAACTTTTGATAACATTTCTATTTCAAGATCTGTACCAATAAGACTTAATTCATTTTCAGAGACCTGAATTAATATATTTTCAAGAATCTTGCTCGTGTGTTTTTTTTCTACAGCACCCACAACATGAGTCAGTTGATCGAGCAATGTTTCTTTGGAAATAGTTAATTTCATAATTATATTATATATATATTTAAAAGATAATAGTAGTAATAGGGCTACTAAATTTTTGTTTATAATGTTAAAATCTTAAATATAAACAATAACTTATAAAAAATATTGCTGTTTATATCGTATGTGTAAAAATCACTTCTTTATGTGTACGAACTGTGGATAAGTAACACATCTAAAACTTCCTAATTATTATCCACAGCTTGTTAAGACATTTATAACGTAGTTAATAACGTCTTATCCTTACGGTTAAATTACCTTGTTAGAGTTCTTTCTAGTATACGATAGCTTTCGTCTAAAGTTGTATCTTCTGTTCTTAATTCTTTAATTTTTTTGCAGGCATGCAATACAGTAGTGTGATCGCGATTACCAAAATAAGTGCCTATTTCCGGTAAACTGTGATTGGTTAACTCTTTAGATAAGCTCATCGCAACTTGTCTTGGACGCGCAATGGATCTGGTACGTCTTTTTGAGTCAAGATCTGATGTTTTGATATTATAGTGCTGTGCTACTGTCTTTTTAATGTTATCAACCGTAACCATTTTATCTTGGCTAGCTAGTTGATCTCGTAAAGCATCATGCACAAAATCTAGGGTAATATCTGTTCGTTGATGTAAACGTAGACTTGCTAGAACTCTTTGTAATGCTCCTTCCAGGTCCCTCACATTAGATCTAAAGCGTTTTGCAATAAAAAATGCAGCGTCCTTAGGTAACTCTAGATGAAACTCTTCTACCTTCTTTGTGAGTATCGCTACACGCGTTTCAAGCTCTGGTGGTTCAATTTCTACAGTTAAACCCCAGTTTAAACGTGAACGTAGACGATCATCTATGCCTTCAACATCGCGCGGGTATTTATCACTGGTTAGTATTATTTGTTTTTGACCTTCTAGTAATGCATTAAAGGTATGAAAGAACTCTTCTACTGAACTCTTTTTTCCAGCGAAGAATTGAATATCATCAATAAGTAAAGCATCCACAGTACGGTAGTATAATTTAAATTGATCTATACTATTTGTGCGCAAAGCAGTAATCATGTCATTCACAAAACGCTCTGAATGAAGATAAACGACCTTAGCTTCTGGGTTGGTTTCTCTTATTTGATTTCCGATAGCATGCATTAAATGAGTTTTACCCAATCCTACACCACCATAAATAAATAATGGGTTATAAGATTGACCAGGGTTATCGCCAACTTGTTTAGCAGAAGCTACAGCAAGTCTATTAGATTTACCTTCAACAAAGTTTTCAAAAGTCATTGTTGGATTTAGATTATTCGTAAAACTTTTTTGATTAATTATTGGCTGTGGTTGTGTATTTGAATAATTATTAACATTACTACTCATTTGATTAGAACCAGGAGCTGTAATGGTAGCCTCGACAGGAGTTGGTTCAGAATATGGTAATGTATCTCCAGCACCTATTTGTAAGATAACTTGAACATCATTTCCATTGGAAATTTTTTTAACTTCATCTTTAATGGTTTGTAAGTGTTGATCTTTTACATATTGAAATACAAAAGTGTTTGGTGCTAAAAGAACTAAAATGTCGTCGTGTTGTGTACCATGCAGAGTACGTAACCAGGTATTGATTTCCTGATCTGATAATTTTGACTCAAGTTTGTTCAGGCATTGTTGCCAGAGCATAAATGATACTCCTAAGAAATTTATGACAATTTAAGGATAAACCTTTAAATCAAAAAATGATTAATGGGTTGTTTGTTTAAGTATTTTAATTGAATAAATATAGTAGGAAGTTGTTAGGGGACAAAATCCATTTATAGTCATTCTATTCTTATTATCAGTACTGTTATAAAGCTAGATTAAAGATTTATTTTGTATTGTACTTAAGATGGATAAATACTACTCTCAATGATAAGTTATCCACAAGCAGTTTTTGGTTCAAAAAAATAATAAATTAATTGACATTAATACATTCATAGCGTATTTTTTCCGCCCTTTGCGTTCCTACACTATTGTTGATTACACCAATGATGTAACTTGTAGAATGTATTCTTCTAAACGAAGTAATAAATAACAGATTTTAATAGGTTTTTTAGTCATGAAAAGAACATTTCAACCAAGTAATTTAAAGCGTAAACGTACTCACGGTTTTCGCGCACGTATGAGCACCGTAGGTGGTCGAAAGGTTTTAGCATCTCGTCGTGCAAAAGGCCGTGCGACCCTTACTCCTTAATAATTAAGTTATATACAAGTTAGTATTTAGGTTAGTGTGAATAATATAGATGTGGCTGAAAATAATATTAAGCTCCATCTTAGTCGTGATTTAAAATTATTGACTGCTGATAGCTATCAATTCGTTTTTAGTAAGCCAGAACGCTTTGGTAATCGGGCATTAACCGTATTAGCCAGAGCAAATAATTTAGAACATCCTAGGTTAGGATTGGCTATATCTAAAAAATGCGCAAAAAAAGCCGTAGATAGAAATCGCATTAAAAGGTTGTTCCGAGAAAGCTTTAGATTAAATCAACATACATTACCCAATGTTGATATCGTCGCTATGTGTAAGCCAAGTATCCTTTCTTTAAATAATGCGGAGATGCAAAGGCAAATAGAAACACAATGGCGCTTCATGCGTAAAAAATTCCCTGCATTAATAAACGAATAGAGTCTTTTCAGTCATGGATCAACAACGTCCTTTTCTATATTTAAGCTTAGTTTTTTTAGGTTTTTTAATTTGGTCAACTTGGCAACAAGAACATGCGCCAAAACCTATTAAACCCGCTAATTCTTCAGTTCAGCAACAGGCAAATGGCAGTAATAGTAATTCTGTACCTTCGGGTTCAAGTGTAGCTGTAAACGGAACAGATACCATACCAGCAGCAAATAATACTGCGACTGGTAATGAACAAGCTAAACAGATACATATCAAAACAGATGTACTTGATCTATTTATCAGTACTGTAGGTGGAACGATAGTTCAAGCCGATCTGCCGACTCATCCAGTGAGTTTAGAAGAGCAGGATAAAGCAACTCGCATAATTGATAAAGAAGCGAAATACGCCGCTCAAGGTGGTCTTATATATCGTGGTAGTAACGGAGTAGATTCTGCACCAAATCATTACACCAACTTTAATGTCGAAAATACTGAATATATTCTTGAAGATGGTCAAAAATCATTACAAGTGTTATTAACCTGGAGCAATGGAAAAGGAATAACTGTAACGAAAACGTTCATGTTTGAACGTGGTTCTTTTTTAGTAAAGCAAATTCAAACGGTTAATAATCAGACTGAGCAACCATGGTCAGGTAATGAATATTTAGAATTAACTCATGAAGAACAAGGCAGATCAGGTAGTTTATTAGGTGGTGCCATCGCTTATGTAGGTCCTGCTTACTACAATAATAAATACACCAAAGTAGATTTTGATGACATCAAAGATGGGGTTCTAAAGGATTTAAACAGCTCTGAAATTAATGCCCTATCTGATGAAGACAAAGAAGATCGTCTTGTTCAGGGTGGTTGGGTAGCGATGCTAAAACACTATTTTATTAGTGCCTGGATACCATCTAAAGAAGAAATAAACACCTATTACACACGTTATAACAAGACCAATGACAATTACATCATTGGAGTTAAATCTCCAGTCAAAGAAGTACAACCCGGAACGTCAGGTGAATTCGTAAGTCAGCTCTATGTAGGACCAACGGATCAAGCTTCATTAGCAGCTATTTCTGAAGGACTAGATTTAACTGTTGATTACGGAATTTTTGCTTTTGTTTCGAAGCCCATATTTTGGGTTATGAGTTTCATCAATCGTCATATTGTAAGCAACTGGGGTTGGACGATCATCCTCTTAACAATGTTCATCAAACTAATATTCTTCTATCCATCAGCGGTTAGTTATCGCTCAATGGCTAAGATGAAAAAGCTTGGTCCAAAGATCAAAGAAATAAGTGAAAAATACAAAAATGATCCACAGGCTAAGCAAAAAGAAACAATGGCGTTTTATCGTAAAGAAAAAATAAACCCGTTAGGTGGTTGTTTGCCAATGCTGATACAAATGCCAGTATTCATGGGTTTGTATTGGGTGCTTCAAGAGAGTGTGGAATTACGTCAGGCACCCTGGATACTTTGGTATAAGGATTTATCGATAAAAGATCCTTTCTTCATCTTGCCGCTCATTATGGGTGCTAGTATGTTTATACAGCAGAAGCTGAATCCACCTGCTGTTCAAGACCCGATGCAACAAAAGATTTTTACTTATTTACCTGTCATTTTTACGGTTATGTTCTTATTCTTCCCTGCTGGTTTGGTACTTTACTGGGTAGTAAATAACATCCTTTCAATATTCCAGCAGTGGTTTATCAATAAAAAGATAATTGGCGACGGTTAGGTTAATATCAACGTTTATTAAGTTTAACTAACGTTTTATGGTATTAGTAAAAGATGAATACCATCGATACAAATGACACAATCGCTGCAATTGCTACACCATCTGGTAGAGGTGGTGTAGGTATAATACGAATTTCAGGGCCTGCCGTTCGAGATATGGCTACTGAAATTATTGGCTCAATACCTAAACCATTCAAAGCTTCTCATCGTCTTTTCAAAGATTCTAATCAGGAAACACTTGATGATGGCGTTGCTATATTCTTTCCAACTCCTAATTCCTTTACGGGTGAAGATGTATTAGAGCTTCAGGGGCATGGTGGCCAGATCGTTTTAGACATGGTGTTAAAGCGCTGCCTAGAGCTTGGTGCGCGAATAGCAAAACCTGGTGAGTTTTCAGAAAGAGCATTTCTTAACGATAAACTAGATCTTACCCAAGCAGAAGCGATAGCAGATCTAATAGATTCAGGTTCTGAACAAGCTGCACGTTCCGCTTTACGTTCTTTACAAGGAGAATTCTCTTCATCGATAGATTCGCTACTGATCAAGATGATAGAAATGCGAGTCTATGTTGAAGCCGCATTGGATTTTCCAGAAGAAGAAATAGATTTTCTGGCAGATGAGAAAGTATTACTCCGCTTACAAGCAATCAAAGATCAATTAACGGATATCACCCATAAAGCCAAACAAGGAAGTTTGTTAAGGAGTGGTTTAAATTTAGTTATTATTGGTGAGCCTAATGCAGGTAAATCGAGTTTGCTTAACGCTTTGTCTGGAAATGATACGGCAATAGTCACAGACATTGCAGGAACCACACGCGATGTATTGCACGAATCAATTAACCTGGATGGAATGCCATTACACTTGGTAGATACTGCAGGTTTGCGTGATAGCGATGATCCTGTTGAAATGATAGGAATTGAACGTGCATGGAAAGCAGTAGAAAAAGCAGATATAGCCCTTTTATTATTGGGCGATACCCACATATCTACTAAAAGTGATGAAATTGTACAAAAACTACCAGACTCCCTGCCCTTGATTGTTGTTCAAAATAAGATTGATTTGGATAGTAAAGATGCGGGTAAGGATGGTGACATCATCAATATTTCTGCTAAATACAATTTAGGAATTGATGTACTTAAAGAAGAACTCAAACAAAGAATGGGTTATCAAAACAATAACGAAGGAATTTTTATTGCCCGGCGTAGACATCTACAAGCATTAGAAAATACACAACAGTTTGTTGATAATGCAGAAATGCAACTCACAGAATACAATGCTGGTGAACTCATGGCAGAAGAGTTACGACTTGCTCAAGATGAGCTTAGCCAGATCACTGGAAAGTTCACCTCTGATGATTTATTAGGTGAGATCTTTAGTAGTTTCTGCATTGGGAAATAGTTCTTTTATTTCCCTGAAAACAGGAATAATCTCAACCAAAAGTCACCCCCCCACTTTTAGGCACTTTTTGGTTTTATCATGTCAATAGAAGCAGCAATTACATTTACTATCGCGATATTTATATTTGGTATTACACCAGGTCCCGGAATATTCGCAATACTAGCTCGTGCTTTGAATTCCGGCGCTGCATCGTGTGTTTCTTTATCATTCGGAATGGCAGTAAGTGATGTTATATATTTAATTCTGGCTACATTCGGACTTGCTGCAATTGCTCAAAATTACGGAGATTTATTTATGCTAATCCGATTTGTTGGTGCAGCATACTTGATGTATTTAGGTTGGAAAATGTGGACCGCCAAAGTAGATGTAGAAATTGAAAACGGAAATGTTAAACAGCTATCCTGGTTAAGTGGTTTTATCCAGGGATTTTTAATATCGGCATCTAATCCAAAAGTTATTCTATTCTATATCGCGTTCCTTCCGACGTTTATGGATTTAACTCAACTGTCTATTCCAGATATTGCCTTGGCAAGTGCTTTAACCTTACTGGCTTTGATGCTGGGTTTAATGATGGTAGCTATTCTCGCCTCTTCAGTGAGGAAATATTTAAAATCTCAAAAGTCTATACAGCGTTTAAACAGAACGGCCGGAAGCATTATGATTGGTGCAGGTTTGTTTTTGGTAAGTCGAGGTACAAGCAGCTAATTAAGATATAGCTATTTAAAAATGGAAAACATCTCATTATTCATTACCGCTACGTTGGTATTGGCAATGACACCTGGTCAAGATTTTATCTATTTAATGGTTCGCAGTATTTCCCAAGGTGCACGAGCGGGATTTATTGCAATGCTTGGTTTAATCATTGGTGTTTTGCTTCACACATTAGCTGCTGCAACAGGTGCAGCGGCAATTCTATTAACATCTTCTTACGCGTTTACAGTGATAAAAATATTGGGTGCGCTTTATTTGATTTATCTTGGGATACAGTCGTTTAGACAGCAGGGACGATTGGAAATTAAGAAATCTAAAGATAAAGCATCAGACTTAAAACTTCTTAAAGAAGGAATGCTATCAAGTACTTTAAACCCGAAATTAGCCTTATTTTTTATGGCATTTTTACCGCAGTTTGTAAAAGCAGATAGCGATGCTTTTACGAACATGGTGTTACTTGGTTTGTTATTTATTCTTTTGTCTTTACCAATATTATTAGCTGTAATTATTTTTTCTTCTAAATTTGGAGAAATTTTAACTAAAAATAAAAGTGTTAGTAAAAGAATAGGTCAGATCACGGGTTTAATACTAATAGGTTTAGGAATAAGACTTGGGCTGGTTGAAAACTAATTTAAGCCTTAATATGTTCGAGTTCAGATAAAAGTTCACCAACCAATTCATACGCTTTACCGAAGCCTTGAACATATCTGCCTTCAGTGGGTGAAAGCTTGAACAAAATGAAATCAGGTAAGTTTCTGAGTAAGGGCATTATGCTGCCAAATTTTTCCTCAAATTTATCTAAAATAGTCACATAAGAAGAATCTTCACTACTCACAATACTGATTTCACACTGGTAAGTAATTCTCTGTCTGGCAAATAATTGACGAGAGTCTTGTTCGTCTTCCATCAACAAAATACTAGCAATCGGATGATTAAGTAGATCTTGAGTGTGATTGGCTAACTGGCTGAGAAATACATAAAAGAAACCTTTTTCATCTTCTATAAACGGTGCGTAACTGATATTGGGGCGGCCAGCCTCAGTCAATGTCGATAGAGATACAGTTTTGATGCTAGTTTTAAATTGTAAAAATTTTTCTTTGGGTGAGTTACTCATCACTTAACTGTAAACAGAATGTTCCTAAATATAAAGAATTAAGTCACCCCCCTACTTTTGAATGCTTTTTAAAGAAAATTCTACATTGTGTTTACCAATATTTAGTTAAGCTTATTTGTTGTCGTAACTAATACGCCGCGCTTAGTTCCCGGATTATAGATTAACGAAACAGATCTCCCTTGATCTGTACCAGAAAAGTAGGTTTCTTGATTCACCGCTGAAGGCTGCCACCAGCTTGCCGGAGGATTGTTTTCAGAAAAAACGGTGTTTAGAATCTCTGGGGTAATATTTTTTTGAATGAGTTTGGTAGTTAAAATATATTTTTCAATGGGGCGACGTCCAACACTAAATGCAAACCAGGACGATGAGCCTTCATTCCCAGATTTATTAATTGCCTGTACCCCAGTTATTAACTCATCAGGTGATTTAAACCATTGTTGAAGAGCCATCACAGCAGCTTCTGGTTTAGCTACTCGGGTTGCATTTTCAGGAACAGGAAAAAACTTATCAGCAACAAATGGCGTTAAAGCAAGTACTAGTCCAGCTATAATAACTATACCCATTAGAATGGTTGAGAATGTTTTCATAATGATAAATTTTGAAGCTTATAATTTGAGGCGGGATTATAACGCAAACAAAGCATTAGCATTGCGTGTCGTTACAGTTGCAACTTGATTTATATCAGCGCCGCGTATTTTAGCTATGGTATCGGCGATGATGGGTAAATAAGCGGGCTCATTCCTTTGTTCATAGTGTGAGGAGTCAGGTTGATCAGGTGAGTCGGTTTCAATCAGCATACTTTCAAGTGGTAAATTTTTAACAAGTTTGTGCAATCGAGTGGCTCGTGTGTAAGTGATTGGCCCACCAAAACCCAAATAGAAGCCTAAATCAATCAATTGATGCGCTTGCTGTTCACTGCCAGAAAAGCTATGAATAGAACCACGTAATGTTGGATAGTTTCGAAGGTATTTCAAAATGATATCCAGTGACTTTCTGGCATGGATGATAACCGGTAAATTCAATACAACAGCGAGCTTTAATTGCCCTACAAATAAATCTATCTGTTGTTGTTTATTGTGATCCGGAATAAAAAAATCTAAGCCGATCTCCCCTATTGCCACAGCTTTATTATTTTCTAGATATTTTTTAAGCTTTATTACATCATCGCTTTGGTGCTCGTGCATAAACATAGGATGTAAACCATATGCTGCATGGCAAATAGTAGAGTTACTTTTTATAGTTTCAGTAATTAACGGCCATCGTTTTGCTGTAGTTGAAGAAACGATAATATGTGAAACACCTACATCAGAAGCTCGCAGAATAGCCTCAGAGCGATCGTTTTCAAACTCTTTAAAATCAATATGTGAGTGGCTATCGATAAGTTCCATATTTGGTTCGTTGGTTTTTACATTCTTTTTACAAAGTTGTTACACTAGTTTAACGAATTCAAAAAACTAGTTCGTTATAGTGATGTCATATGTAGGGCATGTCTATTGCTTAGGTATTTCTTTTGGCAACGCCAAAAAATCAGAATAAAGCATAGTCACGCAGAAAGCTTATTGCCTTTCAAGTGAGTATAACGCAGAGTTTGAATTTTTGGCTAAGCCCCTCTGGGCAAGGCTAGACACAATCATCTCCGTTGTTTCACTTCTTGTAAAGGGATATCCATTTCCTACAAATTGAGCCTAGGATATGATCGTGTGTAGTCATGCAAATGAAATACCTAAGCAATAGATATGCCCTAACACAACAAAAGGTACGAAAATGTCAAAGAATACACCAAGCATCTCTTCACCGTTAAGACTAGTTAGCAGCGCAACTTTACTTGGGTTGCTAGTATCGTCTCAATTTACCACACAAGCATTAGCCGATGACATCGTTGCAAACTCAAGCATAAAATCGGTGACGGTTTATCCGGGAAGCGCCAAAGTTACAAGAGTGAGTAAAATTAACTTACGCGCAGGAAATAATGAGGTAGTCATTGAAAACTTACCATTGAGCCTGAATGAGTCATCATTGCGTGTTTCGGGTGAGAGTCAGGCTGATGTTTCGTTGGGGAGTATTGAGCTCTTTAGAAATATTAAAATGGATGTTGTTCAAGAACAGGAAAAAGCGATTCGCCAAAAAATTGAAGTTGTTCAAACTGAACAAAAAAGAATTCGGGATGATATCAGCCGAAACAAAACTCAAATTAAATATATTCAAAAGATGGTTTTGGGAAGTACAAATACCAACAAGAAAGATGATGAAGAAAAAAATGGAAGCTATTCAAACTTACCTTTAGAACAGTGGAAACAGGCCTGGGATACACTGGATTCTGCAACTGCAGAAGTACAAGAAAAAATTCGACAATCTGAGCTGGCTTTAAAAGAAAAAGATTTAGAGTTGAATAAGCTCCAACGTGAGCTTCAACAAGTGGCTACTAATCAAAAAGAAAGCCGCAGCGCGAAGCTACAAGTGGAGTCTAATGGAAATGCAGAGTTAACATTAAATCTTACTTATCAAATAAATGGGGCCCGCTGGGAGCCTGTATACGATGCTGATTTAAATACAGAATCTGGGGATATCCAATTAAAAACGTTAGCGCAAATCAGCCAACGCACCGGTGAAGACTGGAATGGAGTCGATGTAACTTTATCTACTTTGCGCCCTAGCGCTGGTTCACAGTTACCAGTGCTTCATCCCTGGGCTTTAGATTTTATGCCAGAACCGATGCCAATGGTTCAAATGGAAAGCGCAGGCATGTCGATGAAACCAAACAGCATGGCTGATATGGCAGAAGTTGCAATGGCACCTGCTCCAGCACCAATGAGAAGAGCAGCGCCTAAGAAAAGCATGCAACAACAGCAAAGCCGTTTAATCAGCGCTGATTTCTCTGCTGAATATAAGGTACCGGGTAATATCAGTTTAGGGTCTGGCAGTAACAAACGTCGCTTTGCACTAACATCTCAAGATTTTAAATCTAACATTCAACTTGCGAGTGCTCCAAGAATGGATCCAAGGGCGATGATTTTAGCCACTACAAAGTACCAAGATGAAACTCCTTTATTAGCAGGTAGTATGTCACTCTATCGAAACGGTAGTTTTGTCGGGAATACATTCCTATCGCAAAAACTATCGGGAGAAGAGATCAAGTTATCATTTGGTGAAGATGACAAAGTTAAAATCAAGTTTCTACCTGACCCAGATAAAAAGCGTAAAGATGGCTTATTGTTTGGCAAAAAGAAAGTGGTTGAGCGTCACTATAAAGTAAGTGCGAATAGTAATCACAATAAACCTTACCCTCTAATAATACAGGATGTATTGCCGGTTTCTTCTAATGAGGATATCAAAGTAAAAATATTAGGTGATCTCCCAACTAAAACAGATGTCGATGATAAGAAGGGTGTTTCAAGTTGGGATATAAACTTACTACCGAAAAAGTCTGTAAATATTAAGTATGGTTATTCAGTGAGTTATCCCGAAGATCGCGTTGTTCCAGGACTATAAAAGCACATAATATAGCTAAATAATTCCCGGATAGTTAATAAAGGTTACAGAAGATGAAAACAATTGGTTTATTAGGCGGTATGAGCTGGGAGTCTACAGAAAGCTATTATCGTTTGATTAACGAAAGGGTGAAACAAAACCTTGGTGGATTGCATTCTGCCAAGGTAATTTTACATAGCGTAGATTTCGCTGAAATTGAAAAATTACAACATCAGGGTGAATGGGATAAGACTGCTGAAATTTTAAAGTCTGCCGCTCAAGGTATTGAAAAGGCGGGTGCTGATTTTATTTTAATATGTACCAACACGATGCACCTGGTTGCACCTCAAGTTCAAGCAAGTATTAATATTCCATTACTCCATATAGCTGATGCAACAGCTGAAGAAATAGTAAATGAAGATATTCAGAAAATCGGTCTGCTTGGGACTGGATTTACAATGGAACAAGATTTTTATAAAGGTCGTTTGGTCGATGAGTATGGACTTGAAGTCTTTATTCCTGAAGAACATGATAGGAAAATAGTACATCAGATAATTTATGATGAATTGTGTTTGGGGCATGTGGTTGATTCATCCAGAAATGAATATCTGCGAATTATAGATGACCTCCTAGAAAAAGGAGCTGAAGGTATTATTCTAGGATGCACTGAAATTGCCCTATTAGTTAAACCAGAACATACCGATGCACGCTTATTTGATACAACCAGAATTCATGCACAAAAAGCAGTTGAAAAGGCGTTGTTAGACTAAAGTTATAATAATTCTAATCAGGTAGTGTTATTCATTATATGCAAATTTTAGCTACAGCTTTTACAGTTCTGGTAATCCTTTTACATATATATTTTCTAGTATTGGAAATGTTTCTTTGGGATAAGCCATTAGGACGTAAAGCGTTTGGTTTAAGTAAGGAATTTGCGACACAGTCAAAAGCTATGGCAGCTAATCAAGGCTTATATAATGGGTTTTTAGCAGCGGGGTTAATTTGGGGACTAAGTTTAAATGAGGGCGGTCACTCAATTATTATCTTTTTTCTTAGTTGTGTAATTATCGCGGGAATATACGGCGGGCTAACAGTTAGTAAAAAGATTGTTGTATTTCAAGCCGTTCCTGCTTTTTTGGCTCTAGCGTTTACACTATTACATTAATTTCCAAAAAAGTGCTTAGGTCTGCATAAATTCTATTTACGTTTTTAAAAAACAAAAGCATATTTCAATCAAAAGTAGGAGGGGTGACTTTTATTACACGCGTATTGTACGTTAATCGTTTTTAATGGGTTGCTCAGGTCTAGTTATTAACCAAAGAGCAATAACACTTAAAATAACTGCTACACCAATCCCAGCCGTAAATCCCGGTTTTGCGATCAGTTGAAACAGAAGATAACTTATAGACATGCTGATTACTGCTGCCGTTTTGCCTTTTCTAGAAACCACTCCGTGAAGCATAAATCCTTTTATCTGCGATCCGTACTTAGGGTGTTGGTACACCTTTTCCATGAGTTCTGGCGAACCCCTAGACCATAGCCAGACTGCTATTATCCAAAAAACTACAGTAGGAAGTAATGGTAAAAACATACCAATAACGCCGATAGCAAAGCTTAACCAACCTAGAACTATATAGGTATATTTTCTCAGTTTCATGAAGTTAGCAGGCTTACCCTATTGGCTGATAATAGTAAAAATGCGAATTATGCATGAGACTGCTTAATGAAATCCACTATCCAGGATGCAACAGTTTTAGAATCGACTTCTTTCTGCTAACGATTCGATGGCTGTATTAGCTGTTTTCTGATCTATTCGATCCAAACGATTTTCTAGTAAAGCTTGTGAATATTCTTTCGAAAATTCTGGATGACCTTGAAAGGTAATAATAGAATTCGTTTGAAAACCAGCAATTGGACAAAAATCGCTGCCAACAAGGTGTGTAGCTTTTTCAGGCATTTTAACGACTTGATCTTGGTGGCTAGCACGCATAGATATCGATACTAATGCTTTCTTATTCATCCATGGTTGTTGATTTTTAACTTGCCACTCATGCACACCAACACCCCAACCTTTATCTTTAGCTCTTTCAACTTTACCGCCTAATGCTTCTGCAATTAATTGATGTCCGAAACAAATACCAATAGTAGGAATTCGTGCTTGATATAGAGCATTAACCAAGCTTTTGGCTTGATGAATCCAGGGAATATCATCAAATGCACTAAATTGACTACCTGTAATCAAGTAACCATCACAGGTTTGCAAATCTATTGGAAATTGACCCGCGGTTAAGTCGTAAATACTAATTTCAATATCGCGATCTTCAAATAAAAATAAATCAGTAAACATATCATTATAGTCGCCATGGTCATCGATTAAGTTATCTGCAACATGATCGCATTGTAATATTCCGATTCGTATTTCCATTATTAAACCTTTAACAAATTGAAATTTTGTCCATACCCTAGCATAGAGTTGAAATGAGAAAATTATCCGATATATAAATTAAAACAAAATTAATAAAAAAATAGTAGTGGTTAAGCCTAGGTAAAGAAATCGCATTGTATATTAAATCCAGTAACGTTTAGGATTGAGCGTTCCGAAGAAAAAATAACAATAATACAAATCGGATGTAAACAATGAATAATAAAAAGAATAGCAAAAATAATAATTTCCTGATTAAAGCTTTTATAAGCATTTTCTTTTTACTCACGAGTTTAAGCAGTAGTGCTCTGCAGATGAACCCTTTGTCGTTGGTACTTAAGCCATCAGGCGGTGGCGCAAAGCAATCTGTTAGAGTATCAAACGAAAGTAATAAGCCTATTGCTGTTCAGTTCAGTGTAACAACAAGACAACAAGTCAATAACAAGGAAGTAAGAAGGCCTGCTGATAAGGACTTCATGATCTATCCTCCGCAAACAATTATTCCAGCAAACTCTACACAAAGAGTCAGAGTTGAGTGGTTAGGTGCGGGTAAATTACCGCGCGAACAAGCTTATCGGCTCATTGCAGAGCAAGTATACGTTTCACTTGATGAAGAAAATACCACGGGTGTAAAGATGCTTATGACACTGGTTGGCGCGTTATATGTACAACCAAATGGAACAAAAAGTAACCTAATAGTTAAAAGTGTGCAACGTCAGGGTAATAAATTGGCTGTTACTGTTGCAAACACAGGCAATAAGCATCAGCTAATGCGTTATGCAACATTGATCATGCGTAATGGCAGTCAAACTATCCAGCTTAAAGGTAAGCAAATCTTAGGATTGGAAGGCAATAATGTATTAGGTGGAGCGACCAAACGCTTTTTTATACCATTACCAAAGAATTTTAGGGATGGTGCCTGGAAAGCTGAAATAAAATACCCCAGATAATCAACGATTTATTAACTAATTCATGGTTTCTTATAGATTAACTAGTGGATTAATTAACAATGAGCCAGCAAATCACCAAAAGTAACTTTTTAAAGATCGGTTACTGGGTTGCTGGTTTTTTATTGCCCCTTTTCACACTCTTTTTCCCTTTTATATCATTATCAGCTGATGAGATAACAAATGCTGAAATAGCTGCTTTTTATCACCAGATGATATCTGATGATAAATCATCGATTAATTCAATTAGAGCAACACCGCCTCAAAAGTTAAAACAACCTCGTCAGCAAAGAGCAAAGCATAAGATAAAACAAGCGCATAAGTTGATAACCAAGCGCAAGCCAATAAAAGCGCGCAAGCCAACAAAAAAGCGAATGCTAAACAAAGCAAATAAGTTAACAAAAACACCTGAGTTAAATAATAATGCAGACTTAAATAGAAACGATCCTGCATTAATCGCTTTTTATGAAAGCCTACTTATTGATGATGCCTTACCTCAAGTTTCTCTGCAGCAAAAACAACAAGAAAAAGTTAATGCTGTAAGAAATACTACTGAAAAAACCTATGACAAATCTATAACAAATCTGGCAGATGATCTGTATGTAGATATCGATGATAAAGGCAAAGTCACCCCCCCACTTATAGCGAATAAAATTATAAGAACACCTGCTAAAGTTGAAGTGATGAGCAGCTCAAGAGAGGACACATTAGATAGCGTTGAAACTCAGGTTGATGAAGAGACTAGTGATAGTACTTTACCTATATCTCAAAATTCCAACAAAACTGCACTTAAAAATCAAGGTGTTAGTAATAAGGAACCAAAATCACCTTCTCCCAAAAGTTCTAAAGCTAGTGATCTTGACGCTTTATTTGCAAAAGCCTTTGGAAAAAAAGCTGCTAAGTCAACACCTGCAAAATTAAAGGCAGAACTAAGAATCAATGCGTCTACTATCGGTGAAGTAGAGTTATACAGTAATACTAATGCTGATATCGATAGAGTTGATACAGCAACATTAATCGAATTACTCAAAGAGGTGTTAAAAGATCATGTATACCTTAGAGTTAAGAAAGAATTAAGCTCGTCTAAAAAAACTACGTTTTCTAAACTTGAGCAATTAGGCATTGAAGCGATATATAACTCTACAAATCTAAGTTTAGATATAACCATTCAACCTGAATTAAGAAAACCGCAGATTTTATCTTTATTGAAAAAGAAAAAATCGTCAGTTAGAAAAGAAAATAAAATTCCTGCTAAGAATATAAGTGCTTTTTTAAATGCTTACACCAATGTAGGGATTAATTCTGTAGATCAAAGCAAGCCAGATTTAAGAATGAGATTAGAAGGAAGTCTTAATATTGGTGGTGCAGTGCTGGAATCTACAACAGATTATAGAAATGATGAATTTGATCTTGGGCAGAACGACTTTAACGTATGATAAACCAGAAAAATTACAACGTTTCACTGTAGGTAATATCTCCACGGGTAGTAGAAATTTTCAGGAAAACCTGGAGCTTAATGGCTATTAGAATAAGCAAAGAGTTCTTTTTAGACCCTGACTTGCACATTAGCCCAAGAGCCAATGAATCAATTATTTTAGATTCTGACTCCGAAGTTGAGTTGTTTATTAATAATCAACTTGTTCGGCGTTTTTCTCTCCGAGAAGGTGTTTACTCACTTGAAGATATTGGTTTATACGATGGCGCTAATAATATACGCGTTAGAATAAAAGATGAGTTCGGTAAAGTAACCGTTAAAACAAGCAAGCAATATTATGACTCGCATTTACTAAAACCTGGTCTTTCCTTATTTGCAGTCTCCTTAGGTTATTTAAGCAATCAACAAGCCTACTCTAGCGGTGATTTAGAAAAGACTCCTATCTTCAGTGGTTACTATCAAAAAGGTTTAAGAAAAGATCTAACCATGAGTTTAGATGCTCAATTAAGCCCAGATAATTACTTATTGGGAGCCGAATCAATTGCATCCATATCTTTAGGGTCAATAAAAAATAGTCTAGCTATAAGTGGTGGTCGGGAGAAAGACACTGGCTTTGCAACAAGTTTTGAATTTAGACCAAACAAAAAACATGAAGAAATAAGTTTAGATACCTTACGCCAGGATTTATTGGGTTTAGATACGAGTTCACGTGGATTGTTAAATAGCTGGACAATTTCGGGTGAATTTCGTGATAAGAACTTTTCATCTACTGAATGGCGTGGATCCCGATATTTACAATCAGATTCAAACGGATATCAGCGATAAAAGTTTATCCGTGGTTCAATCCGATGCTTTAGTTCTATCCCATGGAAACCAGCTTAAGGCAAATATACAGACAAACTTCAATCTCAATATTAGTGAGAACTGGAATGGTAGTCTCAACTTAGGAGTCTCAGATTATTATGATGCCAAAGAAAGAACCTATGCAAATTTATCTGCAACTAGACGCTTTGATAATGGTATGCGTTTAAGCTTAGGGGGGCGATACGATACACGAAGATAAATTTTCTATGAACCTACAGCTTTCTATTCCTTTCTCTAGAAAGAAAGGCAAGAAACGTAAAGACTTGGATTTTCTTGTTGATTCCAGAAATAATTCGTTTGCGAGTAAATTAAGTGTTAATCCTATGAGTTTTGTAGGTAAAAATAGTTTTGGTGGCTCCCTGGAACATAATCAAGATGATTCTTCGCGTCAGCAAAACCTCGATTTGAACTATAGGAACACTAATTTCGAAACAAGTCTTACTGCAAGAAATAGATACAATCAATCGAGTAATAATTATTCACAACAGTTAGATGTAGGCTTTAATACGAGTATCGCATGTGTCGGCGGTAGTTGTGCCACTTCGTACCCAATTAACGATAGTTTTGCTTTGGTTTCAGGTCCTTCAAATCAGACACAACCCATTGCAATTAGTAGTCAGACTAACCGATTTAAGTATTCTGATGATAATGATAGTGGTTTACCCGATAATTACACTGCTTTGATTTCAAATAAAGGTAGTAAAGCTGTCGTGCGTTTAGATTCCTATAGATATCAGAATATCAATATAGATGAAGGTACGCTGCCAAGTGGATATGATACTGAGAAAACCGAATTTGAAGTATTCCCGAGATACCATCAAGGCTTCATGGTTACAAGCAGGTGGTGAGCCAGCAACCATATTGGATGGAATGCTAGTAAATAGAGCAAATAAACCCTTAGGTTATAAAGGGGGTCAGTGGGTACCTGTTTCCAGGGGTGACACCGGAGAAGTAGATAGCGAAACTAATACCATAGCTTTCTTCTCAAATAAAGCAGGACGCTTTAGAGTAACTTCAATTCCAGCTGGAAAATATAAATTAGATTTATTTGATTATCCTGATATGAAGCCTATTGAAATTTCTGTTCCTGACTTAAAAGGTGAAGTCCATAAAGTGGGTAACTTAATAATAGATGAATAAGCAATATCCCTCTATATAGCCATTCTTGATTTAGCTTACAGATATACGGTAGTAAACTTAATGATTTGTTAAGGAAGGATTCAGCTAAATATGGATAAGATATATGCAAGGTTAACAATATAAAAATTAATAGTTACCTTATTTAAAAAAACAAACCAAACAAACCCTTTTAAATAAAAAATAGGAAAAACAATGAAACTCACTAACATCTATTCTTGCGTCTGCTGTTCTTTTAGCAACTAGTTCAATCGCAATTGCGGCTACAGATTCAACAGATATCGAAATTAATGTAACTAAAGATGCATTCGTAAACCTTATCGGTGCATTAGCTGACTACTTCACGCAGTTTAGAACTTAAGCTGAAGCACAGTTAATGGTGGAAACTACACTTGGTACATTAGGAGCAGAGTCAAATACTGTCAGGTGATTGTGGTAGTGGCATTTTCTTCGCTAAACGACTTCAAACTTAAGCATCACGACGGTAACTGCTGCAACTTTATCTGCATGGTACTGCCCAATATACTCTAGGTTGGGCAGGTACCAACACTATTGCATCTGGTGCTATCAATACGCTTCACTATCACTGGTGTAATAATACTGCATAGTGATTTAGCTATGAATTCGCCTGCAATTACTGCAGGTGCTAGTACAAGCTGGAACTTACTCTGACGTTATTAACTGTTAACTGTTACTACTCCGTAGTAGTTAATTTACGAAGTTAGTCTTCGCAATGCTTAATCAAAAAAGCCGCAATCTTATGATAGCGGCTTTTTTGTTTAGCGTTACGATTAACGAAACTTATATTAAGGGAAAACAGGTATCTTTAAATAGATTCTAGTTAATTTTCAAGCCTAACATCTCGTTGTTTGCAGGAGGCATTTGAAGAAAATAGCCATTTTCTTTAAGGTATTCGTAGTACTTCTTGCTGATTCTGCTTTTACTAATTTCGGTTTTTGCTTAAGTCAAATTCAAAAGAAAATACTAATTCACCTAATAATTTCATTAGCGACTCAGGTACCTTAGAAAAGTCATCTTTTTCAATAAGATAAAGGTACATACCTTGTTTCTTATTGCTGCGATATACATAACAATTCATGGGTTTGCTTTTTTCACCATCAACATGACTTGTTTAATAGTTGCTATGGGAATTTCATTCTCATACTTTCCCTTCTACCACTACACTACTCGCAGTGACCGATTTAACTCGTCCTTCGATTTGTTCATTCTGAAGATTAGTAATTTTTACAATTCGTCCTTGTAAGGTACTTATCTGATTAACTGGTACTGGGTCAAATTGCATGGAGTAAAGCGCTTTACTTGGTAATCCCAGCATTTTTGACTCATCTATAGAATTAGGATAGAATTGCTTGAGTTATAAGATTACTGTTAGTTGCTTGATCGTTGTTTGGACTTAATCTTTGAGTACTATCTGAACTTAAAGTAACTCTTTCAGCTGTAGTATTATTTCTATTAGCGAGATAGTTATTTACCGTTTTATTCGCACCTAAAACCCAGGCACCACCAGCTAAGACTAAACCAACTAGCCCAGTCAAAAACTTGCCGCGTCCTTTATCCCAAAGAGAAGGCAAGGTAACGACATTGAGCACAGGCAAAGCTGAGATGATTCCCGTCACAAAATGGTGTTTAAAGCCGGTTACTATATAAGTGAGATAACTCACTAAAAATAGTAGAACTCCAACACCTGCAATAATTGTAAGTACTAGTTCGATCAAACTATGTTCCCCTTTTGGGCATTATTGTACATGTTCAGGATTAATGTTGCATATCGAATACCTTTAAAAAAACAGCCTAAAAGTAGGGGGGTGACTTTAACATCTTGAAATAACGCTGAAAAACACATGTATTTCTAGGTCTTAAACTTAGATTTATTTAAAGTATTTGTTGCTCTAACTTTCATTAAAAATACCCAGTACGTTATATTAGTTATAAATTCGACAAAACTAGTCGAATGTCTTTCTTATTGGAGGATGTATTGTCTCAAGTAGTTGATATTTTCGTCATTGGTGGCGGTATAAATGGCTGTGGAATTGCACGAGATGCTGCAGGACGTGGTTATTCCGTTCATCTTGCTGAAATGAATGATTTGGCAAGTGGAACATCTTCCTTGTCATCAAAACTTATACATGGCGGCTTGCGTTATCTGGAACATTACGAGTTCAGATTAGTTCGTGAGTCTTTAAGTGAACGGGAAATTCTCTTAAAAATGGCACCACATATTATCTGGCCGATGCGCTTCGTTTTACCTCACCACAGTGATATGCGCCCAGCCTGGTTATTGCGATTTGGATTATTTCTTTATGACCATATTGGCAAGCGTCAATTGTTGCCTGGCACCAAACAAATAAACTTAAAGACGGCTCCTGTAGGAAAGCCGCTGAAAAAAATATTTTCAAAGGGCTTTGAGTACTCGGATTGTTGGGTAAATGATGCACGCCTAGTGGTTTTGAATGCTCAAGATGCACAAGATCGTGGAGCAAAAATAGAAACCCGCACTAAAGTTGTCTATGCTTGTAGAGAGAAAGACTACTGGAATATTACAACTGAAAATTTACGCTCGGGAGAAACTAAGCAACAAAAAGCACGCTTGATTGTAAATGCAGCAGGTCCCTGGGTCGATAAAGTATTAAACGAAACATTGAGCAGTAATCGCTCAAAAAATGTTCGCCTTGTACAGGGAAGTCACATAGTCGTTCCCAAAATTCATGACCTTGACAGAGCATATATTTTTCAAAATAAAGACAATCGAATTGTTTTTGCTTTACCTTATGAGGGAAATTACACCCTGATTGGAACAACAGACCGGGATTATCAGGGTGATCCGGCGAATGTAAAAATCACGGACTCAGAGATTTCATATTTATGTTCTGCTGCAAGTGAATATTTTGAAAAGCCAATTTTAAACAGAAGATATTGTATGGTCATATTCAGGTGTTCGTTCACTTTTTGATGATGGAGCAACAGCTGCTCAAGAAGCGACACGTGATTATGTTTTGCGTGTGGATGGTCAGGATAATCAACCAAAAGTTGTGAATGTTTTTGGAGGTAAGATCACAACCTATCGTAAGTTAGCAGAGTCAATGTTGGAAAAAATTGAGGAATTGATTGGTACTCGAAAAGATTCCTGGACTGCAAATTCATCACTTCCTGGTGGAGATTTCGAAGTAGCGGATTATGATGTATTAGTGTCGAAGCTAAAAGCTGATTTTACTTTTTTAGATTCTGCTTTGGCAAAAAGACTCGTTCGTTCTTATGGAACTAATGCCTGGACTATGATGGAAAGTGCCACAAGCACTAAAGATATGGGGCAATCCTTTGGAGGTTCGCTTACAGAATGTGAGGTAAAGTATCTGATACAGCACGAGTGGGCAGAATCTGCAGAAGATATTGTGTGGAGAAGGTCGAAACTTGGTATATGTCTAAGCGATCAAGAAATAATGAAACTCGATGAGTGGCTTCTTAATAATCAATAAAAATAGGTATAAAGCACAGTAAGGAGAACCAGTTGTTAGAATTACGTAATGCGGGTACAAAGGCTGGAAATTCCTTTCATATCAAAGATGTGTCATTGACATTAGAGAAAGGATTTTTAAATGTCCTGCTTGGTTCAACTTTGAAAAAAAGGAGACAACTATGACCTCTTACATTCTGGCAATAGACCAAGGTACTACCTCCTCTAGAGCTATTCTTTTTGATGAGACATTTCAGATTTCCTCTTCCTCACAACAGGAGTTCACTCAATATTTCCCCGCATCCGGTATGGTCGAACATGACGTTGAAGAGATTTGGCATAGTGTCGTAGCAACATGTCGAAACGCAATTGCTGATGCAGGTATAAAAGCTTCTCAAATCGCAGCTATCGGAATAACAAACCAACGTGAAACTACTGTTATATGGGAAAAAGCAACTGGAAAAGCCATACATCCAGCCATTGTTTGGCAAGATAGACGAACATCTAATTTTTGTAATGAATTGAAAGCTAGCGGTTATGAGGAAACGATTCGGAGTAAAACCGGACTTGTTCTTGATCCCTATTTTTCTGCAACCAAAATCAGTTGGTTACTTGATCATGTAGATGGGGCAAGAAAGAAGGCAGATAATGGAGAACTACTATTTGGAACAATTGATACGTATTTATTATGGCGCCTAACGAATGGTGCTTCGCATAAAACAGATGCTACCAACGCGTCTCGTACTCTACTTTTTGATACTGAAAAGTATGACTGGGATGAAGAGTTACTAAAAATATTTAATGTTCCACGTCAGGTCCTTCCTACAGTAGAAGATTGTGCTGCTGAATTTGGCAATACGGTAACGGACCTGTTCGGCGCATCAATCCCAGTGCTAGGAATTGCCGGTGATCAACATGCTGCTGTATTAGGACAAGCTTGTTTCACTCCTGGAATGATTAAATCAACCTATGGAACAGGTTGCTTTGTTATGCTCAATACCGGCGAACAGCGAGTGGTATCAAAGAATCGCTTACTGTCTACAATCGCATATAGAATAGATGGTAAAACAACTTATGCTTTAGAGGGTTCAATCTTTATTGCTGGCGCTGCTGTTCAGTGGCTTCGAGATGGGCTAAAAATTATTGATCATGCAAGCCAAACAGGAAGCCTTGCAGCTGAAGCAGATCATAGTCAGGATGTTATTTTGGTACCAGCATTTGCAGGTCTGGGAGCACCGTACTGGGAGCCTGATGTTAGGGGTGCTATTTTTGGCTTAACTCGCAACACAGGTCCACAAGAATTATCAAAAGCTGTCTTAGAAGCCGTTTGCTATCAAACCCGTGACCTGGTCGATGCCATGAAAAAAGATTGGCAAGGGCAACTCGAAGAAACAATCCTTCGAGTTGATGGAGGCATGGTAGCAAGTGATTGGACCATGCAGTACCTGGCAGACACGCTTGCCAGTCCAATTGATAGGCCATCCATACTTGAGACAACAGCTCTAGGAGCAGCATGGCTGGCGGGAATGAAAAGCGGTGTTTGGCCAGATATGGAAGGTTTTTCGGAGTCATGGAAACTTCAAAATCGTTTTAAACCACGGTTGGATGAAGCTGAACGTACTCGTCGATATAAAGGTTGGCTCGCGGCAGTTGAAAGTACCATTTCTCAGGCAAAATCTAGTAAAAATATAGATTAAAGGAAAACATAAACTCACCTCTTATCAGGGATAAATAGTTAGGTTTTATTCAATCCGTTATAATTGTTAGCCATAAAAATAAATAATTTCTATTCTATGAATCTTGCCGTTGTTTACAGTCGCACCAATGATGGTATCGATGCTCCTTTAGTTACTGTAGAAGTTCACCTTGGTAATGGTTTGCCGGGTTTTTCTATCGTAGGACTGCCAGAGATGGCGGTTAAAGAAAGTAAAGATCGTGTTCGTGCAGCGATTATTAATTCTCGCTTTGAATTCCCTGCAAAAAGAATAACGGTAAATTTAGCGCCAGCTGACTTACCCAAAGATGGTGGAAGATTTGATCTACCCATTGCTTTAGGAATTTTAGCTGCTTCAGGTCAAATATCAGAGAGCGCCCTGGCAGAATATGAATTCATTGGTGAATTAGCTTTAGGTGGCCAGCTAAGGGCAGTGAAAGGAGTTTTACCAACAGCGTATGCAGCAAGTGAAGCCGGTCGTAACTTATTCTTACCACAAGAAAATGCCAACGAAGCAAGTTTGATTAAAGAACTTGGTGTTTATCCAGCGAGCCACTTACTGCAGATTTGTTCGCATTTAGCAGAGACTGAAAAGCTACTGGCGCATGAAAATACCGATATTAAAAAAGAAGCTAATTACAATTTTGATTTGAGCGAAGTAAAAGGTCAGTTTCAGGCGAAAAGGGCATTAGAAATAGCTGCTAGCGGCAATCATAATTTGTTAATGGTCGGTCCTCCCGGTACAGGAAAGACAATGCTAGCGTCTAGGCTTGCAACTATTCTGCCGCCTATGTCTGAAAAAGAAGCATTAGAATCAGCGGCGATTGCATCAATCAGTGATCAAGGTTTTGACTCAAGCCAATGGGGACTAAGACCAGTTAGAGATCCTCATCATACGTCTTCAGGAGTCGCTCTGGTTGGTGGAGGCGCGAAAGTCCGCCCTGGTGAAATATCCTTGGCGCATAACGGTGTACTATTTTTAGATGAATTGGTTGAATTCGATCGAAAGGTGCTCGATGTATTACGTGAGCCATTAGAAACTGGCAAAATCACAATCTCAAGAGCGGCCAGACAAGCCACCTACCCTGCCCGCTTTCAATTAATTGCGGCGATGAATCCGTGCCCACAAGGTCGTGATTGTGATTTCAAAAGTAATTGTCATTGTTCACTGGAACAACAACGAAAACACCGCTCAAAACTATCAGCACCGTTTTTAGACAGAATAGATTTGCAGATCGAAGTATTGAGACTACCCCGTGAAGACTTACAAAACCCAAGTAGCGGTGAATCAAGTGTAAAAGTAAGAGAAAGGGTAATTGCAGCTCGAAATAGGCAACTGGAACGCCAGCAAAAAGCAAACCACTATCTAACCAATAAAGAGATCGAAAAATATTGTGCGCTGAGAAAAGCAGATGAAAACCTATTGGCACAAGTTATGGAAAAATTTAAGCTTTCAGCTCGTGCGTATCATCGAATCTTAAAGGTAGCTCGCACGATTGCTGACATTGATGGCAGTGATCAAATTCAAACTTCCCATTTGAGTGAGACCATTAGTTATCGGGCAATGGATCGGATGAATTGATTAAAAATGCCTAACTCTGCATAAATTCTATTTACGTTTTTAAAAAAACATAAACGTAATATTATTCAAAGTAGGGGGGTGTGATTTTTTGTATTAGACTCAAGCTTCTGCTTATAATCATATTCTGCTATGAACACTGTCGCACATATATCTAAAGATGAAATTCGTAAAAACTTTGCTGCGAAGATGTCAGCAATGTATCAAAAAGAAGTCCCAGAATATGGGCGTTTATTATCATTGGTCAGACAATCAAACCAGGAATTTATTGATAAAAATTCTATCTCTCTCTCTACAGATGAAAGTTCGTTACTAGCTAAAGAACATCATGGTGCTATTCGTGTTGGAACAGCTGAAGAGCTTTCCACTTTGCGTAGAGTGTTCGATGTTATGGGAATGTATCCGGTAGATTATTATGACCTGAGTGTTGCAGGTATACCGGTTCACTCCACGGCTTTTAGAGCCTTAAATCCCAAACAGTTACTAATTAGTCCATTTCGTGTGTTTACTTCCCTACTTAGGCTCGATCTGATTGAAGATGAAGCTTTGCGCGATCTAGCCAAAAAGATACTTTCAACAAGAAAAGTTTTTAGTGATGCTTTACTAACATTATTGAAAAAGTCAGAAGATCAGGAAGGTTTGAGTGTATCAGATGCAACTCAGTTTGTTGACGAAGCGATTGAAGTTTTTCGTTGGCATCAACAGGCAAATATAACTAAAGAGCAATATGAAGCATTAAATAATACGCATCGTTTAATCGCAGATGTTGTGTCTTTTAAAGGCCCACATATTAATCATCTTACCCCCAAAGTATTGGATATCGATGCAATACAAAGTGAATTCAGCAAGCAGGGTTTTAAAGCAAAAGCAGTTGTTGAAGGCCCGCCAAATAGACAGTGTGGTATTTTGTTGCGTCAGACGAGTTTTATTGCTCTTGATGAAGCTGTATATTTCTAGACGGTGAAAGCGGAACGCATACTGCCAGATTTGGTGAAGTAGAACAAAGAGGCATAGCGTTAACTCCAAAAGGCCGAGCTCTTTATGATGAAATGCTAAATCAGGCACAAAATAATAAAAATGCTAACGAAGGTTACGATACAACCCTAAGAAATGCTTTTGCTACTTTCCCCGATAATTATGAAGAGTTACGGAAACAACAACTGGCCTACTTTCACTATTTCGCAACAAAGCAACCTTGTACTCTAGAGAAGCAGAAACGCTCATTAGAAATGTTAATTGAAAAGCGGTAATATTGAATTTATGCCAATTAGATATGAAGACTTTTTGCCTGTCAGTGCAGCGGGTATTTTCACCTCTAATTTAGCGCAAGATAATCATTCTAAAAATGAAATTCAGCAAAGTCCCAATCAGCGTAGTTTTGAAGAGGCGTTGGGAGTGACTGTATTAAATAGTTTTGATTTATATCAGGCGCAGCAACAGGCTTCAATTGAGTTAGCACTATCAGAAATCTTAACCATTTTATAATATCAGTCTGATGCCTGAAAAACCATATCCGAGGTAATCAGCCGCTATACTAAGGTTAAAAATCCACTTAAATGTAGGGGGGTGACTCTATGTAGTATTTTCTCTGTTGGGTCTGTTTCTAATTGGCGGTTATTTCTTTTTAGCGATGAATTATTGTGGATAGACTTGTTCCACTCCATCAAGACTTTTCAGTAAATCTGACATCATCTCGTCAAAATCAGTGGCATCAGATTCTGATTTTGCATCTTTATAAATCAATGACATCTTTGTGTGATGTAATGCTGCTCATTTCGCTTTCTTCATGGGTATGTTCATCATCAGGGTCTAAATCAGTTTCAATTTTTTTCTCAATGTAGTCATCACAGATTTTTTCGATGCTCAGCCATTCATTGTCACCAATTGAGACTTCAGTTTCTTGAGCTTGAGTTAAGATCACTAAACAACTCTGTAACCAAGTGCTCACAATGTTCTATTTCTTCTGATTCTTCGACTTTTGATTCTGGCTTATGGTCAACAAGCTCTGATTCAGATTCTGCTCCAAATTCATTAATCTGTCTCATGGTATAGTTCTGATTTAGTTTCATTTTTTATTTTATCAAAGTACTCTTCTTCAGCATTTTTTTCTTTGTCGGTTCTTGATGATGAAATATTACGTTCTTTTAATTCATATTCATCAATACCTGGCGCAGGGTAGTATTTTGGTTGATCAAAATTAATTGATGTATATGAGTATAGCTCTCGACGATATCTAATTAGTAACCAACCCAATATCAATGCCATTGATAAATAGGCTAGTTCTTTAGGTGAGGTGCTATCGTAATACTCTTTTACTGCACTGCTTAACATATGATTAAAGCCTTGTTTAGACTTATCTTCAGATGGTCGCTGTAATATTTTAAGAGCGGCTATTTGAGCCGGAGTCGATGAAGTAAGGGTCTCTCTATACAGTTCATCCTCTACTATGGCATCTTCTGGAGCTAGTTCCTCATTTTCAAGTGCTTCATCATCTAGATCGATTGATTTTTAGTTTAATAAAAGATGATTTTAAATCAATCAGTTGGTTGTCTTTTTCAAAAATCAGAGCGTCTTTAGTCGTTAATATTGATTTCATTTCAGCCAAACCAGATTTAGCTTGATCAAGTTCCGCTCTTAGTTCGCGAATACGTTTTTCCAGATCTGAAGTGTCTAAGGCACTAATAGGTGATGCCACTGTTTCAGTGCTCTTTTACTTTGCTAGTAGAAGCAGGTTCACTAGTTCTGTTTAGTTGGTGTATCGACTATTTTAGCTTCCGTACTTTTTTCTATATTCTCAATGGCAATTTTAATAGTTTTTTCTTCAGCTGGTTTCTGTGTTTTTACATTATTTATTTTATTAGTTTTTGAACTTGAATTAGCAACAACTCCATCAATTTCACTTAACTTCGGTAAAGTCAATATGGCACCGACTTTTAGTTTAGTGATATTATTTTTTTCAAAAGCATGAATGTTTTCTGAATAGATTGCCTTTATCATTTTGGTGAATGATACGTTTTTATAACCAATTTCTTTGGTTATTTTTGTCAGTGTATCGCCTTCTTTTACTCTATATTGATGAGATTCAAGAGCTGTTGTTTTGGTTTTTTCCACTGACTTTTGATTAGTTGAACTCAGGGATAAATGTTGAAGTGGTAACTCCATTGTGGTTTTTAACTCTTCTACCTTCTTTGAAGTATCAGATTGAGAGACTTCTGTTTTAATTATATTAGGCTGTTCACTTGTCGGTTCTGAGGTAATGGCTACAGTAGCAACATTCGTTGTTTTGGCAGGTGTTTTTTCTATGGTAGGAACTGCAATTGTTGGTGAAGTTATTTTTTCAAGTGAAGGAATTCGCAGTGTTGCCCCAGCTTTTAATTGACTCTTATTATTCCTGGAAAAAGCATCTGGATTGGCTGTAAAAATTGCATTCATCATTTTTGTGAAAGATGTATTTTCATCTGAAAATTTCTTGGTGATTTTAGATAAGTTGTCGCCTTTAACTACTTTGTATTGAGCTTTGTTAACTGCGAAATCTGCTACTTTTGGCATCGTTCCTTTAAATTCAACTTCCTTTGCAATGTTATTCAAGCCTGATAATTCTTTGTGGGTAGGAAGATTTAAAACAACGCCTCTTTTAATTTTATCGATGTCTCCACGAATAAATGCTTTAGGGTTCTTTTCGAAAATTATACGCATCATTTTCTTTATTGAAATATTTTTGGGTTTGTACCATCTAGCAATACGGGTTAAAGAATCACCTGATTTGATCCTGTGACTATTGGATTGATTAGTTACGACACTGGTTGATGAATAAGTTATGGGTAAATCATTTTTGCTTACTTCGTTGTTGATAAACTTGTTGTTTATGGTGCTAGGTATAGTGTCAGGTTTATTAACGGCTACACTACTATCAGCTAAAATACTTGGAATTTTAAAGAGTAAGGTTTGTTGCTCAACTGTTTGATTTTTTGGTACATGGCCTTGAGGATCAAGTAAAACAGTGTAATCCTGATAAAGAACACCACTGGGTCCTTCAATCTCCAATACAAAATTTAAAAAGGGTAATTGTATTGGATTGCTGGAGGTGATTAAAATAACAGGTTTATTCAATTTGCTTGTTATTTGAAATCTTAAATCATTTAGGATGGGTAGTTTTTCCGCGCCTATCTGATCAAACACTGATTGAGGAGCAAGCCTGACAGATAATTCACGTGTGCTTTCAAAATTGGTAAATAGAAACGGGATAATACCTCTAAACGGTTGATTAAGGTATGAACTTGCATTGATGTCACCCAGGTTTAAACCTACCGAATTATTTGGTAGAGCTTGGGCAATACTTATTGTTGGGGTTGCAAATGCTACGCAGCTAGCTAGCACTAGAGCTTTCTTCTTCACGCATTTTCCTTTTATTTTTATTTATTTTTACGTAGGTTTTTTCTTACGTATATATAATCTTCTCGCAAAATCCAATTTATTGTAAATGTCGATGTTTGACGAATATTAGGTGACGAATGGTCTATTATTTTTTTTATGGGGGTAATAAGTTAGCTTTGATATAGAGGGGCTATACGAAAATTAAAAGCATAGTTTTTGTAGGCGCGCTCTTTTACTTAAAATTAAAGAATGCTTTTAAAAAAAGCCCTATTAGTAGGCAGATGTCTAGTAGGCAGATGTCATTATTAATCAATTGGCAGCATGCTTTCATTAGCAAAAAGGCATTCTATTGTTTCACGCTTTCTAATTACTGTGGTTTGCTCGCCATCTACTAATATTTCGGCAGCACGTGGTCGCGTATTGTAATTAGAGGACATAGTGAAACCATAAGCACCGGTAGAACGAATCGCCAATAAGTCTTCCTGTTCCAATGCTAAATCACGGTCTTTGCCAAGGAAGTCCCCGGTTTCGCAGATTGGTCCAACGATATCGTATGTCTTGGTTTCTGCGGCGCTGTGATTATTCTCGTTAACAGGAATAATAGCCTGCCATGCTTGATAGAGAGAAGGACGAATTAAGTCATTCATCGCGGCATCAACAATAGCGAAGTTCTTTTCTTCACCGTGTTTTAAGTACTCAACTTTTGTGAGCAGCACCGCTGTATTTGCCGCAATCGCCCTACCCGGCTCGATCACGATTTCGTATTTCTTTAATTTTTTATTCGTAAATAACTTTTCAGTGTATTCAGAAGGTAATGGTGGTGTTTCATCTTTATAACGCACACCCAAACCACCACCTAAATCGAGGTGTTTGATGGTAATTCCCTGAGCTTTTAAGCGATCAGCCAAATCTAACAAGCGCTCTAAAGCATCCATAAAAGGAGTAACTTCAGTGAGCTGGGAGCCAATATGACAATCAATGCCAGTGACTTCTATATTTTCCATCTCAGCAGCTCGTAAATATACTGCGTCAACAAGGCTGATATCGATACCGAATTTATTTTCTTTTAAGCCAGTAGAAATATAAGGGTGTGTTTTAGCATCAACATCGGGGTTTACACGAATCGAAATACTCGCTATTTTTCCCATGCTTGCTGCAACATCGTTTAATCGCTCTAACTCAGCGGCTGATTCAACATTAAAGCAGCGAATCCCTACTTCCAATGCACGTTGCATTTCATCGGCACGTTTACCAACACCTGAGAACACAACTTTTTTAGGATCACCACCGGCTTTCAAAACGCGCTCTAATTCGCCCAAAGAAACAATGTCAAAACCAGAACCCAAACGCGCCAGTAAATTTAAAATAGCGATATTGGAATTGGCTTTTACCGAATAGCAGATCAAGTGCGGTTGATCACCAAAGGCATCATTAAAAGCATGATAATGACGCTCTAAAGTGGCGCGTGAATAGACATAACAGGGTGTGCCGTATTGCTTTGCAATATCTTCCAATGCGACATCTTCAGCAAATAGCTGTCCATTTTTGTAATTAAAATAGTCCATATCAACGCTTCTTTGGTGTTTTTATAGTATCGGTAGTTTTTGAATTATCTACAGAACCATTATTATCTGGCAGGTACAAATCACCTTTGTTACCACAGCCACTAAGCGTGGCTGAAATGCTGACGATTAATAATGCAAAAATCATTATCGCAAAGAGTTTTTGGGCCCAGCAGATATTTTTAAACATGGCAGTTCTGTATCTGAATGTGTGAAAACGTCGAAGTATACCAACTCTTTACAAAAACAATAGTATTGTATCGTTCAGTAAAAACCTCATAAAAGTGGGGGGGGTGACTTTTAAAACAGTGTTTAAGTCTAAGGTCTACATTGCTACAAATCCAACATGATTTTTAGCGGTACTCGGGTTCCAGCAATTCGGCAAGCCTGAATGGCATAGCCATAGGGGAATAGTTTATAAAGATATTTACGTGTGGCGCGTTCTTTTCCAAGATGTTGCTTCATCGATTTAAGTGCATGACGAGCTTCGGGTACACAACTACTGTATTCGTATAGCTCGCGAATATAATTTACCACAAACCAGTGATCATCTGTCATATCGACATTGGCAAGTTCAGCCTGTTTGAGCGCAACATTTCTATTCCAGTCGTCAGGATTAGTTAGATAGCCATGCATATCAATAGGTACTGCTTCGCCATCCACATTTATATGGTCAGCGACCTCCATACGGGTATTACCCGCGGAACGACGAGGTTGGTTTCCTCTTTCATTCATAATAAGTCTCCGAATAGTTACTATTCGGAAGGGCTTTTTAGAAACACTTTACCGTCTTCGACCATTGTTTCATACACATTGGTACAGCCCTCATCGGCACCCAAAGCTTCACCAGATACCAGACTGATTTTCCAGTTATGTAACGGACAAGTGACAGAATCTCCATGCATAATGCCTTGAGATAGCGGCCCTTGTTTGTGCGGACACTGATCTTTTATAGCAAATACGGTATCTTCTTTACCTCTGAATAACGCTATTTTTACCGTATCTGTTTCTACGACACGCGAACCTAAAACAGGAATTTCTTCAAGCGCTGCTATTTCTAACCAGTTGTTCATATTTCCAGTTGTCATTTATAAATATCCTCTTTCCTGATGCTTATGCCGCAGTTATTTTTATCGATTTAAATTGATTCGCATCTATACCATCAGCGTGTTTTTTCCATGGATCGATTTGAGCAGGCTTTTGCGAAATAAGGAATCGTTCATAGAGTGCTTTTCGATTAGCTTCATCATCTAAAACAGCTGCCTTTATTTTGTCTAATCCGACACGTTCAATCCAAGGCGCTGTTCTTTCAAGGTAATGTGCATCCTCACGATAGTATTGGCTGAAAGCTGCGCAGTACTCTAAAACTTCTTCTTCTGTATCCAACTTAATTAAGAAATCAGTCACGCGTACTTTGATACCGCCATTACCACCCACATGAATTTCGTAACCCGAATCAACACAAACCACACCGAAATCTTTGATGGTTGCTTCGGCGCAATTTCGTGGGCAACCAGAAACAGCCAGTTTGTATTTATGTGGCATCCAGGAACCCCAGGTAAGTTCCTCTAATTTAATGCCTAAACGGGTCGAATCCTGTGTTCCCATTCGACACCAGGAATCACCGATACAGGTTTTACATGTACGCATCGCCTTGCCATAAGCATGCCCAGAAACAAAACCCGCTTCACTTAAATCTTTCCAAACGAGAGGTAAGTCTTCTTTTTTGATGCCGAACATATCAATACGTTGGCCACCTGTAACCTTCATTTCAGGGACTTCGAATTTGTCAGCAACATCAGCGATTGCTCTCAGGTCTTTAGGTGTGCACATACCGCCAAACATGCGTGGTACAACCGAGTAAGTACCATCTTTTTGGATATTTCCATGTGCCCGTTCATTAATAAAACGGGATTCAGGATCGTTATAGTCGGGATTTTCACACAGCAGATAATAGTTGGTTGCCTGTCGACAAACTGCACAACCATCTTCTGTTTTCCAGTTTAGATAAGTACGGACATCGTTGTGATCTTTTAAGCTCTGTTCTCGAATAGCTGCACGTACTTCTTCATGCGTTAATTCGGTACAGGTACATAATGGTTTCTTACTCGGTGCTTGTGAGTAATCACCACCGAGGGTATGTGCCAATAAAGATTCAACCAGACCAGTACATGAGCCACAGGAAGCAGATGCTTTGGTATGGGCGCGTACATCATCTAAAGTGAATAGCTTTTTTTCAGTTATTGCTCCAACGATTTCACTTTTGCAAACACCGTTACAGCCGCAAATTTCGGCATTATCTGCCATTGCCGCAACGCGTGTTTCATCACCGTGACCCGCGTCACCCAAATGTGCCTGGCCAAATAAAATTGAATCCCTGAAATCAGAAACATTAGTCCCATCTTTCATCATCTGGAAATACCAGGTGCCGTCCATGGTATCTCCGTATAAGCATGCTCCGACAATCACATTGTCACGCAGAATCAGTTTTTTGTAAGTGCCACTGGCAACGTCGCGGAATAACAGTTCTTCAGTATCTTCATCACCGGTAAAATCACCGGCAGAGAACAATGAAATTCCTGTTACTTTGAGCATGGTAGAAGTCACTGTACCTTCGTAGCGTCCATAACCCAGTTCAGCCAGATGATTCGCCGCGACTTTGGCTTGCTCAAATAAAGGGGCAACTAATCCATAGACTTCACCTCGATGTTGAACACATTCACCAATCGCGTAAATATTTGGATCGAAAGTTTGCATGGTATCGCTAACGACAATACCGCGTTCGCAATGAATTCCTGTGGATTTTGCGAGTTCGAAATTGGGTTTAATTCCCACCGCCATCACTAATAGATCAGTATCAATTTCTGAGCCATCGTTAAAGCGAAGTCCTGTTACGCGCTTATCACCTAAAATCTCTTTAGAAGCATGCGACATTAAAAACTTCATGCCCCTCTCTTCTAATGATTTTTGCAACATGGTTGCTGCGGCTTTATCGAGCTGACGTTCCATTAAGATGTCGTTGATATGTACAACGGTTACATCCATGCCTTGCTTCATTAAGCCATTGGCTGCTTCAAGGCCAAGTAAGCCACCACCAATTACTACCGCTTTTTTATAATTTTTTGCAGCGTCGACCATTGCATCAACATCTTTGACATCACGAAACCCAATCACGCCTTCTTTATCTGCACCAGGTAATGGCAACATGAAGGAAGTTGAGCCGGTAGCAATCAATAACTTGTCATAAGGTAATTCTGTTCCGTCTTCGGCAATGACCTTTTTGTTTAATCGGTCAACTTCAATTACTTTTTTACCCTTCTCAAAACGGATATTGTTTTCCTGATACCAGTCATCATCGTTCAACATCACTTCTTCGAGCGTTTTCTCATTCGCCAAAACTGGAGATAACATGATGCGGTTGTAGTTACCGTAAGGTTCTTCACCAAATACGGTAATATTGTATTTTTCAGGTTCTAGCTTTAATAGCTCTTCAATGGTACGCATGCCTGCCATGCCATTGCCGATTAATATAAGGTTTTGTTTGTCGATTTGTGTTGTAGCGTTACTCACAGTAGAACTCCAATTAACTCTTTAAACACCTATCAGCAAATTGTGTGCCAAAGTTGGTTAAATCTATTGTAAGGGAGTTTTGTAAATAAAATATGACTAGCCGAGTAGAGCGAGACAATGGTGGAACGTATAAATGACAACGAGGTCGAGGTTTTCAATGCATTAAATGAAAAACCGGTTAAAAGTGGGGGGGTGATATTGTTATATCAGTGTGAGCACAAAAATAGTGCATATTTAAATAGCAGCACTGAGATTGTGCATTGTTGTGTTAGCAGTGCTTAATAAAACAATACGTTTATGGATGGACTATTCAAACAATAGACTCGTCTGCAACGCACTAATATCACTCGATTTTAAATAATCGCACTTTTACCAAACATAATATGAAAAAATAATTTCCTTAGGTCTACATCACTCAGTTTTTTTAGTTGGCACTTTTCTTGCTTTACATAAATTAGATTACTTTAAATTTAAACAACGAAAGGAAAAACTAATGGCTTATTTAGAACCAAGTGAATTCGTAACCAAGATGGTAGATGCTGGCGAACAGAAAATATTCATGTCTACTAAAGATACATTTATTCGCGCATTTATGGCTGGCGCAATCCTTGCTCTCGCGGCATTTTTTGCAATCACCGTAATCACACAAACAGGTAATCCACTGTTAGGAGCTGTTTTATTCCCTGTTGGATTTATCATGCTTTATCTTATGAAGTTTGACTTGCTTACGGGTGTTTTCACTTTAGTACCTTTGGCAGTTTTAGATAAGCGTGCTGGCTGTACTTTTAATGAGCTAATGCGCAATTGGGGTTTAGTGTTTATTGGTAATTTCTGTGGTGCAATCACAGTAGCTTTCTTTGCATCTTTTATTTTAACCTACGGTTACGCAACAGATGGTGGTGCTATTGCTGAAAAGGTAGGCTCGATTGGTGAGTCACGTACTCTAGGTTACAAAGAACACGGTCTGGGTGGTTGGTTCACAATTTTCATTCGTGGCATGCTGTGTAACTGGATGGTTTCAATGGGCGTTGTAGGCGCTATGATCTCAACCTCAGCGAGCAGTAAGATGATGGCGATGTGGATGCCAATCATGCTGTTCTTCTACATGGCATTTGAGCATTCAATTGTAAATATGTTCTTGTTCCCGTTCTCAATGATTATGGGTGGTGAGTTCACTATCGCTGATTACCTAATATGGAATGAAATTCCAACGGTACTAGGTAACTTGGCGGGTGGTTTATTATTAGTTGGATTACCGCTTTACTATACACACGTTCGTACTAGTAAAGAGCGTGCTAGAAAAGAAAGCATGAATACGAAAACAGTGACTCAATAACTAGGGCTAAATAAATATAAACAGTAATTGAGCTACAATAAAGCCTCGACCAACCTGGCCGGGGCTTTTTTTTTGCTTATAATTTACGCCTATTTGTAGTTTAGTTCTTGGTATAAAAAATGAAAAAAATACTCTCTATATCGTCTGGCCAGTACTCAGATAAAGGTTTAAAAGAAGTCAATCAAGACTACTGCGGAATTGAAATCCCCGCTGCACCACATATCGATACCAAAGGTATTGTGATTGCCTTAGCGGATGGCATCAGTAGCAGTAACGTTAGCCAGGAAGCGAGTAAGGCCGCCATTGATGGTTTTGTCAGTGACTACTACAGCACATCAGATGCATGGAGTGTTAAGCGATCCGGCCTAACCGTATTAAGCGCCATAAACTCGTGGTTATATTCACAAACACGACAAAGCGAATACCGCTATAACCTCGATAAAGGGTATGTCTGCACCTTTAGTGGCCTCGTGATTAAATCCAGTACGGCTCACTTGTTTCATGTTGGTGATTCGCGTATTTATCGACTACAAAATGACTCAGGATTAGAACTACTCACACAAGAACATCGCGTTAAAGTATCCAGTAAGGAGTCGTATCTAAAAAGTGCGCTCGGTATGGATCAACAACTCGATCTTGATTACAGCAGTATCGACCTGGAACAAGGTGATACCTTTTTGCTCATGACTGATGGAATCTTTGAATTCATGAGTGATCAGGAAATGGCAGAACTGTGTAAAACATACAAAGATGATCTGCAACAGGCTGCCGAAAAAATCGCAGAAAAAGCTTTTGCGAATGGCAGCGACGATAATATCAGCATACAAATCATCTGTGTCGATTCATTGCCAGAAAAAGAAGCGTCTGAAGTGATCAAAGAAGCGGCTCAACTTCCTTTGCCTCCCCAGTTAGAACCGCGTATGCGTTTTGATGGCTATACGATTATCAGTCAAGTTTACGCCAGCGCCCGCAGTCATGTATTCAAAGCGGTAGATGACGAAACACAACAACCGGTCGTCATCAAAGTACCATCAGTGGAATTAAGTGAAAACAGCAATCATTTGGAGCGGCTGCTGTTAGAAGAATGGATTGCGCGACGCATCGATAGCGCCCATGTTTTAAAACCCATTAAACAAATACGTAAACGACACTTTTTCTATATCGTTTTGGAATACATAGAAGGCCAGACGCTCGCACAATGGATGATCGACAATCCAAAACCCTCCGTCGAAAGCGTACGTAATATTATTGAGCAAATATCTCAGGGTTTACGCGCATTTCATCGACTTGATATGCTCCATCAAGACCTGCGCCCAGAAAATATCATGATTGACACCACGGGCACGGTAAAAATAATAGATTTCGGCTCAACCAGTGTGGCAGGTATCGATGAAATGAAATCATCAGATGAAGAACAAGCGATACTAGGCACCGCACAATTCACTGCTCCGGAATACTTCCTCGGTGAATTCCCGACGGCCAAAGCAGATCAATTTTCACTTGCGGTTATCGCCTATCAAATGCTCTCAGGCAAACTTGCCTTACGGCTCTCAAGTCGCTAAAGCACGCACTCGCTCAGCGCAAAGAAGATTGCATTATAAAAGTGTGATCAGTGATGATACCGATATTCCACTCTGGATAGACTTCACCTTGCGAAGAGCGCTTAACCCAGACCCACTCAAACGTTACGACGTATTGAGTGAATTTGTGTACGATTTAAGACATCCAAACAAAAACTTTATCAATCAAACAAAACCGCCACTGATGCAACGAAATCCCACGGTTTTTTGGCAGTCTGTTGCAGCGATACAGCTAGTGATTATTATTGCGTTATTGGTATCAAAAAGCGGCTAAAAGTGGGGGAGGTGGGTATTAGTTATCAATTTAACTTTTTATCCAGCATGATCATTGTACGTCGACGATTCTTCACAGAATCTACGACGGACTTTAGTGAGCTTATCGTTTTGTTGTCTAAAAACGAATAACTCATTTATTTGACTTGTCATTTCTGGCTCTTGGTGAGCCTAGAAAAGCCACCCCCACTTTTATGCTGTTTTTAATTATCTATAGAATTACTAGCCTCATAAATAAATCATTCCAACGGCAACTTTCGTAACAAATAGATTGCTACAAGCTTGGAATTTACCACGATTTATATTCTAAGAATTTACCGTTCATGGTGATTACAACGCGATCACCTGCAGGGTTTTCTTCTTTGTCGATATGCATTGAAAAATCAATCGCGCTCATAATGCCATCGCCAAATTTTTCTTTGATAATTTCTTTAATCGTATCGCCATATACACCGACAATTTCGTAAAAACGGTAGACAACAGGATCTGTCGGTACGAGTTTATCCCAGCTTTTGTGTGGAAAATCTTGAAGTGCCCCTGAAACATCAGCGCTTAAACCAAGAACTTCACATACTTTATCGGCAGGCTCTTTTAATAAGCTGTTCATACCTAAACAAGCTGAGGTTAAAAACACGGGTGATATTGAAACTTTTTCAGCAAGTTCTTCCCAGCTAATCGCCGCCGACTTCTTGGCTGCTAAAATTTCTTCAGTCATTTCTATTTTTTTCATCGTTTACTCCTTTAAAATTGGGGGGAATCTTGATTTTTTGCTCAATAAGCTTATGGATTCGAAGTATTTTTCCCTGGCAGCCTATCAATTTTTACTAATTGTGCGGTGAGGCTATCAGTACTTCCTACCTGATAAGCTTTTTCAACAAGCAGTTCTGCCGCTAGATCAAGGTCTTGATTATGTTCCTTGATGGTATCGATAATGAATTGCATCGCTTAGATGCTCGTAAACACCATCTGTTGTCATAAAAAATACGTCATCAGCCTTTATCGTTGTAGTTTGATAATCTATATCCAGGATCGAATATATTCCAAGGCCTCTATTCAGATAACTTATTTCATCTGAAACACGCAGACAATGATCCCTAGTCAATTGCTCAAGCCCATCCCCGCGTATGCGATAGATACGGGTATCACCAATATGAAATATATGGGCTCTTGTAGATTGAAGTATCAGCGCACTAAATGTACAGACATAGTCTTTGTCATAATCGGGGTGGCCTTGAGTCTTTTGTGATTGTGAGTGTAACCATGAATTGGTCGCATTTAATACCCGATGTGCAGAACGCTTAACAGACCAGCTTTCAGTGGTACAAAAGTAGTCGTCTAAAAATCCCGCAACACTTGTCTCACTGGCAATCTGGCTGATATAACTATTGTTAATTCCATCAGCAATAGCCAGGGCAATTCCCTTAGTTGTTAATAAAGGTTCATTTGGATAGTAGCAACCATGAAAGTCCTGATTAATTTCCTTACGGCCTTTATCTGAATATTCGCCAATTGATACGGTTAATTTACTCGGCATTTTTGTATCCGGTTTTTTGTATTCGTGTTTACCTAATGATTTATTTAATTCCTGAGATTCGACTATTGTTTGCATATTATGATTTATACCTTGGCTAAAAGTGGAATAGCATTCACATAAGAAATAGCAAAATACATGCCAAGTTGGTAAGAAATAAAGCTGCTTACTTTTGTATTGTCTAAATAACTTGAATTAAGCTGCTGAATTAACTGGAATTAATATTAATAAGCGAGTTTATTGGTACAGGATTCTTAAGGTGAAGATAAGATAAAAAGGCGCTAAAACTTGCATGCGCTATATCAATAAACGATGGTTTAAACCAAACAAAGAAAAAAGGCTTAAAAGTAGGGGGGTGACTTAATTTCAATCAGAAATGAGGGGTATTGTGGTGCGCTTTATAATTAGATCGCACCAGTTAGGCGCTAGCGAATGTGTTACTCGCTAAGATACCCCGAAGTTCCGGTAAACATGAGCCGCAGTTAGTGCCTGCCTGTAAGCATTCTCCAATTTGTTCTGCTGTGGTTAAATTCTTCTCATTGATTGCCTTAAGAATGGTTTTTTCACCGACATTAAAACAGGCACAGACTGTTTTTCCCGCATCTTCCTGATCAACAAGCGGCTTGCCGCTAAGCAGACTAATGCGCTCGCTTTTTGATATCTCTTCTTTTTGAAACAGGCTAATCAACCAGTCACGTGGTGGTAGTTTTTCATTGGGACCGATAAAAATTATATTGATTAATTTAGGACCTCTAAACTGGGCTGCTCTATAAGTGTGGTTAGATTTATCGAAGTATTCAATCCATTCGTCATCACTGATAGTACCGAGAAGTTCCTTGGAGAAAGATGCCCAATCTGGCCCACAATGATACCCAGCCATTTCATAACGCCAGAAACCACGTCCCCGTGATTTCACCCAGTACTTGGCAAAACTAAGGTTGAGATTAGTCGAGTTGGTTGAGAGGATAAACCCATGCCAATTACCCTGATACGGTTCGATATTTACAATGCCGTGCTTAGATTCTGGTTGTCCCGAAATTGGATCAACTATTGATGGAATTAAAGTACCTACATTGGCGCGACTACTAAATTGGCTACTCCAGTGTATCGGCAGGAATATACTGCCGCGTTGTTGTTTATCTGAAAATTGCACCCTGACAATTACTGATTTATTTAGCGGGCTATTTATGCGAGCAAGGCTGCCATTGCTTAAACCATATTGCACAGCATCAAGGGGATGTATTTCTACGTAAGGCTCATGAATATGTGCTGATAAACGAGGCGATACACCTGTACGAGTCATCGTATGCCAATGATCACGTACCCGACCTGTATTGAGTACCAGCGGAAAGTCTTTAGTTGTAGCAAATACCGGAGGCTTCGGTTTAACGCTGATAAAGCGCGCCTTACCATCGGGCGTGCTGAATTTCCCATCGGAAAAAAGACGAGTGGTTCCAGCGGGTGTATCAGCCATTATCGGCCATGGTTTAATCGGAAATGTTTCATATTCCTGATCACTCATTTGCTGCAATCCGCCGATATCGAAAACCCGGTGTCCTGGCGTTTCAGCCTCATTTTCAAATGCCGATAGTGCCGCATGTTCACGAAAAATATCTGCTGTTTTATGATAGGGGAAATGCTCGGCAAATCCCATGCGATGTGCGACTTCTGTAATAATATCCCAGTCAGCTCTTGCTTGGCCCGGTGCCGATAAAAATGAACGGCGTCGAGAAATATGACGATCCGAATTGGTGACGGTGCCATCATTTTCGCCCCATGTTAAAGCAGGCAATAAAATATCGGCAACCTTAGCGGTATCTGTTTCACGTACACAGTCTGAAACGATGACTAATTCGCACTTTTGCAATGCCGCTTTGACCTTGTCTGTATCCGGCATGCTGACCACTGGATTGGTTGCCATTATCCAGACTGCTTTCACTTTGCCCTGATCAATCGCATCAAATAAATCGACTGCTTTTAACCCTTGTTTGTTAGCAATTGTGGGCGATTTCCAAAAGCGCTGTACACGGTCACAATGCTCAGGATTTTCAAGATCCATATGAGCGGCTAATTGATTCGCAAGACCACCAACCTCTCGACCACCCATGGCATTTGGCTGTCCAGTAAATGAAAAGGGTCCCATTCCTGGTCGTCCAATTCTTCCTGTGAAAAGGTGGCAATTGATAATTGCATTGCCTTTATCAACACCGCTAGATGATTGATTGATACCCTGTGAAAAAACAGTGACAACTTTTTCTGTATTGGCAAACAGGTTGTAAAATTCACTGACGTCATCTTCTGTAAGTGCGCATTGTTCAGCAACACTCACAATACTGGGAGATGATTCTTGCGCTGCTTGTATGGCATCATCGATTCCACTGGTGCAGTTTTCAGTAAAGAAACTGTTTTCAATATCGGACTCTTTTAGGAAATTAAGAAGGCCATTAAATAAAATGGCATCTGTACCTGGCTTTAGAGAAAGCTGGATATCTGCGGCGCTGGTCGTTTGAGTTTCGCGCGGGTCAATATTGATGACTTTTAGTTTAGGGTTGGCTTTTTTAGCACGGACTATTTGCTGAAATAAAATAGGATGGCACCAAGCCGCATTGCTGCCTGTTAAGACAATTAAGTTGGCTTTATCTAAATCTTCAAAACTACACGGAACACAATCTTCACCAAATGCGCGTTTATAAGCAGCAACAGCTGAAGACATGCATAAACGCGAATTGGTATCGATATTGGCAGAGCCAATAAAGCCTTTCATGAGCTTATTAGCAACGTAATAATCTTCTGTTAATAATTGGCCAGATACATAAAAAGCGACGGCGTCTGCACCATGTTCGGTAATAATCTCTGAAAAGCGCCCCGAAATAGTGCTAAGCGCTTGATCCCAGCTAACCTGTTCTCCTTTGATTTCAGGATATAGCAACCTGTCTTGTAAATAGGCTGTCTCTCCAAGTGCTGTTCCCTTGGAACACAGGCGTCCGTAATTGGCAGGATGATCCGGGTCACCCTTAACTGATACTACACCCTGTTCATCTATCGAAGCTAATACACCACAACCTACACCACAGTATGGGCAGGTTGTTTTAATACTTCCAGTTTGTAATACATTCATAGAGATCGTTAAACCATTAAGTCTTTCATAATCTCTATTAGCAACTTATATGCCAAACGTAATTATGGCTAAAAGTAGGGGGGTGTCATTTTGAATGTGAGAAATGCACTTGAATGATGCAATTTGAATCTTTGATGCCATCTTTTGAAGAAGAATATTACTGTGATAGTGGTTACTAATAGAAATTAAAGAAATTTTAACTTTAATAAATCTATTATTAATCAATGAGATAAGCCGTAAGGCAAGGAGTCTTTATATTTTTTTGGCATGGGCTTTGCAATGCCTCTAATAATTATAGATAAATAGTTATTGGAGTTTTAGGTGAAATTAAGTAGTAGTAAAAGTAGTTCAAAACACAAATCAAAAGACAGCAGTTTTCTTAAAAAGGTTACTTTAACTATCAGTGTAGCTTTAACAATGAGTGCTGCACTCGTTACAATTCCTGCTTTTGCAGAAGTCGGCGAGCCAGAAAAAGAAGACTTGAAATTTGGCTTTATCAAATTAACCGATATGGCTCCGTTGGCGATTGCTTATGAAAAAGGCTATTTTGAGGATGAGGGCTTATTTGTAAAACTCGAAGCTCAGGCAAACTGGAAAGTACTTCTTGATGGCGTTATCGATGGCCAATTAGATGGCGCCCACATGCTGGCTGGTCAGCCTTTGGCAGCAACCATCGGTTTTGGTACTAAGGCACATATCGTTACACCATTTTCAATGGATTTGAATGGTAATGGCATTACCGTATCGAATACTGTTTGGGCGGAAATGAAGAAACATATCGAGCACAAAGATGGAAAGCCGGTTCACCCTATAAAAGCAGATGCCCTTAAGCCAGTTGTTGAGTCTTATAAAGACAAAGGTAAAGCATTCAAAATGGGCATGGTTTTCCCTGTGTCTACACATAACTACGAATTGCGCTATTGGCTGGCTGCTGGTGGTTTGAATCCTGGTTATTACGCGCCATCAAAAGGTGATATCAAAGGTCAACTACAAGCTGACGTTCAATTATCTGTCACTCCACCGCCACAAATGCCATCAACAATGGAAGCAGGCACCATTGATGGATATTGTGTCGGAGAGCCTTGGAACCAACAAGCTGTTTTTAAAGGCATTGGTGTACCAGTGATTACCGATTATGAAATCTGGAAAGATAACCCGGAAAAAGTTTTTGGTATGACTGATGAATTCACCAAAAAATATCCGAATACAACGGTTCGTTTAGTAAAAGCGATGATTCGTGCGGCTAAATGGCTCGATGAAGACAACAACAAAAACAGAATGGAAGCGGTGAAAATTCTTGCCAAGCCAAACTATGTGGGTGCTGATGTTGATGTTATCGCTAACTCTATGACCGGCACTTTCGAATATGAAAAAGGCGATAAGCGTGAAGTGCCCGATTTCAATGTGTTCTTCCGTTATAACGCTACTTACCCCTATTACTCTGATGCTATTTGGTATCTAACTCAAATGCGTCGTTGGGGTCAGATCGATGAGAAAAAAGATGATAACTGGTATTCCGACATAGCAAAGAAAGTTTATAAGCCTGAAATCTATAAAATTGCTGCTGAAGAGTTGATATCAGAAGGCAAATTAAAGGCTGAAGAGTTCCCGGATTTCGCCAAAGAAACTGGCTATAAACCTCCACAAAAAGAATTCATTGATGGTTTGGTTTATGACGGTAGTAAACCCAATGAATATATAGAGTCATTTAAAATTGGCCTTAAGGGTGATGATAAAGGTTAACAAGTTCCTAGCGGTTCCCGCCCGAAAGGGCGGGCTTTTTAGGTTAGGTAAGATTAAAAGAGGATCTATTAGTGAGTAGTCAAAGCATAGAACTTAGAACGTTTAATAAAGGAGATTTTAAAGCGTTCTTTAACAGTTTTGCCACACCTATCCTTGGTGTTTTAATTTTTTTAATGCTATGGAGTTTACTGGCACCAAAAGTCGTCACTTCCCTGGGTGCAGTGCCGGGGCCAAAACAGGTCTATTCTCAATTTTTAGCTTTGGTTGATGAACATCAGGATGAGCGACAAAAACAAGTCTCTTTCTATGAGAGACAAGAAACCCGCAATGCCAAAAAATTAGCAAAAGATCCGGAAGCCACTATAAAAGTTCGAACATATGCCGGTAACCCAACTTTTTTCGATCAGATTATCACTAGTATAGTTACCGTTATGGCTGGTTTTTTATTGGCTTCTTTAATCGCGATTCCTATAGGTATTGTCGCCGGTTTAAGTAAAACCGTTTATGCGGCACTCAATCCATTGGTGCAAATATTTAAACCCGTTTCACCACTCGCATGGTTGCCGATAGTAACGATGATCGTTAGTGCGACATACGTCACTTCAGACGATGCCTGGTTTGATAAATCATTTTTGAATTCAGCAATTACGGTACTCCTTTGCTGCTTATGGCCAACCATCATCAGTACCGCCGTGGGTGTGACTAATGTGAGCAAAGATTTACAAAATGTTAGTCATGTATTGCGTTTGAGCTGGTGGACGCATGTAAGAAAAATTGTTTTACCTTCTGCAATCCCAATGATTTTTACCGGCTTACGCTTGTCATTAGGTATCGCATGGATGGTGCTTATCGCTGCGGAGATGCTTTCACAAAACCCGGGCTTAGGTAAATTTGTTTGGGATGAGTTTCAAAATGGGAGTTCCAATTCTTTAGGTAGAATTATGGTAGCTGTCATTGTCATTGGTTTAATTGGATTTTTACTTGATCGATTAATGCTGGTGTTACAGAAAAAAGTATCTTGGGACAAGACGGTTGCGTTACGTTAATAAAAGACAGAATCTAAGTCTAAAATAAGATTTTAAAAGAGGTTTTATAAAATGGAAAAAATTCATCTTGAATTAACCGGCGTTAATATGGACTTCCCCACTCCTCAAGGCTCTTTTAGAGCATTAGAGGATGTAAACATTAAGATTAAAAAGGGCGAGTTCGTATCCATAATTGGCCATTCGGGTTGTGGTAAATCGACGGTATTAAATGTGATTGCCGGACTTTATCAAGCAACTGCTGGCGGTGTTATTTTAAACGGTAAAGAAGTGACTGTTCCAGGACCTGAGCGTGCCATGGTTTTTCAGAATCATTCGTTGCTTCCCTGGTTAACGGCTTATGAAAATGTTGAGCTTGCCGTTAAAACAATTTTTAAAGGTAAAAAAAGCAAAGCAGAAATGCGCGAATGGATTGAACACAATATGCAACTGGTGCATATGGAGCACGCATTGCATAAGCGTCCAGGTGAAATATCTGGCGGAATGAATCAACGCGTGGGTATTGCCAGAGCATTGGCAATGGAACCTGAAGTATTACTGTTGGATGAGCCTTTTGGCGCACTGGATGCGTTAACTCGCGCTCATCTACAAGATTCGGTAATGGAAATTCAAGCAGATCTGGGCAATACCATGATGATGGTGACGCATGATGTTGATGAGGCAGTTTTGTTATCTGATCGAATTGTGATGATGACGAATGGCCCTGCAGCAACCGTCGGTGAAATATTGGAGGTTAATCTACCTCAACCTCGTGACCGAATCGAAATATCTGAAAGTAAGCAATATAACCATTGTAGACATGAAGTATTACGCTTTTTATATGAGCGTCACGGAAAAAAAAGTGAAGAATTAACAGAGCAGAAAAGTGTTGAAAAGGAAGAGCCAGTAAGCTCTATTGAATCACCAGTTGTTGACTTTAAAGAATCTCAGCATGCAAAGAATAAAGTAGCTTAGCAACCACTTGGCTATAACATAATAATTACAATAAAGCGGACCGTCAGTCTTTAGCGGGAACTGACTTATAAATCGGGAACAGAAGGTATTTGAATTGGTTTGGTTTCTCCTCCTATGTAGCTTATACCAAAAGGCCTTTTGTTCCTGATTACTTTTTTTTAAAGGGTCAAACACTGAATAAGCTGCTTGTTAAAAAAAGGCTTAAAAGTGGGGGGGTGACCTTTTTAATGAAACCAAAGGATATGGGTTATAACTATGCAAGCGCATCTCTCAGATAAAATTACAAAGCGTAAAAATCGTTTAGGGGCAGAGTTAAAATTTAAAATGTTAGCTCTAGCGTTGGATTGTGCCAAATTTTGGGAATACCCGGAAGAAATTGATCAATATCTTATTCAGGCTATTCATAAAATCCCCCAATCAAAATTATTTTATGTGATTGATTTTCAAGGATTACAGTTAAGTTCTAATATATTTTCAGATGGATCCAGCAAGCGATACGCTCGTGGCCAGGATTTATCAAAACGACCTTATACACATAATATTCATAGCGAAAAAGGTTTTTCCTTATCGCCCGTATACCTCAGTAGTGTAGATCGCAAACCGAGCATTACAGCAACACATCCGGTATTTCATGAAAACGGCAACTTACTGGGTTTTATCGTTGCTGATTTTGATATCGATGACTTCCCTGATGATGAAATTAATATTTGCGAAGAACAATCCTGGCGTCAAATTAAAGGTGATCCTGCCATTCGAAAAAACCTGTTTCAGCAAGAGCGCGTCATCAGCGCTATGGATCAGCACCTGGATCAAGTCCATGACATTATTACTAACTTAATATGTAAGCGTGGCATTTTCCACGTCAAACTACATTATGGTAGCTCTCGGGCAACGCTTTGGGCGTACGAGCGACCCTATGAATACCAATTACATGTGTTGGATGAAATCATCAACCCGGATGTTTGCCTTGCTTATCCCGCGCGGCCTTATCCTGCTGAATCAAGGGTCCTTGAGCACAAGGTGAAACTGGTTATAGCTAGGCTTAAAGATTTAAGAAATGCCGATGAGACGATTTATTTACGTTCGGGCTCGATTAATGTGATCAATGGAATGGTCGGTTTGACTTTTTCTTGTGATGGAACTCATTACATGACCGTGAAAGAGTTTTTAAATAAACCAGATAGTTTTTGGTTTGGTTAGAAGACACTAATTCTGTTAGAAGACTCTATTTCTGTTGATGACTCTATTTCTGTTAGATGGCTCTATTTAAGTCACCCCCCTACTTTTACGTGGTTTTTTGTCGTTTTAAATTAAAACACTGAGTTTGGTGCAACGTCGCTGTTGCTCAGTTTATTGGGGCTTCCTGAAAAGGTGGTCACACCCTCTTTCTCTCGTACTTCCTATTTCTATTTAGCCCAACTAAGCTATTTGTTGACCTAAGCAGTGATTAACATAACTTTACTTAGCTTGTTAGAGTCTAATTTTTCCCATAAAAAGCTAAATATTGAGTGAACTCTATTCAATATAAAAAAGGAGAATTGCTTTAATTTGAATTTTTTTGTTATTTTTTATCAATTTTTTTAAGCAGTAAGATATTGATTATTAACCTAATCTATTTTTAATCTTTCTATACAATATAATTTTCTTAATAAATTTTGAACTAATCATATATGAAGCCGTCAAATGTTTATATGGAGGGACTTTCCTTACCTTCATATTGGTTCCAGAGAGGCCATGGTTGATACACTTCAGCTGCGCATATCTTCTCCCCATGGTTAATCTGGAACCGCTTTTTTTATACCAAATTATTTATTTGTAATAAGAAATAACCCTCATAAAAAAAGAGAGCCTAAGCTCTCTTTTTTTATTGCCTTAAACAAGGCTACCAAGATTAATTAGTTAGTTGAAGTGAACTCAGGATAGGCTTCCATTCCGCACTCACCGATATCCACACCTTCATACTCTTCCTCTTCAGAGACCCGGATACCCATGATCATTTTGATCACCAGCCAGACGATAAAGGAAGTTCCAAATACCCAGATGAAGATTGTAGCGGCGCCAACTAACTGACCAACAAAAGTTGCACCAGAATTTGTTAATGGAACTGCAAGTAATCCCCAAAGGCCAACTACACCGTGTACTGAGATTGCACCAACCGGATCATCTATTTTCATCTTATCTAAAGTGATGATAGAGAATACAACGATAAGACCACCGATTCCGCCGATGATAGTTGCCATTAATGGCGTTGGTGTAGAAGGCTCTGCTGTGATCGCTACAAGACCTGCTAAAGCACCGTTAAGCGCCATTGTTAAGTCAGCTTTACCGAACATTAAACGTGCAACGATTAGTGCAACAATCACGCCACCAGCAGCAGCTGCATTCGTATTCAGGAATACCATCGCAACAGAGTTTGCATTGGCAACGTCACCCAATTTAAGTACAGAACCGCCATTAAATCCGAACCACCCCATCCAAAGGATAAATGTACCTAGAGTAGCTAGCGGTAAGTTAGCACCTGGAATCGGGTTGATCTTGCCATCTTTTCCGTATTTACCTTTTCTTGCGCCTAGTAAAATAACACCAGATAACGCAGCAGCAGCACCAGCCATGTGAACGATTCCAGAACCCGCAAAGTCAGAGAAACCGAAGTCATCGCCTAGGCTAAACATACCGAATACTGATTTTCCGCCCCAGGTCCATGAACCTTCCATTGGGTAGATGAATGCTGTCATGACAACTGCAAAAATCAAGAAAGACCAAAGTTTCATTCGCTCAGCCACTGCACCAGATACAATCGACATTGCGGTAGCAACGAAAACGACCTGGAAGAAGAAGTCTGAAGCATTTGAATATACAGATCCGCCATCAAATTTTGCTTCTGCTGACTCTGCCAATACTGCAGCTGTTAGGCCATCAGCAGATTTAGCGCCATCTAGAGCAATATCTTTCAAGAAAATACCACCGTCATACATTAACTCGTAACCGACTACTAAATATGCGGTACAAGCGATAGCAAAAAGGGCGATGTTCTTAGTTAAGATTTCTGTGGTGCTTTTTGAGCGGACCAAACCAGCTTCTAACATGGCAAAGCCTGCAGCCATCCACATCACAAGTGCGCCCATTACTAAAAAGTAAAAAGTATCCAGGGCATACTGCAGTTCAAAGATATTATTTTCCATTGTTCTATACTCCTATTCGTATTCTATAAATGGTTTTATATTTAAAGGGACTCTTTAGTTAAAGAGCTTCAGGTCCAGTTTCACCCGTGCGAATACGAATGGTTTGTTCTATATCGGAAACGAATATTTTTCCGTCTCCAATTTTTCCCGTGTTTGCGGCTTTAGTGACTGACTCAATGACTTGATCAACGACATCATCGGCTACGGCAGCTTCAATTTTTACCTTTGGTAAAAAATCTACGACATACTCAGCGCCACGATAAAGTTCTGTGTGTCCTTTCTGGCGACCGAATCCTTTTACTTCTGTAACAGTAATTCCGGATATGCCAATTTCTGATAGTGCCTCACGCACATCATCTAGCTTGAAGGGTTTAACTATTGCAGTGATCAGTTTCATTGCGTTTATTCTCCGTATTTTCTTGAAATTAATTTTAAAAAGCAGTGTGCTTACGCCTACTTCGCAAAATGCGTGCCAACTTTTGGAAAGTGCTAAACCTCCTATTTATTCGGGGTCTTGGGATATTAGTGATAAAACCAGAAGAAAAAAGCACTAAAATGGTGCGCTAATTTAAAAAAAGCACCATAATAGTGTTTAAAAGGTAAAGGATTGAATAAATAGCTAGATTAAGCCATTAGAAATAAGTTGGCTTGAAGTTTGCATTATGTTTTCAGATTCAAGAATTTTTGTACTTATTTTGAAGTTTTTTAACGATAACTAACATTTTACTTTCAGGATATTAAGTTGACTAAAAAAGTACTAACCAAAGAAGTGCTAACCAAAAAAGAGCTAACGAATGATGTTCTAACGAATAAAGTACAAACTCAATTTTCACCGAATGAAATCAGTGACACAATTAGCATTGCAATTCTAGTTTTGGATGAGTCTTTGCGAGTTAGACAAATGAATGCTGCTGCTGAAAATTTATTTGGGCAGTCACGGGAACGTATATTAAATAAACCTTATTCTGTGATTTTAAATAAGGATATTGTGAAAGGCCATCTTGAATTTGTGCTTAAAAACGAAGAGCCACAAGCAGTCCGTGGTTGTTATCTGAGAGATCAACAAAAGAAAGATATTATCGTTGACTGTGTTGCCAGCCCACTTGTCAAGAATACCAAGTTATTGGGTGTGGTACTTGAGTTGTATAGAACAGATTATCAACTCAGAATTGCCCGGGAAGAACAGTTGCTAAATCAGCAAGAAGCAACCCAAACCTTGGTTCGCGGTATGGCGCATGAGATTAAAAACCCGTTGGGCGGAATACGAGGTGCAGCACAATTACTGGATTCCGAGTTAGAAAGTGAAGATCTTAAAGAATATACCGGAATCATTATTTCAGAGGCTGATCGCCTGCAAAATTTAGTGGATCGTTTGCTTGGCTCGCGTGCGCCCACTAAAAATCAATGGGTGAATATTCATGAAGTGCTGGAGCGTGTTCGCCGTTTAATTAAAGCGGATATTCCCCCTGGAGTCAGTTTGCATTTTGACTATGATCCGAGTATTCCTGAGCTAAATGCTGACCTGGATAATCTGATCCAGATTGTATTCAATATAGCGGGCAACGCGCTAAAGGCGGTGGGTGATTCTGGTAGCCTTTTATTTAGAACCCGCATCTTGAGAAATTATGTAATCAACCATAAGCAGCACAAGCTAGCTTTGAAACTCGAAGTTATTGATGACGGTAAGGGCGTACCTGAAGATATTAGTGACAAATTATTTTTCCCGATGATTAGTGGTTCAGCAAAAGGCACGGGGCTTGGTTTGTCCATTGCCCAGTCGCTAGCGAATCGCCATCATGGTGTCATAGAGTTTACTTCGAAACCGGGAAAAACCTGTTTCAAACTTTTATTACCCATTGAGTGTAATAAATCAAATTAACCAGTGAAAAATACTGATATTTTTGGAAGAGACTTTGCTTAAAACGCGATGAAAGCTAAATTAAATATCTTGAATAAATAAAGTAAAAACAAAAAGAGGCGAGACTACAGTGCCAGCAACAAAACCAGAAAAATTATGGATAGTAGATGACGATCAATCCATTCGTTGGGTTTTACAAAAGGCCTTGGAAAAAGCGGGGATGGAAGTTCAGGCATATGAATTTGCTAGCGACTTAGTCCGTGATTTAAATGCTGATAATGTGCAATTACCTGAAGCGATTATTTCAGATATACGCATGCCAGGCATGAGCGGATTTGAGCTGATCAAAGAAATCCACAGTAAATATCCAGAATTACCCGTAATCATTATGACTGCTCATTCTGATATGGATAGTGCCATGTCAGCTTATGAGAGTGGTGCATTTGAATACTTGCCCAAGCCTTTTGATGTTAATGAGGCGACAGAGTTAGCTAGGCGCGCTTGTGCAACTAATAAAGTAACAAGCGGAAAAATGGAAGAGGCTGAGCCAGTTGTATCTCAACAGGAGATTATTGGTCAGTCGGTTGCGATGCAGGAATTATTTCGCTCAATAGGGCGACTCAGTAAAACCAGTATTTCGGTATTGATAACAGGAGAGTCAGGAACGGGTAAAGAGCTAGTAGCTAAAGCGCTGCATACCCATAGCCCGCGAGCGAATAAATCTTTTATTGCAATAAATACCGCTGCAATTCCCAAAGAGTTGCTTGAATCAGAATTATTTGGGCATGAAAAAGGATCGTTCACTGGTGCGCAAACACAACGCATAGGGCGCTTTGAACAGGCCGATGGTGGCACTTTATTTCTTGATGAGATCGGCGATATGCCAGCAGAACTACAAACGCGTCTGCTACGTGTATTAGCGGATGGTGAATTTTACCGAGTGGGTGGTACCAAGGCGATTAAAGTAGATGTCCGCGTCGTAGCAGCGACCCATCAAAATTTAGAGGAACATGTAAAAAATGGCACGTTCCGTGAAGATTTATTCCATCGTTTAAATGTCATTCGGTTACAGATTCCAGCCTTAAGAGAGCGCGATGAAGATATCATTGTGTTGCTCAATCACTTTCTCGCACAAGCGGCAACTGAACTCAATGCAGAACAGAAAAAATTGAGCAATGAAGTCAGTGATTATCTACAAACATTAGAATGGCCCGGCAATGTACGCCAGCTAGAAAACGTCAGCCGCTGGTTAACGGTTATGGCAACAGGTCGTGAAATTACCATGGAGGATTTACCCCAGGATTTGAAACAAAGCAATGAGCAAAGTGAGAGTAACTGGGAGGCCTTGCTTTATGAAAATATGCTACAAAGACTGAATCGTGGTGATAGTCGGATTTTGGATGAAGTCACGCCAAAATTTGAAACTATTGCTTTGAATGCTGCTTTACAGAAAACCGGTGGCAGAAAAAAAGATGCGGCAGAATTGCTGGGTTGGGGTAGAAATACCTTAACGCGCAAATTAAAAGAGCTGAATATATCTTAAAGTGATAAAAGCGTTATCTAAAGCGTTCAAAGTATCATGGTTTTTGTTATTATGACGGGCCACATACTCATATCAAACATACCTTATTCAATTGATTAAAAAGTACACCCTCCCACTTTTAGCCATATTTTTCTTGATGGCGTACTTGGGGTTATTCGGGACAAGTACAGGAAATTTAGACGCTATGGAAAAACTACCTTCGGAAATCGTAAAAACGGCAGAAGACACTGAGTTCACTGTTATCTGGATGCACGGACTAGGCGCAGATGGTAATGACTTTGTACCAGTTATTCCAGAGCTGCGTTTACCAGCAACGCTTAAAGTGAAATTTATATTTCCGCATGCGCCATCTCGTCCAGTAACTTTGAATAACGGCATGTCAATGCCTGCCTGGTACGACTTACTTTCTTTGGATAGAAGTAACAATGCTAAAGAGGATGATATTTTAACAACCGTTTCGTGGATCAATAAATTTATCGATGATGAAGTCGCAAATGGTACTCCTTCAGAAAAAATACTACTAGCGGGCTTCTCGCAAGGTGGAGTTATAGCATTTCATACGGGTTTACGTTATCCAAAGAAACTAGCTGGAATCATGGCGTTGTCTACTTATATTCCTTTTGCTGATAGTTTGCTCGGTTCAATGGAAGGCGTTCAAAAAGGTATTTCGATTTTCGCAGCTCATGGTCAGCAAGACCCAGTCATTCCCTTCGCAAGCTGGCAAGAGTATGTACCGCAATTAGAAGCAAAAGGCTTTGCAGTAGAGTCACATTCATACCCCATGCAGCATTCGGTAAATATGGAAGAAATTAATGACATTTCTGCCTGGTTACAAAAAACATTAGCAATCTTATGATGGATTTATAAGTTGCACCCAAAAAGTGCTTTTGAGTATTAATCTGCACCAAAAGAGCAATTCATATTAAGTCAGTATAAGTTAAGTCTCTGTATTTAAATAGATTTTAAAGTTGGCACGCATAATGCAAATAGCTAGTGCGTTTTACCTAACTTTATTTACGCGACATCTATTTTAATTACATGGAGTATATTGATGAATATCAGTTTTAGAAAAATATTAGCAGGCACTCTGTTTGCTAGTATGTCATTTATGTCTACACAGGCCTTTTCTGCATCTCATTCCAAGGACACGATCAAGGTCGGTGTATTGCATTCACTGTCAGGCACCATGGCAATCAGTGAAACTACACTGAAAGACACCATGTTAATGCTGATTGAAGACAAAACAAGAAAGGTGGTTTGCTGGGTAAAAAACTCGAAGCCGTCGTGGTCGATCCCTGCATCTAACTGGCCGCTTGTTTGCTGAAAAAGCCCGTGAGCTGATTCAAAAGAAAAAGTAGACTGCTATTTTCGGTTGCTGGACATCAGTTTCACGTAAATCAGTATTACCTGTTATCTGAAGAGTTAAACGGTTTGCTGTTCTACCCGGTTCAGTACGAAGGTGAAGAATCATCTAAGAATGTTTTCTACACCGGTGCTGCGCCAAACCAGCAAGCTATCCCTGCGGTGGATTACCTGATGAATGAAATCGGTGTGAAGCGTTGGGTACTTGGCTGGTACTGATTATGTTTATCCACGTACAACCAACAAGATTCTTGAAGCTTATCTTAAAGCCAAAGGCGTTGCTGAAGAAGATATCATGATCAACTACACGCCATTCGGTCATTCTGACTGGCAGAGTATTGTTGCTGATATCAAGAAATTCGGTTCTGCAGGTAAGAAAGACAGCGGTAGTTTCAACCATCAATGGTGATGCTAACGTGCCTTTCTACAAAGAGCTAGGTAACCAGGGCATTTCAGCTGAAGATATTCCTGTTGTTGCATTCTCTGTGGGTGAAGAAGAACTTTCTGGTATTGATACAAAGCCACTAGTTGGTCATCTAGCTGCATGGAATTATTTCATGAGTGTTGAGAACAAAGATAATGATGAATTCATCAAAACATGGAAAGAGTTCATCAAGGATGAGAAACGTGTAACTAATGATCCAATGGAAGCGCATGTGATCGGTTTCAAAATGTGGGTTAAAGCTGTTGAAAAAGCAGGTACGACAGATGTTGATAAAGTTATCGATGCAATGGTTGGCATAGAAGTGCCAAATATGACAGGTGGTACAGCTAAAATGCTTAAGAATCATCACTTGACTAAACCAGTACTAATCGGTGAAATTCAAGAAGACGGTCAGTTTGACGTCGTGTGGAAAACCGACAGTGAAGTGGCTGGTGATGCATGGTCTGACTTCCTTGAAGGTAGTAAAGATCTAATTTCAGATTGGACTGATCCAGTTCGTTGTGGCAACTACAACACCAAAGAAAAGAAGTGTTTAGCAACCGCTAAGTAAACACTTTGTTCCTCCCGGGTGCTGGATTTCCAGCACCCTTCTTAAAAATAAGCTAGAGATAGAACCCCGCTATGTATCTGCTCTCACAAACAAATAGAATAGCTTCGCTATTGCTGTTCCTGTTATGCCTTCTTCTTACAAATATTAGCTTTGCTGAATCTGCAGAGAGTCCAGACGCATTTTCTAATACACTCGAGTTACTGCTATCAAAAAGCTATAAAGATAAAGAACAGGCGATAGAAAAACTCGTTAATACTAAAGATGAACGAGTTAAAAAAATTCTAGAAGCCATGCTCAATGCAAGACTGTTTTACACTGTACAAGATAAGAAGGTTGTTATTGGGATAAAACAAAATGACGACTATTTAATTACCGATCAATTAACCCAGAAGCAAATAGGCACTGTCAGTAAATCTGAATTAAAAAAAATCAAGGTCAATAATAAGCTTCGTAGAATATTACGTTCTGCTATTGCAACACTCAGTCTATCCAGTGCAGATGCTGATGAGAGACTTAGTGCCGTAAAACAAATGTTTGGAAAAACCAATAACGCTGATATTGCGACGCTAAAATCTCACCTGGACATTGAGAAGAATAAAAAAGTGCGCAGCGAAATCCAGATACTAATTAGCATCAATGATCTAAAAACAGGCAATAAAGAAACACAACTAACAGCTATCAAGGATTTATCAGAGAGCTTGCACTCTGAAGTGCGCAATCAATTAGAGCTATTAAAAAGTAATGAAGATGTTGAAATTGCTAAAGCATCAGCAGTAGCGGCTAAGCGCATCGATGAAAGACTAAGTATGTATGAAAAAATCAATACGGCTTTCTTTGGCTTAAGTTTAGGGTCGGTGCTGGTTCTTGCAGCAATTGGCTTAGCCATTACATTCGGTGTGATGGGTGTAATCAATATGGCGCATGGCGAACTGATTATGCTTGGTGCTTACACAACTTATGTTATTCAGCAGCTAATGCCAAATCATATCGGTTTATCATTAGTAGTCGCTGTACCTGCCGCATTCATGGTATCTGCACTTGTAGGAATTCTAATTGAGCGAGTTGTCATTCGGCACTTATACGGTAGGCCACTAGAAACATTGCTAGCTACATTTGGTATAAGTCTTATTTTACAGCAAGCGGTAAGGACTATTTTTTCACCGCTTAATCGTTCGGTAGAAACACCGCAGTGGATGTCCGGTTCGCTAGAGATAAATCCGGCACTGTCACTAACGTATAACAGGCTATATATCATTCTATTTTGCCTCGCAGTTTTTGCTCTATTGTTTCTAATCATTAAAAGAACCCGTTTAGGACTGAGTGTACAAGCAGTTTCACAAAATCGCTCAATGGCAAGAGCCATGGGCATTCGAGCAAGTCGAGTTGATGCACTTACCTTTGGTTTGGGTTCGGGTATTGCTGGCATTGCAGGTGTAGCCTTATCACAGTTAACCAATGTGGGTCCGAATCTGGGGCAAGCTTATATCATCGATTCCTTTATGGTGGTGGTGTTCGGCGGTGTGGGAAATTTATGGGGAACACTTATTAGTGGTTTTACCCTAGGTATTGCCAATAAATTTATGGAACCATGGGCCGGTGCGGTATCTAGCCAAAATACTGGTTTTGGTATTTATTATTTTATTCATCCAAAAACGACCTCGCGGCTTATTTCCGCAAAAAGGTCGTGCAGCAGAAGGTTAGGGAGGAATAGATTATGTTTAATTTATTAAAAGATGATCGTGGTGGGCAAATCTTTTTGTTCTTACTTGTAATAGCCACGGTGCTCATTCCAATTTCTAATCTAGTCATGCCTGAAACTAGTCCATTTCATGTTTCAACGCTGACAGTTACGCTTATTGGTAAGTATCTCGCATTTGCATTGTTAGCTTTATCTGTTGATTTAGTCTGGGGCTATATGGGGATTCTCAGTCTCGGTCATGGTGCATTTTTCGCATTAGGTGGTTATGCGATGGGTATGTATTTAATGCTCCAAATTGGCGATCGAGGAGTTTACGGCAACCCTGATTTACCTGATTTTATGGTGTTCCTTAATTTAAAAGAGTTACCGTGGTTCTGGAATGGTTTTGATAACTTCTGGTATGCCATGATCATGGTGGCGTTAGTACCTGGTTTACTAGCATTTATATTTGGTGCATTAGCGTTTCGCTCACGCGTTACGGGTGTGTATCTCTCAATAATGACTCAAGCACTGACTTACGCTTTACTACTCACTTTTTTCAGAAATGAATTAGGCTTGGGTGGCAATAATGGCCTGACTGATTTCAAAGATATTCTTGGATTTAGTCTGCAAGCTGACAGTACCCGCATTGCTTTATTTATTGCATCAGCAGTTGCTTTAGGACTCGGGTATTTAGCGTGTCGAGCGATTGTTATATCACGCTTAGGCAAGGTTGCAGTGGCAATCCGAGATGCTGAAGATAGGGTTCGTTTCATTGGCTATCGAGTAGATAGAGTCAAGCTGGCAATCTTTACTTTTTCAGCAATATTGGCTGGGATCGCTGGTGCGTTATATGTGCCCCAAGTTGGCATTATAAACCCTGGTGAGTTTTCACCGCTGCGATCAATCGAATTGGTAGTTTGGGTTGCTATTGGAGGTAGAACTACGCTTTATGGAGCAGTTTTAGGCGCATTTATTGTTAACTACTCCAAAACCTATTTAACAGGTGCAGCACCTGAAATGTGGTTGTTTGCCTTAGGTGCTTTGTTTGTTCTGGTAACACTATATCTGCCGAATGGTATTGTTGGTTTATTAAAAAGGCGGAGGGTTGAAGCATGAATGCTCTTGATCAAATTCGCGAAAACTTCCGGCGAGATCAAGTTTTTGATGTGGTTAACAAACAGGATTACTCTCATGTTGATACCAGTCATGGACAAATTCTCTATGTTGAGGACGTAAGTGTTTCATTTGATGGCTTCAAAGCAATTAACGAACTCAATTTCTATATAGATGTTGGTGAGTTGCGCTGTATGATTGGCCCGAATGGAGCTGGCAAAACGACCATGATGGATATCATTACCGGCAAAACACAACCTGATAAAGGAACAGTCTGGTTTGGTCAGAATATCAATCTGTTGAAGATGACTGAACCTGAAATTGCTCAGGCTGGAGTGGGAAGAAAATTCCAAAAACCAACAGTATTTGAATATCACAATATATTTGAAAATCTTGAGATGGCGATGGCAGGAGATAAAAGCGTCTGGTCTACCTTCAGAGCAAAACTATCCAGTGAGCAGCATGACCGAATTGCCAGAGTGATGGATACTATCGGTTTAAGCGAGCATGCAAAGCAACGCGCGGGTGCTTTATCTCATGGACAAAAACAATGGCTAGAAATTGGAATGCTGCTAATGCAAAATCCAAGGCTATTATTAGTGGATGAACCAGTCGCAGGTATGACGCACCAGGAAATGGATAAAACCGGTGAGTTATTAACATCGCTAGCTGGAGAGCATTCGGTTGTAGTGGTTGAGCATGATATGGATTTTGTACGCTCAATTGCTAATAAAGTCTCAGTATTACATCAAGGCAGTATTCTCGCAGAGGGAACAATGGATCAAGTACAAAACAACCAACGTGTGATCGAGGTATATCTTGGTGAATAATTCGGACAAAAGTGTTGTGCTTGATTCAAGGCAAAAATCAATTCTGCAGGTCAGTCAGTTAAACCAGTTTTATGGAGAGAGCCATACCCTATGGGATCTTGATCTATCAGTTGTAGAAGGAAAATGTACCTGTCTAATGGGACGAAACGGTGTAGGTAAAACCACGTTATTACAATGTATTATGGGATTACAAGCAGTGAAATCCGGAAGCATCACGTTTAATGGAGATGAAATACAAAAGCAGATTGCGGAAAAACGAGCAGGTTTGGGGCTAGGTTATGTTCCTCAGGGAAGACAGATATTTCCTCAGTTAACCGTAGGAGAAAACCTGGAACTGGGTTTATTCGCGCGTAAAGATAAAATCAAAAAAATACCAGAATTTATATTTGAGTTGTTCCCTGTTCTTAAAGAAATGATTTCACGACGTGGCGGCGATCTTTCTGGTGGACAACAGCAGCAACTAGCGATTGGACGTGCTTTGATGATTGATCCTAAAATGTTGATTCTGGATGAACCAACAGAAGGGATACAACCTAATATCGTTCAACAAATTGGAGACATTATTACTAAACTCAATCAGGAAATGGGTATCACTGTTTTATTAGTTGAACAAAAACTACCCTTTGCCCGCCGTGTCGGTGATTATTTTTGTATTATGGAAAGAGGCAAAAATGTGGCAACTGGCGAAATGAGCGAACTCAGTGACGAATTGGTTCAAAAATTTTTAACCGTGTAAGGAAACACAAAATGACAAAAATATTTTTAACATTGATTACATTATTTTTAAGTATGGGCTTTTCAATATCGGCATTTGCTCATACTGGACTCTCACATGCTTCAATTATTCATTCGTTACTACATACCGTTATAACTATAAGTATAGTTTTATCTTTATTTGTAGCCGGCTTTGTTGTTTTTAAACGCTTACCAAAAGCCAATAAACAGCGATTTAAGAAGTAAAAGGTGTCAGATCCCAATTCATTAAAAGGTGATACTCAAGGCTGGAAAGCTCATTTAAATCTGGGCTTTGAGAAGCGCTCTGGTAAATCAGTGCTAGCACATCGAACTCAATCTGGGCCACTAACGGTGCAACGTCCGTTTTACCCAGAAGGTGATGTCTGCCATCTTTATTTGCTGCATCCTCCTGGTGGCGTGGTTGGTGGGGATGAATTGCATATCAATGTTGAAGCAAAAGAAAGCGCAAACGTCTTGATTACAACACCTGGTGCAACCAAGTTTTATCGTAATAACGGGAAACTAGCAAAGCAGATTCAAACGTTAACGGTGTCAGCTAATAGTTCGTTGGAGTGGTTCCCGCAGGAAAATATATTTTTTGATGAAACCCACACTCAGTTAGCTACTCGAATTGAATTGAAAGAAACAGCAAAGTTTATGGGTTGGGAAATTAACTGCTATGGCAGACCAGCATCTAATGAATTATTTAATAATGGCAAGGTTGATACAAAACTTGAAATAATTAGGGATGGAAAGCCGTTACTGTTTGATCGATTAAAGATTATAGATAGTGAAGCCTTACAAAGTCCTGCTAGCTTAGGTGGCTACCCCTGTTTTGGTACTTTCCTTGCGACACACGTTACACCTCAATTACTAGAAAAAGCACGTGAGGCGATCACCGGAATTGATTCTGATCAGCAAGTTGGAATCACATTGATAGACGATATTCTGGTAGCACGTTGTCTCGGCCAATATGCAGAACAAATTTCAACAACGCTTAAATTAATCTGGATGGCATTACGACCTGATGTACTAGGACGAGATGCTTGCCATCCAAGAATATGGGCAACTTAAATGGAAATGACTCAAGTAAATATAGTTATTACTAAGTTGCAAAAAAGTGCTTCGCAAAGCATAAATTCTATTTACGTTTTTAAAAAACAAAAACCTAATATCATTCATAAGTGGGGGGGTGACTTTAATTTAGTATTAAATCTAGAAATAGAACACCTGTCTCAGTTAGCAATAAATAAGGTGATTTACAGATGGAATTAACACCCAGAGAAAAAGACAAACTGCTAATTTTCACAGCGGCTCTATTAGCAGAAAGACGCAAAGATCGAGGCGTAAAACTTAACTACCCCGAAGCCATTGCCTATATCAGTGCAGCAATTATGGAAGGCGCTCGTGATGGAAGAACGGTTGCCGAGTTGATGAGCTTTGGGCAAACCTTGCTTACTCGCGATGATGTAATGGAAGGTATTTCAGAAATGATTCATGACGTGCAAGTGGAAGCAACTTTCCCCGATGGCACGAAACTTGTCACTGTGCATAACCCAATCGTATAAAGGAGTGGAGGCTACTCTGGCCATCTTTTATGAATTCTGGCAACGCCAAAAAACCAGAATCAAGGCATGGTCATGTAGGAATATTCGTATCTTTCAAATGAACATAACGCAGAAGCTGGGTTTTTGGCTAAGCCCCAAAGGGTAAGTCTACAAGCTCTCATCTCCGTTGTTATACTTTTTGTGAAGGGCATACCATTCACTGCAAAGTATGCCTAGGATATAAGAGCTTGTAGATTTGCAGAATTTATAAAATATGGCTAGAGGAGCCTCTATATGATTCCCGGAGAAATGATCGTAGTTGCTGGTGACATAGAATTAAATGCTGGCAGAAATTCCGTAACGGTAAAAGTAGCAAATAGCGGTGATCGGCCGATACAAGTGGGTTCGCATTATCACTTTTACGAAACTAACCATGCGCTTCAATTTGATCGCGATAAAACCCGAGGATATCGTCTGGATATCGCGGCGGGCACTGCGGTACGTTTTGAGCCAGGGCAGACGCGTTCAGTAACACTCATTGAATATGCTGGCGAACGAAAGATATACGGCTTCAACGGCGAAGTCATGGGGGATCTTTAATGAGCAAGATAAGCCGACAAGCCTACGCAGAAATGTATGGTCCTACGACTGGTGATCGCTTACGTCTTGGTGATACAGAACTTTGGCTAGAGGTCGAAAAGGACCTCACAACTTATGGCGATGAAGTGAAATTTGGTGGCGGTAAAGTGATCCGCGACGGCATGGGTCAAAGCCAACGCGTTTCTGCTGAAGTTGCCGATACTGTTATAACTAATGCCCTGATAGTTGATCATTGGGGAATAATTAAGGCCGATATAGGCATTAAGAACGGTCGAATCTCAGGAATTGGAAAAGCGGGTAATCCTGATGTTCAGCCGAATGTTGATATCATCGTTGGTCCTGGAACAGAAGCGATTGCAGGCGAAGGCTCAATTATTACTGCAGGTGGTATCGACGCACATATTCATTTTATCTGCCCGCAACAAATTGAAGAAGCACTAACTTCCGGTGTCACAACAATGCTTGGTGGTGGAACAGGACCAGCGACAGGAACTAACGCAACTACCTGTACTCCCGGCCCATGGAATATCCATCGGATGTTACAAGCGGCTGAAGAATTCCCGATGAATTTAGGTTTTATGGGCAAAGGAAACGCTAGTTTGCCAGAAGCATTAGATGAGCAAGTAGAAGCAGGAGTGATGGGCTTGAAACTCCATGAAGATTGGGGCACAACACCAGCTTCGATTGATAACTGCTTATCAGTTGCTGAACGATACGATATTCAAGTAGCGATTCACACAGATACTCTTAATGAGTCTGGCTTTGTTGAAGATACGATTGCTGCCTTTAAAGACCGTACTATCCATACTTTTCATACGGAAGGAGCGGGCGGAGGCCATGCTCCAGATATTATTAAAGCCTGTGGTGAGTTAAATGTGTTGCCTTCGTCAACTAACCCCACGCGACCTTATACGATAAACACGGTTGATGAACATCTGGATATGTTGATGGTCTGCCATCATTTAGACCCTAGTATCGCCGAAGACGTGGCTTTTGCAGAATCACGTATTCGTCGAGAAACTATCGCGGCGGAAGATATTCTGCACGATCTTGGCGCTTTTTCGATGATCGCTTCAGATTCCCAGGCGATGGGTCGTGTTGGTGAAGTAATAACCCGAACCTGGCAAACGGCGCATAAAATGAAAGTACAGCGTGGAAGCCTTGAAGGAGATCCCGCTCAAAATGATAATAACCGTATTAAGCGCTATATCGCTAAGTACACCATCAATCCAGCACTTTCCCACGGAATGGCTCACGAGGTTGGTTCGATAGAAGTAGGTAAGCTTGCCGATATCGTTTTATGGAAACCGGCCTTTTTTGCAACCAAGCCCAGCATGATTATTAAAGGAGGCATGATTGCTTCCGCGCCGATGGGTGATCCAAATGCTTCCATACCAACACCCCAGCCTGTGCATTATCGTCCTATGTTTGGTGCTTATGGTGGCGCGCGTTTGGCAACTCGTATGACTTTCCTATCTAAGGCCGGCATAGACGCAGGTATTGCAGAGCAACTCAATTTAAACAGCTTGATAGGTGAAGTAAAAGGATGCCGAACAGTGAAAAAAACGGACATGATTCATAATAGCTATATGCCGAAGATTGACGTGGATTCACAAACCTATGAAGTTCGAGCTGATGGTAATCTGTTAACGTGCGAACCCGCAGATGTGCTGCCGCTCGCGCAACGTTACTTCTTATTCTAAATGATATTTTGAGCGCGATAAGTAAATGATTAAATTTGAAACTAAGACAGATAAAACTGACGCTAAACCTCAAACCAGCTTAACCTTAGGCAAAGACCAGCGTGAAAAAAGTCGTCTTAAAGTCACTTTAGATGATGGTCGTGAAGGTGGTTTGTTTTTTGAAAAGGGCACTAGTTTTCAGGATGGTGATTTAATCATCAGCACAGATGGTGAAACCTTAGTTGAGATTAAAGCGGCAGCTGAAACAGTTTCGACTGTGCATTGTGATGATCCATTATTATTAGCCAAAGCCTGTTATCACTTGGGTAACCGCCATATTCCATTGCAGATTGAAGCAACAGAATTACGCTATCAACACGATCATGTTCTAGATGAAATGGTCAGAGGTTTTGGTTTGACAGTGACCACAGAGCAAGCACCTTTTGAGCCAGAATCTGGTGCTTACAGTGGTGGTGGACATCATCACCATTCTGGTGACCACGATCATAGCCATGAGCAAAGGCATGACCATCAACAACACAGTCATTCCCATGACTGACTCTCATCTGAGCCTACTTAAGCTTTTACAATTAAGTAGCCCTACGCTTCCGGTCGGAGCGTTTGCATACTCACAAGGGCTTGAGTCTGCGATTGAGTCGGGTTTTATTAAAGAGAGTAAAGCGTTACGAGTGTGGTTGATAGATTCTCTTACGTTGAGCCTGAAATATGTCGACTTGCCGATATTTTTTCGACTGTATAAGGCATGGGAAAATGATGATATCGATACCGCTATGCGCTGGAATCAAACACTGCGTGCGCAAAGAGAAACCAGTGAATTACGTAGTGAAGACCATCATTTAGGACTTGCACTAGCACGACTGCTCAAAGATTTAGGTATCGCTGAAGCCGAAATTTTACATAAAAAAGGTGATCTTTGTTTTATCACCTTATTCACGCTGGCAGCGAATAAGTGGAATATTGAAATGGAGCAAGCAGCCAATGGTTTTATCTGGTCCTGGTTGGACAATCAGATTGCAGCTGCTATCAAATTGGTGCCGTTAGGGCAAACAGATGGACAGAAAGTGCTATCTGATTTATTACCCGAAATACCTAAAATTATCGAAGAAGGGTTTGCTATTGACGATGATGAAATTGGTGCATCTTTGCCCATGACGGCAATTCTTAGTTCACAGCATGAAACACAATATTCAAGATTATTTAGGTCTTGAGTAATTACATTTATTTAAAAACAGTTTAATTAGGAAACGTTTAAATGAGCAACAAACAGGTATTACGCGTCGGCGTTGGCGGTCCAGTAGGGTCAGGAAAAACAGCATTACTACGTCAATTATGTAAAAGAATGCAAGACGATTATGACCTCGCGGTAGTCACCAATGATATCTACACTAAAGAAGATGCGGAGTTTTTGCTACGCCATAATGCGCTTGATGCCGATCGTATAATGGGTGTTGAAACAGGTGGTTGTCCACATACAGCGATTCGCGAAGATGCTTCTATCAATCTTGCCGCAGTCGATACCATGTGTGATCGTTTCCCAGACCTAGATTTTGTGATTATTGAAAGTGGTGGAGATAACCTCAGCGCAACATTTAGTCCGGAGCTTTCTGATCTAACTATCTATGTGATTGATGTTGCCGCTGGCGATAAAATTCCCCGTAAAGGTGGACCAGGTATTACCAAATCTGATTTATTGATAATCAATAAGACCGATTTAGCACCTATGGTTGGTGCTTCGCTGGAAGTGATGGATCATGATACCAAACGTATGCGTGGTGATAAGCCCTATCTTTTCACTAATCTAAAAGACGGTGAAAATGTTGAAGCTGTCATAGATTTTATTGTTGATAAAGGAATGCTAAAGAGTCCTAGTCAATAAGAATTAGATGATTATATTGCGTTTTTTTACTGGACTATTAACAAGACTCTAGCAAACTCGTTATTACTGGAATGAGTTAACTGTTGATAATTTGTGCTAATAAATTGCTTTTGAATCATATCTGCTTTGATATCGCAATTTGCAAATGGCACAAAAGATAAAGATGGTCTTCCTTCACTTGCAATATGGAAATCACATTTGGGCGTTTCTTTTATAACGACACTAATTCCAATTTTGCTTGAGCTTGTTGCATTGGCAAATGCAAATTGTGGGAAAGCACAAATGAATAGAAATAATAAAGTAGTAATACGTGCCATGTTCAAACCATTAAGTGATCAGACTTAATTATGTTTGTTTGAAGGCTAAATAGCGTGTTTAACGATCAGAGATAGTTTAACGCTTAGTCGGGTAATTTCCTTTTATCGATCATTATGACCAAAAAAGTGTTCAGTCGAAGTGCAACGGAGATAATATTGGTACGCAGTAACTACGACCCGAAGGCGTGTATTTCATTTAAAAAATAAGAAAAAGCACGTAAAAGTAGGGGGGTGACTTTTCTAATCTTATCAAAAGCTAGAAACAGCTAATCGTAGACTTTGGTTCTACTTAAGCATTTCCAAAAAGCGCTCAAAGCGTGGTTTATAGCTATCTTTGGTGTTTAGCGATAATAAAATGCGTGTTGCATGACCGCGAAGCTCAGAACGTGGAACAAATCCGTAATAGCGTGAATCGGCGCTATTGTCACGATTGTCACCCATAAAGAAGTAATGATCTTCAGGGATAGTAATTTTTTCAAAGTTCTTAAGTGGGTTGTATTCTGTAGGTTTTACCTGAACCACATGTGGCTCTAAATCACTCAGTGACTCAAGTGCATAAACGCCTTCTTCTTTATCGATATCACGTTGTGGTTCTAGTTTTTCATCTCTTAAATTAGTGTACTGAGCAGCTTCATCATTAATGAAAAGTTGGTTATTTCTTACTTCTATGGTATCGCCCGGTAATCCCATTAAACGTTTAATCATGCGTTTGTCTGCGGCGGCAGAAGTGAACACAATAATTTCGCCACGTTTAGGTTCGCCAGTGCGCATTAAAGAGATATCAGTGAAAGGGATTTGTAAATCGTAAGCAAGCTTATTTTCCCAAACTACATCGCCTTCCAGGATTGTTGGCTTCATCGAGCCTGTTGGCACTGGATGCCAATCAGCAACGGCACCTCTAAAAACAAACAGGAAAATGATAAAAAAGATGAAACCTTTGTTGTTTCTGATAATGGAAAATAGTTTATTCATAGTGTTAGTTTTGGCGTTTAGTTATGATCTTTAGTTACGAACTAGAGTTCGTTAGCGAAATATTTATTTAAGAATGTATCAAAATCTAGCGTATCTTTCGACTCTAAATCCATTTGTTGTTGGAGTGATTTTTCTGCCATTAGTTCAATTTCTGTCTGAGTTTCAGCAGTCAGTTTACGCTCAAAAAAGTAATCACGATGCTCTTCTGATTGGCGTTTAGCAAAGTGATAGTAACTACCATCGCGATTTATAATTTCATCAAGTACTTTCGCAGATGGAGTTAAGTCTGGATTTTTAACAAGCTCCATTTGCTCAGTAATAGCATCGGTATAACAGGATTCATCATGAGCGCTATTGAGTAAATTAGCAACACCAGACATCTCTTCTAGTATTTGTGTTGCCCAGTTTTTTAAAGTGATTTCTTCGCCTTTATTAAGCAATGTAAGTCCTGGTTTACGACCCTGGTGAGCAACGGTGTTTTGATTTTCATCGATCTCTTCGGCTTCTTTAGTACATATCTCAGGGCTTTCTTGAAGTAAGCAGAACAACATGAATGTCTCTAAAAAGTAGAGTTGTAAACGTGTTAGTCCAGCGGGTCTGAATGCATTGATATCTACTGAGCGTAATTCAACATATTGAATGCCTCGACTTTCGAGTGCATCGGTTGGCTTTTCAAATCCTTTAAGAACTCTTTTGGGACGAACGCTACTATAATATTCGTTTTCGATTTGCAGGATATTGGTATTTAACTGCAAATACTTATCTCCATCTTTAAGCCCAATTCTTTCGTAATCTTCAAAAGGTGTATTGATTGCACAACGAAGGCTGGCGATATAGTTTTCAAGGGTATTGTAATTCGCCTTAATGCCGCGCTTGTCTTCTTTCTTATTGGTGTAACCTATGTCGCCCATTCTTAATGAAGTACCCCACTTTTCGTAGTAAGTATTTTCATTAAATTCTGTCATCGATTGTGGTTTAGGTACGCCTGAGAGGAATGATTTGCAAATCGCAGGGGAAGTACCAAATAGATAAGGAATGATCCAACCATAGCGTTGAATATTGCGCGTCATCCCCATGTATCTTTCATTGATAAACGCTTGGGGCTCTAATATCAGAAGCATCTTCAATTTCTTGAAAAGCCGGCCAAAACTCCACTGCTACCGAGTAATTGAAATGAATACCAGCAATTACCTGCATAATTTTGCCGTAACGCTCGGCAAGACCTTGGCGATATGTAGACTTCATCTTGCCTGCGTTACTAGAACCATACTGCGCTATTCTAATATCTTCTTCGCCTCGAATCACACAGGGCATACTGCTAGTCCAGAGGAGTTCATCATCACAAAGGTGCTGATAAACAAAGGTTTCAATATCTAATAGAAAGTCGAGTGATTTATAGGCTCTGTCACATGGAGGAGTTATCAGCTCTAGCATGGCTTCGCCATAATCTGTTGTTATCCATGGGTTTTTTAAGGCAGAACCAAGCACTTTTGGGTGAGGAGTGGTTGATATTGTACCTTCTGGATTAACACGCAGGCTCTCTTTTTCTAAACCTGTTAAGGATTCTTTTAGTAATTTTGTTGCGCCAGTTGATTCGATCTTTTTTAAGCGCTGATTGAGTGTTTGGTACAAACCAATTCCTTATAATTTATGTAAGTAAATACGTATACAGGATGTTAGCAGGTTTTATACGGACTGTTGGTAGATTCGGATGTTGAATTATTATTTTTGAAACGATTTTAATGGATACTAGTGGACTTGCATGGCTAAAACATAAATTGATAGGATAACCCAGATAACCAAGTGGAAAACAAGCGCACGTTTGTAACGTAAGATAAGCTTATTTGGATGTATACTGCTTATTATATACGGTCTGCCGTCATCAGGGTTTGAAACCACATGAGTTGCAGGATTCTGGTAAGTTTCTTCCAAGGCTAAATCAACCATTCGACTTGCAGCATGCTTGGCTGTTTCTAATTCATGGTGATCAATTTTTCCATCTTTGTTTTTATCAAAATAATGCAGAAAGTTAAAGTGGTTACGCTTCCATTCTGCTAGTTTTGATAGCATTAGGTTGTTGATTTCGAAGTCATTACGTTGTTTTTTCAGGGTATGTAGTTGACCAAGAACATATATCTTTTCACCTGGATAGATTGCATTGTATGTATGGTGATTATAGGTATACAACGGTGTAATGATTTCTGCACCACGTGGGTCTACTGTACAGCGACCTTTATCGTCACCCAGTATAAAGCCAGCCCAACTATCAATAGCATAGTTTCTGAACCAAAGCATTGGAGGTAGCTCAGGGTGAGGCCCCCTCACCGTTTCTCCATCATAAAGGGAGGCTTTACCTTCAAGCTCTACATAACCTTGTGCAGCAGAGCTTAATACAGTTTGTGAAGTATCTTCTATTAAGCGAATTCGTCTATAAAGAAGTATTCCAAATATCAGGCTCAATACAGAAAAAGCTGTCATCAAAACAGCTTTTTCGTATCGTTGTGATCCGTCAAACAAGAAAAGGCTAAGCAGTATCAGTGGATAAAGTAACGAGCTTATAATTACAAAAAGCCGCCCTTTTATTCGTATAAACATACTATGAATTTAAATTTAGATCTAAATAAAGTTTGCTGCGATATCTATATCTTTCAACTCATTCATATGAAACTCAAGCAATTCAAATTCTTTAAAAGCAAACATATTAGCCACGATATTGTCTGGAAATTGTTGAATTCTAGTATTGATCAATGCGGCGGTATCATTATAAAACTCACGGCGATCGGAAATGCTTTCTTCAAGAGTGCTGATTCGAGTTTGCAAGCGTAAAAACGCATCACTAGCTTTAAGTTCTGGGTAATCTTCAGCTACCGCAAATAATCCGTTAAGGCTGGCTTCCAGCTTCATTTCAGCTGGGCCTAGCTGTGGAATATTCTTGGCCCTCATTGCAGATTCAACCAAGTTACGAGCTTTAATAACTTTTTCTAACGTTTCCTGCTCGTATTCCATGTGCTGTTTACAAGTATCAATCAGTTTAGGTAGTTCACTATTACGCTGCTTTAAAAGTACGTCAATATTACTCCAGGATTTTTTTGTGTTGTTTTTAAGAGTGATTAATTGGTTAAAGATGGCGATTCCCCAAAATAGAGGAGCGGCGAATAAACCAATAAATATAATGAGACTGACATTCATAACATTATCCTTTTTATTTTTAGTATTAATATAATTCTAGCAGAATTCTTTTTTTGCGGCGTATTTTTGGATAAATGGCATTTAGCTACCACTTAACTAATAAGTATGTAGACAAAAGTGTTTATAAGTAGGAGGGTGATATAAATTTATACACTAGATTGAAGTCCTAGCAATACCACTAGTCTGAATATAGGCGGCATTTCTTGACAGAATTGCGGTATAAAAATTAAACTAAGCGCAATAAAAAAATAATTTAAGCACCAAATAAAAAAATAAGTAAAGACACTTACAAGTTAATAACCAATAACAAGAAACTAATAAAAAGGGTTCCTCACATGTCTAAGTCAGTTAAATTCGTAAAAATTGTATCGCCTATTGCTTTAGCAGTTGCACTCTCAGCTTGTGGCGGAGGTGGAACTGATTTTGGCAGCGGAGGCACCGGAACAACAACTACCGGAACAACTGATACCAGCACAACCGACGCTACTGCTGCAAGTTCTCTTTCAGTGTCTGCAAGTTCTAGGCAGCTTTATTCTAGTGGCTCTGAACCAGTGACAATCTCTGCATTAGCAAAAGATGCAAACAACAATATATTAACCGGTGCCACTGTCAACTTTAGTGTTGATAGCGATGCGAACCTGATAACTGGCGATAATTCTGGTTCAGTACATACAGCAGAATTAACGCCTGGTTCTAAAGAAAACCGTAGTCTGACTGTTACAGTATCTTCAGGAACTCAAACTGAAACAATACTTATTGATGTTGTTGGTACAGAGGTCGATATTGAAGGTCCAAACAGTATTGCAATTAATAAGCCAACTGAATACACCATAAAACTCCAGGACTCTGATGATAAGGAAATAGCTTTTGAAGATGTAGATGTAACTTCTTCTTTGGGTAATACCGTTACTCCAGTATCTGGGACAAGCTTTCGTACTGATTCGAATGGAGAGTTTAAGGTAAGTTTAACGGCTGCAGCAGGAGGAAGTGATACATTTACAGCTGCGGCACTCGGTGCAACAATATCACAATCAATAGAGATTTCAGGTAGTGATTTTACATTGACTGGAACAGATTTAAATAATGATGGGGTTATTGATGCTGCTGATAGAGAGCTTAATATTGGTACTTCAGAATTAATTACTATTAACTGGTCGATTGATGGAGTTAATCAGGCAGGTAAAACAATATCTGTTAGGACTACACGAGGTACTCTAAATAATTCAACTGTTACAACTGACTCATCAGGTGTAGCTAAGTTTCAAGTAGCTTCTGATACAGCAGGCTCGGCTACAATTACTGCAGAATCAGATTCTGGTTTGGTAGCTACTTTGGATAGAGAGTTTGTGGCTACTACACCAGTTTATTTAAATACACAGGCTGACCCTTCATTAATTAGTGCCAATAAGACGAGTAGGATTATTACTAAGGTCCGTGATGTAAATGATAACCCTGTTAAAAACATAAAGGTAAATTTCAACCTGACTGATACTGTTAATGGAACACTTAGTAATTCACAAGCTGTTACAGATTCTCTTGGGCGAGCAGAAGTTGTTTACGCTGCAGGTGATAGTCCAAGCTCATATGAAGGAGTAAAAATAGATACATATGTGCAAGATAATCCGACAATTATTGATTCAGTAAACCTTACTGTACGTGGTGATGCGAGTAGAATTGTTTTAGGTTCTGATGAATTAATAGCAGAGGATGGTATATTTTATTCAAAAACTTTTGGTGTAATTGTTACTGACAGTGCAGGTAACCCGATTTCGGGTCAAAAGGTTGATTTCACAATTGCTGCAAATTCTTATTTAAAAGGTACTATGGAGTTAGTAGATACTAGTAATCCTGCTGATGGCATAGCGGACAGATGGGCACGTTTTGCTACAATTGAATGTCCTATTGAAGACTTTGACCGGGATGGAAATCTAGATAATGGTGAAGATATTAACGGCAACGGCACTTTAGAACCAACTCAAGATGCAACAATTACTTCAACCGGCACAACAGATGCAGAAGGTAAGATGTCAGTGCAGGTAATTTATCCACAAAGTCGTGCGCTGTGGAGCACTCAACTTATCACTGCTAAAACTGTCGTAAATGGTACTGAATTTGTCGAGAATACAACTTATGGTATGGATATCCTACTTGAGGATGTCGATGATCCCGAAAGCTCTGTACCAAATCAACTAAGTCCCTATGGTCTAATTGGTTCGTGTAGTGATCCAGAATAATCAATAAGGATAGGTTTTATCAAAAAGCAGATGATAATCATCTGCTTTTTTTTGTGAGTTTAGCTTATATATACTATCTTTTTAATTAGTGAAGGCTGATAAAAGCGATGCAAAAGAAAATAAATCCACTTCCAATGAGCGCGTAATATTCCCCAATACTGATTTTCTATTACGTATAAGTGCAGAATCATCTGAAAAATAGCTAGCCTCGAGTAATAGAGCCTCAGGCGAAATCAAAGCACTATCAACAATATGGACCTGTTGTAACCCTTGTGGCAATAAACTATCAGGGTCTTCTAACCAGGTTTTATTGATATAAAACTTATCCCATGCATTTTTAGCTATTTCTACCCCGATTTGTTTGGTGTTGCTGTCATTTCCAGCAATGCTCCATTTTATCAAGCCCCAGGAAACTGCGGCATAATCGTACAGTGTTCCAGGGTCGTTGTTTGCAGCTGATCGCTGTAAAGATTTACCATCCCATAAACTAATTAAAAAAACCGAAAGTTTTTCACCAGCAGGTATTAATGACTTATCGTGTTTAATACCTTCAGAAAAAGCAGCTAATGCCAAACCATTCATGCCTGACAATAATTTAATATCTCGTGGAATTTCTCTAGTTTTGTTCCTATGCAGTTTAAGTTTTAACTTTAGGTTGCTCAGTTTTAAAGCAGTTTCATTTTCAGGCAGGTTAATTTTTTTAGCGAGTTCACTAAGGCCCAAATTCTGTCTAGGTAAGTTGCCTGCTGGTAATTCTGCCGCCCTGTTTAAGTTCCAATAATTGTTTGATATGTTTAGCTCTGAAGGAGTTAGTATTTTCTTAAGCTCATCTTGCTGCCATAAGTAATAACCACCTTCTACATTTTTTGAATCAACGGCAGATAAGCTAGCGATATAAGCATTACTTTGACCTAGCATCTCATTTTGTAAAAAGCGCAAGGTTTCTAAAGCTATATCTCGATAAGTTGAGTTTTTATAATAATCCGCTGCATCAAAATACAATAAAGGCATTAAGGCATTGGTATATAGCATTTTCTCAAAGTGCGGTGTTTCCCAATCTGGATCGATAGTATAGCGATAAAAACCTCCAGCAATGTCATCATGAAGGCCTTGTTGGGACATTTTTTGTAAGGTTAGATTAATAAAGTCATCAGCCTCCTTATCTTTTTGTTTTTTATTCAATTTTAACAAAGCCCATAACTGGGGTATTTGCGGAAACTTCCTATCTTGCCCAAATCCGCCCTGTAAAGTATCTGCATATTCCATTGCAGAATCGACGTATTTATCGGCCAGCTGTGAAATATTACCTTCTACAGTTCTTTCTTGTTTTTCTAACATGGCGACTAAAGTCTGGCTCATTTCTTTAGCTTTTTGCGTTAGCGATAATCGCTCGGTCTTCCATTTTTCATTGAGTTGATCGAGTACCTTTGAGAAATGATTTCTAGGAAGGTAAGTTGCACCCACTAATGGGTAGCCTTCTGGAGTAATAAAGACATTAAGTGGCCAGCCAGCCGTACCATTCGTAATTTGTACAAATTCAATGAGACGTTTATCAAGGACTGGATTTAGTTCTCTGTCAACTTTTACTGATATGTAATTCTTATTCAGATTTTTAGCGATACCCTTATCAGAATAGCTTTCGCGCTGCATTACATGACACCAGTGACATGCAAAATAACCGACAGAAACAAGCAATAATTTGTTTTCTTTTTTAGCTTTGTCTAGGGCTGGTTTCCCCCACTCCATCCAATCTACAGGGTCATTGCCGTGTAAAGCAAGATAGGGAGAGGAATGGTTTTTTAGTTGATTGGCATTTGATGTAAATGACAAAATAATAAAAAAAGATACAAATAAATACTTCATGCTTTCATCCTTGAAATCACCGATTAGATTATTCTACTGTATTGTTACGTTTGCATTTCTATTCTAGTTGCGACTGTAATACTATTAATTGTACCAAAATTACACCCCCCTACTTTTGAATGATATTACGTTTTTGTTTTTTTAAAAACGTAAATAGAATTTATGCAGAGCAAGGCACTTTTTAACATAATCAAAAAATCTTCCATTTAGTAGCTACGTTTACATTATTTTATTCGGTATAATCGCGCCCATGTCAGGAAATTCATACGGAAAATTATTTACGGTGACTTCATTCGGTGAGAGTCATGGTCCCGCTATCGGTTGCATTGTAGACGGCTGTCCTCCAGGTATGGAGTTGTCAGAAGCAGACTTGCAAGACGACCTCGATCGTCGCAAACCCGGTACAAGCCGCCACACCACACAAAGGCGAGAAGCAGATGAAGTTAAAATTCTTTCTGGTGTTTTTGAAGGAAAAACAACTGGCGTGCCGATTGCATTATTGATTTATAACACTGATCAGCGCTCTAAAGATTACTCCAATATCATGGATCAGTTTCGTCCAGGTCATGCTGACTATACCTATTATAAAAAATATGGTTTGCGTGATTATCGTGGTGGTGGTCGCTCTTCGGCTCGCGAAACTGCCATGCGCGTTGCTGCTGGTGGAATAGCCAAAAAATATTTAAGGGAAAGATATGGCATAGAGATTAAAGGCTATCTTTCTCAGCTGGGCCCAATAAAGATTGACACTGTGGACTGGAATGAAATAGCGAATAACCCCTTCTTTTCACCAGACGCTAGCAAAGTGCAGGAGATGGAAGATTATATGGATGCGCTGAGAAAAGAAGGCGAGTCTATCGGTGCGAAAATCACCACGGTGGCTACTGGTGTTCCACCAGGGCTAGGAGAGCCTATTTTTGATCGATTGGATGCTGATATAGCACATTCGATGATGAGTATTAACGCCTCTAAAGGTGTAGAAATCGGCGCTGGATTTGGTTCAATTACTCAAAAAGGAACTGAGCATCGCGATGAAATTATGATCGATGGTTTTGATGGTAATAGTGCTGGCGGTACCTTAGGTGGAATTTCATCGGGCCAGGATATTGTTGTGCATACTGCTTTTAAACCGACTTCCAGTATTCGTTTGCCGGGCAAGAGCGTCAATATCAAAGGTGAGCCAATAGAAGTAGTGACTAAAGGTCGCCATGATCCTTGTGTTGGTATTCGAGCTACGCCTATTTGTGAAGCCCAGCTTGCAATGACGTTAATGGATCATATGTTGAGGCATCGTGCTCAAAACATGGATGTAGAAACAGACTTTAAAGATATACCTGCTTCTAATAAATAAGTAAAAACTCACTTTCTTACTTCAAATATATTAAGAAACTCTATTTCGGGTTTTTATCTTTAACTAGAAAACCCTCTATAAATAGGGGGGGGACATTCTAATTACCTATATTATTCCAAAGATCACTCTCGTTACTTTCGTGTGTAATTTTTAATATTAATAAATTGATCTATTTGTCTTCAGCAAAATTACAAATTTCAAACTAAGATATAGCTTATCCATCATTAGTTTTTGTTATTTATTAGGTGTCATTGCTAAACAAGGAGGCAAAATGAGTATAGGCGCGTTATTTCCGATTGTAATGGGTATGTTTGGACTATGGGGAGCATTCTATTTATACAAGGAGGTTAAAAAATATCCCGGAGGCGAAGATAAAATAGCAAGAATTGCTGAGCAAATACATCTTGGCGCAATGGTGTTTATGCGCAGAGAATATACAATCCTTGCCATATTTTGTGCGGTCGTTTTATTATTAATTTTAATTTCTGATCTCGGCTGGAAGACAGCACTCTCTTTTTTCATCGGTGCCTGTACTTCCGCTTTAGCTGGCTATATTGGCATGTACACCGCAACACAGGCAAATGTTAGGACCGCCGTTGCAGCTTCAACAGAGGGTGTTACCAGCGCTCTCACGGTGGCTTTCTTTGGTGGTTCAATCATGGGGCTTACTGTTGCCTCTATGGGATTGCTAGGCCTTGGCTTTCTTTATCTGATCTTTGGAGGTAATCCAGAGACTGCTCATGTGATTCATGGCTTTGGCATGGGAGCCTCTAGTGTTGCATTATTCTCTCGTGTAGGTGGTGGTATATTCACCAAGAGTGCAGATGTGGGTGCTGATTTAGTAGGAAAAATAGAAGCAGGTATACCTGAAGATGATCCAAGAAATCCCGGGGTAATTGCTGATAATGTGGGTGACAATGTCGGCGATGTTGCAGGCATGGGTTCAGATATATTTGAATCTTACTGTGGCTCTATTATCGCAACTATTGCTTTGGCATCTACCATGGCCGCAACAACCTTAACTCAGTTGAATGCTTCACAAGATCAACTGATGTTCTTGCCGTTGGTGTTAGCCTCATTTGGTTTAATTTGTTCTATGATTGGAATTTTCATCGTAAAGCAGTCCGCCTCTAAATCTCCTGAAGTTGCATTACGAACCGGAACAATTGGAGCTTCTATTCTTTTCATTATCATTGCGTTAATACTTATTGCTGTCATGGGAATAAGTTTAAAGGTATGGGGTTCTGTTCTGGTGGGAGCGGTAGGTGGTATTATTATTGGCCTGGTTACTGAGTATTATACTTCTGGGGCACCTGTTATAAAAGTTGCTAAAGCGGGTGAAACAGGCCCTGCAACCGTAATGATCGCAGGTTTATCTGTAGGAATGCAGTCAGTGGTTATACCTGTATTAACCATCTGTGGAATTATTCTAATCTCCAGTAACTTATCAGGACTTTATGGTGTTGCTATATCAGCCGTGGGCATGCTGGCTACTGTGGGAATAACAATGGCTATCGATGCTTATGGGCCAGTAGCAGACAATGCGGGCGGTATTGCTGAAATGGGTGGCATGGGTAAGGAAACTCGTGAAATTACCGATTCACTGGACGAATTAGGCAATACCACAGCAGCTATTGGTAAAGGTTTTGCAATTGGAGCAGCAGCATTAGCGGCATTAGCGATCATATCAGCCTATATTGAGACTATTTCGCACCATCAAGAAAATTTCTCTTTGCAAATCAATGATCCATTAGTGCTCGCGGGCATGTTCCTTGGTGGAATATTTCCTTTTTTGATCAGTGCGATAACTATGAATGCAGTAGGCGAAGCTGCGTTTGATATGATCAAGGAAATCCGCCGTCAGTTCCGTGAGATTCCTGGCCTTCTTGAGGGAACAGCTGAACCCGACACAGAAAGATGTGTAGATATTGCGACCACTGCGGCATTAAAACGAATGGTTCTTCCAGGGGTTCTGGCAGTATTCTCACCTGTGGTAGTTGGTTTCATACTTGGACCAGAAGCACTTGGTGGTATGTTAGGTGGCGCTTTGATTTGTTGTGTCTTGTTAGCTCTCACAATGGCGAACGCGGGTGGCGTTTGGGACAATGCCAAGAAACATGTAGAGAAAGGTAATCTTGGTGGAAAAGGTTCAGAAACCCATATGGCTGTTGTCGTCGGCGACACTGTTGGCGATCCCTTCAAGGATACTTCAGGACCAGCAATGAATATCTTGATCAATGTTATGGCAATCGTATCCTTGGTGATAGCGCCTTTACTAGTCTAGTTTGGGGCTATTTGCTTTCATTTATCTACATTTTGTATCCAATGGGTAATATTACCCATTGGCGATATTTTTATTACAATGTCGAAACTCTGAATCCCCTGTTTTCAGCGATTCGCCGCTAACTTCAGAGAAAAAATATTTAACGCTAAGGAGATTAACTATGCCCGAACTATTCAGTGCAGATTGGATGAATTCCCTAAAAGATGAATGGAACAATGAGCCAGATGTAAAAGATAAGCTTGCTGAAATTGGATTCTCATCAGTAATAACATACGGCTTCAAAGATGACGAAAAACCAGTCTCAGTTTTTGTTGTAGAAAATGGTGAGTGTGTTCGTACAGGTGCTTATGATGGTGAAACTGCTGATTGGGATATGCGCGCTAACCAGAAAGACTGGCTAAAATGGGCAAATAAAGGGATTGGAATGGCAGGCCTTGGTATGGCTTATGCGAGCGGCAAGCTCAAATTTAAATCCGGCGATTATGGTGCCATGATGAAAAATCCTAAAATGGCAGGCCCTTTTATCAAATTCTTTGGTTTGATGAAGAACATCGATACAAGCGTCTAACTTAGCTTGTCTTTCAATTATTAATAATAATTTATAGTTTCCTTTTCCTATATTTCATTTGTATAGGTAATGGGTGGTAAGAATACTAGGAGAGTTAAAATGGGATTTATTAGAAATATATTAGCAATTATTGGTCTGATTGCGCTGATTGGTGGAGGCTATGCTTATAGCAAGTTTGGTGGTGAATATAACGAGCTCAATAAGCTGGCTCCTGAAGCTAAAAGCCTTTACATGAACATGTGGGAAAAGCTTAAAAAGACAGGTAATTCTGCTGAATCAACAGTATGGAAGAAAGCACTTGATGAAGGAGTGTCCCCAGAAGATGCTGCTGAAGCAATGAGTTCTGTAGCAACCGAATTGAATATAAAAGCGGTTGGAATTTTACCATTATCAAAAGAAGTAGAAGCTAAGACAGGAAAAAAACAGCGGCTGTTAACTATTTATCAATATTGTAATCCATTAACCGCAGTGAAAATGATCGAATATTCTGATGCATTCTCAGCTTACTTGCCTTGCCGTATTGCTATAGTTGAAGATAAGCAGGGAAAATTCTGGTTATATTCACTTGATATGGATTTAATGATCCACGGTGGAAAAACATTACCTGATGATCTTTTAAAAGAAGCAAACTCAGTTAAAGACGTTATGCTTAAGCTTATGGAAGCAGGTGCAACAGGTGAATTTTAAATACATTATAGTTACTTAAAAGTTACAAAACTTTAGTTTCTAACAACCATACTAATAGAGGCATTTTTCAATTGCCTCTATTAGTTAAATACTTACTCATTAAAGCAAATAAAAATAATATTTGAGATAAATACCAACTGTAAAAGCCTAACCCTAGTTCTTTAACGTACATTTTATCTGAATTAAATCCGGTAAAAAGCCCAGTTGGTATTTCCATAAATAAAAAGGCCTCTGATGCAATTAACAACGCTAGTAAACTCAATAAAACAGATAACCTTGGTTGTGACTCAAAAATAAGAAACGCTAAAATATTCAATGGATTTGCATACCATGCAAATTGAAATACAATTATGCCCATCCAGCCAAGAATAAACACCCATCCTCCAAAAATATCACCATCAGATGTAAAAAAAGTGATTAAAAACAAAGAAATCACAAAGCAAAGTGCACTGAGAAATAAGATAAATTTTGATAAAAACTCAGAAAAACTAATATTTAACTGAGAGTTAAAACGAGTCAGGGTGTTTTTATAAGCCATTGCTGTAAGTTAGCGCTAAGTTCTCTGAAATGCATATGAGTTATTCTAAATGGCGCTTATAAGGCGATAGATCGAATAAACTAACAACCTTTTGTCTGCTTACTTTTGTTATATATGTATCAATAACTTACAATATAGGTATATAAAAATAAGAAAAACAACAATTAGTTATATGCATCAGTTCTTAACTCGTTCAATAAGTCGATTGGTAATGGGCAGCTTCGTTTTCGTCCTTTTACTACCTTTAGGCTTTATTATTTCTAGCCTCAGTCAGCACTCGTGGGATAGTGCTCAGAATGAGTTGAAGGAAAAACATTTGCTGATCGCGAAAAATATGACTCAGCCAGTTAGCTTGTATTTTTCTTCTTACCAAAAGACTTTAGATACATTTGTTGAGTCAACTAACCTATCCACTAAAAACATTAATGGAATAAAAACCCTAATGGACGGGCTTGTTAATAAGTTAGACAACTATGTAGCAATTTCTTTCCTTTCAATCGAAGACGGCTCATCAGTAGTATCAGTAAAAGATGAATATAAAATAAGATCAACCGAGAGCCTTAATTCTTTTTCATACCATGAAACAGAAAATAAATATAGAAAATACGACACAGCAAACTCGATATCATCTGTAATAAGAAGTACCGTATCAAACAACCCGGTGGTGTTAATTAAACATCACATTATTGGTAAAGATCTTAACAAAAAAGGAACACTTTTTGTTGAGTTGGATTTAGCACCTGTTCGTGAGATGTGTAATAAGATTCAGTTTGGCATTAAAGGTCACTGCGTAATCATAGATCAGCTTGGTCAAGTCGTTGCTCATCCAAGTAAAGAGTTAGAACAACAAATCCGTGATATAGCGTCTATTGGTATCCTGGATAAGATGAAAGATTCCATCGAATGGTCTGTGGACTTTCCATTCCCCTTATCTTGAAGAAGATGTTGTTGCGGGTTACAGCACAATAGAAAAACTCGGCTGGGGAATAATGATAGTTCAGCCAGAATCAGAGCTTGTATCACCCTTTAAACAAGTAATAAATACGGTATTAACCTGGTTAGCTGTAGGTATTATAATTTCTCTTTTGGTTGCATATATACTTGCACAGCAAATCACTAAACCTTTAAATTCGTTGGTTATTAAGTCTAAAGAAATAGGTACAAGATCGGATAACTTTAATCTTGGTAAAATTCCTAAAAATAGTCCAATCGAAGTATCCGAACTTTGGAGTGCATTGTCTGCACTCGTGAGTAGATTGCATAAATCAAACAGAGAAGTGCGCAAACTCAACTATTCTTTGAGTAAGGATATCGAGAAAGCTACCGCTAAACTTCGAGCAACAAATAGGTATCTTTATAAAATCAGTAGTAATGACCACTTAACCAAAATTGCGAATAGACGCTTTTTTGAAGATTCCGTAAATAAAATCATTTCCAATAACGGTGATGAAAGTGTCGGAATTATAGTGATTGATGTCGACAAGTTTAAGTTTATCAATGATGAATACGGTCATGAAGCAGGAGACTTGGCCCTTAAACACATTGCTGCAATAATGAAAGAAAGCACCCGTGGCAAAGATATCCCTGCCAGATTAGGTGGTGACGAATTCGTTGTGTACATTAATAATTGTGATGACGATGTAATGCTCAAAATAGCAGAAAACTTACGTAAGAAAGTTCAAGATCAACCTATTGTCTGGGAAGGCCAGAGCATCCCACTATCTCTTTCAGTCGGTACCGTTAATTGTCCGGCGAAAATGGCTAAATCACTCGACCAGTTACTTAAGTTTGCAGATGAAGCAATGTACGAATCAAAAGAAGCAGGTAGAAACCACGTTTCGAGTTATGTATTCCCAGGCGCTAAGCCAGAAAGAAGAGCAGCGGAAAAAAAGCCTGCTCCGGTAAATAAAGCATTAGACAACGAAGTTGAGCTACAACAGCAGGAACTTGAAGCACTATTGGATGATTTACCACATAAGCCGGAAGATCTTACCGAAGAAATTTTATCTGAAGGCGCAGAGAAGAAAAAAGAGAAAGTTAAAAATATCTGGATTTCAGCGAAATAGATCAAGCTTAACTTAAACTACACCCCCCTACTTTTATGTTCAAATGAACAAACCAAAGTAACATCTTAAGATACCTAATGCTGTTCAATCTAAACTAATTGGTAAAATATAAGACACATTATTATTCAGCTACTAAGATTAAATCGTATACGTCTTCTTTATATTGTCTTAAGGTTTTAAATATGACAGTTCGTACAGGATTCATTGCAGTTTCGATTGGCATCACACTTTTAATATTAATAATCTCGCTATTCTGGAAGCCCGTACTTTGGCTTTTTATAGGAGTGCTGCCATTGATATTTGTGGGTATCAAAGACATGGCTCAGAAGTCTTCGACAATACTGAGACTATATCCAGTCATAGGGCACTTTCGTTATTTTATGGAATATATTCGTCCAGAAATTCAACAATACTTTATAGAAGATGACACTAACGGGATGCCAATCAGCCGTGAGTTTCGATCGTTGGTTTATCAGCGCGCCAAAGGCGTTAGGGATACACGACCTTTTGGTACCGTATTTGATGTCTATAAACAAGGGTATGAGTGGATCAACCAGTCTCTTGAGCCGCATGAAATTAAAAATAAGGATCCACGGGTTATATTTGGCGCAAAAAATTGCAGTAAACCTTATGCCGCATCACCATTGAATATTTCCGCAATGAGTTATGGAGCCTTAAGTAAAAATGCAATTATGGCACTAAATAAAGGCGCAAAAATGGATAACTTCGCGCACAATACGGGCGAAGGTGGGGTTAGTCCTTACCATCTGGAACATGGTGGTGATTTAATCTGGCAAATTGGCACGGGTTATTTTGGCTGTAGAAATAATGAGACTGGCGGTTTTGATGAGGATAAATTCATCAAAATGGCGACTCGTGATGAAATTAAAATGATCGAAGTAAAACTATCTCAAGGTGCTAAACCTGGTCATGGAGGTATTTTACCTGCGGCAAAAGTTACTCAGGAAATTGTAGATATTCGTGGTGTTGAAATGGGTAAAGATGTTGTTTCACCGCGTGCGCATTCAGCTTTTTCTTCACCTAAAGGTTTACTCGAATACATTACAAAATTACGCGAAATAAGTGGCGGAAAACCAGTTGGCTTTAAGTTATGTATTGGTCATAAAGCTGAATTTTTAGCCATTTGCAAAGCCATGATTGAGACTGGTTTAACGCCTGACTTCATTACCGTAGATGGTTCGGAAGGTGGCACCGGGGCTGCACCGATTGAAATGGCTAACTCTGTAGGGATGCCACTGCGGGAAGCTCTGAGCTTTGTCCATAATGCCCTGATTGGTACTGGAGTGAGGAAAGACATTAAAATAATAGCGGCAGGCAAAGTGATTTCAGCATTTCATATGATGCGTGTGTTAGCGCTTGGGGCTGATACCATAAATTCAGCGCGCGGTATGATGTTCGCGCTGGGCTGCATTCAATCCCGCCATTGCAATACGGATAAATGTCCAACAGGTATTGCAACTCAGCAACCCGCACGATATCAAGCGCTAGATGTGACAGATAAAGGTCAGAGAGTTGCTAATTATCATCATTCGATGATTAAACACCTGGTCGAGTTACTTGAGGTCGCTGGAATAAACCATACAGAAGAGGTAATGCCCTGGCACATCAATCGACGTGCTAGTGCCACTGAAATCAAAACCTATTACGATATTTATGAGTCACTCGATGAAGGCTGCTTATTATCAAAGGAGACGATTCCGGAAAATTGGCAAAGAAGCTGGAACATGGCTAATACTGACACCTGGAAATTAAATCCGGTGCCTAAGAAGAAGATAATTGCTACCGCTAATTAGTGGTTCATTTTAATTAGGACTGCTTAATATAATTATTTTGACACCCTCCACCTTTTAGGTGCTTTTTACGTTTTCATTACATCTTCAGCTACTTCAACAATAATATCGGCGATTAATTCACAATCGTCGAGTCCAAAAGTTAACGGAATTCTCATATCGATCAAGGTTTCTAGAATGGCTTCGGTTTTTGGAAGCTGTGGCATGTTCTCAAGATACTTCCAGCTATCGTAACGGCTGGTATAGCCTGTTGGCTCTGCGCCACCAAACCATTTAAGCATCACTCCGCGCTCCGAACATTTCTCTTGAAATGATTGGATTTGTTGACGATTGAATGTCGGCACTGAAAACTGGATCGAGCTAGCAACATATTGTTCTTTGTCGGGACGGGTTGGAATCCTGATCGCCTTGCTTCCCTTAAATGCCTCTTCTAATACTCTATATCGAGCATTCCAGCGTTTACATTGCTTTTCTAAATCTCGTAGTTGTGGTCGTAAAATAGCCGCACGTAAATTATCCATACGGCCACTGTAATTGGGCGTTTCAAGACGGATGTTTTCAAACGCTTCTTTGGGGGGCGCTGCTAAATGACGCTCAAACAACATATACGATCCAGAATAGATAATCGCTTTCGCCATAATCTCAGGATGGCGAGTGGTTAAAAAACCGCCCTCTCCCGAATTAATGTGTTTATAGGTTTGAGTACTGAAACAGGCGATATCACCAAAAGTTCCGCTTTGGACTCCATTCCAACTCGCCCCCATTGTATGCGCACAATCTTCGATTAGGAAAATATCGTAACGCTGGCAGATATCCATTATGCGATCCATATCAGCGATATGACCGCGCATATGCGAAAGCATGAAAAATTTAGCGCCACTGTCTTTTGCCTGTTCTTCAAGGTGCTCTAGATCAATACAATAATCTTCGGCAACATCAACAAGTATTGGTTCAGCACCGCTGTTATGAATTGCACCCGGCACAGGAGCCAATGTGAAGGCATTGCAAAGCACTTTATCTCCAGACTCAACACCGGCTGCCCGCATCGCTATATGCAAAGCATAACCACCCGATGAACAGGCAAGGCAATAAGGCACACCCAATGATTCTGCAAACTCTAACTCTAACAGTTCCGTTTCGGTTTTTTCATCGCCAGCAGCGTTATAACGGTGCAGGCGTCCGCTGCGCATAACTTCAGTAGCGGCCAGGATTCCCTTTTCGGGAATTGATTCTTGCTGGGTAAATGATTTTGTAAAATGCTTCATACCACGCCTGTTTTAACTTTGTTAAGCATGACTATAGTATAAAAAATACACCCCCCTACTTTTGAATGATATTACGTTTTTGTTTTTAAAAAACGTAAATAGAATTTATGCAGAGCTAGGTAGTTTTTAAAAACATTATTCATCAACCATCTGCAATACCCGTGTGCCAATAGCTTCCCCTAGTTTATGATGCTCATCCGCATCTAAATGCACACCATCTTTGCGGCTGGACTTAACGATAGTCGCTGCATCCAGAAAGCCACAGTCATGCTGCTTGGCAAGCTTGGCATATATATTTGAAAATTCTTTGCTCTTTGTCGCTGCATTACGAAATTGGCTAGACATCAAGTCCGATAAATCGCCAATTTCTGGAGGTGCAATAACCAATACCTTAGGTACATTGCCAGTTTGACCAGCTGCACTATTTCGAATGGTCTCGATAATCAAGTTCACACCACGTGCTGCATCGGCAGCATAAGACACCGTAAAAATGTTTAAGGTCATTGGTGCCTAGCATTACAACAACCAGATCAATTGGGTTGTGTGAATCAAGTATAGGAATCAGTAGTTCAAGCCCATTTCGCCCAGGTTTATAAGGATCCTCCCAAACTGTAGTGCGTCCATTTAAGCCTTCTTCGATAACGTTGTATTTTTCACCTAGAAGTTTGCGCATTACCCCAGGCCAGCGCACATCGGGTGGATAACGCCCAGCAGTAGCGGGAATATAACCCCAAGTATTAGAATCACCGTAACAGAGTATTGTTTTGATTGTGTCCATTATTAAAATTCACCTTTTATTAAACGGTAAAGAAATTGGCATCTGCCCCGACTTATTTACGCCTGCTGCGTAGCAAGGTATATAACCCACTACTAACAACAATTCCACTACCCAGTAAAGTCATTAAACTGGGTTGTTCAGAAAATACAATCATCCCGAGAATTAAAGCAAATACCAAACGGGTATATCGGAACGGAGTAACGACAGAGACTTCACCAGTACGCATGGCAATAGTTAAAGAATAATAAGCAATTACGCCAAAAAAATCGCACCTAGAATTTGTAAAGCTGGGAATAAGTCTGGTATCACAGCTCCTCCACTGTATACCAACATGACTAAGCCAATAGGTATCAAAACAAAAAATCCATAAACACCTAATTGTGTATTCGAGAGGCCACGAGGTGCAGCACGAGTAGCAAGGTCACGCCCAGCAAAACCCAAGGTGCCCAGCACGGCTAAAATCGATGCAGTCTCAAAGCCTTCAAGACCTGGTTGTAGAATCATCAGTACACCGATAAAACCAACTATAATGGCTGTCCAACGCCTCCACCCAACTTTTTCACCAAAGAAAATTGCTGCCCCGGTGACAACAACTAAAGGTGTGGCCTGGAGGATCGCCGAAGCACTAGAAAGTGTTGTGAATACAAGCGCCAAGGTATAGAACACTCGACCTGAAACTTCACAACATGCCCGGATAAGTATTGGCTTGGATAATATGGCAGGGTGGAATATGGCTTCTCTGCGGCGTAGGGTAAGAAAAATAAAAGCCAGAGTACCACCAATTCCAAAAAGTAAAAGGATCTCGCCAACAGGGACAGATTTGGAGGCAACCTTAATAAACATGTCTTCAAAAGTGAAGCACGCCATTGCCAGCACCATGAAGAGGCTTCCTCTTAAATTATCCAAAACACCGCCAATGATTTAATAAACCGTGAGTATAGTTGTTTGAGTAGAGAAGTAAGGTATTTCTATGATGAAGGCCAAGGTCGCTGGCTTTCTGCTTCTATCCACGCTGAAACCCAACCGGGCACATCGGCAAATGTGTCTTCAGTGCCTAAAGCAGCTAAAACATCAGGGGCTGGCACTAGTCCTTCTTTAGAGGTTACGCAAACCTTCATCAATGCCGAAGAGCAAATCTTATCTTTACGGTGCGTTTCCTGTAAGAAGTAAATCCATCGGCCGTCGTGGCAAATCATCTTCGATGTCATGGTAAATTTATGCAGTAAAGGGATTCTTCTGCGATAGCGAATACTGGCACCACCAACAGCAACTCCCCAGCTGTGTTTTCTCATTAAGCTAATAAAACCAACACGTTGCGAATAGTCCCATCGGCCTAATTCCATATAGTTGAAATATCGTGCGTTGTTGAGCTCGCCAAACATATCAATATCCATAAACCCTGCTCGAAGATTTAATACACTCTCATCTTCGAGCTCTAGTTTGGGTCGATATTTAGCTTTAACGACGGTGATTAAGAGTTTTATAAATGGATACATTTTGTTATTAAAGTGGTTATTTAGTGCTTGAATATAGCACTCATAAATCAAAATGCTTTGTTTTAATAGGTGTAAATGACACATCTCACCTTTCAGGCCCTTTTTTAAATATCCTTCACTAAACGCAATGCATCATAGATAGCTGCGTGCGTATTACGTGCCGATACCGCATCACCAATTCTAAATAGCTGAAAAGTGCCTTCTGGATTATTGTTAAAATCCTGCTGTTTACCCTCAATCAGTGCATCATAGTTAACTGCACCAAGATTCGAAGAATGTGGCTTGAGTTCAAAATACAAATCTTCCATCGGCAGTGTGCCGTGATTTATGATCACTTGATCATAAATTTATCGTCTGCGAAGATCACTGTAATCGGTGCCAATAATGGCTTTTAGTTGATCCCCTTCTTGCACAACATCCATCAGTCTTCGAGTAACAGTGAAGGTCACGTCTTTATCTTGAAGGCTACGCATATAAGGCACCAGATTCATCGCCATGACTTCGGGTGCGAAACTTCGATCAGGCGTCATGATTTCAACTTTTGCGCCAGTGTTAGCGATGACTTCGGCAGCTTGCAGGCCAGGATGATCACCAGCGTCGTCAAATATAAGCACATTCTTCCCGGGAACTTCATGCCCAGAAATAATATCCCAGCTTGATGAAACTAAATGGTTGCCTGTTTCTAATACTTCAGTGTCTGGCCAACCGCCTGTTGCGATGATGACCACATCAGGGTTTTCTGCATTTACCTCGTCAGCCTCTGCATAGGTATTGAATTTAAACTCTACACCTAGATTCCTTACACTGTTGCATGCGCCAATCGATGATACCGATCATATCCTGACGACGTTTAGATAACGCGGTAAGCAGCACTTGCCCACCTGCTTCGGCTGCAGCTTCGAGAACAGTAACCTGATGTCCACGTTCACCAGCAACGCGTGCCGCTTCCAAACCTGCAGGGCCAGCGCCAACTACGACAACTTTCTTTTGAGTTTTAGCTTTCGGAATATCATGCGGCATGGTTAACTCACGACCTGTCGCCGCGTTATGCATACACAATGCATCACCTGCCTGATAGATGCGGTCTAAACAGTAATTTGCACCAACACAGGGACGAATATCGTGTTCACGTCCCTCTACAATTTTACGCACAATATGCGGATCAGCGATATGTGCACGCGTCATCCCGACCATATCTAACAGCCCTTCTGATATAGCATGTCTGGCTGTTGCAATATCAGGAATTTTGGCCGCATGAAATGTTGGCATTCCGGTTTCTTTTCGGACTCGTCCAGCAAAATCTAAATGCGGAGAACTTGGCATTCCCTGAATCGGAATAAGGTCGGTCAAACCAGCGTCGTGATTGATGCGCCCGCGGACTACATTAAGAAAATCCACCATACCGCTATCGCGTAGTATTTTAGAAATTTCGATACCATCTTCGGGTGTTAAGCCCTGCTTATGGACTTCATCGGCGGTGTAACGCATGCCGACAATAAAATCCGGCCCAACACGCTCACGGATTGCTTCCAGTACTTCCATGGTAAAGCGAACCCGGTTATTTAAATCACCACCATAAGGTTCGTCCAAAGAGTTAGTAATCGGGGACCAAAACTGATCCATCAAGTGTCCATAAGCTTGCAGTTCGATGCCATCCATTCCACCTGCTTTCATGCGTTCGGCTGCATCCGCATAATCTTTGATCAGTCGCGTAATATCCCAATCTTCAAGTTTTTTAGGAAAGGCTCTATGTGCAGGTTCGCGACGATGTGAAGATGATATCGCGGGTAACCAATCGCCTTTACCCCAACCTGTGCGCCGTCCTAAATGGGTGAGTTGAATCATCACCGCGCAGTCATGCTCATGGCAGGCATCTGTTAGGTTTTTAATCCATGGCACTACTTCATCTTTATACGCCAGAATATTATTAAAAACAGGTGGGCTGTCTTTGGATACTGCAGCAGATCCAGCAGTCATGGTTAATGCAACTCCTGCTTTTGCGCGCTCAGCATGATAAGCAGCATAACGCTCTTTGGGCATGCCATCTTCAGGATAAGCAGGCTCATGACTGGTAATCATGATGCGATTCTTAAGGGTTAAGTGTTTTAGCTGATAGGGTTGAAGTAATGGATCGTTAGACAAGGGCATTTTCTCAGTATTAATGTTTCAAAATAAAACTCTAATACATATAAAATAGCCTAAAAGTAGGGGGGTGACCTAGATTTATAAGATATTAGTTAACCTTTGATGTCTGCAGTTTTGGCATTACAAAGCTTAATTAAATCGCTTGGGGCTAACTCTATCTCCAATCCTCTTTTGCCCGCACTGACGAATATCGTTTCAAAGTCTGTCGCAGATACATCCAATACAAAAGGTAAGCGTTTTTTCTGACCGAGAGGGCTGATTCCCCCAAGAATATAGCCGGTCGCTTTCTCTGCTTCGGCAGGATCAGCCATAGATGCTTTTTTGAAGCTTAATGCTTTTGCTGCAGATTTTAGATTGAGTTGATGGCTGACAGGAACAATGGCAACGGCAAGTTGTTTCGTATCTGCTGTCGAAATTAGAAGAGTTTTGAATACCTGATCAGATGAAACATTGAGTAAATTCGCAGCTTCTTCACCATAGGAAGAAGCCGCAGAATCGTGCGAGTATTCATGCAATGAATACTGAATACCCGCTTTTTTAGCAGCGTCTACTGCCGGAGTCATTCGTTAGTACACTCTTTGCTTAGTAGATTAGATTGTAGTTAATAACTAATCCACGCTTATCAGCACTTGTCTCAGATAAGAATTTGCCAGACATGCTGCCTGCAGATTCAAGCATTTTAAGGTCTTTATTATCAGGCATTGCATTCTTCATGACGTTAGCAATGGTTTCCATATAGCGTTTACCGTCAATACCAGAGAAAGACATTTGAGGTTTATCATTTTTATATTCAACTAATGAGGGCTTATCATTACCTACCATGATATTTAATGAGGCCTCACTCTTGCTCAAGTAGATGTCTGGTACAGGTGCACCACGGCTAGGAATAATGCCTTCAGGAAGTTTCACCGCAGAACCATCGTCCGGAATTTTTAATGACATTAAAGGTGGCGCCATCATCCCGACCATTGCAAGTAATCCTTTTGGATCATCTGTTCCTAACGATACATACGCATCAACCTTTTTTGGTTGCATGCGATCATCCATTTCGATATCTGATACTGAAGCATAGATAGATTTGAATTGAGAAAGTCCCATATTCATAACCATTGCCATGCCACCCATGCCTTTACGGATTTCCTGAGGCTTTATTGAACTACACTTATGCGCTTCACCAGCCGCAATCAGGAAGTTTGAATAGTTGGTTAGTGCATCGCGTAATTTTTTGAAATCGACATTTAGGCCCATCTCGAAGATAGCGCCATCAGAACGTTGTGCGATATTCGTTGTATTCGCCAAAGTCTGGAGGCTTTCACTTACGGCTGGAGAAGTTTTCATCAGTAACTCATACTTCATTGAGTTAGTTTGAAGGTCTTTGGTGCCAAGTAAAATTTCAGGCATATTATCTACGTGCTGCTCAACAACTGCTAAACAACCTGCAATTTCTTTCTCATCAACCTTGTCTTTCATGCCATCGGCAATCAGTGGCTTTGCTTTGTTGTAAATATTCTTTAAATTAATAAAGCCATCACCGTAGCCTTTGTAATCGTTATCTTTTAAGAAGGTTTCCCATTTTGCAGCACTGTAAGATTCTTTTGGATTGGCTTTACCTGTTAGATGCGAGATGATTGCCTCTTTCTTGTCGGGTGAAAATGCAGAAACTGCAATCTGGTTTTCTAAAAATACCAGTGCCATGCCAACTTCACCCGTTGGATTAGTTGACGTAAAGCAATCGATCTCGCCACATTTGGTGAATTCAATTTTATAGCCCGATTTTTCTTCGGCACGTTTGATCATCGCCATCAGCTTTTCTTTATTAGCATAACTAAGGCGCATTACTGGCATCATGTCGTAGCCGTAAATCATGCTGTTTGCTTTCTTCGAAAGACCTGATTCTTCAAACTTGTCTTTAGCAAGCAAGTCGCTGTAATCTGCAATCAAGGCATTGAAAAACTTCTCAACGCCTTCGCTGTCATCAGATTTTCCGTCAGCCTTTGCCTCTGCCTGCGCTTTAGAGAACATTGCGAGCATATCTTTGCCACGCTTTAAATGAAATTCCATGACTTCTTCAGGGATAGCGTTCTTGTTAGCTAGCATATAAGACGTATCAGCAGGAACGTGAGCTAACATGGTTTCAAAGCCAGCCCCACTTTTTGATCCGCCAAATAGATTAGAAAAAAACCCTTCAGCGTTTACAGTAGTAGTGCTAATAGCGGTGAGTGAAACTGCCAGGGCGATTGTAGTGCCTGAAAGTGCTTTGCTAATTGTTTTCAATGTGAGTACCTTCGCTTTTATAGTTGTGAATATGCTTTGTATATTGTTACTTATTATGAACAGCTAATATCAGCGAAGTTTATCAAAGTTTTTTGCGATAAAATGTGGAATATGTACAAAAAACAAAATTTATTAGGTTTTATTCTAACCAGGCAGTGGCGGGATACTGCTGATGGAGTAAACCTAAGTTTTTGGGCGAATACTGAACAAGGCCCTGTGCATATTTTGATAGAGAAACAACAAGCAGTTTGTTTTATTCGGCGTTCTAACGATTTAAAAATAGATGCTTCCGTTCAACGTAAACCGCTTGAATTAAAAACATTCGAACACGAACCGGTTGATGGCTTATATTTCCCTCAGCAACGTCAGTTGAATACCTTGCGCGAACATCTCGCCTACAATAAACAACAATTACTAGAATCTGAAATTAAGCCAACCGAACGCTATTTAATGGAGCGCTTTATTACTGCCTCTGTAGAAATTAGTGGCGAAGCTATTCAGCGCGATGGCTATCTCGAATTCATAAATCCAGTATTAAAGCCAGCAGAATATGATCCCGACTTCAGCGTGGTTTCACTGGATATCGAAACCGAAGACCTCAGAGGAAAGCTGTATTCAATTGCCGTGAGCAGTAAAGGTGTTGAGGCAGTCTTTATGAATAAAGAGCAGCCAGATAGTCATGAGGGGAATATTAATATTCACTGGTGTCGAAGTGAAAGAGAAGTGCTCCAGCAATTCTTTCAATGGATGAAGCAGCATGATCCAGATGTCATCATTGGCTGGAATGTAGTGGCTTTCGATCTGGATTTTCTGCAATGGAAATGTAAACAGTTAAAACTGCCTTTTGCGATAGGTAGAGGAGTATCAGATTCCCATAATTCAGCCATACTCTCGCCACAAGCCAGCGGTCAAATGCATATTGCCCGAATTCCGGGGAGGGTTGTTCTGGATGGAATAACGAGTTTACGAGGCGCATTTTATTCTTTTGAAAGCTTTGCATTGGACCATGTTGCAGAAAAGCTCTTAGGGCGGAACAAGCTGATAAATGAAGCCGAAAATAGTGCTGAAAGTGGGGGGGTGTCTTTAAGCAAGCTCGACGAAATTCGTCGCCAATACCGAGAAGACCCTGTTGCATTGGCTGAGTACAATCTAGAAGACTGCCGATTAGTGGAAGGGATTTTTGAGAAAACCGACTTACTAAACTTTTCGATACAACGGGCAAAAATGACTGGATTGGCAATTGATCGTCAAGGCGGTTCAACGGCTGCATTCGATAATTTATATCTACCACGCTTGCATCGACAAGGTTATGTGGCTCCTGATATTGGCAGCCAATTGAATACCAAGAATAGTCCCGGTGGTTATGTGATGGACTCATTGCCGGGCTTGTATGAAAACGTCTTGGTGCTGGATTTTAAAAGTCTATACCCGAGCATTATAAGAACCTTCAAAATAGATCCAATGGGACTTGCTGAGGGGCTTTCGCAACATCATTTAGATGACACTATCCCTGGATTTTTAGAAGCGGAATTCTCACGAGAAAAGCATATTTTGCCAGATATCGTTACCCAGCTTTGGCAGCAACGTGATGAAGCTAAAAAGAATGACAACAAGCCTTTATCTTATGCGATAAAGATCATTATGAATTCCTTTTACGGTGTATTGGGTTCTTCTGGTTGTCGCTTTTTTAATCCGCAACTCGCAAGCAGCATTACCATGCGTGGTCATGAAATTATTCAAACCAGCGAAAAACTCATAGAGCAGCAAGGTTATTCGGTCATTTATGGTGATACCGATTCTGTGTTCGTGTTATTGGGTGAAGGGAAGACCAGTGATCAGTGCCAAACCATAGGAAAGCAATTACAAGAGACCTTGAACGATTGGTGGAAGAGTCATCTGCAACAAGAGTTTGAAATCGAATCGAATTTAGAAATCGAATTTGAAACACACTACCTGAGATTTTTAATGCCCACTATACGCGGCGCAGAAAAAGGCAGTAAAAAACGCTATGCAGGAATGGTGCAACAGGGCAAAGATAAAGTCATGGTGTTCAAAGGGCTGGAAACAGTTCGTACCGATTGGACCCCTTTAGCCAGAGATTTCCAACAAGAGTTATATAAGCGCATATTCAATAATGAGCCTTTTGAAGCGTTTATTTCAGAAACCCACGATGCTTTGATTAGTGGTCAATTGAATCATAAATTAACCTACACCAAACGCTTACGCAGACCACTGGAAAGTTACACCAGTACTCAGCCTCCACAAGTCAAAGCTGCGCGTAAAATGAAAAACCCAGGTAGAAAAATCCAATATGTGATTACCTTGAATGGCCCAGAGCCAATTGAAAGTGACGATTCAATTCCCGACTACCAACATTATGTAGATAAACAATTAGCACCCGTAGCGGATAGTATTCTGTATTTTCTAGGAACGACATTCGAAAAAATCACTGCTCGCCAGCTTGATGTATTTGGTTAGATCAAAGAGAAATTATATAAATATAAAAACGGGTTAGCTCTGCATAAATTCTATTTACGTTTTACTAAAACAAAAACGTAATATCATTCAAAAGTGTGGGGGTGCCTTATTTAACAAGCTTTTCTCCACTGGCCCTATAAGTTATTTCCATCTGGCTATAAATTAATCGTGAAACTTGATCTATAGTCATTAGGAAGACCTAATTAAATTAGGAAACGTCCTAGTAAGAAAATCTGCTTTTCTTCAATAGATTACTAATCTAACTGGCATAAATAACAACTGTAAGATCTGAAGCAGTTGGCCAATTCTGGGTGTAAATCAACGCCCTCGTTCAGTTTGTAAAGATTAATGGGTTCTACTGCTGAGTATTTTCAAGCTTTAGAGTTTTATTTCTGAAAACAGTTATGTGAATAGAAGGAATATGATGGCAGATACAATACGAATTAAAAATCTCATTGATGGTGAATGGGTTATGGAAGCGAACGAGAAAACCCTGCCACTTTATAATCCATCGACAGGTGAACAGATCGGAGAAGTTCCTGTTGCGAGTCAGGTGACCGTTGAAGCAGCCGTCAAATCGTCCCATGAGGCTTTTCTGACGTGGCGAAAAGTGCCTATCGGAAAGCGTGTGGGATATATGTTTGCACTTCGTGAGGCAATGAAGAACAACCTCGAAGAATTGGCTGAATCGATTGCTATCGACCAGGCAAAACATATCAGTGAAGCGCGTGGTGAAGTGCAGAGGGTAATCGAGATAGTTGAAATGTCTTGCAATGCGCCATCGTTATTGCAGGGAGAGATGCTGGATCAGATTGCAGATGGTATCAATGGACGGGTGACTCGTCTGCCATTAGGCGTTTTTTGTGGTATTGCACCTTTTAATTTTCCGGCTCTGGTGTTTGGCTGGTTCATACCTTTTGCTATTGCTGCAGGCAACACATTTGTGTTTAAACCCTCAATGGAATCCCCGTTATTTATGCAGAAGATGGGGCAGTTATTGAACGATATCGGTCTGCCGAAAGGCGTTGTTAATATTGTTTATGGCGAAAGAGAAGTTGCCGAAACCTGGTATCAGATGCCTGAGGTCGTTGGTGTATGCCTGGTTGGTTCTACCCCAACCGCTAAAAGTATTGCAGAAGCTTGTGGTCGAGTTGGCAAGAAAACCATGCTGCTCGGAGGTGCCAAAAACTATCTGGTCGCGCTTGAAGATGCTCAGATGGATCTGTTGATCAACAATATTGTTCAGTCTGGTTATGGTTCTGCAGGACAGCGATGTCTGGCTAGTTCGATTATTGCAGTGATGCCAAACTTGTATGACGAAGTGATAGAACGTCTGACCGAGGCTTCTAAGAAAATTGTGGTGGGTGATGCCATGAACGAAGAAGTATTCATGGGGCCAATCATTTCGGTGCAGGCCAAGCAAAGAATCGAGAATTACATTCAAAGCGGTATTGATGCTGGTGCCAGGTTGGTCCTTGATGGTCGAAATCCTGAGGTTCCGGAAGCCAATAAAAACGGTTATTTTGTCGGGCCAACGATTTTTGCCGATGTGACACCCTGTATGGAAATTGTACAGGAGGAAATTTTCGGACCGGTATTATCGGTGATGAAGATTCAGGATATGGACGATGCGCTTGATCTAATCCGCAAACAAACAACAGGTAATGGTGCCTGCCTGTTTACCCAGAATATGTATCTGGCCGAAAAATTCATGAATGAAGCCGATGTCGGAATGGTCGGCATCAATGTGGGTGTTTGTGCACCTCATCCTTACATGCCCTTTGGTGGCATCAAGGATTCACTGGTCGGAAATAACAAGGTACAGGGAAAAGACGGTTTTGATTTCTTTACCCAGAACAAGGTATCAACAATCAGGGTGGCGCCTCCACATAGTCTGTCTGCGGAACAGTCCGCTGGCGGGGAGCAAAATGTTGAGGTGTCTGCTGGCAAAGGCAATGTGCGCAGTTGCATCGCCTCATAAGGCTACTTTGATATTAATACAAAAAATTGAAGAAATAGATACTACACTTGAAGTGTGAGTGTGTTGCTCGGCATCAGAATGCTTAAATATATTGAGCTGGAGTAGTCTCCATAATTATAACATTGGATGGATTGTTTATGAGTTTAGAAATTATCACCTTACTTTATTTTTTATGTTTATTTTTTGCGCTCTTTCTTGGGCTACCAGTAGCTTTAGGTCTAGGAGGCACGGCAGTTATTTTTGCCGCAATTTTTGTACCGAGAGCATTATTAACTATCCCCAGTCAATTTTACTCCACACCATGGAATAATGTGTTGGTGACCGTCCCACTGTTTCTGTTTATGGGGAGTCTGATACGATTCTCCGGGATTGCGGAAGCGGCTTACGATGCAGTTTATAAATTAATAGGCCATATTGCAGGTGGCTTGGCCATGGGAACCGTGCAGGTATGTACAATATTTGCAGCCATTACCGGGATTACGCCACCAGCAACCATTACGATGGGGCAAATCGCCTACCCATCGATGATTAAATATAACTACAGCAAAGATATCGCCATCGGTTCGATTGGCGCGGGTGGCGCATTGGGTGCTCTGATTCCACCTAGTGTCCCTTTTATTTTCTACGGACTTCTGGCTAAAGTTTCCATTGGCGCATTGTTTCTGGGTGGAATAATACCCGGTTTAATGCTTGCTTTGTTTTATATGACATACATTGGTATTCGCTGTCGACTCCAGCCACAAATGGGACCACCAACACCCGAGGAAATACAATTTACCAGAGCAGAAAAACTCGGCTCATTGGTGGCCATATGGCCTTTCATGCTATTAATAGTGATTGTTCTAGGAGCAATTTGGGGCGGCATCGCTACTCCCTCAGAAGCTGCAGCTTTTGGTGCGACTGGTGCATTCGTTATTAACTTGATTTACGGAAAATTAACCTGGGAGGTATTGAGAGAATCTTTAGAAGCAACCGTTAAACTAAGCGGCATGGGTTTATGGATTTTGATTGCTTCCAATATCTATCTGAATGTTTTCAATTCACTAGGTAGTCAACAACTTGTGACGGACCTGGTTTTGAGTATGCCAGGAGGAGAAAACGGCATCCTCCTGATGATGATGTTCATTATCCTGTTACTTGGAATGGTTATGGACGATTGGGCGATAATCATGTTGTGTACACCTCTTTTTATCCCGATTATTGACACTTTGGGTATTGATAAACTTTGGTTTGGTGTGCTGTTTATAGTCAATATTCAGATTGCATATCTCACCCCACCCTTTGGATTTGTTCTTTTTGGTTAAAGAGTGTTTTGCCCCCTGATGTCAGTATGGGAGATGTATACAGGTCGGTGTGGCCATTCATTGCTCTTCAGGTTGTTGGATTGGCGTTGATTTTCATGTTCCCATCTATCGCTACATGGCTGCCGGAACTTTTGAAGTAACAAGGAGCGAGTGAAAATGACTTTCTACAGAAAACAAATATTTAGAACATGCTTTTATAAATTACGAGCGAGAGGTCTAGTATGAAATTGTGGAACATGTTCGAAAAGACGGTCGACTTCATTGCTGAAATGATGGGTCGAATTGGTTGGTTACTGATTCTTTATCTGATGATATTTGGTGTTACTGACGTATTTCTACGATATGTTTTAAACTCACCTTCTCTGTGGATTTCAAGCACCTTACAAGTTGCGATGGTGCTTTTGGCCTGTGTGGGGGGAATTTATTCATTAAATGATAATGCGTTTGTTAAGTTGGATCTTTTCTATGCCGCTTTTTCACCTAAGAAAAAAGCGATATGCGATATCATCACGGTTGTTTTCACATTCTTATTTCTCGGAGTTCTGGTGTGGAAAGGTTACGATGCAGCAAAGATGTCTGTAATGCTTAACCAACATACTCCAACGAGTATTCCGCTCCCCATTTACCCGCTGAAAATTTTCTTTCCAATTACTGGAATAATCATGCTATTGGTTGTGATAAAAAAACTGGTGAAAGATATACGAACTCTGACTTCAAAAGAAACTGAAAATTTAACTTAGTGTAATTTTACACATATTTCCAATGAGTCAAAAATAGTGAAAGTTGGTACCAACAGTTCAATGATTTTGTACTACTTAAATCAAAGCGGCAAAATAGCCGGTACAAAGCTAGTAACAGCTTAAAAAATTCGTCGTATAACTTTTGAGGTATATGACTGAATGTGGCCCCTGCATACTCAGAGGTTAAATTGAGTTCAATGAGTTAAATTAAAAGTATTGAACAAATATAATTGTTTCCTTAATACACAAAGGTGGAGATTTATGAATAAAGTAAAAACGATAATATCCGCGACCTTATATGCTACGACCTTATTAGTAGCATCAGGTGCGGCAGTGGCGGCAGATGGAAAACCAGATAAAGTTACCAATTGGACTTTTCAGCCCTGTTTTGATTCATCCGATGCAGGATGGGGAAGCGGTGTTGTACCTTGGATTAAAGCTGTAGAGGAGGCAACCGAAGGTAGCATTAAAATCAAACTGGAGCCATCTGGAGCTATTACGAGTGGATCCGAGTCGTTCGGTGGAACAGCTGCTGGGTTGCTCGACGGAACAGCATGTTGGGGTTCCGTATACAGTGGAGATATGCCAGAAGGTATGTTGGCGTTTGGCCTGGCAATGGGCGCTGGTAGTACTGAGCAGGCCTGGGAAGTGACGTTTGGCGACCCTAAGTACAGAATTGGCGATATAATCCAGGAAGCTGCAAAAGCGCGTAATCTAAGATGGGTTGGTTGGACGAACCAAGGACCCAATGCCATGTTTACAAAAACTCCCGTTAGAAAAATGGAAGATTTAAAAGGCATGAAGATGCGTGCAGGTGGTCCTCAAGCAATATTTCATACAGCCATGGGCGGCGCGCCAGTAGCCATGGGTGGTGGTGAGATATATACCGCGATAAAACTGGGTACCATTGACGGCACCTATTGGGATACTGGCGGAATTGACGATATGTCATTCCATGAAGTTATCAAATATGCGGCTCAGCCAGGTTGGGCTCCCGCTCAGCATCAGGAAATATTCTTGAACCTGGGTAAATACAACGAGTTAAATGATTGGCAAAGAGAGAAACTCGACGGTATCTTCAAAAGCACCTACTTTGAAACAAGTAAATTACATGAAGAGGGTGTGGCTGGAGCATTGAAAATCCTTGAAGATGCGGGTGGTGAAGTCATTAACTTTTCTCCAGAAGAAGTTAAGAGGATGCGTGACAAGTCAATTGCTGACGTATGGCCTAAAGTTGCAGAAAGATCGAAAGGTAATGCAAAAGGCATTGAAATCATGAAGCAATATCTAAAAGATAAAGGCGAATTATAATCGCACTAACAAACTAGTAAATTTAGTTGGCAGGCCTGGGTTAAACCGGGCCTGTTTTTTCGCCCAAATAGAGTAATGTTGGAGGCAAAATGTACAACAAAATATTAATTGCGAGTGCTTTGAATCAAGGCTTTAGTGATAGGGCTTTAAAAGCAGCTAAATTACTTATTTCTGACAACGGTAAAATTATCGCAGCACACGTCATAGAGCCTGTAAATAACGTTGTTCAGTCGTTTGTTACCGAAGACGTCAAATCCAAAACATATGATAAAATTAAGAGTATGATGGCTGAACGATGTAATGACGAAGCGATTGAGTCAGAGATACTATACGGTCAGGCAGGGCGCGAAATCTCAAAATATGCTGAGAAAATTGGTGCGGATTGTATCATTATCGGTTCTCATAAGCCTGGACTGGAAGATTTTTTTCTGGGTTCGACATCGTCTCGGGTTGTTCGATACGCTAAGTGTTCTGTACACGTATTACGTTAAAGGTTTAGCAGTGAGTTTTGTTAGGCCACAACCTTAATTAATAGCCCTCGCTATTGGCAACTGGGAACTTTAGTTAAATCAGAAAAGTAGTCACAGACTTGATTGGTGGAGCACCTAATCAGTCATAGTTTAAGATTCAATAAGTCATAATATTGACCTACTCAAAAGTAGGAATCACATTAATCAAACTCTTCTAATCATTTATTTCTTTTACGCCTAAAAAGAAAACCTTATTTTCTAAGGGGCTTTATTTCAGCAAATCTGAAGTTTTTTGGCTTTAACTTTATCATTATTGAAATCTCATTTTATGTTGGTCAGAAAATAAATAATAAGCTAAAAACTTTATTAAAAATAATAGCCTATAAAAAGTGCCCATAAGTGGGGGGGTGACTTTAGTTTTCGATAACAGGTGTATTAAATTTCACTTTTATTTAAATGAAGTTCAGAATTACTTAACTTGTTAAAAATACAAGATATTTTCAGATCATTGACTATACTAACTAAATGCATTTTATTTGTTTTAACTAAATGTACAAGCAAACCGTGTTTATGCTTGGAGGAGTTACTTTAATTAAGAGATATGCCGCCTTTCACCTTATATAGATGAGCTGTGGCGAAAAAAGTCTTATTCAGAAAATTTTTTATTAAATAAATTTAAGTAAATAACGAAATATAAATTTGAGGTTATAAAATGAAGTCAATGAAAAAAATCCTAGGTTCTTTATCAATTGCTGCTTTATCTGCAACTATGGCTACATCTGCAAGCGCTGATGTAAATGTTGCATATTTTCTAGAGTGGGCAACACCAAATCAAATTGCTAAAGTTGAGAAAACATACGACAAAGCACTTGGGCGAAAAAGTAAACTGGGTAAACTTCGCTACCGGTACTGCAATGACAGAAGCAATGTTATCTGGTGATATTGATATCGCATTTAGTCAAGGCATGACACCATTTGTAAATGCTGTTAACGCAAATGCTCCTATCAAGATGATTGGTATAGCGGTTGCTTACGGTGCTGGCGGCGATTGTATCGTTAGCAATAAATCTGGTATTTCAAAAGATAACGCTACAGAGCTAGAAGGCCAATCAGTTGCTGTTCCATTAAATACAATGTCTGACTATGAGCTCCGTTTGACTTTGAGTAGCCTGGGTGTTGACATAAATAAAGTAACACTTGTTGACCAAGAGCCAGCAGATGCGCGGTGTCTTTAGTCGACGGTGCCGTTGCAATGGCATGTGGTTTCGGTGAAAACTCACTGTCTAAAATGTAAGAAGTGGGTAAGCCAATGCTAACACTTGAAGAAAAGACAGAAGCAGGCATCACTAGTTTCGATATCGTATCTGTCACTGAGAAATTTGCTCAAGAGAAACCTGAAGCAGTAAAAACCTTTATGGAAGTAACTGCACAAGCAAATGCTGACTTTGCTAAAGATCAATCTAAACTGGCAGTTATCGCTGGCGATGCAGGTATATCTAGTAGAGAAAACTAAAAAGCAAATGGCTGGATTTAATTTCCCTTCTGTAGAAGAGCAAATGGCTGAGTACTTTAATGAAGGTGGCAAAGTTGCAACTGTTCTTCCTTTCATGGGTAAGATGTTTGCAACTGCAGCTGCACCTGCAAAAGATGATTACTCAAAAGTAGTGGATACATCTTTCCTGAAGTAATAGCGCTTGCATCAATGTTATTAAAAAACGGCAGATACTTGTATCTGCCGTTTTTATCTGAATCGATAAAAGACTAAATATTAAATTGGATATGGTAATACTGCTGAAATATTTACAAACCTAAATACTCCTGAGTTTAATTTTCTTAAATTTTAACCATATAAATGTCGGTCATTTCTATTTTGATAAAATCAAATTATGGAAATATTTGAATTACGGAATAAAAAAATTTTAAAACTGAACTAGTATTAAATTAATAAAAAAAACAATGTGGTTAGTTTGCCTAAACAATCATATGGATTACAACAAAACCAAGGAAGGAATATGAGTGACCTTGTAGCAAAAGATTTAAGTATGGTTTTTGATGTAGATACGGGAGGGCAAGTGCATGCTCTAAACAACATCAACTTTACTTTAAAAAGCGGAGAACTTCTCTCTGTCCTAGGCCCATCTGGCTGCGGTAAAACAACCTTATTGAATATTATCGCTGGATTTAATCACCCAACAGGTGGTGCGGTATATCTTGGTGATGAAGAGATTAAAGGACCTGGTGTAAACCGAGGCATGGTTTTCCAGCAAGGCGCTTTGTTTGAATGGTTAACCGTTGCAGAGAATGTAGACTTTGGCTTGCGCATGAAGGGTCAAGACGCTGCTACAAATCGAAAGCAGGTCGATGAGTGGCTAGACATCGTAGGTCTTGCAGGTTTTGGTGATATTCCTACCTATCAATTATCAGGTGGTATGCAACAAAGAATCGCCTTAGCCCGTTGCCTCATTAATGATCCTGATTTGATCCTGATGGATGAGCCACTCGGCGCATTGGATGCTTTGACACGTGAAAAGATGCAGTCACTTGTACTTAAAATCTGGAAAGAAACGGGCAAGACCATCATGATCATTACTCACTCAGTAGAGGAAGCATTACTACTTGGTGAAAGATTGTTTGTAATGGCACCAAGACCAGGCCGGTTACATAAAGAATACAATTTGCCATTTGCAGAAAGGGGCGTCACTGGAGACACCAGAGAAATTAAAAACAGTGAGGAATTTATAGAAACTCGTGAAGAGATTCTTACCATGATCTGGGATATGGAAGAAGAAATAATGGGGCAGGTGTAATTATGTTAGATACATTATTTGAATATAGAGGCTTCATTGTAGGTACTTTATTTATTGCACTAATTGCTACCGTTATATGGGCAATATCTTTATGGTCGTAAGCTTAGTTCGTACAGAAAAAACAGACGCTGTTTTTGGTAATCCAGAACGCGCTTTAGGTGGCTGGCATTGGGTTATTACAGGTGTGAGCTTTATATTGATCATGTGGCTCTATTTTTCCTGGGATGCTGCAAGAGCATTTAACCCAAAAGCCGCCAATGAACTTTGCCAGGTAGGTAAACTTGCATCAGCAGTTAATCCTATTCGTTCTACGTTCCCATTAGAAAGTGAGTTTCTAAAGGGTACAAGTTTATTAGTTCGAGAAAATAGGCAGTTGAATGGATTATCGGATCAAGTTGAGAGACTAGGTTTTTCTGACTGCTGAAAAATCCAAAGCGAAAGAAACAATTGAATTGATGCGAGCAGCAATTACAGGTGCTACTTCTCCTGAGTACCTAGATCCTGCAACAAGTTCTCAATTTAAGGATATTGAAAATCGCATTGCTGCTTTAACATGCAAAACTTGCTGATGACAACTATCCAGGTGAGCCAACAGCAAAGCAAAAAGAGGCTGCTGCTAATATTGCTCGTTGGGGTGATTCAGGCAACGAAATACCTAATGCACCAGCAAGTCAACGTGGCTACAAGTTTGACGCTGCCGCAAAAGAAATGAAGAACAATTTCTACAGATTTTGCAAAAATCAGAAATAACAATGCTAATTTCCTAGGTCAAATTGAAAAACTAAAAGCTCAAATCGCGTCATTAGATACCTTGACTCAATCAGCGACAGGTCTAGATGAGCTATTGGTTGCTAACCGTGCAGATTTTGTGAAAGGTTTAACACGCGTATTACGACGCGTTGATGATGGAAATATTTTCCCTCCTGATGCGTTAAATGACGTTCAAACTGCATTGGTTAATCTTGATAATGAACAGAAAAGCCAACAAGGTGGATTGAGATTCTATGATGCATTGATGATGCCAGGTGGGGAAATTAGAGCAGGTAGCAGTTCATGTAGTGAGCAAGGTTCTGGTCGTTGGTTGCCAAAGCCATCTGATACTTTACGTACATTTATGCGAATTTCTAATCCTGAAGTTGGTTACAAAGGTTACCCACTGTTGTGGTACAAAATGAAGCCATTTGGTGAAATGGTTGATTTTCTTGTTCCAGACTTTATTTCATCCTTAGTTCCGGGTAAATTCCCTCGGCATGATGAAAACGGTATCGTTACGCCAAACTTAAAAAGCAAGGTGCATGACTTTGTTACAGGTAACTTTGAATCATTCAATGTCCCGATGCCATCGGGTCACGTTTGGGATTCATTACTTAGAGTTTTAGCAGGTCTTTTCTTCGGTATTATTCTCGGTGTACCTCTAGGATTATTCATGGGTCTGTCGCGATTCTCGAAAGGTTTCTTTGATCCGATAATCGAGCTTTATCGTCCTGTACCACCTCTAGCCTGGGCACCATTGATCTTAACCATTTTTGGTATTGGAGATGACGGTAAGATCTTCTTATTGTTCATGGTTGCCTTCGCCATTATGGTTATCTCGGCAAGAACGGGAGCAACAGGTACACATCTTTCTAAGATTCATGCGGCTCACTCTTTAGGTGCATCGAATAGACAAATATTGCGCAAGGTAATTCTGCCTAACTCCTTACCTGAAATATTAACTGGTATTCGAATCGCGATTGGTGTGTGTTGGGGTACGTTGGTAGCTGCTGAAATGTTGGCAGGTACAACCGGTATCGGTTTCGTAGAAAATGTGGCGCGTAAGCAGTCAGACTACGAGATCATCTGGACCACGATTATTATCCTTGGTTTATTAGGACTGTTATTCGACTTGATGATGCGTTGGATTATTGATAAATTTATTCCATGGAGAGGTAAAGGCTAGTAGTTAGTTAATACAACTCACAACAAAAAGGCGAACTATATAGTTCGCCTTTTTTGTGACTCTAATTAATGATTATTTCAGTTTTATTCTTCTAAAGCGTCACCCCCCTACTTTAAGGTTGTTTTTAAACTATCCTTTAAGCAACTTGCAAATTATAACAACAAAATATGTAACACCAGATATGAGGTAAATCCACATGGCTGATAAATTTGATACGATCGTTATAGGCGGTGGGATAGTAGGGTGTGGTGTTCTATATGGTCTTGCGGAACGAGGCATGACCAACACACTCCTACTGGAAAAGAACGAACTAACCTCTGGTTCAACCTGGCATGCTGCCGGAAACTGTACTCACTTTGGGCATGATGCCGAGGTGACTCGTCTTTATGTTAATTCAATTAAGACTTACCTGAGAGCAGAAGCAGAAAGTGCGCATTCTATTGATTTTCATAAAACAGGTAGTTTGCGTCTAGCAAGCACAGCAGAAGAACTTGCTGCTTATCATCGACTTGCCCTCATTTATGAAAAGCTGAATATTCCTTATAAGGTTGTGTCACCCGACGAAATTTCCCGTATCCATCCATTGATGAATATCGAAGGAGTGTTGGGGGCAGCCCATACACCAGATGATGGACATGTTGATCCAACGGGGGCAACACTGGCTATGGCGAATTCAGCGAAAGCTCTAGGAGCTAAAATATTACGTCAACAACCCGTTGATGCTCTCTCGAAAACAGAAGCTGGTCAATGGGAAGTAAAGTGCGGTGAAGAAGTATTCCATGCCGACCGAGTTGTCATTTCCACAAGCTTCTGGGCGCGGGAAATGTTGCAGCCGTTGGGAATAGAAATGCCCGTGTATGCCATGGAGCATCAAGAAATAATAACGGAGTCTCATCCAGATGTTGAAGCATTAACCTTCGAACTTCCAACTATACGTGACCCACTTATTCCGGGTAACGTAAGACAAGAAGGAGACGGTTTCCTCATCGGTGTTTATGAAAAAAATCCGGTTGCATGGAACTCCAACGGTATTCCACCCGAATTTGGTCAAGAGCTGCTTACGCCAAATACAGATAGGCTGATGGATAATCTTGAACGGTGCATGTGGCGTTTTCCAGCGATTGAATCAGCAGGTATCAAGGTGGTGAATAATGGGCCGCTTTGTTACACGCCAGATGGTTTCCCTGTTGTAGGACCTGTGGCTAGCCATGAGGGACTTTGGATGGCTTCAGGATTTCATGTTGGCATTGGCACCGGCGGAGGTGCTGCGCAATACTTGAGTGAGTGGATTGTAAAAGGTAAACCGCCTTATTCTCTGGATGCGATTCATTCTAAACGTTTTGATGCGCCGATTCCTACAGAAGAAGCGGTTGCGGATATTATTGGGCATTATTCTGCTGGGTACGCGATGCCGAAAAGTGATGTTGAGGTTTAACACCGAAAGGAACTCAGGCATTGCGGAATGATTTTTAACTCAGCTTTTAGTACTGTTATTGGAAGAATGAGGAAGGTTTTACACAAAAAAAAGGCCTCAAAACAGGGAGGTGCGAATACAACACTCCTTCCTACTTTCAGGCCGCGTTTAGTTAGTTTTTTACTAGCCTCTGACTAACTCATTTTTAGGGTCATATAAACCAGCTTCAGTCACAACCGCTGGGTACTTCTCGCCTAGTATTTCTACTTTTACTTCAGTACCTACTGCAGATAACTTTGGGTCTACAAACGCATAAGCAATGTTTTTGTTTATGCGATGTCCATAAGCACCAGAGGTCACTGTTCCTGATAAGTCATCACCGTCATAGATCGAATCACCACTATGCGCAGGCGCTATTTCACAATCAATCACGAGAGTGACGAGTTTCTTTTGAAGGCCTTTTTCTAGTTGTGCTTCAAGTGCTTTTTTACCGATAAAATCTGGCTTATCCATTTTCACAAAGAAGTCTAAGCTGGTTTCCATTGGGTTACGCTCGTAGATGAGATCAGCTTTCCAATGCATATAGCCTTTTTCCATACGCATTGACTCTGTTGCGTAAAGACCAAAGTACGATAAGTTGAAGGCTGGCCCAGCTTCATTTATTAATTTCCAGACCAAATACAACTGCTCATTGGGTACGTGTAACTCATAGGCAAGTTCACCAGAGAAACTGACAGTCATCGCGATAACTTTCGCATGACCGAGTGTCATTTCTTTGACCTTCAACCAAGGAAAGCCTGCTTTAGACCAATCACAACGTGGTGAAAGTGACTGCAATAAATCGCGTGACTTAGGACCGGCAACGACAAGTATGGTATGTGAAGCAGCCATTTCAGTGACGGTTACTGAATCTGGTTTGTGTTGATTTAACCAATCTAGATCATGCCACTCAGCAGCGGCAGCAGAGCCGTACCAGTAATGTTCTTCACCTAATTTTGGCAAGCGTCGCTTCAGCTAAGCACATGTCCATTTTCGTTAATAAATAACACAGACTAACTTTGCCGATAGTTCGGGGTATATTGCCACAAATCATGTGATCTAGAAATTCTTGCGCTCCCTTCGCCCTGAATTCATAACGATTAAAGCCAGAGACTTCCATTAGACCAACATTGTTTTGCAGTCATGCTTCAATTTCTTTAGCAACAATGTCTTGAGTTGGCGTGAAGCGGAAACCGAATGCACATCCTCAAAATCGGTGTTGGGTTTAAAAAACAAGGCACGTTCCCAACCATTGACCACACCCCAGGCGCATCTCAGCTGATCAAGCACGGATACAGCGGTGTGGTACGAGCCAGACGTGAGGCAGGACGATGTTCGTGGGGCAGGTGATAGTGAAATTCGTTTTGATAATCTTCAATCGCCTTGAAACTCGTATGCTCAGTATTCGCATACGCAGTGAAACGCCGTGGATCAAGACACCATGCATCCCACTCACTTTCACCATGCACAATGATTTCGGCAAGTATTTTTCCATGACCACCAGCCTTCACCAATACCCGCACGCAGACCGATTGCAGCAGTAGGCATTTTCAATACCCGGAATTTGCCCGACCAGTGGTACACCATCGATGGTGTAGGTGATTGGCCCATTAACAGCGGTATGAATACCCGCGGTCTTGCAGCGCAGGTAAACGCTCAAAAATTCCTCCATATTGTCCAGACAACGGTCCAAATCAGGGGGCATAAGTCTTGAGTGAAAGTTCGGATCAATACCATCCATGCCGAAGGTTTTACAGCCTTGCTCATAGACACCGACCAATAAACCGTTCTTTTCCTGACGACTGTAAAAATCATCGAACGGGTCACGAATAATCGGTACCTGAAAATCCAAGCGCTTCTAATTCCGGCAATGTATCGGTTAGGAAGTACATGTGCTCCATGGACGTAACAGGATGTGTCAACCCAAGCATATTACCCACTTCATTAACGCGGTAACCGGTAGCATTGACCACTTTTTCACAGGTGATATCACCATTTTTTGTGTGCACGATAAATTCGCCATTTGGCTTTTTGGTAATATTTTCAACTGGATTAAACCGATAGACTTCGGCGCCTGCTTGATCGCGCTTTTCGCGCAAGGCAAAGGTAATCCCCGACGGGATCAATATATCCATCTAACGGATCCCACCAGGCACCCAGTATCCTTGCGTGTTCATTAGCGGATGGCGTCTTACCAGCTCTCGGCGGCGTCAATAAACTCCATCTCCACCCCATACGCTTTTCGCCATACCGATATAGTGTTGATAAGTATCGACCTGATCTTGGGTATAAGCCGTACGCATGCCTCCGGTAATATCGTAGTAAAATGGAAAATCTTCATCTGCGGCTAGTTCTCTGTAAAGATCGATACTGTGACGCTTCAAGCCAATCATCGTTTGATTGCCACCAAACTGAGTCACCTGTGCTGCTGCATGCCAGGTTGAACCAGAAGTTAAGTTCATCTCGCTCTACAAGCGCTACATCTGTCCAACCCTCAGCGGGTGAGGTGATACAAGGTAGAGCAACCTGCAATACCACCACCAATGACGACGACACGTGCATGAGACTTCACTGACTTAGTCATTTTCACTCCTGATTTAAGGGATCTCTGATCAAGTCCATAAAAGGACTTAACAATACATAATGTAGGAGAAAATGAGAGACTGACAATCGAAACTTTCTAATCTATGGTTAAGTAAATTTGAACTATACTTCTATTAATGTACTTCCGTATTGGATAAAAAATGAAACATCATCTGCCTTCACTCGATAGCCTCAAGGTCTTTGAATCTGCGGCTCGGCATTTAAGTTTTAGTATTGCTGCGAATGAATTGTGCGTGACTAAAGGTGCAGTTAGTTATCAAATACGTAAATTAGAAGAGGAGTTACAAAGCAAATTATTCAAACGGTCAGTACGCCAGGTTTATCTAACCGATACAGGGCAAGCTTTATTCTTAACCACAAAAAAACTATTTGAAGATTTAGAACAAAGCCTTTCTCGAATCCAGGACGTAAAGCAAGAAGCCAGTGTATCAATCGCCGCTACCACATATGTTGCTGCGCGATGGTTGTCATTACGTATCAGTCGCTTCAACGATGAATACCCAAATATAAATATCTTGCTGCAACATTCAGTGAATTCAGTCGATTTCGAATTAGATGAAGTCGACCTCGCAATTTTATGGGGGGCGTGTTCTGGAAAGCTTGATAAAAACCGTTTCGCTGAATTACCGATGAATTTATTTCCTGCTATTAGTCCAAAACTATTAGCTGCTCATAAGCTGATTGATACTACTGATTTAAGCGTGGACTCCATGCTACAAGCGCCTTTGAAAAATATCCCTTTGTTATGTGAAGACCGCACCCAGGATTTATGGCAAGAGTGGTTTAAAGCGAACTACTCTGGTGATTCTAATATCGAACTGAGTAACCCTCGAAGAGTCATCAGTGATGCAAACGTACGTGTACAAGCGGCAGTCGACGGACAAGGCTTGATCCTGGCGGATGATTTGATGCTGAATGAGTTAAATAATGGATTATTAGTAGCAGCACCTTTCAAAGAACAACTCACGGGTTATGGCTATGCTTTTTACTCATCACCCAAACGAATAAATAGCGACAATACCCTAATCCTTAAAAGCTGGATGATGGAAAACGCTTAAACAAATTCTTCCTTACCCAGCATGAACATTGTACATCGATAATTCCTTTCGGAATCCACGATGGACTTTCTTGGCTCTTGGTGAGCGTTAATCCGATATTTTGAGTAGGATAATAATTAGCCTTTGATCGATCATTATACATCGACGATTCCTTACAGAATCTACGATGGACTTTCTTGGTTCTTGGTAAGCCTCAGAAAGCCAGCCCCCTACTTTGAATCATATTTATGCGGCTGCGCCTTCCCTTAGGGTAAGCATTAAACAACAATGCTTTTGTCTCGCTGTCGCTCGGCTCGTTTTTGTTTTTTAAAAATGTAAATAGAATTTATGCAGAGCTAGGCACTTTTTATTCGCCCTTCGGCTAGCTTAATAAAACATAGCTGTTGTCTTCGCTCCACTAGGGCTGGGACTTTTCGAAAAAAATGATCAGTGTAGACTCCTATTCTTATTCAAGCAAATAGGGAACCCCAGAGTCAGCTAATAGCCGCCTCACATATTTAACGCGGTACGCCGAGATTTGAACCCGCATAGTTTGGAATAATAGCGGCGTTTATGGCTACAACCTTTCCCTCTATATTCAACACTGGACCCCCACTACCGCCGTGAGTTGTCTCTGCATCATATACAATAGTTGCTGACGATACATTGGCCACAATACCTCTGCTCGCTAGAGGATGAATAAATTTTCCCGCAGCTAATCGTTTCCCGATTTCCCAAAAATCTACGTCCTCATCATCATTCAGTTTATCAATAAATTCACTTCCAGTTTGAGCTATCATTGATCGTAGTCCCGTAGGGTATCCCATAACAATGACTTCATCGCCTAGTGAAGGATCTTTTAAACTTAAACTAAGTTTCGGGATAGTCGCAGTAATACCATCACAGCGTAATAATGCAAGGTCTGCTTCATCACTCGCCTGGGTCAAGGTAACATTAAATGGGGATTCAATATTAGGTAGATAACCGATAAACTTTGTCATCACTGGTTCCATCCCGAGTTTTTGCATAGACTCAATTCGAGTGTCACTTTCCCAGGGTAATGCGACATGCCGGTTGGTCAACAATGTGCCAGTACTGGTCAGCACAAATGCGGTACCGGCAAACTCACGCGCAGCTACCTGACCATTACCCTCCAGCGTCAATAATGGTTGGCTATTTATACTGATTAATGGGGTACCATCCTTGTCAACGGCATGCCGCAACATGCGCCCGGTTTTGATTTCTCGATAGCCATAGGCGCCCTGAAGGAACACCACAGAGGATGCTGCAGTTGTGATCACTCGTGCGCTAGCTCCAGATCGTCTTTCGAGAGCAGAAAGTCGTTCTGCGGCAGTTGCAATATTCGCATCTAACTCACTGCGCAAGTCCACAAGGTCGCTACTACGTAATGCTTCAGATTGGGTTCGCGCCAAAACGAGACTAAATTCATCAAGTCGCCTACCGTCATTTTCCAAACTGTTGAGAAGTTGCCTTGCTGATTGAATCTGATACATTGTTGTTAGGAAAAGTAACACCAATATTCCCAAGACGGTCCATCGAAATAGCTTAGTCGTTTGGTGGGTTAGACTGGAAAAAGTATTGGTAGATAATTTTCTGATTCGAATAGGCCATGGTCGCCTGCTAACCCTTGCGTAGTCCACGCTATCGTTAAAAATCTCGGACACTGTTTTACGCAACCGAATACCATCGTGATACACATTGAATCGACATAAAGGTCCGTTGTCTCCAAATTCAACAAGATCACGATGTTTTAGTAACGTTGATTCGGTGATAGTCCCATTAACCCATAATGATGAATCATTTATCGATTCCATTTCGTAAGAATCACTGGCACGATGGAGACGTGCGATATGGTTAAAGTTTGAATTTTCAAAACCTGCTGGTCGCATTAGAAGTACGCCACTACTGTCAGTAAATGCATCAACTATGTCGCCGTCAATAGATGAAGTAGTACCACGAGCTGAACCGGTGATGTGCTCAAGAGTAGCAATCACGCTGTCCTTGTGGCCTGAAATGCTGTTTGAAAGAGTATCCATTACCTGCTTTAAAATACCTTCGTTTAACAACACAATTAATGTGTCACTAAGTTAGACTCTAACAGGATATTTTGGTTCTTATTTATTTGGTGAGGTTGATAGCTATCAATTTATTTAAAATGACTTAGGTGGAGTGAAATAATCAAAAAACTTCTTGAATAAGTGGAGGTGGATTGGATGTTAGCAAATGCTAGCATGCGTTAATGTCCCACAAATTGATAAGTCAAACTAGATGCTAGTCAACTAAAAGCCACCCCCCTACTTTTTGGCACTTTATATATTTTACGCGTCCCAACCAACCTGTGCTTGTTATGCGCTGAGTGCTGTCACACTTGTGAAGTATGTACAGCATGAATAGAAGGGATGTCCCAGACTTCCGCAATTTGTCCATCCACGATCCGCCATACGACAACCACATCACTTTCTATATGATGCTCTTCCAGGTTCATAACCTGCTTGCGATGTACCACAACCAACTCATCTCCGATAGCTTTGACGGAGACTGTGTTGATCTTAAAATCACTGCCAGCCAGTAGTCTAAGTTTCTCGAAGAAGGTTTGTACCCCGGCACGTCCGACATAGTCGCCATGAAGATCCGGAAGTCGAGGATTGTAATAATGCCAAATTACGTCTTCCGCAAAAACGTCAATGGTTTCGGCTAAGTTTGAGGGGTTGAATCGCTTTAACACAGCGATGTTCGGGTGCTCTTTTGTCATGATTTTCGCCTCATATTTTGTTGTCTAGGGTTATAACGTCTTTTTCAGCGGAAAATGTGAATTACTTAGTCTTCTACTTTTGGTGCACTGAGGGCTTTGCTGTAGAAACCTGATGGGTCGAAACAGCAGACTCTTCTTTTTCCAGAAATTAGCATATCACAAGCATCATTAATTCTCTTTGTGCGAGTTTTGAGCTGCTTGGCAGATGTAATCCAATGTATCCAATCGAGACGGGCTACAGCAGTTATATCATCCCAAATAGCTTTAGCTTCAGGTGAACCTGCTAAAGCACCACTTAGATCTGATGGAACTTCTGGTTCAGGTTCTTTTTCCACGGACATTATCTCAAACGAAGCGGTATCGCCAATGTCCGAACCAGAACTATTGAGCAATTCCTCATCTATACGTAACCAATGGCTCAATTTTCCATCAGGTTCTAGGGTAGCTTGAAAAGAATGGCTGTTGATTGTTCCTTCAATAGTCGTTCTTCCTCTTCTAGGTAGTTTTTCACTTACGTTTTTAGGTAAAATAATAAAAGCCCACGGAGCAGCACTGTCTGACTTCATCGGGCTAAGTAGTTTAGCTTTGAACTTTGATTTAGTGTCAATTTGTGTCATTGTGGTTTCTTTCCTAAATGCGCCTAACGCTTCACTTAGGCGTTCCCTTTTTAGTGCCTTGTTATGTTTTTTACCCTACTTAGCTATAGATTATTTATATTTCTGAAAAGACAAATAGGTTTCTAAATAAAGCAAAAAAATCATGATACAAAAAGAAAGCACATGCATTTTTTGATAACCAACTAGCCCTTTATTATCATCTTTAGGAACAGTATTACACTAATGAAAGCCACCCCAAATTAAAAACTTCGAAAACTAGAGGGGTGTACTTATTAGTATTTTTTTATAACAACTAGACTATCAATCCATTATCCAAAAAATATTCGGTGGTGAAATTGTCAAAATGAATCTCATTAGACCAGTAGTGCATAGGCAATACGGCTTTGCGTTTGAGCTGTCGTAGAAGGTCTGCCCCCAGATGCATTTCTCAAACTCTCCATGGGTATTTTTACGCAATACAACCTGATCTCTTGAAACTGACCGCGTGCTGAGCTATGAACATCGAATTACTGCGCTCTACGCAAAACGGCCGCCATTTTATTATTGATGCTAAGCTTTTCTGCCCGAGATGACTGAAGGAACTCGGTGAGGCCTTTGCGCGCGACATTTTTGGGAGGTGAGTTGGTGCCGAAAAGTGATGCCACATAGTAACGTACCTTGTCCCAGTTCTTTGTAGATTTGATCCCCATAAGCTGTTGAAAGCGATCCTTTCGCCAGTCAGTCTCCATCACGGCTTTCCATGGCCAGAAAATCCAGCCGTTCACCTGGTATTTCGGATTTTCATAGAGTTCCATTTCTCGGCGTATCCATTTGTCGGTATGGGCACCGAATTCGCCATTCCATAGTGGCACTTTGTGGGCTTTGGCTATGGCAGAGAGCTTTTCGAGAGTAGGTTTGTTGGAGGCACTCGATAAGAAGTTGTAGCTATGGAATGAATAGGCCTGGTTGTGGTCGAGCGGAACTCGAAAGAGGCTTAGATTGGTTGAAAGAGAAGTGCCGGAGAGAAAAACCAGATGGTGGGGATCGACTGTGCGAATTGCACTGATGATCCGGCGATATAGGTTGATAAGGTCTTTGTCTTTCGGTGGTTCCGGTTCGTTGATTAGGTCATACCCTGCGATGATGGTCCGGTTATGATAGCGCTTAGCAATAGCCTTCCACAGATCAACCGTGCGCTGCAGGTGAGCTGCAGATCCCCAGACCTTGTTCCAATCGGGGTCCGCAACGAAGACACCGGACTGTCCACCGGGTAAGGAATGCAAATCAAGTACGACGTAGACCTTGTGCTTTTCACACCAGCGGAGCAGGCGATCGATGTAGAACCAACCCGGCGCAGAATAGTCGACCGAACCGTTGCGTTCTAGCACGGTATGATTAAAAGGTACCCGAACAACATTGAGGCCCAACTCGGCGATCATCTGAATATCACGCTCGGTAATGAAAGTATCGTAAACCGCCTTCTCGAAGCGAGCAGTTTCTGTCTCTCCCACGAGCGCCTTGATGCGGCTACGCATATGGGTTTCGGAATTCAAACCAGTACCCCACAAGGTGCCGTTCCACATCAGCCAGCCTTCAAGCAGAACCCCGCGAAGCTTGATCGGCTTGCCGGTGCCATCAAACAGGCGCGTTCCTTTTGCGTGGATCATGGGATTAGACTCAGGACCTGCAGCGAGAACTGGTGGCATGGTGATCAATATCGCCATGAACAGGAGGTTCAGGAATCGGGTCATCGTCTGTCTCCACATACACATACTAGTTTATCTCCAACGGAACTAATACTGATTTGCTACAAAGCAAAAATACTCTCTCTATGTTTTTTTGATCATAATACCCAATCTTATTTTTTGAATAAATATTATTTTTTTTAAAAACCATTAAAAAGTAGGGGAGTGGTCAAATTTAACTATTTAAACGCCCCAATATCGATTTGCGCCACATACACTTGTAAGACTACTTATATCTCAACCGCGAAACGCCGACTCGATAGCAGCAATGTCGATTTTTTTCATCGTCATCATCGCATCAAACGCCCGTTTGGCGGCTAGGCGGTCTGGACTAGTGTATGCTTTTGTCAAGGCGATAGGGGTAATTTGCCAAGAGATGCCCCACTTGTCTTTGCACCAGCCACACTCACTCTCCTGACCGTCGTTGTTAACGATCGCGTTCCAGTAACGATCCGTTTCGACTTGGTCTTCGGTCGCAACCTGAAACGAGAACGCCTCGTTATGCTTGAACGCAGGTCCGCCGTTAAGACCTAGACAGGCAACGCCCAACACAGTGAACTCGACAGTCAATACGTCCCCTTTTTTCCCCGATGGACAATCCCCAGGTGCGCGATGCACCGCGCCGACCGACGAATCGGGAAAAGTTTTGGCATAAAATCGCGCAGCGTCCTCGGCGGCGTCATCGTACCAAAGGCAGATCGTGTTCTTTGCAATATTTGTCATGTCACCTCTCCGTTGAAATTAAGGTTTCTGTAATTCAGCATGATTTAAAAATGTTTCGCATCTCAGTCTAATGCCGCAATAAACGGCGAGCGTTAGTGAGTTCAGCACAACGTGGTTTTATTGTGCGATTTTTAATGGACTTTTTATGTTTTGTTCATGATGGTAATTACCATTATAGTAAAAACCAAACTATTAAAGGCGTGGTTGCAAATAAAAATAAACACGTTTTTAGCAAATGTTTCGGAAAGTAGATTGATGTAATAAAAATTATCAGTGATACCAAAGAAATCGAAGTTGCCCCAATAAACCTGTTGCCAAAAGAGTTACTAAATCCGTAACGAATAGCAGCTTGACCCTATATAAAAATGGCTAGAATTAAAATTGCTTGAAAGAGCCTTAATTTGATTTTACTAATCTCATTAAAAAAATATTACTGAATCTGAAAAGTGCCTAAAAGTTAGGGGGCGTCAAAATTAACTACTTACATAACCCAATTTTTGCTTTTGCGTCGCAGACACATAACGAGGCTGTAGAAAAACCCTTCGATTAATCTTCATATCCCCGATGTAACGTTTTTTTAAAATGTATCATCACTTTCTCGTAATTTTATCGATAGTTCAAGTTTTGTAAGGCCTACTCCATTTTTTCGTATCATAAAAGGGTGTAGGCACCTTTAAGCCTATTTAAAGCTG
>CAWEEB010000071.1:0-21288 GCA_963807855.1 uncultured Gammaproteobacteria bacterium | reverse complement strand
GCTTATTATCAGGCAGCATCGTCTCTCATGACCTATAGTCTATTAAGTGCGTCATCAAACTACGCAATAACATCATCCGGTATCGACGCTTTCGGTGCTAAGTATCTCTGATCAAGTCACAATAACTTTAGGTTGGTTGGAATAGTCCAGACTTTTCCCGTAGTCTGTTGCAATGGCCGTACCATTCCGACTGATTCACGAATGTCTAAACACTTCTTCTGAATCCGATCTTACCGACTTTATCAAAGACGCCTAAAAGAGCTTCGGCTTTCTCATACTAAACACTGCATCAAAAGATTACTGATAAATGTGTCCGGTACCTTGATATAAACCAAAGGAGAGCGATCATGAGTAGTAACCCCCTAGGGCAACTACCCCTGTCAATTTTCTAAAAACATTGCTATCTGAGTATCAAATAGCTAACCAGCATGGCTGTCAGGTAGTGATAACCAAACGGGCTACATAGAACATCTTGGCCTGACCGGAAGTAGCCTTTTCAGAAAGCTTACCGCGAGCAAAGTGACCTTGAAGGTAATCTGGATCTTATCAATATTCCGAACTAATAGTCAATATTAAGAACGAGATTGGCGGCAATTCTCGCTGCGGACAGTCAACCAGGGGTAATAACAGTTATTAATACACGTTGTCCCTTGGGTAATGCCGTTAAAGAGGCTCCGGAGCTTGGTCGATGACCTCTAGCGTATTTGGCGGTATCGCCGCTCCAACTTTGGTGACGCTAAAATTGACTAAAAAACGTCTGGCAACCAATGATGGCATGTGCGAAGTTTTATCCATACCTCGACCGCGACACTGCAGCAAATCACGATGGCGACGAATACGAGAACAAGTCAGGTATCATTTTCAACAAAAACCATATCCAGACGGTTCTACTGTACCGTCTTGAAGAACGATTACAGAAGCTCTGGTGCCGTACACAAAGTTCTGTTGAAAAAAATATACCTAAAACTTTTGTAATGCCAGAGTCGGCCGTGATGCGTGGAATATTCAAATCTATTGAATTGTAGCGCCAACCGATGCCAGCGTCCAGATTACTGGGGAAACGGGTGTTGGAAAAGAGTGGATTGCGCGCGCGATGCATGCACTCAGTGACCGCTGGCAACAACCGTTTGTTGCTGTTAATTGCGGCGCGATTCCTAGAGCCTCATAGAAAGTGCACTGTTCGGTCACGAAAAGGGAGCCTTCACTGGTGCTACAATGTTCATCATGGTGATTTCGAACGATCAGAAAAGGCACGTTGTTCCTTGATGAAATCATACGCTGCCGGTATCGGCGCAGCCCCGCTGTTGCGAGTGCTCCAGGAGGGCGAATTGAACGTGTGGAGGCAACTTTACCATAAAGTCAGACTTTCGAATTATTTGTGCTTTGGGTCACGATATCAAAACAATGGTAGATTCCGGTAGTCTTCGTCAAGATCTCTTTATTGTTTAAGTGTCATCCCAATTCTGGTTCCACTGCGTGAACGCCTAGAAGACCTTTTCAGCTCTAATTTACATTACTTCCTTCGTCAGTTGGCCAGTAAGTCCAAACCGAAAACCCAAATTTCTAAGTGATTTACATGGCTCGTGCCATGAGTTACTCGTGGCCAGGCAATATCCGAAGTAGAATATTCTTGAGCGCACCTTTCTTTTGACGCAAGGTCAAATCATTCAGAAACTCGATATTACCACCAACGGTGCCGTACAGAAACCTGTGAACTTCAAGGACATGATCTTGACGTGCGTAAATTAAAAAAGAACGTTGCTATGGAACTGGAAAAGAAAATCATACTCATTGGTCTTAACCGATTTTCGGGAAATACAGTCAAAATGCGCACTTTATGCGTATTACAGCACGCGCAGTTCATCAGAAACTTAAGAACCACCGTCTTGATCCGTCACCATACGGAAGAAACTCGAAAAAACACCGAGTGAGGCTCAACGAGAGATTTAGACGTATCTGCGTTGCTGTCACCCAGCAAGACAATTACGCATTGATTATCTGATCCCTGAACTTATTTTACTATGAACAGCAGGGACAACATTTTCCGTGAGCTGGTTCAGGAAGTGATTTCATTGCCTGTTCCCGGTCACGAGCTATACTAAGCCTGCAAGCGAGCCTTCACCAGATATACTATGAGAAAAAGGCGTGGCAAGCAACAATTGGATTGCTAATTTGTCATTTAGAAATTTACCGATACCTAAGGCAAATTGAGAATTATTATCAACGGAAACACCTGAATCCGCAAACCCAGTCACTTCACCAGATGAGTCATTAGGAGATACTGTGCCTATTTCCACCTTTTATAAGCCAGTTACCAGCCTTCAGCTGAAACAGTAGACCATGGAGCTAATATAAGCAGACCTAATAGAACAAATCCTTGTATCCAAAAAAACTAATTGTTATACAGATGCATTCTTACAAAATAAGCTTCTGTAGTAAAAGTGATCGCCCTAATAAACCCCAGATAAGCTCATGCTTCAAAGAAATTTGTAAGTGCCCACTTAAACTTTATTTACTTAACGATTACTTGCAATATTTATCTTCTTTATTGCAGGCTGGACAGAAACGACACCAATAAGCATTTCGCAAATGGGCAATAATGACAATTACGCCTCCCATCAGCACCATACCTTTTTCTATTATCTCTGCGTTCTCTATTTCGGGAAGCACTGTGGCCAGAATAATCAACGAAATACCTATTAAACCAAGCAATGGTATCAGTTTGTTTTTATGCTTTTTATATCCAGGAATAAAAGCCAGCATACCAAGGAGCAAAATAGCAATCGCTAATGTGCCGTGTGCTTGTTTTTCAGTGGCGGCTAAAATAGGAAGAGCCGTAGCGAGAAGTGGGGTAAACAGCAGTGCAATAAACATAAGAATGACGCACCTACGCCTAACTGATCCCAGTGATTTTGATTAAATATAGTTTGAATTCTTGCACTCATGAGAATTTTCTCCTTCAAATTTGAATGTATCGATTTTGGACAAAATGTCTTATAAATTTTCCGTTAAGGACAGCAGCGGCAACCTGCACCGCATTGAGGAAGTGAGCGTACGGCCTGTTCTCTTCCTTTGCTTGCAGCTCCATGCACGACAGGTGATGAGTGATGCCACCGCTCCATGTCGTTCCCACAGTGTTGACATAAGGGGGGTGACGCATCCATAGGTTGCATCACTTCACTATGTTGGTCACACTGGACGCATCGAAAATCATAGATTGGCATGTTTTTTTACCTTTATGTGTTCATCTAAAAGTCTAGAAAGTGGAGCACATTTCTGTGCCCCATCTTAATAACCCAACGTTAGCCCCAGCGTGGTGGTTGTTTTCCACTTACACCCATAGATTTTGCTGTTGGTTGTGTAACAGATCGAGTCGCTGCTGAAAGGTCAGGAGCACGCAGGCGTCTAAATTCTGTTTCCCATATCCAACCACTGATGGTGATGTCATTAGGGATCAGAGGATGATTACGTAGCTGATCGACGCAGGTCATACAGGTTTGATCAACGTCGTCCATCATGCCAATCCATTTAGCAAATGCGCCTTTGCCCAAAGTTAACTCTGGTAGGGAAGGATCGATAGGTATGTTATCGACATCAATTCCCCGCCCACGAAATGCTGCTTCCAGATCGCTAGCATTGGCAGACAACATACCGCAGCCTGTATGCTGTAGCACGACGATTTCACGTGTACCAAAGAAATTGATCGTCAGCATTGCCGAACGAATCGCATCATCAGTCACGATACCACCCGCATTGCGAAATAAATGTGCGTCACCTCCTCTAATAGGTGTATCCGCATGTATCCCTAGGGCCTCGTCAACAGGGAGACGCTCATCCATACAGGTTAAGATCCAAAGATTTTCCATATTTGGTCCATCTGCACCTGCCTGTCTTCGATTTTCCCACTGTGTTGTTGCTTCTACCCGTTTTTCAAGTCTTTCTTTTAACATTGCCATTATTATGTCCTCTAATTTATCTTGATTATTGTGTGACGATTATTGTGTACCAAAACTCGAATCCAAAAATACAATTACGACCAATATGTCACAGTAATACTGTTAGCAAATAGCGTGCCAACCAGTAATATTTATATATATCAACCACTTAAGATTTATGATGGAGAGAAAAGTGAAGTTTAACTTCTGCCTTAATAAGATATAAAAACCCCCCTACCTTTTAGGCATATTTTCATAAAAAGTGCCAAAAAGGTGGGGGGTGACTATTAGTTAATTCGTGTCTTCACAAAGCTGCCGGGTGCCGGCTCCAGTATCGGGTAGTCTTTATTGCCGACTGCTTTGGGTGCGTCAACCTGCTTGCCGGCGCGCTTTTTGATCCATGGAGCCCAATGGTTCCACCAGGTGCCCTGGACGTTTTTGGCGGTTTCCAGCCAGTGATCGGTGCCTTTGCCTGTTTCTCCTTTAATCCAGTGATTGCGGCGATTCTTGGAGGCGGGGTTAATGACGCCGGCCACATGGCCGCTGCCGCCCAGCACGAATTCGACATTGGGGATAATTTCGGTGGCGGCGAAGGTGCTTTTCCACGGTGCGATGTGGTCGTCAATGGTGGATAGAAAGTAGCAGGGAGCTGTGATTTTTCCAAGATTAATTTTTTCACCGCAGATGGTAAGGCAGTCGGGCTTGATCAGGTTATTCTGCTGGTACATATTGGTTAGGTAATATGTGTACATGTCCGCCGGCAAGCTGGTGGGATCACTGTTCCAGTACAGGATATCGAAGGGTGCAGGGGATTTTCCCTTAAGGTAGCTGTTGACCACGTTGGACCAGATCAGGTCATTCGAGCGCAGCATGTTGAAGACAGTGGCGAGGTTTTTACCGTCCAGTACGCCGGCGGCGTCGACGTCACCCAGGACTGTATCCGGGTCGTCCAGGAATACCTCAATTTCGCCAGGATCTTCAAAGTCCGTGAGAGTAGTAAGGAAAGTAGCGGAGCTGACTGTATTGTCTTTGCGCGCGGCCAAAACTGCCAAGGCACTAGCGGTGATGGTGCCGCCCACGCACCAGGACACGCAGTTGACCCGCTTGCTGCTAGTAACCGCTTTGACAACTTCCAGGGCCTTCAATACGCCGCTTTCCACGTAGTTATCCCAGGACAGGTGGCGCTGCTCTGGGGTGGCGTTAACCCAGGATATCAGGAATACGGTGTTACCCTGGTCGACGGCGTATTTGACGAAGGAGTTATGGGGCTGCAGATCGAGAATATAAAACTTGTTGATGCATGGCGGAATAATCAGTATCGGCCGTTCGGCGACGGTGTCCGTAGCCGGGCTGTACTGGATCAATTGCATCAGTTCGTTCTGGAAGATCACAGAGCCTTCGGTGGTGGCTATGTTTTCGCCGAGAGTGAAGGCCGTTTCATCGGTCATGCTGATGCGGCCCTTATCCATATCTTTCTTTAGGTTCTGCATGCCGTCCATCAGGCTCTGACCCTTGGTGTCGATGGCATTCTGGATTGCTTCTGGGTTAGTGGCGAAGAAGTTACTGGGGGAAAGGGCATCAATGTACTGCTGGGTGTAAAACTCCAGCTTCTTCTGCTTCTGCGGATCCAGATTGGCGTTCTGGGCGGTTTTCTGAATCATCTGCGAGGTCATCAAATAGGACTCTTTGATGTAGTTGAAAACTGGATTTTTACTCCACTCCTCGGATTGAAAACGGCGGTCTCCTCGGGCGGGCTTGGTGTCTTCCTCAGTGGAAATACCCATTAATCCCGACCAGAATTCTAACTGGTTTTTCTGGTAGTCGCTGATGGTCTTCATCACTTCATCTGGGGTCTGCGGGAGTTTAAACATCTGGGCCCAGGTCTCGTTGAGTTTACCCCAGTCGTCGTCACCGGAGCTGACCTTGCCACCGAACATCTCCATTAATTTTTGGGTTTCTGTGGTCATGGCAGTCAGAAAATTCTGGGTTACTTTGTCAAGGTTGTTATTGTCCATGCGCTGATCTCGAATTTTGTGTGAAAGAGCGGACCGGCCAGTACCTGCGCCAGATGTACAATATAATATAGCAGATAATTATCACAGTCGTGAAAGGGAACAAAAGGGTACTGACCCCTTTACTTCCTAGCCCAGTCTACCTGGACTTATGCCTGAACAGACTAATCAATCTTTAATACATTATCTTGGATATCTAATCCCCCCAAAGCAGTTATTAGCGTATTTTTTAGCCCAGTATTTTCGTTTCTTTTCTAGACGATTATACTCACTAGCTTTGTACCCTCTTTTTCATACGTATCCTCGACTCTTTCCTTCATTTCTTCAAAGTATGAACATTCCTGATCATTAATGTTTTTATCTAGTTTCTTTTGCTTCCTAGCCTGAGCCTGTTTTTGTAACCTTACTTTTTGAGCGTAATCAGACTGTAAGCCATTGTTTATATTTTTATAAACTGGTTGTGGTATGTAATTGCTAGTTTGCTTATATCTACGATTTTTTAATGATTCTGGCATAAAGCATTTTTTCACCTTGCCATTTTATGTAACCTTTCTTATGAGTATTATTTCTCTTAATACTATTATGTCTTGTTTGTTTATTTATTGGCGTTAGCGTGTCAGTTTTTTGATAAACAACCTTAGATTTATAGGATGCTCCCTGTAAGCGCTGGGTATCGTTAAAATGTCCATTTTCTACATCTGGCAGATACAATGTAAAGAAATACAAAATTGCTGCTAAGCCCATTGATGGGACGATTATCATTGCAAACTTTTCATAAGAATTCATTTTTATACCATCTATTTATATTTATTTTTTTATTCAGATTAGTATAATAGTTTTAAATGTTACTTTGCATACCATTAGTCGTATGGCCAACAAGAAAGCGGATTATGGATAAATAACAGTATATTACTTAAGAATTCAAGATGTCGCCGCGAAATTGTCAGCTTGTCAACAACAAGAGTCGCAAGATTGCAGCCGATATGATGAAATAATCACATTATTATCACCAACAGTGGTGCCACAATAACAAAAGAATGTGGACATACATGATTTGAACTGATCCACCTTATACAACAACTCTTCATACATAAACCAATCCCAAATGAGAGGTGTGAAATTCATTTCTTGCTCCGGCCTAAAGATTGAAAAATGACACCCCCCTACTTTTAGCCTCTTTTCCTAAAAACACCCATAAAAAATGCAGACCAAAGTCTGCTTTTCACCTCTTATTAGTTATTAAAAGTACCTCTCTATTTTTATGTTTTCGTTTCTCACCATCAATCTCATCCAAAGATCTCAGGTTATTTCTCCCAAAAACCCTCCTTTCTTCCTTCTATAAACCGCAAACACTACAAACGGCAATAACATCAGTGGATTAAACGCTCCACCTCCACCACCGTGCGATGAACGATTCGATGTAAACGCTGGTTGCGAAGTATCTGCTCGACGCGATTGCACTGGCGCTTGGGCGCGTTGTGTTTTCGCTGTTTGCTCTTTTGCTACTCGTGCTTTGTTTTTACGTTCGATGCCGTGTGCTTCGAACTGCTCGTCACGCATTACGATCATTGAGGTGTAATCGGTGACTAAGCTATTCTCAACTGCGATATCAATTACTGCGCTTTTGAAGTCTGCATCTGAACCTAGGTAATCGATCTGCTTCTTTAGGTCCTGGATTTTGGCGTAGGCCCAAAGACGTTCGATTTCTGGATTGCTGGTTTCACTCTTCAGGAAAAGCAAAGCGTGTTTTATACGATTTGTTTTCACCGGATACTTTGGCTTTTAGCTCGACATCTGCTTCGCCAGAACCCCAGTAGTGACCGAATACCACTAACTGCTGACCTCGGTATAGACTGGTGATTTTTTCTGGTGTCATATCGCCTGTTTTGATTCCACGTAATATCCAGCTCAACATCGTGCATTGCCTGATGCGTTACTTTGCTGGTGAATTCTCTGATCTTGCCTGAGATATCATCGCTATTCGATACGCTTACGGCGAATCCGTTTGAGACTTCTGTCATCGCGTTTAGTAGTGGACGATTCGCGCCGTTACCCATGACTGCGGTAAATAAACGCACATCGTGACCTGCCATTAGCTTGAGGAATTCCTTCTTTTCAGTCACGCCGACATTCGCTTCACCATCGGTTACCAGTACGATTGCACCGGTGCGATCAGCATCGAGATTTTTCAGTGCATGGTTTAAACCTGCATACAGATTGGTACTACCACGCGGGCCTGTTGCTGCGAGTGCGTTGCTCCAATGAATCACGTTTTCTGGCGTTGCGTTTATCCATGTTGATTGCGTTAAGTCTTCGACCGCATTATCAAACAGGATGATCTGAAAACGGTCTTGTGCGTTTAAACCACCGATTGCACGCTGCACACCATCGACCATGGTTTGGTATTTGCCACTCATTGAACCTGACATATCGAGTACAAATGCCCAGTCACGACCTTCTTCGATTTTCGCAAGGTCATCACCTGGTGTCAGTGTCATCATAAATGTTCCGCGCTTTGCGCCTTGTTCACGATGTGTTACCAGATCAATCGAACCCGGTAGGTTCGGTGCTAAACGCCAGTACATGACGATGTCTTTATCAAGTGTCGCTGCGGCTGTGCTTGATCGGCTTGTTACTGTAGATCTTTCTCTCAGCTTCCAGCGCGGCGATTTCATTCGTTGCTGATTGGCTTGTTCTTTATTGCCTTAATAAGATCTTCAGCTAATGTGCCTGTTGATTCTCTTGTAGCTGTAGCCACTTCTTCATCTTGTGTTTGCTGTTAACTGTGTCTACAGAATTGTTACTCCCAAGACTCACTGACCATTCTTGCGGATTAGATCTGTGTCACGACCGCTTGCGAATGCTGTGGTAAACGCACGCCATTTACTGGGTAGCCAGAACGTAAATTCACATTGAATGAAAAGTCTTCTTTAACCACTGGATCGTAAGACCAAAACGCATTGGCCTGATCGTCAGTTTCGCCCTCTTCTAGCGGATACACATAACGGCCCATGCTGTTATCGATATCAGCGGCCTGCATATACACCAAACGAATGCGTGCATCTTGTTGCGCACGCACTGGGCTTACTTTTACCTCAAAGCGGTAATGCTTAACCTTGGTGGTTAAACCTGCATCGCGACCTGCGGCTTTTTCTTCTTCATAAAGCTGTTGGGCTTTTTGTTTTTCCAACACTTCACCAATCACTGGCTTGCCGTCAATCCAGATGGTGAATTCTGATACCACACCTTTTTCAGGAACGGGGAAACTATAAGTTGCTTCCAAATCCTGTTGATGTGGATTGCTAAAGGTTTGATCAACCTCGGTAACCGCGTAGCCATCTTCAATCGTCACATTCACATGATGCGATTTGATGGATAATGCCGGTTTGCTGGAATCGACAGGTGTCATTAAACCTGCCGCCATCACGGATGTGGTTGCACCGAGTAAAACGATGCCCGCTAAAGCTAAGCCTGTAAGAGGTTTAGCTATTTTTCTAATTATTTTTTCATAAAAGTTTTTGAGAAACGCTTTCATTTTATATCTCCTGAAAGTCTAATAAAGTCGCGAGCTGTGTAAATGCTTGCGATAGACAGGAGATTAAATGAAAGTGATTATTTATCTACTTTTAATGAGATAGTTGGGTTAATATAGGACTAAAAGCATTAATATATAATACTTTTTGACTTTGTGGTCTAGATGAAGACGGTTAGATTTTTATTGTGCTACTGATATTTGCAGCTAATGCAGCTTAGGAAACTTTAGCTTTTCACCATAGTATTTAGCACCAGCCGGGGTCAAATGCCCACCATCAAAGCTGATGAGTTCACCTGAGGGGGTGAAGACGGGGCATTCTTCTGCCGTGGAGCTTTTGCAGACGTCTTTGTGTACATCAATCCATTTATGGTCCGTTAGGGTTTTTTGCATGAGTTGATTGAGGCTTACCTGCTCTGAATCCACTTTATTCTTATGCGCAATACGCTGTTCTTCTGACATTCGTAAGAACTTTCGAATATTGACTTTACCCAGACTTTTTCTACCCACGATTAACAGCTGTTGCTGATCGCTGAGTGCGAGATTTTTAATGGTTGTTGGCAGTTGTTGTATTGCCCATTCTTTCCAGTATGCTGCGAGTATTACCAGATCTGCCTGTTTGATGCGATCGATACTTTTAGCGATGCTAAAACCCTTTTCACAAGTAGCACGGTCTTTGATTTTGATAAATTTATTGAGATCATCGCCATAGTAAGGCTGGCATTGTGTGACGATGTGTACGGTACTGATTTGGTAGTTATCCAGGCGTTTAGCTTCGGTCACCATATTTAAAAAGTCTTGAGCATGGCTGTCGCCAATCAGAATCGCTTTCTTCTTATCATTCGCTTCATTAGCTTCATCGAAAGGTTTATTGAGTAGCTCAACAAAATGCTTGCGAACATATTTGCCCGCTTCTTTGGAATCGGCATATTTGATAAGCGTATTTTGAGCCTGAACCGGAACCAGCAGTGACAAGAATAAGGTGAGTAATATTGCTGCTTTTGTCGTTATCGTTATGTTTAGCAATTTAAAACCCTCCCGCTATCTTTGCGCCTATTATAATAAATAAAATACTGACTAACATACCTGTTAGTAAGACCTGTTTTTGGGTGAAAAGTTTCTTATTTCTGAAGGGCTTTTCAACAAACCGCCAACTGATCCATGCCATCAACAACGCAACAATGCCAAGTGCGCCTAGAAGCCATGGACTGGGTTCTTCCAGACTCGCTATACGAGCAAATACAAAAATGGGTAGATGCCATAAGTAGGCGCTGTAAGAGATTAATCCAATACCTACAAAGGCCTTTTGTGAGAGTAATTTACCGACCAATGTTTGTTCTGTGGCAAATAACAAAATCAGCACAGTGCCCAGTATTGGCAGTAATCCGTAATGGCTTGGAATAGGAATACCAGAGTCATAAAAAAATAGTGAAGCGAATATTGCGAGTAGACCAAGCATTGCCCCAATTTGATGACCATTTGGCGCTCGCTTACTTAAATAAAATGCAACCAATGCACCAGCCAGCAATTCCCATATGCGTGTTGGCAGCATGTAAAAGTTAAATTCTGGTGAGTAACGCCAGGCCCATTCGCTGAGCGCGAGACTGAATACAGCAAGTACAATCAAGGTCGCCAGCAGCGTTTTTTTACCAAACTTCCAGAGCACCATCATGATGATGGGGAAGAACAGGTAATATTGCTCTTCAACCGCCAAACTCCAGGTATGCAGCAAGGGTAACAATTCAGAATCAGCAGCGAAGTAATCACTCTCTTGCCAAAAGAAAAAGTTTGAAGCAAAAACCGATACTGAAATAATGCTTTTGCCAAAAGAGGCTAATTCTGAGGGCAGAAACCAATAATAGGCAAAAGGTATTGTTGCAAGTATCACAAAGAATAAAGCTGGAAAAATACGGCGAATTCGACGCTCGTAGAAATTGGCAATAGTAAATGTGCCTTTTTCTAATTCCGCCAGGATAATACTGGTGATCAGGTAGCCACTGATGACAAAGAAAATATCGACACCAAGAAAGCCACCCCCGAAAAATTCGAAGCCAGCGTGGAATAACATAACAGCAATGACTGCCAGGGCACGCAGACCATCAATTTCTTTGCGATATATCATAGTTATAGATGTTTAATTGTTTTGACTATTCTGGAGCACCTAAGCAATTTATCTGAGTTAATATATTTTCACAATATGCAATCAGGGATGAGTGTGATGCTATATAGATATATTGTGATGGTTAGATGCAACCTTAGTTCTCATCCACTTTGATTCAGATAAAGATTCCAGCACAACCAATAAGACTTTGTGCTTTAGTATTAGATAGGTGACAATCCCACGCTGATACAACACACAACTATTTTCTTATTTAAGCAGACCGCTACTTTGCACATTTCTGATCACCTAAAAGGCATATTAATTACCACACTTGGGGTCATTATTTTAAGCCCTGATGCGCTCATAATCCGGCTATTAAATGCAGACACATGGACTGTAATGATATGGCGTGGAACAGCCTTTGCTATTGGTATCACATTGATAATGTTATTAACTTATCGAGAAAAAACCATACAACAGTTTATTAAAATCGGCAAACCTGGCCTCATGATCGGTTTGTTTTTTGGCTGTAGTAATTTATGTTTCACTGCAGCTATCCAAAATACCAGTATTGCAAATACCTTGGTAATTATTGCCACCTCGCCTATGTTTGCAGCGCTTTTTACCTGGATGTTTCTTGGTGAAAAGATTAAAACCATAACATGGGTGGCAATGTTAATAATATTTGCGTCCATTTTCGTTATTATGTCTGACAGCTTAGAAACGGGCGGTATTTTAGGGGATTTAAGCGCTTTCGGTTCAGCAATCTTCATAGCAATAAGCTTTACTTTTACACGTCGTCATAAAGAAGTAAATATGGTTCCTGCTATGGCACTCAGTGGGATACTTATCGCTTTAGTTTCTATTCCAGCAATTTTAAGTACCGGTGGCACTTTCAAATTATTACCCGAAGTAGTCCCTTTTCTCATACTAGGAGGAGCCATCTCCAGTACCGCTTTCGCTTTAATTACATTAGGACCGCGCTATATGCCTGCGCCAGAAGTGAGTCTTATAATGCCTTTGGAAACAGTTTTAGGAACCTACCTTGGATGGCTGTTTATAAGTGAGAAACCAAGCAGCTTAACTATTATTGGAGGTATTATCATAATTCTTACATTAGTCGCTCATTCATGGGTCTCTTTGAAGAATCAACATTAAGTTTTACCACCATTCCTTATTTATGAAGTAAATCCTTGTACTTCAACCTAGTTGTTTTGATTTAGTTCTTCGTTAAATAATTTCGCCATCCCCTGAATTGAGTGATTTCAGTCGCATCTAATACACCGTGTGATTCGCAAATGAAACTACACAAGGTGCGGCCGTCTTTCACAGTCACTTTACCGATTCCCAGTGGTGCAGGAATACCAGCAACAAAAGAACCAAACTCAGTTGCAGGTAATGACCAAATTTCAACTTCTATACAAGCACCTTTTTTACTGGCTTCATCAAATACCAATGCTGGCCGAAACGGTGGGCCACCCGACAATGCGTATAAACGATATCCATCAGAAGTTGTCGTTTTCTCAAGTAATGTTCCACCCCTTTCAGTCAATTGCCAATTCAAGGGCAAACCTTCTAAATGTGCGCCACAGACAACCACTTCTATTTTATCACTGATACTCGCTGCTTGATTAAACTCTGACGCTTCTAGTTCAACTGAAGTTGAACCTAAGGGTAGCTGTAGTGATTGCTGTAACATATTTGCAATACTTAACAGTTTTCTATCTTCAAAATGATCCCCAATTAAAGTAATACCAAAAGGTAAATTTTTAGCGGTAAAGCCTGTAGGGACTGCGATTGCGCTCATATCTAGCAGATTAACAAAGTTAGTATATTGACCTAACTGGCTGTTTGCTACTATTGGGTTTTGTTGCATTTCTTCAATTTTAAAATGCTTACTAGTAGTTGGTGTTAACAGGCAGTCAACTTTTTTCATCTCCATCAAACATTGTTTTTTTAATGCCGCTAATTTGTATTTTGCGGCAAATGCATCAATGGCTAATAAATCACCGGCGGGTTCGATAATTTCTCTAATCACATCGAGCATAGCTTCAGGGTTTTCTTTTACCAGGGGCATGGCGCCTAAATAACGTTCACTCACCCATGGACCTTCATACAATAGTTTTGCAGCTGTAAGGAAAGGAGCATAATCAATTTCGAAAAATTCAATATCAAGTTCAGAAAGTTTTTTAATCGATTCCGCATAAGCTACTGTATAAGCTTCATCACCAAAAAACTCTAGCTGCTCTTGCGGCAGTATCCCTACTATTAATGGTTTTTTCTCAACAACATTTAATGAACCATAATGACGTTTTTGGTTTTTGTATGGATTTACACGGCTAAACTCATCACTCTCATCATGTCCTTCTGCAATTGCAAGCACACTATTAGCATCATCGGTATTTAAGCTAAAAATACTAATACAATCAAGGCTGCGACAGGCGCGTACAACTCCTGTATTTGAAAGCAAACCTCGGCTAGGTTTCAAACCTATGAGATTATTAAAACATGCAGGGACTCGACCCGAACCCGCGGTATCTGTACCCAGACTAAAGCTAGCTAAGCCTAGGGACACTGCGACAGCTGAACCTGCGCTAGAACCGCCACTAATATAATCTGAGTCAAATGCATTTCGACATGCGCCATAGGGTGAACGCGTTCCATTCAGGCCGGTTGCAAATTGATCGAGGTTAGTTTTGCCAATCGGGATAGCCCCAGCATCTATTAACTGCTGTACCACCGTGGCCGATTTTTCGGGCGTATAAGTAAATTCAGGACAGGCAGCAGTGGTTGGAATTCCTGCAAGGTCAATATTGTCTTTAATCGCAAACGGAATACCCCACAAGGCATGAGTTTCAGGATTTTTTTCAGCCAAAGCAACCACATAAGGAGATAACTCAGCTTCGTTTAATTGATAAATCCAAATATTTTTTTCAGCATACGCTAGGCTATTTTTTAAAATATTATCAATAACATCTGCTGGTGTTAATACGCCATCAGCATAAGCTTTATGTAATGCTGATACGGTTAGATTTAATGTTATTACTTCGGATATAGAATTAGACATCATTTTCCTCCAATACAACTAAGGTCTGTCCTGCTTTTACTTCTTCACCTGCCTGAGTTAACACATGACTTACCTTGCCTGAAGCAGGTGCTTGTATATTAATTTCCATTTTCATCGATTCCAAAATCATTAATATATCTCCTTCAACGACGTTATCCCCAGCTTTTACTAAAAGCTTCCAGACACTTGCCATTACCTGACTTTCAACAACTGTGCTTGAGGCAGGCCAATCGATTTGATTAGTTTCATCATTTGAATTTTTATTCTGAACACTTTCAAAATTAAACTGACCGCTGCTATGCCATAGCGCTAGTTCTTTTTCAAAAGCTGCTTCACGAGTACGAGTAAAACGATTAATAGTCTCGGCTTCTTCAACTAAAAAATCACTGTATTCAGCTAATGAGAATTCACTTTTTTCAATTTTCAAGGGATAACGACCTTGCGGAAAATTCTTACGAATGTCTTTGAGCTCATCACTACTAACTTCATAAAAACGAATTTGATCAAAGAAACGAAGCAACCAAGGCTTAGAGAATTCCTGTGTTTCTTTATAACGATTCCACATTTGCAAGGTACGACCAACAAACTGATAGCCACCTGGACCTTCCATACCATATACACACATATAAGAACCACCGATTCCTACCGAATTTTCTGCCGTCCAGGTTCTGGCCGGGTTGTATTTAGTCGTGACTAAACGATGGCGTGGATCTAACGGAGTCGCTACTGGTGCTCCTAAATAAACATCACCCAAACCCATCACTAAATAGCTTGCGGAAAAGACGATTTTTTTGACTTCTTCAATGCTTGCCAAGCCATTAATACGACGGATGAATTCGAGATTGCTCGGACACCAAGGAGCATCTTTGCGAACGGATTGCGTGTATCTATCAATAGCAAGTTTACAAGCTTCATCATCCCAAGAGAGTGGAATATTAACGATTCTGGAAGGGACGGTTAATTCATTCAGGGTTTTTGATAGCTCTTCCTCAGCTGATTTTAGATGCTCTATAAGTGTGGTAGCACTTAATTGCTGACTGTCGTAATGTAACTGCAATGAGCGAATACCCGGAGTCAATTCTTGCATACCAACGAGTCGATTTTTTTGTAACCATTGCATTAATGCATGCACACGAAAACGTAGTCTTATATCTAAAACTTGTTCTCCATATTCAACCAATAAAAAATGATCACCAGCCAACCGATAAGTAACTTCATCACCATATTTATCAGAGGATAAATTATCTTTGATGGCATTTACTGGTTCTACGTTCTCGCATCCATCTGCTAAAGATTTCAGAGATTCAATACTTTTTTGTTGTTGCTTCTCAGCTTCAACTGCGCTTTCTAAAGTAACACTGCGAAAACGGACTTTATCACCTGCGCGTAATTGTCCTAATTTCCATAAATCTGCGTGGATCACTGTAGCAGGACAAACAAAACCTCCCAAAGAAGGTCCATCTGGGCCCAAGATAACCGGCATATCTCCTGTAAAATCAACGGCACCAAAAGCATAAGCATTATCATGAATGTTCGATGGATGCATGCCTGCCTCTCCACCGTCAGCTCTAGCCCAGGTAGGTTTTGGCCCAATTAGTCTGACGCCAGTACGGCTTGAGTTATAGTGAATCTCCCAGTCGGTTTCAAAAAAGGTTGTTATATCTTCATCGGTAAAAAAGTCAGGCGCGCCATGTGGTCCGTAAATTACATTTAAGGTCCATTCATTGCAAAATGATGACTGAATGCACTTTGCTTTAGTCGTTTGAACCACTTCTGCAAACGTATCAGACGCGCTTAACACATCGCCTGCTTGTAATGCACGCCCGTTATGTCCACCAAATTGGCCCAAGGTAAATGTACTTCTTGAGCCCAAATATGAAGGACACTGTATTCCGCCACGTATTGCCAAATATGCCCTGGCACCACAATCTTTAATTTGTCCAAGTTTGAGTTGCTGACCTGCATTAACATTAGTGACTTGATACATGGGAATATTTTTATCGTCTAACTGGGCATCAATAACAGCGCCTGTTAAGACAATTTGAGTCGCATAGCTAAACACCAAACTGGGGCCTTGGAGTGTGATTTCCAAAGCAGCACTATCAGCTGAATTTTCAAGTAAACGATTCGCCAATCTAAATGAATAATTATCGAACGGACCAGAAGGCGGAACGCCTACATCCCAATAACCCGTTCTGGCAGGATAATCCTGGATGGTCGTTTGAGTTCCACCACTTAACACATCAATACGTTGAGGGTTATACTCAAATTCATCTAAATAACGCGTCGTTACTTTACCTTCATGTAGAGTCGAATCACCACTAAGTGCATGCAGATAGTCGAGGTTTGTCTGGGTTCCATATAATCGCGTTTGTGACAGGTGATTTTGTAAACTTTGCAGGGCTTTTTCCCGACTTTCAGCATGTACAATTAACTTCGCCAGCATAGGGTCGAAATATGTTGGAATTTGAGTGCCACTTTCTACCCAATAATCAATTCTTAAGCATTTATCTTGAGGGAAGTAAACTTCGTTAAGTAAACCGGGACTGGGCTGAAAATTTCGATACGGGTCTTCCGCATAGATACGCGCCTGAATAGCATGACCATTCGATTTTATGGTACTTTTAATTTGTTTAAGATTCAGCGCAATGTTTGAGGTTTCACTTTTACTGCTTTGAAGATCAGAATCATTATGATCTGAAAATGCTTGTTTAAGCATCCATTCAACCAAATCAATACCATACACTTCTTCTGTTACACCATGCTCAACTTGTAGGCGAGTATTCACTTCAAGAAAATAAAACGCATCAGTATCCGCATCAAAAATGTATTCAACCGTACCAGCATTTCGATAGTTTACGCTGGCTAATAACCTTTCAGAAGTATCATAAAGTTGCTGACGAACCTGATCTGTCAATCCCGGTGCGGGACATTCTTCAATCACTTTTTGGTTACGGCGCTGTGCGGAGCAATCACGTTCACCTATGGCAATAGCTGTTCCTTTTCCATCACCAAACATCTGAACTTCTATATGTCGTGCACGCTGAATAAACTTTTCAAGAAAAACACCATCATTTGAAAAATTATTTTTTCCAAGTCTTTTAACGCTGTCAAATGCATCCAATAATTGAGTTTCATCATGACACAGCTGCATACCAATACCACCACCACCCGCTGTACTTTTAAGCATTACTGGATAGCCAATATTTTTAGCGTGCTCAGAAGCTTGCTGCTTATCAAAAAGCAAGCCAGACCCGGTTAATAATGGTGTGGATGAAGCTTCTGCCAATTCACGTGCTTTGTGCTTAAGACCAAATGCCATCATATGTTCGGTAGTTGGGCCAATAAAACTGATACCCGCCTTTTCACATTCTCTTACAAACTCTGCATTCTCACTTAAAAAACCATAACCCGGGTGAATTGCTTCAGCACCAGACTTCTTTGCGATATCAAGGAGCTTCTGTTTATTTAGATAAGTATCAGTAGCTCCGCCATCCCCTAATGAATATGCTTCATCTGCATTACGCACGTGTAAACTATCCTTGTCGCACTCTGCATAAACCACTACCGATTCCACTTCAAGTTTTTTCAAGGTACGTAAGATACGGGTTGCAATAGCGCCTCTATTGGCTATCAGAACTTTATTAAACATGTTATTTCCGTAAACGGGTCGTCCCGTTGGCTTTTACGACAATGGTCGTCCACTGAAGTCGTTAATCATTTATCCCAAATCAGAATTTCTATAGGCGTGGGATTGTAACCATTACATGGGTTATTCAATTGAGGACAATTGGATATCAATACCACAACATCCATTCTAGCTATCATTTCAACATATTTACCCGGAGCTGAAATACCATCCTCAAAACTTAAACCTCCGGACTCAGTTACCGGGACGTTCATGAAAAAATTAATATTGTGAGTGATATCGCGCTTACTAATATCGAACTCGGGGTGTTCTGCTATAGCAAGCATCCAACTATCACGACAAGAATGCATGCAGCGTTTTTCTAAATCATAGCGAACGGTATTACTTTCACTAGCACAAGCCCCACCGATGGTATCGTGACGCCCACAGGTATCTGCAGTAATTTCGAGCATTATATTGTTTTCGTTAGAACGCAGCTGGCTACCCGTTGTAAGATAAAGATTTGATTGCTCTCTAATCGTATCTACTGCGCTGTAACGTTCGCTAGAATCATTAGCATTAAAAAACAGAGTATCTGCTGCCTGATTCCCTTCCAAATCTAATATACGAAGAGTTTCACCCTTGTGTACCAAATGTATAAAGTAATCACCAGCACCTACAATGGTACTTTGCTTTGCTGAAGCTGGGTTTTTTTCACTGATCGTTAACATCTATGTTTCTCCCATACCAAAGTGATACAGCTCATTATTAGCAAAACCTCTTAGATTCTCTGGTCGAAAATTACGGCAATAATCATCTTCCTGAACTGCATCAGCAATCCCTAAAGAAATCTCTATTTCATTATTTGGATATGAGTCAGCCTCAAGAAGCGGATGAGGACAAGTGTGTAACATCACCAAAGTATCCATTTCAAAACGTAACGTAATAGAAGACATAGGGTTACTATTATTTGGCTCTAGGGCTAAAGTCCCCTTTTCATTAGCCACAACTTTACTGAACCAATTAACATTGGCAGACATATCAGACCGGTTTAAACCAAATTTTGCCAGCTCAACCAAAAATGCGTCATTACCATTTTGATGCCAATCATTTTTGTCTTTTTGATAATCACGCTTTTGCCATTTTTCGGACACCATTTCCGCATTTGAATTTCCGCAAACTGTTTCGTGCCAACCAATTCCGTCATCAATAATAGAGCAGAAAATTCTGCCCATATCAGAGTAAAGGCAGTTACCTTTTGTAAGCTTAAATGTGTATTGGCACTTCAGCGTATCTGGTGCGTTATAGCGTTCCAATAAATTCTCAGGGTTATAAAAAAGCATTCCAACATTAGCATTACCCTTGATATCAGTGAGTTTCATGGTGGTGCCACGTTTCACTTTTAGAGACCAATGTGATCCGGCAGGGATTTGGGTTTTATATTGTTTCATTATTTCTTACCTTGTTTCTTTTGCACTAGCGTGTTTGTTCTCAACTGTATTCGGTCTTATCTGATCATCGATTTGCTCATAGGTTAATTTATCAACGCTCCCCACGGGCAAATCGTAGGTAATATTTGCACCATAAGCTTGGGGGTGCTGAGGATCATGCCTCGTCTTATCGAACACCCACAGCCGAGTACCTAAATAGAACCCTTCTTTAATATCATGAGTCACCATGAATACTGTTAGCTTGTAGCTTTTCCATAAATCCAAGACAAGTTGATGCATATCTGCACGGATCCCAGGATCAAGCGCCCCAAAAGGCTCGTCTAATAGAAGTATGCGAGGCTGTCCCAAAAGTGCTTGCGCAATTGCTAACCTTTGACGCATTCCCCCAGATAATTCATGTGGGTATTTATTGATCGATGCTGTTAAGCCAACTTTATCAATGAGCTCATTTGCCTGCTCTACAGCCGACTTACGCTGATGACCAAACAAACGTCCCGTTATGCCTTTAGATTTGAAAGCTTTAGCGGCGACGATGTTCTCTAGAACATTCATGTGAGGAAAGACTGAATAATGCTGAAATACAATTCCTCTGTCTTCATCAGGCTCACTTTTCACAGGCTTTCCATCAAGTAACAAGCTACCTTTTGTGGGCGCTTCAATGCCCAATAACATATTAAGAAAAGTACTTTTACCGCAACCTGATGCTCCCACCAAGGTAATAAATTCGCCCTCATCTACCTTAATATTAAGATTTTCTAGAACGATATTATCGCCATAGGATTTCCATAAATTCTTAGCTTCTAAGATGACGCACCTCCCTCATGATGCCAAGGAAAAAGCTTTCGACTTAACCAAACTAAAGCAACATCGAAAAAGAAAGCCAAAAGCGTTATCCAAGCGACATATGGTAAAATAACATCCATAGCCAAATAACGTCTAACCAGAAAGATTCGATAACCCAAACCATCGGTAGAAGCCACTGCTTCAGCAGCAATTAAGAACAACCAAGCTGTACCCATTGCTAACCTTACTGAGGAAATTAGCCTAGGTAATAGCTGAGGCAGAATTACTCTCAGAATAATCTGGATCGTATTACCACCCAATGTTTGTGCTTTGATTATTTGTTCTCGCGGTATTTCTTGTGCATAGCCCTGAATGTCTCTAGCGATTAAAGGCGTAATACCAACCATGATTAAAACAACTTTGGATAATTCACCTAGGCCAAATACAATAAAAAGAATGGGTAGCAAAGCTAAAGGTGGAACTAAGGAAATCACGGTCAGAAATGGCGAGAATCCAGCTCCCATAACAGGTAATGCACCTATCACAATGCCAATAACTAAACCTAAGATTCCGCTAGAAAAACACCAAGAGATAATCTTATAAGGCTGCTAGTAGTATCTACCCAGAAAAGGTATTCCCCACTACGCTTGCTTGGCTCGAATGCCATACGTTGAATCGCATTCCCCATCTGCTCAAAACTTGGTAGTAGTTTATCGTTAGGGTTCTCAAGCAAACGTGCATCTGAACCAATTGAGTAGATGATCAACACTACAACAAAA
>CAWEEB010000070.1:0-6142 GCA_963807855.1 uncultured Gammaproteobacteria bacterium | reverse complement strand
AGACATACGACCGTCTCCACGAAGTACTGCATTACGAGAAAAGAAATCATCAGGTTTTGTTGATTTCATCATAGCCATAACTGCATCGCCTTCATCTGTTCCTGCTGCTTTAACTGCATTGAGATAATGCGTTACAGAAGAATAAGCACCAGCTTGACCCATAGTTGGCATCTTGCCAAAACGCTCTTTAAAACGCTTAGACCATGCTTTTGTTTTGTCATCTAAATTAGCGTGGAAACCAGTTGTTAATCTCATGTCACCAATAATATCCGGATCAATTGATAGTACATCTGATGAAAATACTAATAAGCCAACCATTGTCACTTGCTTATTAAGGCCAAATTCACTTGCGCCTTTTAATGAATTTACAAAGTCTTTACCTGCATTTGCAAGTGCCACAGCATCAGCACCAGATGCTTGAGCTTGTAGAATGTATGATGAAAAATCTGTAGTTCCTAAAGGCACTCTTACTTTGCCCATCACTTTACCGTTATTCTTTTCGATAATACCTGTTGAAACCTTCTCTAATGCATGGCCAAAGGCATAATCAGCAGTGATGAAAAACCATTTCTTTTTACCAGAATCTACCAAGGGTTTAATGGTTCCATTAGCTAACGCCACAACATCATATGACCAATGCGCGTTGTAAGGAGAACATTGTGATGTTGTGAAAGCAGGGCTACCTGCTGTAGAAATTAATAACGGTTTTTTCGCATCATTTGCAACTTTAGCAACAGCTAAACCAACCGATGAAGCAACAATGCCCCCAATCGCATCAACTTTTTCATTGTCAATCCATTTACGAGCAGTAGCTGAACCAATATCGGGTTTGTTCTGATCATCAGCAGAAATTACTTCAATTGGCTTACCTAATACTTTGCCGCCAAAGTCTTCAACTGCCATTTCAACAGCAGAGACACAACCTTTACCGCACACATCAGCATAAGTCCCGCCCATATCTGCGGTTACACCAATTTTGACTATATCGTCAGAAATTCCTTTTGCATGTGCACTACCAACTGCACAAACCATTGTTACGGCAGCAGCTAAAATTAGCTTTTTCATATGTTAATCCTCTTTTAATTGATGTGAACGTCGTACAAGGTTTGTAAGACGTTACAAAATTTTACTAAACACCTAAATAGGTATTCAGTAGTTCGGTTTTTTCCTCTACTTCTGATTGCAATACTTCTTCAACAATCTGACCATGTTCCATGACATAATGGCGATCAGCTATTTGTTTAGCGAAGTGGAAATTTTGTTCTACAAGCAAAATTGTTAAGCCTTTTTCTTTCAGCTGAAGCAATACTCTTGCTAGTGTTTGCACGATGACGGGCGCTAGGCCTTCAGTAATTTCATCGAGCAATAGAATATTAGCTCCTGCACGCAGAATTCGAGCCAAAGCAAGCATTTGTTGTTCGCCACCAGAAAGTCTAGTGCCTTGGCTATTTCGCCGTTCTTCAAGATTAGGAAACATCTCATATATGTCAGCCACACTCATTCCGTCACTGCGAACACTGGGAGGTAGTAATAGATTTTCTTCTACAGAAAGGCTCGAAAAAATACCTCTTTCTTCTGGGCAAAAACCCACACCTAGATGAGCGATTTTATGGGCGGCTAAGTCCATAGTCTCGGTGCCGTTGATATTTATGCTGCCACTGCGGCGGCCCACCATATTCATAATGGATTTCAATGTAGTTGATCGTCCGCTACCATTTCTTCCCATCAATGTGACAAGTTCACCTTTATTGATTTGCATATCTAAGCCATGAAGGATGTGTGACTCCCCATAAAACGCATGCAAATCCTCAATTCTAAGTTTTTCATCACCTTTAGTTTTCATTATGCGACCTCACTATCAGCGGCGACACCTAAATAGGCTTCTTTAACTGCTGGATCAGCAGAAACAGTTTCATAATTACCTTCAGTTAAAATTGCACCACGTTGTAAAACTGTAATTTGGTCTGCTAATTTAGCGACTACATGCAAATTATGCTCAACCATCAAAATAGTGCGATTGGCAGAAATCTTTTTAATTAGGTTGGCAACAACCTCAACATCTTCATGGCCCATACCTTGGGTAGGTTCATCAAGTAGCAGCATTTGAGGATCAAGTGCTAAAGTTGTGGCTATTTCTAAGGCACGCTTTTGACCATAAGGTAGATCAGAGGTAACCACTTTTGAGGACTCTAATAGCCCGACTAAATCCAATAACTCTTCAGCACGACCGTTTAATTGGTTAAGAATTTTTTCAGAACGCCAAAACTGCAGCCCATAACTTTCTTTACGTTGCAAAGCAACACGTACATTTTCTAATACAGTTAATTTGGGGAAAACAGCTGATATTTGAAATGAACGCACCATGCCTAAACAAGAAATGGCTGAAGCTTCAGCTGAAGTAATATCTTGACCATTGAAAATAACTTTACCTTCTGTAGGTAATAAGTATTTTGTAAGAAGATTAAACACGGTGGTTTTACCCGCGCCATTAGGACCAATCAATGCATGTATGCTGCCACGTCTAACTTTAAGGTTTACATCATCGACTGCTGTAAACCCTTTAAATCTTTTAGTAAGATTTTGTGTTTCTAATGTATAGTCATTATTCACATCAGTGCTCCTTTAAAAAAGTGGAGTCTACTGAATGATGTTTGCTGAAATGTTTCTGAATTGTTACAAATTGTAACTATAATTTGAGCTTCAATATAAATTCCTTTATATCTACTATTTGACTAATAACTTTTTTCGCTGAAAATATGAAAAAAACGCACCAGTCTTCAATTGCAAAAATTTTAAAGTCACGGTTATCACGACAGTTCTTGTTCATTGTTTTAGGAGTTATCACCTCAATATTTGTCGTATTATATTTTTATTCAGTTCCGTTAATACAACAGAAAATCTTTGAAATCGAGCGAAATTCAAGCCGTATTGCTCTTAACAATGTATTTGAAATTTCGAATCGAATGTACGCTAATGTTGAGCAATTTCAGCAACAGACTTTAGAATCACGTAAACAAAAATTGAAAGTTGCCGTATCCTTAAGTGCTGCATATATACGCTACAGCATAAGATCAGAAATGGAACAAGGCATGACTTTTAACCAGGCCACTGAAAAGGCGTTGATTGGGTTAAGAGAATTTATTTACGGAGAAAATGATTATATTTGGGTATCTGACTATAGTGGTACACTGATATCGCACCCAGACCCTAGATTTCAAAATAAGTTATCGTCAGAAGTTCACTCTATAGTAGATAAGACAATAAAAGATGGAGAAGGGTTCTACGAATATAAATGGAATCGTATTTCTGGTATAGACAAGAAGGAAAAGGTTTCCTATGTAAAAGATTTTCCCGAATGGCAATTTGTTATTGGTTCTGGTTTATATTTAGATGATTTGGCGAAGGAAACACAAGAACGCAAGGAAATAGCCTTCAAGGAATTAAGACAAGCGTTATCAGAAATCACTATAGCCAAGACTGGATACTTCTACATATTTAATTCAAATAAATATATGTTAGTTCATCCTAATTCGAATATTGAAGGAACCTATTTCAACGATTTGAAAAACGGATTAACAGGCGCTTTTATTGCTGATGAATTAATTAAAGTGGCAAATACTGGGAACGAACTGAAATACCTTTGGGATAAACCAGATGACCCAGGTAATTATATTTACGAAAAACTTTCATTAGTACGTTATTTACCAGAATTCGATTGGTATATTAGTTCCTCAGTCTACCTTGATGAATTAAGAAGCAGCTCAGTAATTTTAAGAAACCGCTTAATTAATCTTGCTGGACTAACTATGTTAGCAGCTATTTTTCTTTCTTTTTTCTTTGTTAATAGGGTTACACGACCATTAGAAAGCTTAGCTGACACAGCATTAAAAGTGAGCAAGGGCGATTACACCGCAAAAAGTGCTATTAGTAGTGATGATGAAGTTGGAATATTGGCACGCAGTTTCGATGGAATGGTCGAAAAATTAAAAACAAACATTGATACTTTAGATATTAAAGTTCAAACAAGAACAGATGAATTGTCAAAAGCAAATGAACAAGCACAAAGAATGAGCGCAGTGGGTCAGCTGGCCGGTGGTTTAGCTCATGATTTTAATAACTTGCTATCTATTATCCTTGGTAACTTATTGTTGGCACGTGACCGTCACAAAGACATTGAAGGTTTAGATAATTTTATCACTCCCGCTATTCGAGCTTCACGTCGTGGCGCTGACATAACACAACGTTTGTTAGCATTTTCTCGAAAACAATCATTACAACCCAAAACTGTGCTGTTAGATCAACTATTTAAGGACACTATACAACTGCTAAAGAGTTCATTACCTGCAAACATATCACTGTCGTATAAAACAACATCAAAAGACTTAAAAGTATTTGTCGATCCCGGTAACTTGGAAAGTGTATTGGTTAATCTTGCCATTAATGCGCGTGATGCCATGCCAATGATTAAGCAAGGGAGTTTAAGTTATAAAACTAGCTTGGTCGTTTTTAAGAAAAAACAAAAAACATACGATGAAATTGTAAAACCTGGAAGCTATGTGAAAATAGTTGCCAAAGACACTGGAAGTGGCTTTAGTGATGCATCACTAGAAAGAGCATTTGAACCCTTTTACACCACAAAAGGAGATACAAATAATTCAGGGCTAGGTTTGAGTATGGTCTATGGCTTCGTGAAACAGTCTAATGGTTTCATTCGTATTGTTAGCGAGAAAGACAAGGGTTCTTGTATAACCATACTGCTACCCGAAAAGCTGGAATCAGAACATGACTTTGAGGAAAAGTATGACAGTTCAAATGCACTAACATGGGCCTCAGGAAAACTGCTGTTATTGGTTGAAGATAATGATGATGTAAGAGTAGTTGTTAGAGAACAATTAATTGAACTGGGTATTAATGTTATTGAAGCTAGGGATACCCATGAAGCACAACAATTAATTGAAAGTTTAGACAACTTGGATGGGATGCTGACTGATTCCATTCTAGACGGCAGTAATGAAGGACAAAAACTTGCTGAGTTGTTCTATAATAAAAATAAACAAAGTGTCATTTTACTAATGAGTGGATATTCTGACGGCACCAATATTGTATTAGACAGTCACATACAATTTCCATTTCTGCGTAAACCATTTGATACAGAAGATTTAAAACAAGGTCTTTGGCGAGCCTGTAAGAAAGTACACAAGGAGAAGGTGGAGACAATAATTGAAACAAAGTAAGTTGATTTATTTAGTTGAAGATGAGCTTGCAATATGTCATCTGGTAACAGATGAATTAAAAAACTATAAATTAGATGTTAATTATTTTCACGATGGTTTATCTGCAATTGCAGCCTTCAATAATAAGAAACCAGACATCTGTATTATTGACCTTGGACTTCCTGATATGGATGGCATTGAGGTAGTTCGACATGTTAGAAATGATCCAAATGTTGGTATTATCATACTATCTGGTCGTGGAAGTTTACCTGACAAGGTACTTGGCCTCGAACTCGGTGCAGATGATTATTTAAGTAAACCATTCGACCCAAGAGAATTGATTGCAAGAATCAATAGTATTCTTAGACGATTAGACAAGCCCAAAAAGATTTCTACAGACAATGCTACAAAGGCCTATTTTGATAATTGGGTATTCGACTTGAATACTTTGACTGTAATTGATAATAATGAACACGTCACCAAATTAAGTGTGGCTGAAGCTAATTTACTGATTTTCATGCTTAAATCACCAAAACAAATATTGAATCGAGATCAATTAATGGCTGATATTCAGGACTCCTTTGACCGCAGTATTGACGTAAGAATGTCGAGGATTCGCAAAAAAATTGAAGCGGACCCAAAGAATCCGACTTTGATAAAAACAATCTATGGTGCAGGCTATATATTTACTTCAAGTGTTGAATGGAAGTAGCCTAGAATATAATTAAAAAATATTAATAGGCATTTAATTGTAGTGTTTCTTATTAATGAGTTTCTCTAGCGCTTTTGATGACTCTGGAGGAACTAGATACTCTTATTCCTCGTAGGTGTTTAATATTGGGATACTAGAGTTTAAAAACATTAAGTCACCTCCTACTTTTACATGGTTTTTATTCATTTGAAATGAAAACCATGCCCTACGGGCTGTC
>CAWEEB010000069.1:0-21486 GCA_963807855.1 uncultured Gammaproteobacteria bacterium | reverse complement strand
CTATTGTCGTGAAGCACAGCTCCCGTCTAATAAACTGTTAGCATCTGATGTTGAAATGGAGGTAGTTCTAACAATTAACATTTTTTTATTCATCTCACTAGTTAAAAGCTAAATGCAGATGAGTTTATTTTAAAATGTAACCTGGTTTCGTTGACGAAAAGTCAGCTTTTTTTGACCGTATAGGAGAGTACATGACTGACCACATTCCGGACGATATATCCCCTGAAGGACGAGATTTGCGAGAATATACCGACGAATTACGACAAAACCATGCAGTGGTCAAGAATACTCTCGATGAATGGGTGTTGCTTAAACATGCAGATGTCGTAGCAGCGGCTATGGATCATGAGCGTTTTTCCAATGCAGTGTCACGTTATCTACAAATTCCGAATGGATTGGATGGCGATCAACATACGCACTACCGAAAAGTTATCGATCGGTATTTGAGTAAAGAAGCGTTAAAACCGTACATCTCCACTCTTCAACAGGTGGCTACTCAACTGATGACAGAGTTACCCAAAGGCGAAGTGTTGGATGCGGTAAGCGACATTGGCGCGGTTTTCGCTGTGCGTGCCCAATGTGAGTGGTTAGGTTGGCCAAAGGAATTAGAGTCTCGTTTGTTGCAGTGGATGGCTGACAATCATGCTGCTACCCGTTCAAGAAATAGTAAAAAAATGGATGATGTTGCAAAACAATTCGATGAAATAATTCGATCCGTTATTCGGCCGCGACGGGTGAAAAAAGCGCAAGAAAATGGTGATATGACTACTCAACTATGTAATGACGTTAGCCTGGGGCGACCGCTAACAGAGACGGAATTGATTTCCATTATGCGCAACTGGACGGGCGGTGACCTTGGATCTATCGCGTTATGTGTTGGTGTTATTGTGCATCAAATAGCACAACAACCAACTCTCGTAGAGCAGTTGAAAACAGCCAAAGACAGCGAAGTAGAAGCATTTATCGATGAAGTTTTACGCATTGATGATCCATTTGTTTCAAATCGGAGAGTCACAACCTGCCCTGTACGAATTGGTGGGCGTAATATACCAGGCAGAGCCAGAGATTGACGCTAAAATTGCGCCTGCTGCCAATCGAGACGAATCTGTATTCGGAAAAAATAAATTCAATCCAGAAAGAAATAAGGAGAATAATCTAGCTTACGGGATTGGGAAACACGCTTGTCCGGGCCGTCTGTTAGCAACATGGGAACTAAGGATTATGCTACAGGCGTTATTGTCATCGGTGCAAACGATTAAACTAGTTCCAAATCAAAAAGTAGAACGAGAAATTACACCTCTAGGGGGCTTTCATCGGGTACCTATTGTGTTTTTTTAATATAATTGTGAGTCCACCGTTTCCAGAAAAGTCAGATGTTACTTATGATGCTAACAATGCATTGCACCGGACAAGCCGCTGAAGCGTAGCGTTAAATTGTTAGGCAATATACGAGATATTTTATGTTATCTATCTTCACAAAATTAGCAGATTGGCTTACCTATTCGGTATTCGGTTTGGCGGCAGACTCAAAGCTGGGGGATGCAGTCCACTTTTTTATCGAAGATACAACAAAGATATTTTTCCTGCTCGTGGTAATGATTTATGTTATTGCACTAATCCGCGCATCCCTGAATGTTGAGAGAATCCGTGATTTTTTAGCAGGAAATAATCGTTTTTTTGGTTATATCATGGGCTCGACATTTGGAGCCATAACCCCTTTTTGTTCCTGTTCAAGCATACCTCTTTTTCTTGGTTTTACATCAGCAGGTATACCCGTCGGCATTACGATGTCATTTCTCTTAACATCGCCACTCATTAATGAAGTTGCGGTATTGCTATTGTTGAGTCTAGTTGGCTGGAAAATAACCGTTATTTATGTATTCATTGGAATGACTGTAGGAATAGTGGGTGGCTTTTTTCTGACCTGATTCGTGCTGAAAAACTGCTGCAACCTTTCGCTCTTAAGGCGTATCAAACTGCAACTGCTGCAACTAACAAACAAGGCATACGATCTAAGCTTTCGTTTAGTGAACGTCATGATTTCGCAAAAACAGAGTTACTGGATATTTTAAACCGAGTCTGGAAGTGGGTATTTATAGGTGTCGCATTAGGCTCAGCATTACACGGCTTTGTACCAGAATCATGGTTTGAAGAAAATTTGGGCAGCGGACAATGGTGGTCAGTGCCCTTGGCAGTTCTTGCAGGAATTCCTCTCTATTCAAATGCTACAGGCGTTATTCCCATAATGGAAAGCTTAATTCTTAAGGGGCTTCCACTTGGGACAACATTGGCATTTGCATGAGTACTGTTGCTGCCATTTTTCCGGTTCTTCTGTAAAGCAAGTGATGACATGGAAATTATTTGCCATTGTTTTATTCTTTGCTCATCCATCCAGTGACAAGTGGTTGGTAATGTTGATCTCATAAGTTAATTCGAGACTCCTAAAGGGGGGTAGTTATGAAAGATATCATAGTGCTGGGCAGTGGATGTGCCAAATGCGTTAAGACTGCTGAATTTATTCAGTTGGTTGCCAAAGATTGCGGAGCTTCCGTAAACGTCACAAAGGAGACATCTCCTGAAGTAATAATGAAGTACGATGTGATGACTACACCAGCGGTAGTTGTAGACAACAAATTAATGCACTCTGGGTCTATGCCTGATAGAAAACAAATAGAAGAGTGGTTGAAGTAGCTTAACAAAATATATTTAACAAGTGACTCTTGTTGGTAAAACAAACGCTGCGCTCCTGTTTTCCACAAAGTCGGGCGTTAGGCAACAAACGGTAAACTATATGGCATCCAGTCAAAGCAGAAACAAATCCTGGGGCTTATCGCTTGGCTCCTTATTATGCTTTGCCGCTTCTGCTGTTGGAGCGGTAGCGTCAATCCAGGCCAAATCTTTCTACAGCCAGCTAGCCCAGCCTACGTGGGCGCCACCGCCTTCGCTTTTCGGGCCAGTTTGGACCGTGCTGTACGCCTTGATGGCTATCGCCGCATGGCTAGTCTGGCGCTCGGGAGGATTTCGCACCAATCGCATCGCGCTCTCGTTTTTTTTGGGGCAACTCGTATTCAACGCCTTATGGAGCTGGCTCTTCTTTGCCTGGCAGCTCGGCGCGCTGGCATTTGCAGACATCGTGTTTCTATGGGTACTTATTGTTGCCACACTCGTCTCTTTTTTGGCGCGTGAGTCCGCTTGCTGGTGCTCTCCTCATTCCGTACTTACTATGGGTCAGTTTCGCATCTGCCCTCAACTACGCTTTATGGCAGCTCAATCCCCAGCTTCTAGGTTAGTGTTGTGCTGCCAAGCGCAAGCAGTCGGACACACCATTCGCCACGTACGCCGTGTGCCGCCGATCGGAGCGTTATCTAAAGCAATTGAAAAATAACTAAACCGAGGTGCAGCCGACATATTCATCTGGAATGAAATTGAACAGATGAGTGCAACGAAACTGCCTCGTACAGGTGATGCACATGGACGTGCTTATATAGACAACCTTGGAGCAACGCAGGACAAGTTACCGAAGGTGTCACTTTCAACAGAATAACAGTGTGTAACCTCCGATGATTTTTAACAACACTTTTAACAACAAGAAATGCACTTGTATCATTACATCTGATTTATCTATACTAAACCAGAAAGATCGGAACTAGCAAGGTTAAATCGTGCAACAAAAAGCCGCGAGTCGCCTTAAGTTATCTAAGGCAATCTAAGCCTTGAATCAGCCTTCAAACCAAACATAGCTAGTCAAGCAGAGGAGACACACACTATGAAAACACAGACAATCACTAAATTACTGGGAATCTGTACCCTGGTTTTTTCAACATCCGTTATGGCAAATGAAATGAGTTTCTTTGTCACCAGTGCCGGTCCCGGTGAGGGTGCCAATCTCGGCGGGCTGGAAGGCGCTGATGCGCACTGCACCAAACTGGCAAAAACGGCTGGCTCGAAAAAAACAAACTGGAAAGCCTACCTGAGTACAACCCCGGTTTTTGACAGAACGGTAACCCCAACCAAAGTCACTCCCGGGGTTAGTGCCCGTGACCGTATAGGTAACGGGCCATGGCACAATGCCAAAGGTGAAATCATTGCCAGGACGTTAATGACCTGCACGCAAATGCAGGCATCAACAAGGAAACCGGCCTCGATGAGAAAGGCAATCAGGTCAATGGAAGAAGCGATAAACCCAACAGACATGACATCTTAACCGGCTCAGGACCATTAGGCCGCTACTCGACCGCCGGCTGCGACACCACCTGCAAAAACTGGACAGAGGACTTTGAAGGCTCTGCGATTGTAGGACATCATGACCGTGTAGGGCTAAATGATTCGTGGAATATGCTCTCCTGGAATACATCGCATGCAACGGTTGGCTGTGGCCAGGAAGATTTAAAAAAGACCGGTGGTGATGGTTTGTTTTACTGCTTTGCCGTGGACTGATTTTCAACCTGGAAAATCCCTATCTTTCCCCCTTTGTTAAAGGGGGAAGCTAAAAGACGCCCCCCGATTTATAGGCTGTTTTTCATCAATAGAATGAGCTGAGATTCATTGAGACAACAGCATTGTTGTTTAATGCTGGCTCGAAGGCTAAGACCAAGCCGCATCAAAAACCTCATAGGAGTAGAGCACCAATGTAGGCGCTTTAGCCGACGCAGGAGCTTTGCCGAAGGTGTCTACAAATAGCTGACTTGCATGAAAGGTACAGGTTTTTTTTATGGTAATACCAAACCCATAAAGAGCGTAAATTATTAATATGCTGGTGTCTTGAATAATGCGGAATCCGCAAAAATCGGGAACGACAGCTTCTATATATTAGTGGGAAATAAAACTTCAGTCTAATAAACCGTTATGTCTAAACCAACTATCATGGTAACACTGTTCAATGCTACAACGTAATACATCATTGTAGTATGCTAACGATTCTAAACAAAGCCATCCAAAAGAAAGTTTTAATGGTGTAAATTCAAAACTTGCTGTAGAGAAAAGAACGAATTGGTTTACTAATTATGTAGGAATGCCACCAGGAAGCTCTGACTAACTTGATTCTGTAAAAACTCTAGTGGAGTTAATAATACCCCCAGGAATAGACGAGAAGTTGTATCGAAAAAAGTAGTGGTGTAAGAATCATTTATTTTCATCATCGTAAAATTATACCGCTTTGTTTTGTTGCGATTTTTGGGAAAAATGAAAAGGCTAATATTTCTGCTCAAGAAAAGAAATTGTTAGCTAAATAGTTAAAGAACTAATAACTAACTGGAGACAAACAAATAACTAACGCACCTACTGAAATTAGTGCTGGTCTTAATGATGCTTTCCCTCATCCTAAGAAGATAACACTAAGAATTAGTGAGCTAAAATGGATTCTGTAGCGTAAAAGAATTAGAAAAAAAACCGGGATGACAACAACAGTATTGCTCTACCATTAGGTATGTCTTTCGGTGTTCCCGTCTCTGGGTGCAAGGGCTTCGGAGTCCAAGAGAGAACTGCCAAGGTATTACTCAAAGTATAGAACACAATCCTGATGCAATAACTGAATCTATCACTCATTAAAAATATAACAAGTTACCGCATCGGAAAAAATATTCGATCGCAGCTAGACATTATTAGCTGAACTGTCGCGTTATGTGTAATTGAGGCTTCGATGATCGTTCAACTTACGTCAATTATAGAAGGAATTGAGTTTCAAGGACTCGAATCAAATTCATACCTGGATTTAAAAACCGGGGAAGTGATTCTCATAGCTGATGATGAAATCCATGCTGCTAAAAGAGGTGACGATTTAACAGAACAAGCTGCATGGTACAAAGAGGCAGTGACTAGAGCAAAACATTTACTGGAAAACCCAGATCAATTCCTCGAACTCCCATCCAAATACGACTTGAATGAATATAAAATCATGCAAAAATTTGTATATTCAATTCCCATCGAGGAACAAAAAGAGGAGTTGTTAAGGCTCATTCAGGGCAAAGGTGCTTTTTCTCGATTTCGACAAGGAATAGAAAGATTCATGTTAGTAGATAATTGGTATAAATACAGAGATACCAAAATCGAGAAGTTTGCTCAAGAATGGTGTCAACAGAATAATATTTTGTACGATGATGGATCATAAAATTAAACATAAAGCGCATTAAAAATGCGCCTACAAAAAACGTGAGCTGGACTCGCTAACGCTTATATGGTGTTTTCGAGGAAGTATTAGAAGAGATAGTAGAAGCACAGTATAACGACTAAAATTTAGTATGCTTCCTCCAGCCAAGCAGCGAAAAAGTTATGAAATTGTTAAAACAAAACAATTTTAAAGAAAGCCCCTCAATACCGTTTTACAGTTAAACCACAAGCAACTTAAACACCGTTATTTAGTTCGCTGAAATTGTAGCTTGGGAAAATAAAAGCTGTTTTTATCCATCATCATTCTCGTGCAAAGGTCTCGCCTAACAAGAAAACAAGAAAACAAGACGAGAATATGACCTAGAACAAGAACATTAGGAATAGCATCGCTTACACTGTATTCAATATATGTTGTATTAGTTAGTACAACATATAAAGAGGCCCTTGCACGAGAGCATGTCGAGAGAGAAAGATACGAGCCTGCCAAGGTGATTCTCTTTAAGGAGAACCTGATTAAGTCGATTAAATTTAAACGCAGAAAAAACTGTCGCTATTTTTCATGAAGTGAGTCGTAATAGTCATTCTATTGCGGCGATCTTCGTAGAAAATATCGGTAGTTTTAGCTAGCTTAAAGTAATTGGACTTGATCAGGATCTCCTTAAGCCAATACATAATGATAAAAGGGGAAACGATAATTATGCCATCAAGTAAACCAAAACCTAAAAAACAGACAGATCAGCAAAAGTTACTGAAAAAACTTGGTGGTGGAAATCGACTTGCATCCAGACAAATACAGGCTTTACTCGAAGATCAAAAATACAAAAATATCGTTAAAGGTGCACTACTGAAACACGCGCAATCTGAAGAATTGAAAGTGTATCAAGCCGAACTGATCAAGCTGCAAAATCATCTGGATCAAACCGGTCAAAAAGTGATCATACTTTTTGATGGTAGAGATGCATCAGGTAAAGGCGGCACCATACGTCGTATAACACGCTATATGAATGGTAAACATTATCGAGTGGTTGCTTTAGGTAAACCTTCCGCTGACCAGAAAACCGAGATGCATATGAAACGCTATATCGAACAGCTGCCAAAAGCGGGGGAAATAGTCCTGTTTGACAGGAGCTGGTATAACCGCTCGATGGTCGAACCGGTAATGGGCTTTTGCACCAAAGATCAGTACAAATTATTTATGGATAATGTAATAACCTACGAAAAAAGTTTTATCGAAGATAAATCGACAATACTAATAAAGTTATATTTTTCGGTCTCAAAAGATGAACAGAAGAGACGTTTTGATCGGAGATTGAATGACCCACTACGCAGTTGGAAATTAAGTGAGGTTGATCTTCAGGCCCAGGATCTTTGGGATAAATTTACCGAGAAGAAATATCGTCTGTTGTTAAAATCGCACCGCCCAGAATCGAAATGGTATGTAATCCGTTCAGATGATAAACATCAGGCTCGACTGCAGACGATGAAGCTGATATTACAACTGACTAAATACAGAGGCAGGAGACGTAACCTGGATTATACGCCGGACAAACGAATCGTTATTTCTGGTGAGCAGGAGCTTCGGGCGATGCGTAAGCAGAAAAAGCTACACGGTCGATTTATTTCTAATCGCGTCCTAAACTGTTTGTTATACGCGTTTATAAACAGTGAACTTAAGTGACATCCTGTTCGAATTCACAAGGTGAGACCAAATGCGACTACTACCTGTAATGATGTGTATTTCTCTAGCTCTCTTTCAGCTACCTGCCATTGGAGATAATACGTTATATTCTACCGATGCGGTGCTGATTGCCAAATACAAACAACTTCAGGCAGAAATGAAACTTGGAGAAGAACTTAATAGTCACCAACAGCTTATGAAAACCTCAAAGCATTTGCTAATGCTCACCGATGAAGGCTTATCAGCTTCAAAAAAACTAGAAGAATATGCTTATGCGGTTCGCTATACAGGTCTTTTCTTCGAAACCCCACTCCAGGAAGTTAAAAAGTTTCAGAAGTCGCTCAAACGACTCGCTAACCATCCTGCCTTGCAAGGATTTGAGAGTTACATGCAAGTCCAAAAAGACTGGGATAATTTTGTAAACATCACATCTGGACTATCGAAAACTAAAAATAACCCGGACCTACCACCAAGCGCTAAGAGTTCTCTCGGTGCATTACAGTCATTAGGACTTGGACTTCAACAATTAGGTAAGACCCCTGTCTTAGGCGCAGCACTGGAAGGTTATGGAGATATGATAGGTGAGCTTGCTAAAACCTTGAACAATCTTGCAGGTAATGCAACAGCAACATCAAAAGCGGGAATCTTTAGCAAAGTAGAGGAACAGGAACTTCTAGGAAATTTAAATAAGAGTAACCAGTACGCTAAAACACCGCTTTGGAAATACGGGATTCCAGTAATACACGAATGGCCTTACTCCATCGGCAAAGAAAAATATTATATTCAGCATTCTAACGGCTTCTGGAAACCGGTTGAATATTCAGACATCGCTGAAATTGCTGTTAGCTATCAACTTGTTTATAACAAGCCAATTGATAACACAACAGTATGGAAATATATAAACAACAAGGATTTAAAAGAAAGCCTTATCTCTAGATCAGAAACAGAATTAGAGTTTAAGCGGGTAGAAGAAATTTTAGGAGACGTACCCGGAGTAAACCGCAAATTGCGGTTTTCACAATTTTCATCGATTGAAAATAAAATTATCAAGTGGCATAAACAACTGCAACTACCACTTTCATACAAACAACTCTCTCGCCATATACGTCTCGAATATCAGAACCCTGGGGTTATTGGTCGTTCGCTCAAAAGACGCGTCATTAATGCATACCCTGAGTTTAAAAGGTATTTAAAGTTTCTTGAATTAGAAAATAACAAAATCAGCATGACGGATATTCTGACGCACTTTTCTAACTATAAAAAAGGAAAACATTTGGTAGCAACACTGGAACTACACATTGTAGATGCCGAAACAAATAGTCAACTTAACAATGCAACTATCGAAATTCAGGGACCAGTTCATAAAACGGTAAAACTAAAAAACGGTAAAGTCATCATCCCTGAGCTTCCCCCAGGAAAGTACCGTATCACGATTCGGTCCAAAGGATACTATGAGCGTTCAAATGGCTTAAGACTAACGCCGATGACACACATTGCCAAGAAAGCTGTATTAGGTAAAGTCGCACAAAAGCCTAAAAAGAAGAAAATAAAAACCATGGTTAAAACAAAACCAAAAAATAAACCTACCAGAATTAGCTCGCCACCTGTAAATGCAAGTAATTCCGACTGCTATACAAGCAAATATGCTTCAAAAGTGTCTATCGCAAGAAGAGCAAACGAAGCCTCTAGCCCTGCAGGTTCAATTGGTCTTTTATACGCTTCTCCTGAATGTGAAGCTAAATTTAAAAATTGTCAAAATCATTCTATAAAGCTTGGAGCAGAGTGCAGACAATCATCAACGGGTTATGATTTTAAGGCTATTAACAATAAGTGTAATGCTTTAGTTAATAAGAGAGTACGTCAATGCGCACAACAGGAGGTCAGCTGTTCAGAAGGCGTCTATCGTAGTAATTGCAATGAAAAACAAATAAAACATCCAAAGAAAGTCACTAATAATTGCTATACCCCATATGCAGAGAAAGTTAAGCGTGCATTACAATCAAATGCTTCCAATAATCCTTCAGGTAACATGGGGATTGTATTGTTAAATGGCTCCGCAGAATGTACCGCAGCACACAAAAAGTGTTCTGATGCTGCACTAAAGGGTGGCGTAAAGTGTCGCAATATGGATCATGGCGTTATTGACCCTGTTGCTGTCACAAAAAAATGCAATATTGTCGTGAATACTGGATGGATAAAGTGCGCCCAGCAAGAAGTGAAGTGTTCGGCATCAGCCTTCAAGAGAAAATGTGGCCAGTGAAATTCTGCTGAATGACAGATAGTTTTATTTGAAATGCCACCCCCTACTTTGACTCGTTTCACCCGCTTTTCGGATTGTCGTAGCAAAGCTCCAACATTATTGTCTCGTGATAAACACTTGGCTTAGGTGGTTTTTATGAAAAACAGCCACTCGTACTTAACTTCCTAAGACTCTTTTTAAATCAAAGATCAAGTTCCATGTTGTATATTATCTGCTCATAGCCAGGCGGCTTCGACAAGCTCCAGATCTTTGGCCAGATTATCTGGTGCATACTTTCTAATTTGTTTGAGTATTTCTCTGCTTACTTTTTTTAAGCCCGGTTGATAAACAGTGATCGTTTCGCTATTGATAGTGACAATATCAAGGTTAGTTTGTAAATGAGAAGGTATTGCAGTACCGACCCGGGACACCATCACATACTGTTCATCAGGGCGAAGTGTTTTAATATCATCCCATAATGCTTTTTTTACACCAAATGCACCTGAGACCTTAAGGCCTGTTCTATCAATGGCGATACTTTGTCCGCCTGTGGCTGTGACAAACAGAGCCAAGACAATCAATGATGGGAGATACATGAATGCAACGACATCCAATGCATAGGGATCAATCATTATCAGGGGGGCTAGGTCGCTAAACTTGCTTGAATAGCCATCAATGATAAAAAAGCTAGCGATAACCGAAGCCAGGATGCAAACACCATCCATTGCGGCGACTGTCCAGGAAGAATTGATTCTGATTCCCTGGGGTATGATATGACTGGCTTTTTTTAGTAGCAGGAAGGCGGCTATCGCCACTATCAAAGCTATTAGCAATACAATGATCAGACGAGTGTTTTCAAAAGCGAGGCTCGATGTCAGCAAAAACCATACTGATATACCGACAGAGAACCCCGCGAAGATATAAGCGATTAGTCGAAACAGTACCCGTTTCATTTATACCCCACTCTCATAGCATACTCATGATGTTGCTCGTTTTTTACATGATCAAGCGACTTAACTAGAACCAGTTATATTCTCCATAATTACAATTACTTACCCGTTTGATATACGCTGTTACGCCAGGTTCCACCACATTTCGCTTTAGCGTTTCCTTGACATGGTTTATTACATTCTTTCGCTGGCGCCTTACCGTATCGACCGTAGCTATTATCACAAAAGCATTGTGTGGAAAATTGAGTTGAGGCGAAACGGAACCCTTTGGCTCGACATGCATTGATACATGCTTGATTCGTCATAGGTTTAGTACCTGTAGACACACCCGTTCTAAGGTCTCTTTGGGGCTTATCTATGAAACAACCGAGATAGGTAGCTTATTGACAACATTTGACTGACGGGTGCATCGGGCCAGTGTCATTACGAGCTTTGGCAATGCTTGCTGGAGTACCGGCTGAGCTCTCATACACCAGTTGTAATGGTTGTTGTAGTCTGGATGCCAAGCTGCGCCGGAATACCGCACAGCCACGGTTAGTTTATGCTGCTGTGCAACAGCATGATTCGCGTAATTTTTGCAGGACTGAATCCTGCCTTGCCACCCGGACCATAACAGCGAACAAGTGCGTCACTGCGAATTTTGGTCTGTCTCCAGCCCGCCGGTGAAACTTTGACCCCATGCACGCGTTATAGTGTTTGTTGTAGTTGGTGTGCCAGCGAGGGCCTGAAAAGTTACATCTGGCTTGCGAATTTAGTGCGTTGCTGATGCAATGCGCATGATTAGCATATGCTTTGCAGACTTTGGGGTCACCACTGCTTACATAATTCCATGTTCCATTATCATGTAAAACAACGGGTTTGCCATTTGCGGTAGTACGAATATCTGCGGCTAATAGTGGAATTGTTAATCCAAACAAGAATAGTAAAACTATTGATTTATACATGATGTTTCTCCTCATTATAGTAATAGTTACTTCACCGATACTGCATCTAAAGCAATACACCTCCGCGATTTGTTCCAATATTTTCGAATGTTAGCTTGGAACATGAAGCATTGGCTATAAAGTTCCAGTGGTTTGAATTTTTAAGCTTCTTACGATACAGCATTTAGAATCAACAAACCATCCTCCCCACATTAGCGTGCTTACCTGTAACCCTTTTGCCATCTGAAGAGTCTCTCTCTGGGCTGATACAGATAAGTTCGGGTGTCTAGTTACGTATTTCGGCCGTCCATACGCAGTTACCGTTATACCAAGTTGCATTGCCATTTCTCACCCTTCTGCCATCTGCAGAGAGTTGTCCCGTATACGTGCCAGGTACGCCATGACGATAAAGACTGACCTGCCCATTTACAGCACGCTTTAGGTCAATAACATCCTTGATTGTACCTGGCCAGATTGTGAGCTTCTCCAAGTTGCATCGAAAGTTTGTGTGCCTGGCCTTCTTTTCCATGTTCCTATCCAATTCGTCGCTAGTGCAAGCCTCGACGACCTTCCAGGTCGATCCAATAGAGATGACTGGTGGTTTTTTGCTGCATCGAGCCAGAGCATTCTGACGGCTCTTAGTATGCTGGGAACGTAATGTAGGCGTAATATTCAAACACCAGTTATAATGTTTGTTGTAATTGAGATGCCAATGATCACCACCAAAACCACAACCACGACTTTGATTGAGACGTTGCTGTGCAAGCGCATTATTGGCATAAGCTTTACAGGATTTTGGGATCTCCACCACCTACATACTTCCATGTCCAGTCATCATGTAGAACAACGGCTCTGCCGTTTGCGGCTGTACCACGAATATCCGCTGCCGATATTGTTAGTGATAAAAAAAACGATAATATAAAAACCCCTAATCTAAACATACCCTGCCTCCTAAGTTATGAAAGGTGTAATCCACTACTCATAATCACATTCCCGGAACGACAATGTTTATATTCTGTTAATTTAATAGCTACAGGCTATTGAAATCTTAATTGAATACCAACACTTGAGCCTTCATGCTATCAGGCTTTATCCATACATCTGTTGATTTAAATCATATCTTTGATCAACTAAAACAAGACTAAAGACTGATAATTTTGGTTATAACTACTCTGGATTTTGTTTTTAAGCTCAGAGAATATCTCGACGATTCTGTATTCTATAGTTGCGCGTGATCGAAGTATTGTTTGAATTTTGCAAGAAAAAGAAACAACTTTATATCAACAAACTCAACCAGATCTGGGCCCGATAATGCGATGCGATAGTCTGAAGGAATAATTAGGAGACCCATCTCAAGAAACAATGGATCAGGATGAAGGTTGTTTGTGTGAATCTTTGCAAAAGAAAGGAGCGAGTTCCTTAAGCCACAGTGTTTCCTCTCACAATAGTAATGAACTCGTAGCTTTCAGCTAAAATACCCATTGCACTTAAGTCTGCAAACTGGCAATCCGCTTTTTCATTTCTTCCCCAGGAAAGATAACGCCATCCAGATCTTTACCTCGTGTCGGTACTTCGTTCAAGAACAGACTGAGTTCCATAATATCCATAGACATGACATGCTCTGAGCGGGAGACACGAGCATCAATCATTTGCAATAAGGAGTTTTGTGTACCCATTACTGAGCGATTAGTGGCGGTATCGTAGTCTATTTTTCCCAGTGTTAATTCGGTGCGCTTAACCTCGTTTTTGGACAGGCCCCGATAAAACAGGGTGGCTGAGAATATGCCCTTAAAACACTCATCAAAGTGCTTGAATTGCGATTCGACCATGCCGGGAATAAAGATCGAATAGCGGGTTTTATCATGGGTGTATAACACGCATTCCTGGCCATCCGCATAATACAGATTGGCATGCCAGCTACCCAGAGGACTGGTTTCGGTTTGTGCCTCGGTGTGCACCGTATTGTGGTCTTGCAAACGCTTGGCTAGCCGCTTTGTGCAGTGAATAATCATATTTGATTATGCCTTGATTGAAGGTTTTGCAGCGGAAGGTCGTTTTGATATGTTTATTAATTGTACCGAATTGCTTATACAGAATTAATCAGTTGATTGGGTTTCAATGTATAAAGCAGGATGGACTTCAAGCACACCCTTTGACAACAGTTGGATGTCTCAGATCAAGACCCGACTTTTTGTGAGTTTGCCGTTTCTGACTTTTGCTGGGCAATAGACAAAGGGTGTGCGTTTTTATCCCACTATAAAATTAGTCCGCAGCAAAGCAGTAGAACAAACCATCACCGCCCGTTTTTGGCAAATCTTCAGGGCCGCAGCCTACGGTGCCGTGGGAGGTATTCCAGGAGAGCATGTTCCATGCATCATTCAGTCCAACCCGGTCGTGGTGCCCTACAATCGCGGAGCCTTCGAAGTCTGAGGTCCAGTTTTTACAGGTGGTGTCTCCGCTGGCGGTCGAGTAACGGCCTAGTGGCCCTGAGCCGGTTAAGATGTCATGTCTATTGGGTTTGTCGCCTCTACCATTGACTTGATTTCCTTTTTCATCGAGGCCGGTTTTTTTGTTGATGCCTGAATTGGCGTGTAAATCATCAATATCCTTGGCAATCATTTCACCCTTGGCGTTGTACCATGGCCCATTACCTATACGGTCGCGCGCATTTACCCCGGGAGTGACTTTCGTCGGGGTTACGGTTCTGTCAAAAATCGGAGTTGTGCTCAGGTAGGCTTTCCAGTTTGTTTTTTTAGAGTCGGCCGATTTTGCCAGTTTAGTGCAGTGTGCATCGGCACCTTCCAGCCCACCCAGATTGGCGCCATCACCGGGACCAGCACTGGTGACAAAAAAACTCATTTCATTTGCCATAACAGTTGTTGAAAAAACCAGGGCAAAGATTCCCAGAAATTTAGTCAGTGTTTGTGTTTTCATTCAAGTGTCTCCTCTTTTGCTTGATATTTTTATAGATAGTTTATTTTTGAAGGCAGATCCAATGCTTAGTTTAGCTTGTATATGATAAGCCTACAAAAACGGTTCGCGGCCTTTTTGCGCTATTTTGCTTGTGTTTTCCGATGATCTTTAGCTTAGTAGATTTCTTTGAAACGGTACATTGAATTTTTTATTCGGCGCGTAGTTTTCTGCTACGAAACCCCTTAAAAAACCACTGTTATTAATATGACTGCTAAACTAAGACTCAAGACAATTTGGAGATAATCACCATGCTAGTAAAATTCAGCAGTACATCGGGCCAAACGCTTTCCATGTTTGAAGATCAAGCCAAAAAAATGCTTCGTGCGATGGATATGACGGGTAATATCCCGGGCGCTATCAACCCTGAAGATCTTACAAGCTGCGCTTGATCACCTTGAACAGAGCATAAAAGAAGAAGCTGCAGCCGAAAAACCACCAGAGTTTAGTGATGAGGTGTTTGATGATGAGCGCAAAGAGATTGAACGCCAGATTGTGAGTGCAACAGCCCGCGCATTTCCGCTTATCGAGTTATTAAAATTAGCCATCAAACAACAAAAAAGCGTAATGTGGGAGTATGAGTAATAAGATGTGTAAACGAACGATGTCTAAACGATTTTAGAGTTTGATTAATACAAATATATATTAATTTAGGCACTCCCCACTTTTTAAGTGATTTCTCATTTCGCTTTTTGAAATGACACAAAGAACTTATGCTTTGCGGAATGATATTTATGCGGCTACGCCTTTCCTTTGGATCAACGTCAAAAAACAACGTTGTTGTCTCACTGCGTTCGGCTCGTTTTTGTACTTTAAAAACGTAAATAAAATTTATGCTTTGCGGGGCACTTTTTCAAAACTTCAGTGATTCAATTATCCTGATCTTTTAACGATTTATACAACCCCTCGTAGGACGATTCGACTTTTGTCCCAAATAAGGGATCGTTTCTCTTTTGAACTGATGCTTCAAGCTCATCCCAGTCACTTTTCTTTAGTGTTTTGTTAATTAGCGGAAATAACTTCTCTTCTTCTGTATTTAGATGGGCCCTCTGGACATTTAAAAAGTGTATGATTTTTGCGCTTAAGTCATCCCTGCTTACGATTATAGACCCATCGATAGCTCCATTTAGCATCTGTTGAAATTCAATCGTCAACTCAGGAATATGCTGATGCTCATCAAGTAAGCTATCTACAATATCAGCACCTTCTTTAGTTCTTTTTTTGAACATTTCGTAAACTTTATCTTCTTTAGGATGATGGAAAAGATCTGAGTAACTTCTAATATATTCAACAACATCGATCATCATAGTGAGGTCGGGATCACCATCATTTAATAGCACTCTTACATGTCGATCTAACATGCTTAACAAGCGAGAAAGGTGGATATGATCCTGATGTAATTCAGTCATTATTCTATTCATGTCGATACATCCCTTTGGTTATGTTTAAATTAAATTTTTATTTATACAAATATGCTGTTAAGATTTTTGCTAAATATCTCACTGACACTCTGCCCTTTCCGTAAGTCTCTCGCAATAGGTGTTTTGATATTCTTCGCCTTTGGCATCCTTAATAAATTTTTTCCATACCTTTTGGTGATTTGACTGGTTATCTTTACAAACCCATGACCAGACGGCCTTTTGATTTTCTGAGATTTTGCCATTGTGATTTTTTGATGAATGTAATTTGTCTATGAGATTTCTGGTTTCGACTCCTGACAAACTTTGTTTTTTACAGGTTTTAAGGTTTCCTGATTTAGTGACATTTAAAGGCGTTTTAAAGCTGACATTAGCAGGTAGCATCCAGTGTGTGCCTAAACCACCATTACTGCGCAATGTCAGTGGCATTGCAAGTGAGTGAAATATTACTTTCCCGCCTATTTTCGCATAACGTTTCTCAATGTCATTTGCCAGATCAACCATTAACTGGCTTGCAAAGCGCGCTGGCGCACCAAATTTTGCACTGAGGCCTGTTTCTCGATTAAATGAAAGATTTGTTGCTGAAGCATCGGCAATAACGACGTGAATCGTGGGGTAAGTTCGCTTCTTTGGTAGCATTTCTTCCTGCACTACTGCGCTTTTTAGTGCATACAAAAGGGATAGTATGCCTCTGTTATCAGTTGCTCCACCATCCGTTACCCAATAGCGATTCTCACCATCAATATCCACCGCAGAGTTGGGGAATACCGGCGGGAAATTTGCACTCAAAGCGGCGGCGCGAACTAAAGGTGCTGTGCCATCTTGGACGAACACATATTTCAAGTAATCACCGCGTGCATCATCGAGCCCTTTATCAGGAAATTTGGAGATATTCTTAAGATTGGTAAAAACCAGCCGTCCGCCTTGATTGATTTTGGTGCTTAGTACAGAACAGCTTTTCTCCCGCTTTGCGATAGGTATTTTACCGCTACAGTTACAGTCATTCCACTCGTCATGTTGACCTAATTGATCACAAGGCCAACGGGGAAATTCAGCAACCAGCGCCGTGTTGAATATAAGGCCTATGTCTGGTTGCTCACCTATTTTCTTACGCGTCTTTGCCTTATCTAGATTGAAACGTGCTTCAAAGCTTTCTGCAAGTAAGTCAGCGAGTCGCATTCCCATACGAAACCGTTTATTTGTATACCGGTCCGTTTGTTCTGAACCGCCGATAACACGCCACTCTGTTATCCCTTCAAGCACGTCTTGAATAAATGGTTCTGCCATGGTTTGACTAAATTCCTCCCAGTATTTTTCATCGCCATTGATTAGTTTATCTCGGTGAGCCGCAAAATAGGCTAGTGCCGCACTGCCCCCAGAGACACCACTCGCTAACACTAGTTTGTCGAGCAAACCATTTTGATTTAACCCGCGTAATACCGATTCGGTATACAGTGCGGCGCGAGTGCCACCGCCGGAAGCCGCTAGTAAAATGGCATGATCTTGCTTTTTTTCGGATTTCGTTACTGTAAACAGGCGTTGGTTTAAATCAAATAATGGATTGTTCGAATCATCAGGTTGGTGTGTCTTTGCTTGAAATGCAGGTTTCTGCGGGAGTTTCATATAGTTCAAGGTCATCACGGTTAACGCGCCGACCAGTAGAAAATTGATTAATAGGAAATAGGCTCGCATCCGCTGTTTGATACTGTGGTATTGCTGATAATCACTGAAAACGGCATCATCAGTCATATCCAGCTTACTAAAAAGGGTCTCGAATAATTCTGTGCGTTGATAGGTATGCCAGTTTTCCTTTTCGTTATGTTTGTTTACACCAACAACCGCTAATCTTGCGCCACCATGGATCTGAATAAAACGGCCGTCTTTTTTCACACTTGTTGAGGTATATTCTGCTGGGTAATTAATACGACCAAGGTTGTTGTTATCCGTTTTTTCACGAAAAATATTGATAATTTGTTCGAGTAATGGACGATTTATCCAGTATTCAAAAAACCAGAAAAAAGCGTACGCCACTGCAATATATGCAAGCAAAGTAAAGTTGACACGATCTGGATGGGATTCAATAAGTGTATTGATGTAGGAAATTTCAAGCCATCTTCCAATAGCCAAAATTATCACCACTAGACTAACGACTAACTGTGCCCCTATAAATAGTTTTCCTTTCAATACATCCAGTATCATCGAAAGACGAATGTGTACATCAGATGCCGCTATATAAAGCCAGGTCAACACAAATACAATTGATGCAACCAGAGGCATCAAGTCACGGTTAGCAATGAATAATACCGCCAGAGACGGAAAGTATAAAAGCTGAACAGGATGGTAGAAAGGTGTGGTTAAAACGCTTCGAATGTAAGCCTTAAGGGTGACATTCGGCTTACTATTCCTGGTTGAATAAAAAAGCTCAACCCGTTTTAGGTAATCAATATATGACCGGGAGTTTTTATATTTCCCGAAAAACCATTTTGCAATGCTTCTGGACAAAATCATGATACCCAGAAAGATCCATAGCAAAGGTATTAGTAAATGACGGTATATTTGCCCGGATCGCTCTGTTGTTTCTGGTGCTGTTGAAAACCACAAAAATAACGACAAACCAAACAATGAGCCAGCTTGAATCCAGAATAAAGAACGCTCATCAGCAACAATACGATGTAAATAAAAGGCTAGTAGACTAAAGACAACCAGGAGAAAAAGCGCAAACATAGAGCTCGTGGCTCCCAGACTTGGGCCCAAGATTAAAAAAACCGGAATAATTATCATCAAATATGAAATAGATGCCGCTTGCCCCTGGACATGCATACAGTTAATAGGCTCAGGGGAGTAATTTCGGTCATTTTTCCAGTCAAATTTTCTAATAGCAGCGTCAACTTTTTCAAGGAAATCCGTGAGTGGATTAATTACTTTTCTGGTTATTCTGCCTACGGCTGACTGAGCTAAAGACTTGATCTTTTCAACTGGCTTCATTGATTTCAACCTTAATTATTTTGTTATTATATTAATGCAATATTTCTAGATTACTTCCGACAGAATACTTCAAAAAGGTTGTTAAATTATTAACAGATATCAATTTTTTGTAATTTGTTCAGCCTTTGGCATGTATCAATATTTAAACCTGAGAGCATTATTGAGGTTGATGCATGCCTATACGTTGAAACAAGCCTGAATGAGACACCCCCCTACTTTTGAATGGTTTTTTATTAAACTATCCCCTTCGGGCCGCCGTCGCTGCGATGCGGCTGGTCACTTTTTTAGAAAACAGCTTCGTAACACATAAATTCCAATTTCAACCGATCAATTGCGGCATAAAGAATGTGGCCAGACTGAGTACCAGAAAGAAACCTGCCATATCGGTTACGGTTGTGAGTAACGGACCTGAGGCGACTGCTGGATCGATACCGAAGTGTTTGAGTATCAGTGGCACGGTGCCGCCGATCGATACGGCAATTAGGGTATTTAGTGACAGCGCCAGCCCTATGACCAGTCCCAGGTACATATTGTCTTTCCACACCCAGGCGACGATGCCGATAAGGATACCTAGGATAATGCCGTTGATGATGCCTACACCGAGTTCTTTGCGCAGTACGTGGAAAAGGTCGATGGGGCGCGTTAAGCCCAGTGATAATTCGCGCATACTGACACCGACTGCCTGATTACCCGAGCAGCCACTCATGTCGGATACCATCGGCAAGAATACCGCAATCGCGATGACTGCGGTAAGGGTTGATTCGTAAGCGGAGATGACGCTGGCGGCGATGATATTCAGAACGATATTGGATGATAACCACGAGAGCCGGCGTCTGGCACGCAGCCAGGTTGGCATCGAACGCAATTCATCACCGATTTGTTGTCTGGATAAGCTTTGCTGTTCGGAGCGCTCCAGTTCGGCTTCGGCGTGTTCTATACGTGATACCACGCCGAGTAACAATCCCTGTGAATCCACTACCGGTATTCCGAGAAATGGGTTTTCATCAAACAGGATTGCCAGTTCATCCTGGCTGGTTTCTGGCGCTACCGAGATAACCGGGTGCATGATTTCTGCCAGTTTCATCGAGCGTTTACTTCTGAGCAGTCCACGCAGGGATGCTACTCCGATAAGTTTGTCGTTCTCATCAAGAATATAGGGATGCTGTCCACGGTGCCGATCAAATTCATCTTCTTCTGCGACTATGCGCCTGAGAACCGCTCCGACGGTGTCGGTATCATGAAAGCTGAATGATTCCAGTTCCATTAAACCACCAGCGGTATCAGGGTCATACTGGGAGAGTTGGCGCACCCCTTCGGCACTTTCAGGTTCCATCGCGGAAAGAATCGCGTCGCCGCTTTCCTTGTTGATTTCTTTGACAATGTCTGCCTGAGTGTCGCTGTGCAGCTCTGCCATGATCTTCGCGGCGACTTCAGAATCGAGGCCTTCGAGCATAGTGACAGCCAGTCCTGATGGTGCTTCCTCAATCAATTCGGCTGCTGCTTGCGGTGAAATAATGGATATCATCTGATCACGATCATCAGCGTGCATCAAGGATGCCTGACGCAAAGCCTCCTGACTGGATATAGTGTCTACAATGTCTTCGACCTGTTGTTCATCCCCGCAATCGACTGCGTCTTGCAGTTTATCTTCGAGCGTTTCGAGAAACTCTTTATCGTCTTCTTTGGGTAAGTTATCCATGCTGGGTACATCCTTATCTGGCGTTGACTGTGTTTTTAAAAGTTTTGACTGTGTTTTAACTTGTATTATGGATTATTGTTCTATTTTTAATGCTTATATATTTGGTTTTATTGTTGGTTTTTATAATGTTACCGCTGAGCAAGTTTAAAAAATGTTGAGCAACTCGTAGTTTAGCTACTAAATCAATATAGATGCGCTATTTTAAGCACTTTACCTTTAGTTACCTTTCAAACACGCCCTTTTGCCTCATATCTAATGAGGCTAGGTGAAAATTTCTTCCTGACAAATTCTAATTACTTTAGACAAAAAGCTATCTCATAGCTAGGCTAGGAAAACTAAATAAAAACTCTTAACAGTTGAAGTACTGCTTACTTTTAAGAAACTCCTTTCAGTTGAAGACTCTAGACAATATGCATCGAATATTTTTTATCATCGGCACTTTTAGTTTGCTTGGGCTTGTTGGCTTTACTACCAATGTGGTGGCGAAACCGGCAACTACGGGTGATGTTTTTAAGAGGG
>CAWEEB010000068.1:0-31756 GCA_963807855.1 uncultured Gammaproteobacteria bacterium | reverse complement strand
CGGTTGGTCTGCTTAAAATTCCAAGTACTAATAATATCGGTAAAATAAGTTCCGCATATGTTGCAAGGTAAGCTGCTAGCTCTGGTGGTAATATTGGTACATTGTATTCTGATTTAAATAAATCGATGGTCGAACTTGTAACCTTAAAATTAGAGTCTACTTTTGTTAACCCTGATTTAAAAAACACATAGGCTACATAGAATCTGAATCCAAAAGTGAGTAAAGGTTTCATCACTAAATTCATGGGTGTGCATTGACCGATTAAAAAACCAGCTAAAAAATTCTTCATATTTCCTTCTCCTGAAATAATATCTTAATTAAAATTATTCTAGTTGGTTTTATAAGACTGTAACCAACCTTCTTGAATACACCTTTTTAAATGACTAGGTAATTGCTCACCAAACTGTTCAGCCAGCTGAGTGATATTGTTTTGTTTTGAGATAGCGTTTATAAATTCCCAATATGCTCTATTTGTTGTCTCAATCTGTGTAATCTTAATTCCATCAAGACTTTTCCAGACTATTAGACATACTTTTTTATCAATGTTTACATCTTCAAGTTTTATATTACTTTCCTCTTGGTGTGCAAACCATATGAGATCAATACGAGAATCTGACTCTATTAGACGCAAGCTTTGTTTTAATTCAAACCAAACGCTAGTTTGTTGCTCTTCAGTGAGGCTTGCCATCTCTGAGAAATCAACAGGCTCTAGAAGATTCTGGTGCCAAACATCATGTCTTGCCCATTCTAACGCTGCTACATCAGACAAATAATAAATTGATTTTGCGGGTTCAAATTGCTCTAAGAATTTAGAAAAGTCACCCCCATACCTTGCGAAGAAAGGGCTTTTAGGCGGATATTGATCAATAAAACGATCACACATATTATCGAAGAAAGGTTCTCCAACCAGAGCTTTGGTAACTGGAAAGGTTATCCCAAGTGCATTAGTCAATATTCCGTGAACACTTCCCCGGTAAATTCCTAGGCGTTGCTCTGCACTTAACCTGTCATCACTTGTTATGTATTTTGTGGCAGATATATTGTTTTTTTCAAAGATTGCATTGATAAAGTCTTGTTGTAGTTCATCTAAATGCATTTCAAATTCCAATTAAGCTAAATTTTTCGCACTGGTTAGGCACACAACGGTAAAACTTTGCGTTGAATGGCTTGTGCTTTATTCGCTTCTTCGATAACGCGTTGTAGCGAAGGTATGTCGTTGTCCCATTCTATTAATACAGGAACATCGCCATAATGTGCAACGGCTTTTGTAAATAAATCCCATACAGGGTCCGTAACAGGTCTACTGTGTGTATCTAATAAATGTGTTCCACGATCCTCATAGCCAGCTAAATGCATTTCAACTACTCGTTCTTGAGGCATTGCATATAAGTATTCATCTGCATCAAATAGATGGTTTTGTGAACTTACATAAATGTTATTAACATCTAATAACAACTTGCAATCACTCAGCTGAGTGACTTCGTTTATAAAATCCCACTCTTTCATTACTGAGTCTTTAAATTGCAAATAGCTTGATACATTTTCAATCACTATTTGCTCACCTAAATAGTCTTGAACTTGCTTAATTCTATCTACAATATGGTCTACGACAGACTCATTATAGGGAAGGGGAATCAAGTCATGGGTAACAACGCCATGCGCTGAAGTCCAACATAAATGATCAGAAATCCAGGCAGGTTGTACTTCATTTTTTAGTTTTTTTAAGGATTTTAGATAATCCATATTGAGCTGATCAGTCGACCCTATGGAGAGCCCTACACCGTGAAAAGTTACAGGGTAGTTTTCACGAAACTTATTTAGGTATTCTCTTTGATTTGTGCCTTCTATCAAATAATTGTCACTAAGGATTTCAAACCAGGGAATATCTGGTTTTTGTTCTTCTATCTCATCAAAGTGCTCTACACGTAGACCTATACCACAGCCTTGAATGGTTGATGGTAAGTTTTGATGTATTGTTTTTTCTGAGTTTTGATTTCCCATCAAGATGACCCTGAACCCCCAAAGCGAGTTGATTATACTCTATTTGTATTTTTAATTCTTAGGATAAAAAATTGCCCCCAAAGAGGGGGCAATTATGCGTTTACTACTAATCTATAAAGTAGTTACAGACAATTTAGCTTTTTTTGGCTTTAACTTTAACTTTTCCACCAACAATTTTTTCACAAGTTCCAGCAGGAACAGATACCCACTCTTCAGCATCACCGTCTGCTTTTGCCATTCCAGCACATGCATGTTGGCTAGTTCCACAGTCATTTTTACCAGCTTTTGCGATACCCATACATTTTTCCATTGCTGCATCTCCAGCTAGTGCCGCTGATGACACAGATACAAGGCCAATTGCCATAGCGCTAGTTAGTGCAGTTTTAATTAGGTTCTTTTGACTCATTTGTATAACTCCTTTTTAAGTAATTGTATTATTTGATTTTAATTAGTAGAACAAGAAATATAAAATTTTGTTCATTCTTACTGACAATGATCAGCATAATAAATTCACAAGCTTTTTGAATTAATCAGTTTAGCCTGTGTAGCCATATACGAAATATTAATAATATCTGGATGCAAAAAAAGAAAAAAGTTTTAAAGAATTATTAAAGTCTTATCTTACGATCATATGGGGTATGCTTATTCCATAACTTTAATGGCTCTCTATTTCACTTTATATAGTATACATTTGCAAAAATTTAAAAAAGGAATTTGAATGGATATTGTTTATATACGAGATCTTCGCATAGATGCAGTAATTGGTATTTATGACTGGGAAAGACGTATTCAGCAACAAATAAATGTAAATATCGAGATGGGCTGGGATAATCGTCAAGCTGCTCAGTCGGATGATATTAAAGATACATTGAATTACAAAGAAGCGGCGAAACTGGTAAAAGATCTTGTCGATAAAAGCGAATTTCAACTGGTAGAGGCGCTTGCAGAACACATTGCTGAACTATTGTTGGATAAAATGAAAATTCCATGGATCAAAGTATCCCTTGGTAAACCAATGGCAGTCACAGATTCTGCAGAAGTGGGTGTTATTATCGAGAGAACTCGAACTCCTGTTTGATTACTTTTTATTAGCTAGATTTTATTTAGTTAGATTTTATTAATGTTTGATCTGCTTAAGGTATAGAAAATGGTTGCTGTGTATCTCGATATTGGGAGCAATATCGATCGAGAAGCGAATATCCAGTCTTGTGTCGATGAACTGCAAAACAAATTTCCTGATATCGTTTTTTCCAAAGCTTATGAAAGTGAAGCCTTTGGTTTTAGAGGGGATGCGTTTATAAATATGTCTGCGGGTTTCGAAACAGATTTGAGCTACCCTGAATTAAATGTATTTCTCAAGGGTATTGAGAATCAACACGCCCGCAAAAGAAGTAAAACCAAATTTATTTCACGTACCCTGGATGTTGATGTGCTTTTATATGGTGATTCAATATTACATCCAGATACGATGTTCCTCGTGCTGAAATTCTAAAATTTCCATTTGTATTATTCCCGTTAGCTGAGATCGCTGCAGATATGATGCATCCAGCAACAAAAGAAAACCATTGCCGAACTGGCAAATGAATCAGAATTAGATAAAAATACCCTTACTCAAGTACAAGGCTTTCCCGAATTAAAGAAAACCTAAATACATTACCAAATAAAGTAAAACTCAATGCCTAAATCTGAACGTAAAAAAACGCTTGCCGTTAATGTAGACAACATCATTATTGGTGGTGATGCACCAGTAGTGGTGCAATCTATGACAAACACTGATACTGCAGATGTGGTTCGCACTGTAAAACAAGTCGCCGAATTAGCCAAAGCAGGATCCGAGTTAGTACGAATAACGGTTAACACCATGCAAGCAGCAGAAGCTGTTGCCGAGATTAGAGAGCGCCTGGATAAAATGGGCTGTAACGTTCCATTGATTGGTGACTTCCATTTTAACGGACATAAGCTGCTAAGCGCTGTCCCTGAGTGTGCCAAGGCCTTAGCCAAGTATCGTATCAATCCCGGAAATGTGGGAAAGGGAAAACGTGGCGATGAACAATTCGCACAGATGATTGAGTTTGCTGTTAAATATGACAAGGCTGTTCGTATTGGTGTTAATTGGGGTTCACTCGATCAAAAGCTATTGGCAAGAATGCTGGATGAGAATCATCAACTAGATCAGCCAAAAGAATTATCAGAAGTTCAGCATGATGCATTGATTGAATCTGCATTAGGTAGTGCTGCTAAAGCAGAAGAATATGGTTTGGCAGCCAATAAGATCGTGATTTCGTGTAAGCTCAGTAGTGCACAAGAACTTATTAAAGTTTACGAAGAGTTATCCTCAAAATGTGAATATCCATTACATTTGGGTTTAACTGAAGCGGGAATGGGCAGCAAAGGTATAGTTGCTTCTACAGCCGCACTATCAATATTATTGCAGCAAGGAATAGGGGATACAATACGTATTTCACTCACGCCCAAGCCGGGTGAAGCACGTGAAAAAGAAGTCAATGTTGGACAACAGATTCTTCAATCTTTAGGACTTCGTTCCTTTACTCCTCAAGTTGTGGCATGTCCGGGTTGTGGTCGAACGACCAGCGATTACTTCCAACATTTAGCGCAAGATATTCAAACCTACTTATTAGAACAAATGCCAATCTGGAGAGATAAATACCCGGGAGTTGAAGAGATGTCTGTTGCTGTTATGGGCTGTGTGGTAAATGGCCCTGGTGAGAGTAAACAGGCAAATATAGGCATAAGTTTACCCGGAAGTGGTGAAAAGCCCGTAGCTCCTGTTTACGAAGACGGTGAGAAGACTGTTACCTTGAAAGGCGATAGTATTGCTGTGGAATTTCAGAATATTGTTGAAACCTATGTTCGAAGTCATTATTCATAAATTCATATCTAAATTATCTGATTAAACATCGTGCTTAAAAATATTCGAGTCGTTCTGGTACGTACATTTCATCCCGGTAATATTGGTTCTGCAGCGCGCGCCATGAAAACCATGGGCTTGAGTGAACTCTATCTGGTTGCACCAAAAGACTTTGAAACCCAGAAAGCCAAAGATGAAGCTTTAAAAATGTCGACCAGTGCTGATAATATTATTCAAGCTTCAACACAAGTCGAAAGCTTATTTGAAGCGGTTAAAGACTGTACGATAGTGGTTGCCAGCACAGCGAGAACTCGTGGTTATGATTTGCCATTTCTCAACCCAGAGGAAACAGCAGAAAAGCTTAATGTAGCCTCGGATAAGCAAAAAGTTGCGCTGGTATTCGGGCCAGAAAGGACAGGTCTGTTAAATGAAGATCTGGCTTTGTGTAGGTATCGAGCAACAATTCCCACGAATCCGGACTACAGTTCTTTAAATATCGCAGCCGCTGTGCAAACCTTCTGTTATGAAATCTATAAACATCACTTAAAGCAGCAAGAAGAAGCATCTTCTGAAAATACTAATAACTCAAGTACTGAAATAAAAATATACCCAAGTACTGAAAAGATGGATCAATTTTATACGCATCTTGAGCAGACGCTGACTAAAACAAATTTTATCTTCAAAAAACATCCCGGTGAAATCATGCAGAAGTTGCAGACCTTGTTTAATCGCGCAGAAATGGATGAGACAGAGTTAAATATCATGCGGGGAATACTGTCCTCAATCCAAAGAGAGATTAAAGATTAAAAAAGTGCCTTAAAGTAGGGGGGTGTATTTTATAAATTCCTCTTTTTACTGTCTAAGAGTAAACCCTGATAGACAGTTCAAAATCCTTTAATTAAACTAAGTCATTGAATAATTAAAGAGCCAGGAGCCCTGACTTGATTCGTCCGGTAAATATTAATGACACCACTGTTATCTGTGACATCTACAATTACTACATAGAAAAGACATGCGTTTCTTTTGAATACGATCCCGTATCTATAGAAGAAATGTCTCATCGGATCAGATCAACAACAGAGTCATACCCCTGGATAGTCTATGAAGAGCAAGGCAAGGTAGTCGCGTATGCTTATGCGAACAAATTTGCAGTTAGAGAAGCTTATAAAAACACCTTGGAAGTAACTGTTTATGCGTCTAAAGATAGTGGCTCAAAAGGTATAGGAACCAAGTTATATAAGCACTTATTTGATTTAATAGATAAGACTACTTCTGCTCATTCTCTTATGTCTGTGATTGCTCTACCCAATGATGCCAGTGTAAGGCTGCATGAAAAACTGGGTTTTGAAAAGGCCAGTCATTTTAAAGAAGTAGGTTTTAAATTTGATCAATGGATAGATGTTGGCTATTGGCAGAAGATGCTTTAGTTGTTATCTCAATAAAATAACTGCCCAGCCTTAGAGAAGCGAAGACAGCGTTGAAACGCAGTGACGACGAACCGCAGGGTGAGGTTTTTATAATTTATAATAAAAAACCTCATAGCTCTGCATAAATTCTATTTACGTTTTCAAAAAACAAAAACGTAATATCATTCAAAGTAGGGGGGTGATCAAATTGTATTACTCTCATGAGAGAACACTCTATAGCCCCTTTTGCTGTTGCTAAAATTGACCTATTTTATTCATTAATTAAATTACGAATGACTTCTACAGCACGACCAACTTCAACTGCATGCGGAAGATATTCCCTGATCTTTCCTGTTTTATCCAATACGAATATATAGGCAGTGTGGTCTACCAAATAGCTTGCTGCTGTTGTGCCCTCTGCTTTACGGTATTTAACATCATAGCGGGCAGCGATTTCGTCAATCTTCTCTTTTGTACCCGTTATGCCCACAATTTGTGGGTGAAAGAACTTTGTATAATCGGCCAGTTTTTGAAGTGTATCCCGATCAGGGTCTACACTAATAAGTATTCCCTGTACGTTTTTGAGTTCTTTCTCATCCAGTTTTTTGAAAGCTGCACCTACACGAGAAAGTGATGTTGGACAAACGTCTGGGCAAAATGTATATCCAAAATACAATAGAGTCACTTTGCCTTTAAAATCACTTAGACTCACATCGCCATTAATGCTTTGTAAGGTGAAGTCACCACCGGGTGGATCTATATACTGCCCAGATTTTGGCTTTGGTGGTTCAAAAAAATTATTTCCAATAACTAAACCCAACACAAGTGCGATTATGGAAATAGGGATGAGTGCTTTTGACATAATTGATATGCTCTATTTAATAGTTCTTAATTAACAGTGGGTTATTTGAATAAAAATTTTACTGTTTGTTGTAAATTAATTGACAGCAATTTTCTTAACTTCGGTTTTGACTGTTTTACTTGAGCCATCTTTGAAAGTAAGTTTAATATCAACCATCTCACCGGGTTGCAGGTCTTTTTTCAAACCAATCAACATAATGTGATATCCACCTGGCTTAAGTGCTGCTGAACTGTTTGCATCAACAGATATTTTTTCCACCTGTCCCATTTGCATCATGCCATCAACCATTTTGTGCTCGTGTAGCTCAGCGTGCTCGCTTGCAGTTGTATCTACTGAAACTAGATCTTGTAAAGATGAAGATGAATTTTCCATACTCATAAACATTGCAGTTACTTTTTGCCCTGGCGGCATTGCCCTGATGTAAGGGTCAACAATTGTTATCGAATCTGAAGCTGAGGTTTGATCCTCAGATTCAGTTGCAGGTTTGTTATCGCAGGCTGTGATGAAAATTGAGAATAAAAGGAAAAGCGTTAATTGATAGATTCTAGACATAGGAAATATTTGTGTTTGTTTATAAATAAAAACGCAGTATATAGCTGAGTATGGAAATTTTCATAGAATACTTATCAATAATAGGTGGATACTTAGGCGCATTGTGATTCAGGTCAAATTATAACTTCATCATTTTTTGCTTTGATCAATATCATAGGTTCAAGCAAATTAGTGTAGTAAAATATCAATGGCGTCTAGAATAAAATAACAGAGAGGAAGAATTATGCCATCGTTTGATGTGGTTTCAGAAGTTGATATGCACGAATTAAGAAATGCGGTTGATCAGGCAAATAAAGAAGTCAGCACCCGATATGATTTTAAGGGTAGTGATTGTTCTTTTGAATTAAATGATGAAGTGATTACACTGAAGGCGGAAGGTGAATTTCAGATAAAGCAAATGCGTGATGTGCTGCGCTCTAAAATGGTGGCCAGAAAAGTAGATACCAGTGCTCTGGATATTCAGGATGTTGAAGGTCAGCTAAAAAATACCCGTCAAAGAATACTCCTTAAACAAGGATTAGACGGTGATGCGGGTCGCAAAGTAAGCAAGCTGATTAAAGCAGGTAAATTTAAAGTCACCACTCAAATGCAAGATAAGCAAGTGCGAGTCACGGGAAAGAAACGAGATGACTTGCAACAGGTCATGGCGATGTTGCGTGCTGAGGATATTGGTGTGCCAGTACAGTTTACTAATTTTAGAGATTAAGGTTTTGAAAAACGCTTAAAAGTAGGGGGGTGACTTAAATAATAACCTTCAATCAATTATTTTCAACAATTAAAAAAGGCGTTCAAATGAACGCCTTTTTTAATTGTTGATCTTGAATTAAATTTACTTTCTATTTATTTTCGCTTCGGTACGTAAATATCAGTACATGTTCCTTCAGCCACTTCAGCGGCGAAGTTTAAGGTCTCAGAAAGTGTTGGGTGTGGGTGAATCGTTAAACCGATATCTTCTGCATCAGCGCCCATCTCTAGAGCTAATACCGCTTCTGCGATTAATTCACCAGCATTTGTTCCAACGATACCAGCACCGATTATTTGGCCGGTACCTTTATCAAACATTACTTTAGTCATGCCTTCGCTTCGACCATTACTAAGTGAGCGTCCACTGGCAGCCCATGGGAATGCACCTTTAGTGTATTCAATACCTTCAGCTTTACACTCTTCTTCAGTTTTACCCATCCATGCAATTTCAGGATCAGTATAGGCAACTGATGGAATCGCGCGTGCGTCGAAGAATGCTTTATGGCCAGCAATGACTTCAGCAGCTGTTTTTCCTTCATGAGTCGCTTTATGCGCAAGCATTGGTTGACCAACGATATCGCCAATAGCAAAGATATGGGAAACATTTGTGCGCATTTGATTGTCAGTCGCGATAAAGCCGTGGTCATCAACGGCAACACCTGCTTTTTCTGCATCGATCATTTTGCCGTTTGGTGAACGACCGATTGATACTAGCACACGATCGAATGTATCTGATTCCGGTACTTTCTTTGCTGTTTTTTCATCAAGTGCTTCAAACTTACACAGCATACCTTTATCCGTAGGTTCAATTGATGCCAGTTTCGTATTAGTGAAAATATTTTCATATTGCTTACCAATACGACGCTCTAATGGCTTGACTAAATCGCGGTCAGTACCTGGCATGAGACCTGGCGAAAGTTCTACGATGGTTACTTGTGAACCGAGCGCGTCATATACCGTTGCCATTTCCAGGCCGATGATTCCACCGCCAACAACCAATAGACGCTTAGGAATATCAACAAGCTCTAAAGCACCCGTTGAGTCCATTACTCTTGGGTCATCCCATGGGATGAAAGGTAATTTAGTGACTCGGGAACCTGCAGCGATAATACAGTTATCAAAAGTAACTTCTGTTTTTGTGCCATCTACTGCTTCGACTTCAATGGCTTTATCCGAAGTGAACTTTCCGTAACCTTGGACGATGGTAACTTTACGCTGTTTAGCCAGACCTTTAAGGCCACCGGTTAATTTGCTAACAATTTCGTCTTTATTCTCACGAACTTTGTCGATTTCGATTTTCGGTTTGCCAAAACTAACGCCGTGGTGTCCGGCTTCTTCTGCTTCACTGATTACTGAAGCAGTATGTAATAAAGCTTTTGATGGAATACAGCCTACGTTCAAGCAGACTCCTCCAATACTTTCATACTTCTCGATCATTATTACTTCTAAACCTAGATCGGCTGCGCGAAAAGCTGCTGTATATCCGCCTGGGCCTGAGCCAAGGACTACTAGGGGTGCGTGCATATTAATATTTCCTTCTATAGATAGCGGTAAAAGTTACAATTAAAAAAACCAATGATAAGATCAATTATTATTTAGTCATACTTTATACCATCATGCGTCGAATGTCAGACAACATTTTACTTAAATGTGAAGTAAATCGTGCTCCATCGGCTCCATCTATTACTCTATGGTCGTATGAGAGTGATAATGGCAGCATTAAACGTGGCTTAAATTCACTTCCATCCCATTGTGGTTCCATTTTAGATTTTGAAACGCCGAGAACAGCAACTTCAGGTGCATTAACTATCGGCGTAAATTTTGTTCCACCGATACCGCCAAGGCTAGAAATTGTGAAACAACCACCTTGCATGTCCGAAGGTTTGAGTTTCTTCTCACGAGCTTTTTTTGCAAATTCGCGAATCTCCTGTGAAATTTCTACCAGTGATTTTTGATCGGCTTCACGAATTACGGGGACAACCAAACCATCTGGCGTATCAACAGCAACACCAATGTTGAAATATTTCTTCAGAATCAGGTTTTCACCGGTATTATCCAGGGAGCTATTAAAACGTGGGTAGAGTTTAAGTGTCGTAACAACTGCTCGAATAATGAAAGCCAGAGGGGTAATTTTAATTCCATCTTTTTCCATTTCATTACCCATTTGCTGGCGGAAGGCTTCCATCTCGGTGATGTCAGCTTCATCAAACTGAGTAACGTGTGGAACAGTTACCCAACTACGATGCAAGAATTCACCGGTTAGTTTGTTTATCTTGCTCAAAGCAAGTGTTTCTATTTCACCAAACTTTGTGAAATCAATTTCAGGCATTGGAGCTACACCTAATGATGACCCACTACCTTTGTTGCTCAAAGTCTTTTTAATGAAACCTTTCACATCATCTTTATTGATTCGTCCTTTGCGGCTTGTACCTTCAACTTCACCTAAATCAACACCTAATTCGCGTGCGAATTTGCGTACAGATGGACTTGCGTAAGCTTTGCTGAAACGTTTTTCATCAAGGTGTACTGTCGGTGATAATTTATCTACTGAAGATTTACTTGGCTTTGCCTCTGCTGGCGCTGAGAGATTTGGTTTAACAACTTCATCTTTGGGTGCGGAGACTACAGCGGCTTTGGGTGTACTTCCACCACTGTCAACTTCCATCATTAAAAGCACGGTGCCTTCTGAGACTTTATCTCCGATATTTACTTTTAGTTTTAGTATTTTACCCGAAGCACTGCTGGGTATTTCCATCGAAGCTTTATCTGATTCAACCGTAATTAGTGAATCTTCTGCTTCAACCACATCGCCTTCAGCAACTAAAACTTCAATGACTTCAACCTCATCAAAGTCACCAATATCTGGTACTGCAATTTCTTGAATACTGGTAGTTGCTGTGGATGGTGCAGATTTTTGTGCTTCTGTTTCCTCATCAGCAAGTGTCTCGGCTTCAGCTGTTACGGGTTGTTTTTCTGACTTGCTAGCAGCTGGAGTCTCATCAGATGAAGTTTCAGCAGTCTCGCTATCATCGACTTCCAGCATTAAAAGTATTGAACCTTCGGCTATTTTATCTCCAAGTTTCACCTTTAACTTAAGGACTTTGCCAGAAGCACTACTTGGAATTTCCATCGACGCTTTGTCAGATTCAACAGTGACGATCGAATCTTCAGCTTGAATCATGTCGCCTTCTGCAACTAGAACTTCGATAACTTCTACAGCATCGAAATCACCGATATCAGGTACTACGATTTCTTTAATACTCATGATCGTGGCCTCCCTTATGCGTGCAGCGGGTTAAGTTTATCGGTATTGATACCGTATTTTTCAAGCGCATCTGCGACCTTAACCGCAGGCAGCGTTCCTTCATCTGCCAAAGCTTTAAGCGCAGTAACAGTAATCTGGTATCGATCTACCTCGAAGTGTTTGCGTAACTCAACACGTGTATCGCTTCGTCCAAACCCATCTGTACCTAATACTGTGTACCCACTAGGTATCCACTTTCTGACCTGTTCTGGATACTGTTTAATGTAGTCAGTAGCAACGATTGCGGGACCGCGGTGCCCGGTTAACTGTTTGGTGATGTAAGGCACTTTTGCATCTTCCAAGGGATGAAGACGATTCCAGCGCTCTGTATCCTGTGCTTCCCGTGCGAGCTCATTAAAACTGGTACAACTCCAGATGTCAGAATCCACTCCCCAGTCTTCGAGTAGCAAATCAGCTGCTGCAATGACTTCAAGCAAGATTGTTCCAGATCCCATTAGTTGAACCTTATTTTTCTTCTTGCCACCATTTTTAAGCAAGTACATACCTTTAATGATGCCTTTTTCAGCACCTTTTGGAAGCGCAGGTTGCTGGTAAGATTCATTCATCGCGGTGATATAGTAATAAATATCTTCTTGCTTGTTGTACATGCGTGTCATACCGTCATGGATAATGACTGCCATTTCGTAAGCAAAAGTTGGATCGTAACTGATACAGTTTGGAATCATTCCTGCTTGCACCATACCGTGTCCATCCTGATGTTGAAGGCCTTCGCCAGCAAGTGTGGTTCGACCTGCAGTCGCACCAATCAGGAATCCACGAGAGCGACAGTCACCCGCTGACCATGCAAGGTCGCCAATACGCTGGAAGCCAAACATGGAATAGTAAATGTAGAACGGAACCATATTAACGCTATGCGTGCTATAAGCGGTCGCAGCAGCAATCCATGAAGAGAATGCACCTGCTTCAGTGATGCCTTCCTCAAGGATTTGACCTGTCTTATCTTCCTTATAGAACATCACTTGTTCTTTATCTTGTGGTTCATAAAGCTGTCCCACAGAAGAGAAGATACCCAATTGACGGAACATGCCTTCCATACCAAAAGTACGAGCTTCGTCCGGTACAATAGGTACTACATATTTACCCATTTTCTTGTCTCGGGTAATCATTGTCAGTAAACGTACAAATGCCATTGTTGTAGACATTTCACGATCGCCCGACCCATCCAGAATTGCCTGGAAGATATCAATTGGTGGGACTTCAAGTGGAGCCGCGGTACTTTTACGTACAGGTAGTGATCCGCCGAGTTCCTTGCGACGTTCAAGCATATATTTTTTAGCGGGACTATCGTCTTCAAGCTGATAGTAATTTGCTGCAGCAGCATCTTCATCACTCAAAGGGATATTGAAACGATTTTTAAAGGCTATCATTTCTTCTTCTGTTAATTTCTTCTGCGAGTGAGTGCGGTTTTGACCTTCACCCGCTGCGCCCATACCGTAACCTTTTACAGTATGAGCAAGAATTACCGTAGGTCCTTCTTTGTGATTCACTGCTGAGTCGTATGCGGTATACACTTTATGAGGATCATGACCACCACGATTTAAGCGCCAGATATCATCATCTGTCATTTTTTCAACCATTGCTGATAATTCAGGATAAGCACCAAAGAAATTTTCGCGAACATAAGCGCCATCTTTTGCTTTATAGTTCTGGAATTCTCCATCTACCACTTCAAGCATGCGCTTTTTCAGAATGCCATCTTTGTCTTTGGCGAGTAATGGATCCCAATAACTTCCCCATAATACCTTGATTACATTCCAGCCTGCGCCGCGAAAAACAGCTTCAAGTTCTTGAACGATTTTACCGTTACCACGCACTGGGCCATCCAGTCGTTGTAAGTTACAGTTAACGACCCATGTCAGGTTTTCTAACTTTTCACGACCAGCCAGAGAAATAGCACCGAGTGTTTCTGGTTCATCTGTTTCACCATCACCTAAAAAACCCCAAACACGTCTATCTTTGGTATCGGCGAGTTTGCGGTGGTGTAAATATTTCATAAAGCGCGCTTGGTAGATCGATTTAATTGGACCAAGTCCCATCGAAACCGTTGGAAACTGCCAGTAATCTGGCATTAACCATGGATGAGGGTATGACGATAAACCTTTGCCACCCGCTTCCTGACGGAAAGTATCGAGTGCATCCTCATCAAAACGTCCTTCTAAAAAAGAACGTGCATAAATACCAGGAGATGCGTGTCCCTGAAAATATACCAAGTCACCGCCGTGATCAGGCGTTGGAGCACGCCAAAAATGGTTAAAACCTACATCGTAAAGTGTTGCAGATGATGCGAATGATGCAATGTGCCCGCCTAACTCGCTTGCTTTACGGTTTGCTCGTACAACCATTGCCGCTGCGTTCCATCGAATAAAAGAGCGAATGCGACTTTCAAGACCAGCATCACCAGGACAGGTTTTTTCTAAATGAGGAGGAATCGTATTTATATAGGCAGTACTGGCGCTATAAGGAAGATTTGCACCATTGGTTCTGGCAGTATCAATTAACTTTTCAATAATAAAGTGGGCGCGTTCAACACCTTCGGCTTCTATTATTGCTTCAATAGACTCAGTCCAGTCTAGCGTTTCCTGCGGATCAACATCATTTGTATGGTCGTTACTCATTATTTCATCTCAGTGATATTATTTGTGCCTCAAAGTGTAGCGGCAAATTGTTTTTTGTCAACGCAAAATAAATCAATATAAAAATCAGTAATTTACAAAGGTAGAATAATATATTTAACGTCTAGTGTTAATTTTATAGTGATTGTTGTAAGCTCGCTTGATGGAAATGAATCTAAAAAAACCACTGCTTAATACTAGTACAGCTGAAACCAACGACTCTGAAAATATTGAAGAATGTCTTTATCCTTTGGGGGAAGATTTCGCGGCTTTTTACCTGTGGTTATTGATATGGAAACGGGTGGTTTTAATCACCATACCGATGCCTTATTAGAAGTCGCTGCCGTCACGCTTAGATTTGATGCAGATGGTATGCTCACGCCTCATAGTACCTATGGCTGGCATGTTAATCCTTTTGAAGGAGCAAACCTTGAACCCGCTTCCCTGGAAGTGAATGGCATAGACCCTAATTTACCATTTCGTCAGGCTATCGCAGTTGATGAAAAGAAATGCCTGGATGAGCTTTTCTTAATTGTTCGTAAAGAAATGAAAGCAAATAAATGTAAACGCGCAATACTGGTAGGTCATAACGCCGCATTTGATCTTAATTTTTTAAATGCAGCAGTGCAGCGTATTGCTAAAAAGCGCAATCCATTTCACCCCTTTAGTACCTTTGATACGGTGACATTAGCTGCGATGGCCTATCAGCAAACGGTATTAGCTCGATCTGTAAAAGCTGCCGGATTCCCGTGGGATGCTAATGAGGCTCACTCGGCTGTTTATGATACTGAGAAAACAGCTGATTTATTTTGTAACATCATTAATCAATGGGAACAAAATATTGGTGCAAAAAAATCCACCGATGCAAACATAGATTAAGCATGAGAGCAGAGGACAAAAGCAAAGACTCTTTTTTGTGTAAGTTGTCTGAACTTGAAGACCTTTCTTGCAAAAGCTTTACAGCGAATATCAAACAAAAACCAACACGTCTCTTTCTGGTGCGAAAAGTTGATAATGTTTATGCCTACATCAATGTCTGTCCTCACGCCCAAGCTCCATTAGAATGGAATCCCGATGATTTTCTCGATGAAAGGAAAGAACATATTATCTGCGCAATGCATGGCGCAAAATTCACTATTGAAGAGGGTGAATGCGTCGAAGGTCCATGTAATGGTGTTGGATTAACATCGCTTGATCTAATTTTAGATAATGGAATGATTTATCTAAAATAGTTTGAAAAAACTGGCTAGCTTTGCATAAATTCTATTTACGTTTTCAAAACACAAAAACGAGCCGAACGCAGTGAGACAACAACGTTATTTTTTAACGTTGACCCGAAGGGAAGGCGAAGCCGCATAAATATCATTCAAAAGTAGGGGGGTGATTTTCATATTCTCTAGATAAACTGTTCTACCAGTCGTTTCATAACATATACCATTCATCCTTAACTTTGCATCAAAGTAAATAAAACTATATATAAAGAGTAGCTAAATCTCAATTCAGTATGGAAATTTTATGCGTTGCTCTAAAAAGACCCCTTTATTTAACCTCCTTTTGTTAATTCCTTTATTTCTGGGTTTTGTATTTTCTACTTCAATACAAGCAGATGTTTTATCGACAACTGTAGCTGCTGATATTCAAGAGCCAGCAGGAACGTATGATACTGGAGCCCCTACCTTATTAAATATATTTGCTAAAACGGTAATTGAAGAGGGCGTTTGTCTTCCTGATGATTACGATGGTTGTACCTTTAATGATGTATTAAATGATATTGACCCATCGGATGATTTTAAACCAGAAGTAAAAGTACATATAACAGGTGATGGTTATCCAGATGATGGTTTGTTATCAAATGCTGCAATACGTCAGCGTGGTGGCTTCAGTCGAGCTGCACCACAAAAGTCTTTTCGTATTAAATTAGATAAGGATTTACCTTTATGGCGCGGAGAGCGTCGTATTCAGTTAAATAAAAGTTTTTATGATCTAAGTAGAATCCGCAATAAGATAACGTTTGACCTGCTGGTTGATGTGCCAAATTTACCAAGCATGAGAACACAGTTTGTAAATTTAACGCTTGAAGATCAGGGAGTAACTAGTAATTTGGGTGTTTTCACTCAACTTGAATATTTTGGTAAAGAATATTTAGAAAGACGTGGCTGGGATAAAGATTCTCGAGTGTATAAAACAGAGTATTTCTTTTTCCAGGAAAGTCCAGACTATGCATTAAATGAAGCGGGTGAGCCTGTTGATATTGATGCTTTTGAAAAATTGATTGAAATAAAGCGTGGCGATACTCATAACGAATTAATCAGCTTTATAGATGATGTGAATAATTCAAACTTAAACTTTCAAACGGATATATTTAATAAATATTTAAATCAAGACAATTACTTATCCTGGTTTACGTTAAATATTTTAACGGATAATGCAGATACCGTTGGTAAAAATCACTATTACTACAACCCTATAAATACCGAGAAATTTTACTTAGTACCATGGGATTATGACCTAGGTTGGGAAAATAGTACCCAGGCTGATGATGTTAGCCCAATAGATAGACCTCGTTGGTGGTATTCGCACGCTTATGCCTGGCCAAATAAACTTCATAAACGTTTTTTACAAACACCTGGAAATCTGGCGTTATTAAAAAGTGCAGTGATTGAATTTAAACAAAAGCATCTCACACAAGAGAAAATAGCGGCTAAAAGAGACTCATATTACGATGTAATTTTCCCAGCTATTTCTACGAGTGTGGATTGGGATTATATTTATTTCTTTGGCTCTGATCCTGAAAAAGTAGCGCAATTCAATCAGATGTTTGAGAGTTTATCTTCTACTGTCGAACGAAACTTTAGTCGTTTTTTAGAACGTGAAAATGACCCTATGCCGTTTTATACGAATGCTCCATTAATAGGAGCAGATAGTATTTTATTTAGTTGGGAGGAATCTGAGAGTCTTACCGGGCAAACTATTAACTATGATATAGAACTTGCTACAACTCCAGAGTTTACTCCCGGAACTATTGTTGAAGTTATTACAGGCATAACGGAGCTAAGCTATAGATTGGATTGGACACATCCAATTGGGACTTATTATTCCAGGATTACTGCAAGAGATGCGGCTAACCCTCAAAATAGTTGGATGACTTCTTTAGATAGCTCGATTCAGTTAGATAATTATGAATCAGCGAATGGAGTAAGAGAGCTGTATGTCAGTATTGATGGAACAAACCCGGAACCTCCGGTGGAGGGCATTTCTAACCCTATTCTAGACACTTCTGTGATTGTGGATGGAAATTCAAGCGATTGGAACGATTTAGTTGCCTTTCCTAATGATCCTGATGATATAGATAATAATAATCAAAATGTCATTGATTGGGACAAGGTCAGCGTCGCGCATAGCGATAATAATATTTACTTCTTATATGAAAATCATGGCGTCATTAATACAGATGGATCGACTTTCATACCTTGGGGATGGCAGGTTTATATAGACAGCGATAACAACCCGGATACTGGTTTTAGATACAGTGCGGTAGTTGGTGCTGATTACATAATTGAAGGCAGTTATGTGCAGCGATATAGCGGCACGGGCACAAACTGGAGCTGGGATACGGTAGGTCGAGTAACGGCTGAAATGACCAACAATATTCGAGAGTTTAGCTTTCCCAGAAGTTGGTTGGGTTCTTCAAGTGATATGAACCTTGTATTCCAGGGAGTAAACGAGTCTTATGGTGGGAGTACTACAGATTTCTATCCAGATGGAGCATTATCTCAATCCGCAACAGTAAGATCATGGAAATACTCTTTCGGTACAATAACACCACCAGTTAATCAGGCTCCTGTATCTACAGGTCAGAGTTTATCGCTATTGGAAAATACCACCGTGACGATCTCTCTAAATGCCACTGATGCTGACCAAGACCCTTTAACTCTTGTTATAACGCAACAACCTGAACAAGGTACATTAACAGCAAATGCAAACAGTCTGATAGTTTCGTACATGCCTAATGCTAATTATCAGGGGTCGGATAGTTTCAGCTTTAAGGTTAATGACGGACAGTTGGATAGCAATACTGCAACGGTTAATCTTGAAGTGGTTCCTCAACAGCCTAACGAAGGAATTTCAAATTCAGTAGTCATCGGTGGTATCAGTATCGATGGAAATGATTCTGATTGGAGTAGCTTGGAGTTTTTCAGTGCAGATCCTGCCGACATTACAACAAATGGCGCGAATCCAATAGATTGGCTAAGCGCTGGTATGGCGCATAGTACTGAGACTGTATATTTAACCTATAAGAATGCAGGTCCGGTTAATCCTAATTCAAATACTGGCTCGTCGGTTTCATGGGGTTGGCAGACATTTATCGATAGCGATAGTGACCCTCTAAGTGGTTACTCACTCAATGATAATGTTGGTGCTGAGTATCTTGTAGAAGGACGCTATGTTTATCAATATGCAGGTACCAACGGTAGTTGGGAATGGATACAACTTGGCGTCGCTGAACTTAGGTATGTTGGCAATATTGTAGAACTGAGTTTCCCACGTAACTGGTTAAGCCAACTTAATAATATAAATCTGGCATTTTATGGAAATAATACTGCCACTGGTGGTAACCAATACGATAACTATCCAGATCAGGGGGCTTTTTCTTATAGCTTTGGCGGTACGGGTGAATTTGGTCAGCAGGTACAGGTGGCAGAAGCGCAAAGGCAGTCTTCACCGGTCTCTCATCAACCAGTAGCGCAGCAAACGTCGACTCCTACTCCAACTACTACAACGCCTACAACAACTACGACATCAACAGGAAGTTCGGGAGGTGGTAGTTTCTCCTGGTTGTTGCTATTTACTTCGGCTTTATTAATTAGAAGGCGTTTTGTATTTGCTACTAAATAAGTCACTGATTTTAAATAGTTTTAAATAGGATTGAAAAAGCCCTGATACGTTAACGCGTCAGGGCTTTTTTATATCGTGATCATTTATCTTATGAACTTTCTAAGTACGCGTTCTCTCTTATTATCAAATAATTAGGTTATTATTTGATTTCTTAAAGGGAGAATTTAGAACGATGTATCGAAAAAGAGTGGCTGGTTTGAAGGGTATGGTTAGATTTTTAACCGTCTTCAGCTTTTTCATCTTTCTGACTCCTGTTTTGCCCGCATACGCCAAAAAGCCCACTCAGTGTTTTGAAATTCAACAATCTTGCCCTGCGTTTCAATCATTCCGCAAAGGAACCAATCCCGGAAATGTGATTGTCAAAGAAGGGAAAAGTTATTCGATCATACAAAAGAGCAAAAAGGGCACTCATTATCGAGTCAGAATTGAGGGCATCGAAACACAGGAGCGCTGGATTGAAAGCCGCTGTGGGATAAAAACCAATCAATGTGGCACCTCGAAAAGTGGAAAAAGTATTGTAGAACCTGTTACTTCTAACCACAAAAATAAAAAAGCAAAATCAGGGCAATATTTATTAGCGTTGAGTTGGATGCCTACCTTCTGCGAATCGAGATCTAATAAAAAAGAATGTAGGTCTCTGGTTGAAAATAGATACGATGCAACCCATCTCTCATTACATGGCTTATGGCCACAACCCCGTGCAAATGCTTATTGTGGCGTGAGTGAGATTGATAAGGGTATTGACCGAAACAAGCGCTGGCACCTTTTAGAGCCAGTAAAACTGTCTCAAGAAACTTACAATAAACTGGCATTTATCATGCCGGGGTATCAATCAAATCTGCATCGACATGAATGGATAAAACACGGCACCTGCTACGGTACCGATGCCGATACTTACTATCAGCATTCGATAGCATTAACCGAGAAAATTAATCGATCTGATGTAGGTCAGACTCCTGTCTAAAAATATCGGAAATAAGGTAACCCTCAAACAAATCCGTCGAGCGTTTGATAATTCATTTGGAAAAGGCTCAGGAAAGAAAGTTGATTTACGCTGTGACCGCAAAGGTCGAATCAGTGAGTTATGGATAAATCTAACAGGCATAGTTACAGACAAGACTGCATCTGAACTCGATGTATCGAAGTTATTAAATTCAGCAATCGATGCCGGTACAAGCTGCCAGAAGGCTTATATTGATCCAGCTGGTTAGGTAAATGTATGTGTGTGGTGGAAAAATACGGGTGTCTTAGAAATCAGTCTTAATTCCTAAACTGAAACTGTCAAATCTCTCATCACTTTTAAACACTCTACCAATCTCGCGTAATTGCCAAAATGAGAAAGTCCAGCCCTTCATCACTTTCAAACAATCCATTAGGAACATGCTTGTATTCGCCTGTGATGTAGGTTCTTTTATCCAGTTTGTAACTGATCCCAATTCCGACAAAAGGGCTACCGTCCCTATCACTTGTTTTTCTTTCATTAACTATAGTACGGTTTGTTCCATTCAGGGATAATGCAGTGGCTTGAAAGTCGTTCTCAACCCAGATATAACCCCCTTTGACCTCAACAAACCATTTCTGATTGTAAATTTTCGTCCGTAATCAAAGCCAATGCCGTAAGATATGAGGCTTTCCTTGCCTTCAACTTTGTTTAGTCCTCCAGATTGGTTTGGATAGTAAAGGGAACCGTGGAAATTTCCAATGTCCGTGTAGGTAAGGTTAAACCCGAGTCTGGCTAGATTATTAAGTTTTTTGTGAAAGCCAATTTCTATGCCAAGGTGGTTGGAGGATTCCTCTGCTGAACTGATAATAATATCACTCGGAACCCCTCCAGCTACAGTTTCATCTTTGGCCTTGTTGATACCTTTCTTAGCACCCTTATAATCAGTAGAGCCCATTTTAAAGCTGATATAAGGTTTCAACTGATTGTCATCATTGAAGCTTAGCGGTTTACTACGTTTTTTAACTTCTATAACAGGGCCTGAATCTTTATCTTTGCATTGCTGTTTGTGGTATTCGGTATTGTATCTTTTTACCGCAGATTGTAAATCCAGTTGCGCATCAATCATGCGCTGATAGATATCGTCTAAGCTCTCGAAGCTGAAACGCCCGGATATATTTACAGTCCTTGTCTGTTTGACACCAGTCTGGATAGTGCGAATAAGCACGTCTTGAAAAATCTCCAATGCTTCATTGTAGTATCTTCCATTAGTAAAAACAGCTTCCTGTAAAGCCGTAATGTCCCTGTTGCAATCAGTGCTATCAACCAGCCCATCAATTCTGGGAGTCATTTCAGGAAATGTATACTGCTCATTATTTTTAACATCTTTTATGTTAATGGTATTATTGTTATTCGGATTGGCAATTTTATTGGCACAACGAGTATAAATTGTATTCAGAAAAACCCTATCAACCCACTCATCGATACTTACCTTTAATGATGTAGTAGGACCCTTGGTTTCATGTTTCCTCAGAGTAGGTATAAAATATTTCATATTGAAGTAATATTCTTCATCGTACCTATAGTCTTTGGATTCAGGCGCATATCGACGACACACCTCATTCGTTTTGTTGATGTAATTATCAATATCATTTATAAGTATATTTTTCCCATTGTCTTGAAGGTAAGCTTTCTGCAGGATTTTTTTTCGAACGTTTCGCCCGGCTTCCTCTTTCACTTCCCAAAGTTCCTGTAAACCCTTTGCCGCTATCGGATTCGCTTCTTCAGCGGAGACTGTGGGGTTAAATGAAAAGACTAATATAGTGCTAAGACTTGCCCAACTTAAGAGGTGGAGCAATTTCACCGTTACATAATGTATTCGGGATAAATAGGCTGTTTTGATTTGCATGGTATTACTCCTATTAGATATCTAAAACTTACAGGACAAATCAATTGCTGAATCGTTGTAGGTATTAAATTAATAGGTATACGTAATAATTACGCTTAATAGAATTGTTTTTTTAGAGCTTCAATACCGTTACTATCTTCAATTGGGTTAGATAAATTGTAGATCAAAAATCAGATTTTTACCAAAACAGATACTTGATGCGCCGCCTATAGGTGAGTCTAGATGAGTAACTGGATAATTTCTGATTCATTAACCGGTCGAGTAAATACCGCGTATAAAGGCAAAATATCATTGAATTTATCAACATACTGTCGTTCGTTTTTATCCACAAAAACAATCACTTTAGTATCAGGTGAATAACGTTGTAAGGAATAAAGCATTACGTCAAGATTACTGATATTCACCCCCGCGTAATTATTCCCGTAGCCATAAAAAAATTCAGCCGCAATAAAATCAGGTTGCGTATTCTTGATTTTACTCAGCAATTTCCGCATCGATTTAAAACACAACTCTTCAATCCCCAGCTTTTGATACAAAGCAGTAAAGTAGGGGTGAGTCGGTGATTCAATCACACTGAAAATGGTTCTTTGAGGCATGGACTTATTGTTGTCTCAATAACTTCAGATGTATATATCTCAAATAGTCATAAGCTTTGTGCATGAATATCTGAACGAAAAACCGACTAAAAGTAGGGGGGTGACTAAAATAGATAAAAGTTGATATATATCATTCCTAAAAACGAGAATCATTTGCATTTAAGTGTTTGCTTATATACAATTCTTTTTAATCCTTTTAGTCGAAGTAAATTAGAGCTACAACATGCTAAATACAAGTCCGCTAGTCAGTCATCAAGAATCGTCTCACGTTTATGTGAAGAAGATTGTTTCGGATTGCAAAACACAGGTTCGTTTGCTCGGGCTTGGCATTGGCATCGGTTCTTATCTGCAGATATTACGTAATCGTGGTGGAGATATGGTATTGGCAAATAACAATAGCCGTATTAGTTTAGGACGTTCAATCGCCGAAAAAATTCTTGTTTCAGACGATAGTAACACGAACTAGTTAACACAGTTTGATATAACGGTTCTGGTATAAAAGATGGCTAAAAAATGTTGTGGTGGTGTTTGCGATCGCGAAAACACCCCATGTGGTGATTTGAAAATAGCATTAGTGGGTAACCCGAACGCGGGTAAAACCACCCTATTTAATAAACTCACAGGATCACGTCAGAGTACCGGTAACTGGCCAGGTGTTACGGTTGAACGCAAGCAAGGCTACTTCAAGTATAACGGTCAAAGCATCCGTGTTATCGATTTACCCGGGACTTACTCACTGGATTATTCCGATGCCTCTGAAGACGAAGTCATTGCGCGAAAATTCTGCCTCGATTGCCCTGAACATATCTTCGTCAATATTCTTGATGCCAGCACTCTGGAAAGAGGTCTATACCTAACCCTGCAATTGCGCGAACTGGGAATCCCGACCTTGGTCTATCTGAATATGATCGATGTGGCGAATAAGCGCGGGATGAAAATCAATGTCGAAGAGTTATCTAAACAACTAAAGTGTCCTGTAATCCCGATATCGTTAAAAGATGGTCAGACCTCTAAGCACATCGATCACAGTTATAAAGCAACTGAGTTGCAAGACATGATGCATTAGCCAACAATAATGAATTAGCCTTCAATACGATGAAAATGTTGAAATTGCCATAGCTGAACTCCAGACGTCACAATTGTAATCGACCACAGGCACTCAAAATTCTGCAGGAAAACAAGTCCGAATAACCGCAAAAATGATCGCCGAGATTGAAAACAAAACGGATGAAGAACTCGACTTTCTACTCGCCGAAGTTCGTTTCGAAAAAGCCACAGAATTGGCAAAGCAAGTCGTCACAGAGCAGGGCAAAGTCAGCCGAACACGTTCTGACAAAATAGATAAATATGTGCTGGGTAACTGGCTCGGTGTGCCGATATTTTTAGCGATGATGTATTTGCTATTCACCTTCAGTATCAATATTGGCGGTGCTTTTATCGATGTATTTGATCTGACCGCTCAAGCCTTCTTTGTCGATGGTTTGGGTAGCCTGATGGCACATGTCGATCTGCCCCAATGGTTGATTACCATCGTAGCTAATGGCATTGGCGGTGGCATCCAGGTTGTTGCTACGTTTATTCCTATCATTGGCGCATTGTTTCTATTTCTTACCGTTCTTGAAGAATCCGGTTATATGTCGCGTGCGGCATTTGTCATGGATCACTTTATGCGCAAACTGGGTATTTCGGGCAAAGCCTTTGTGCCGCTGATAGTTGGTTTTGGCTGTAACGTTCCGGGCATTATGGCGACGCGTACCTTGGATAATACGCGCGAACGAATCATCACCGTGATGATGTCTCCTTTTATGTCATGCGGCGCGCGCCTTGCTGTTTATGCCTTATTTGCTGCGGCTTTCTTCCCCGTTGGCGGACAGAATATTGTATTTCTGCTGTATTTGATTGGTATCCTATTCGCGATAATGACGGGTTTTATCTTAAGAAAAACCTTGTTGAAAGGTGAAGCCGAAGACTTCTTTATGGAGTTACCCAATTACCAGATTCCAAGCCTGAGCAGTGTATTAATCAATAGCTGGGGCAAGCTCAAAGGGTTTATCTTCGGTGCGGGCAAAATCATTATCATTGTCGTAACGCTGATCAATGTGGCAAATTCACTAGGCACAGATTTTACCTTTGGTAATGAAAATTCCGATAAATCAGTGCTCAGTGCCACGGCCAGAACGGTTACACCCATCTTCAAACCCATGGGAATCGAAGAAGATAACTGGCCCGCAACCGTGGGAATTATTACCGGCTTATTAGCCAAAGAAGTGGTGGTAGGAACTCTCGATGCACTTTATTCTCGTATTGATAAGCCAAATTCTGAATCAAGTGAATCAGAGGCTTTTGATTTATCCGATAGTTTAAAAGCCGCGTTTTTAACTATTCCTGCAAATTTAACAGATGTCGCAGATAGCCTCTTAGATCCGCTAGGCTTATCGATAGTTGATGATATCTCTGATAGCGAAAAAGCAGCTGCTACTCAAGAGATCGATATCTCAACCTTTGGCGCAATGCATAAACGCTTTGATGGAAAAATTGGCGCATTCGCCTATCTATTATTTATTCTGTTGTACTTCCCCTGTGTCGCGGCAACAGGCGCAATGATTCGTGAAACCTCAACGGGCTGGGGTATATTGGGTATTGCATGGACCACAGGTTTGGCCTACGCATCAGCAGTGATTTTCTATCAATTAGCGACTATCTCTCAGCATCCAACCCAATCGATACTCTGGGTGGTGTGTTTGTTAGCGATACTCATCGCAACAATTTACGCGTTTAAGGTCGTAGGTAATAAAGAGCCGGATAATCACAAGCCCCTAAATTTCCCTGTGAGCTAATTGGGAGCTAACCATGAAACTCGGTGAAATCAGAAACTATATAAAACAACGCGGTGAATCATCCTTAAACGATGTCGCAATTCATTTCGATATCAGCAAAGAAGCAGCCAAGCTAGCGCTCGAATACTGGATTAAAAAAGGTAAGATCGCAGAGCAGGGCGCATCTTGCGGAAGCAGCTGCAATGGCTGTGGCGATGCGGATGAGAGTTATCAATGGGTAACGAATGAGAAGATTGTTCGTTGGTTGTAATCTATTCTAATAAATTGTTATTAATGGTCACCCCCCACCTTTCAGGCACTTTTTCAAAAAGCACCTCAAAGGTGGATAATCACTTTTGAATAAAAACTATCAGGCTTAAAAACCCCGGATTCCGGGGTTCATTTTTTGCTTTTCTTTTTGTGTCAGGTTTTCAAGGCCTTACTGGCTTTGCTCAGTCCCATATACAAGCTGACACACATTGCCAGCAGTACAAAGGTGAATGGCAAACCGGTCGATACCGCCATGGCTTGCAGCGCACCCAGCGCTTCTGAACCGCCCACAAGTAACAAGGTAATTGCAACCAGCCCTTCAAAAGTACACCAGAACACACGTTGTGAAACCGGGGCGTCTTCCTTGCCGCCAGCTGTAATTGTGTCGATTACCAGCGAACCAGAGTCCGATGAGGTTATGAAAAAGACCAGTACCAGAATGATACCGATTATGGATAGGAAATTAGTGAACGGGAATTCCTTCACCATCTCAAACAGCTTGAGTTCCTGTGCCGCCTTTGCAACCGGGGCTGCAGCGTCCGCGATTACCTGACTGATTGCAGTGCCACCAAAGGCGCTCATCCACAATACACATAATATGGTAGGTACCAGGATTACGGCAAAAACAAATTCCCTGACTGTACGGCCACGTGAAACGCGTGCGATAAACATGCCAACAAATGGTGACCAGGATATCCACCACGCCCAATAGAAGGAAGTCCAGCCTTGTGAGAAATTCACGTCTTCGCGACCGAATGGCATCGATAATGGCCCTAACTGTTTCACATATTCCAGACCGCCTTGAAAGAATGATTTAAATATATCCGCAGTGGGGCCTACAAGGATAATGAACAGCAACAATAACAGCGCTAGTGCCATATTGATTTCAGATAAAACTTTTACGCCGCCGTCCAAACCCCTGAGTACCGAGATCAAGGCAATTGCGGTAACCACCGTGACCAGCACAAACGCCGCAGTACCGCCGGTGCCCCAGCCAAAGAGAAAATTAAAACCGGCAAGTGCCTGAGTCGTGCCAAAGCCCAATGATGTGGTAAGTCCAAACAAGGTTGCAAACACCGCAGTGATATCAATGATATGTCCCGGCCAACCCCAGACACGTTCACCCAGCAACGGGTAAAATGCCGAGCGTAGCGTTAATGGCAGGTTATGGTTATAAGCAAAGAAAGCCAGCGCCAGTGCTACCGTGGCATAGATTGCCCAGGGATGCAGACCCCAATGGAAAATGGTCGCTGCCATCGCCAGTTTACGTGCTCCGTCAGCATCACCAGCAGCAGCACCAAGCGGAGCCCAGTCAGTTCTGACACCGTTATCACCAACGGTTACGCCTCCCATAGAAGAGCCAAAGTGTGACATTGGCTCGGAAACTCCAAAGAACATCAAGCCGATGCCCATGCCTGCGGCGAACAACATTGCGAACCAGCCTATATAGGAATAATCCGGCGTTGCGTCCTGTCCACCAAGCCTGACTTTACCCATGGGGGTTACTGCCAGGAAGAACGCGAATATCACAAAAATATTCGCCGAGGAGAGAAAAAACCAGTCGAAAGTACTGGTAACAGCAGGTCGTAACCATTTGAAAAACTCAGCCGCCTGCGTCTGGAACATCAAGGTCAGAATAACAAAGGCAACTACTGAGAGACCTGAGATTAAAAATACCGGATTGTGAATATCCAGACCAAAGGGCGTTATATTATCCTGCCCGACTTCATAATCGGTTTTATTATCCTGCATTGACTTCTCCTTAAGTTAAGCAACAGACTTGTCTTTTTAACATATTAATAATAATTATTAAGTGACGAGACCGACTTGTAATTACCTACAAATACTAGGGTTTTAGAGAAAGCTTAGTCGAAAAAACTGCTCGCAAAGCATAAATTCTATTTACGTTTTTAAACAACAAAAACGTAATATCATTCAAAAGGTGGAGGTGACTTTAGAAATTAACGTTGGCTTCTGCTGCAAGCATTTGTTATGCGCACCCCCTCACCACCCATTTACGCCAAGACCTATTGTATTAGGTCATACGATCTACATTACCCAATACACCGATGCCAATCACATATTTGAAACATCAGACTCAGTAAATTCAAATCCGATTGACAAGCCATATGCGGACAATTATCATTCTTATTGCTGTACTCCGATTGTCGATGTCAATTCGACGAACAATTGAAAACCCTTTAGAATATGAGAACCGATTATGCGTATCGCAGTCATTGTTCCAGTTTTGTTGATTGCATCAAGCCTCATTGCGGCAGAAAAACCTTACGTTTCCAAGCCAGGAGCTACGGAGCCCATCGAGTTCCCAGGTCACAGAACCACGGTCCTTTCCAACCATTCCGACACACCGGCAGGAACGTCAGTGCTTGAACTTGAGTTACCGGCACGAACCTTTGGCGCACCTCCTCATGTTCACAGCAATGAAGACGAACACTTTTACGTTTTGGAAGGTGAAGTTGACTTCCTGGACCGCGGTGAAGTTGTCCGCGCTACAACTGGTTCGCTCGTTGTCCTACCGAGGGGCTACCTGCACGGCTTCTGGAATGACACCGACCTCCCAGCTCGCCTACTTCTGATCATTTCTCCCGGTGAGTTTTCCGATTTTTTTGACGACGTCGTTGCGGAAATTCGGAAGACCCACGCTAGCGACCCCAAAGCAATTGGCGACCTAATAGCCCAGGCTGCAGCCAAACGAGGGGTCGAGATCCACTTCGACAAAGTTCCGGCATCTGCCGTTCATTTGTTGCCTAGATAGATTACAAGTTGTTCCTGTGCGCGTAAAGTGACTAAAACTAAAAAGGTCGCAGACCTTTTAATATATTGTCAGGTAACGAACCTCTGTTTTCGTATGAGGTATTTTGAAGAATACCTCATACGTCTTTTATTTATAATTTAATAAGATATATTCATCAGCGATTACTTTCTAAATAGCAGGTTTCAAACCTGTATTTTTGTTCGCTTTTTGATGTGTCATCTAGTTATCAAAAAAAACCATTTAAAAGTAGGGGGGTGGCAATTTTTTTCTGTTCATTTAACTCCAGGGAAAAGGACTATTAGATACAGGATGCAATTTACCTTCTGCATAGCGTGAAAATCTGAATGGCGTTAATAGCGATGACGTTTCTCCACAGATATCTTCAGCCACTAATTTTCCTACGCCCAGCATTTTATAACCGTGGTTAGAATCGGCAATCATATAGCAGTTATCACGCACTTTATCGAATACTGGGAAGCTATCAGGTGTAAATGCACCAATGCCGCCTGAAGGCTCAGTTTTATAATGTGCCATCTGGCCTGAAAAACGCTTTTGACAATGCGCCAGCGCAGAAACCCACATATGTGCGAATTCCGATCCAACAATGAATTCAGGTGACTCTGAGCCGTAGGGATCAACCGCAACTGTGTCTGCGTCTTTATCCACAATAAACGGTGCTGCACCACCTTGAACTCCACCAAAGTGGAAGTCTGGCTTATAGTAAATGCCCCACATTTCATCGGTGATCAATGATCCATCGTTATCTGAGTAGAGTGGTGCATCGGTATCCACATGAATTACCGGTGGCATTCTTCCGTCGTTAGTCACTTGCAGTTTAGGATCAACGCCCAGCGTGCCTTCCTGCAATGACCAGTAAACCCACATTGGGATATCGTCGGTTACTACGCCTGTTTCTGGATTTTTGATGCTGATGGTTTTCGGCATTTCTAACATATCCCAGAACTGCTTTGCCCATGGGCCAGCACCAATTACTACATAGTCTGTGGCGATATCACCTTTATCCGTTTCGACTGATGTGATTGAGCCCTGTGCGTCTTGTTTGAAACCTGTGACAGTTACACCACTCATGATGCGAACGCCTTCGGCTTCAACTTTGTCGGCTAAGCCATACATCGCTTTGGTGTTATTTGCATAACCGCCTGGCTTTTCATGCAGTACAGAAGTTATGCCTTGTGCTTGCCAGTCATAGAAAAGCCCACGCATGTAATTGGTGCAGTCTTTTTCGCCTTCGATAAAGGTTGATTGGTAATCTATTGCTTGTTGTTGCTTGTAAATCGAAGCTACATCTTCGTGCATGCTTTCACAGCTGATTTGCATATAGCCCACCGGATGGTAACTGTATGTTTCGGGATCGCTTTCCCACACATTAACGCTGTGTGCCATCAGTTCACGCATTGCAGGTTGAAAATAGTTGTTGCGAATAACGCCACAGGCGATTCCCGTAGCTCCAGCGCAGATACCCGATTTATCCAGAATAATAATATCCTTACCACTACCTTTGCCCTTGGCTTTTAACTCCAGTGCAAGGTGATAGGCAGTACTGAGGCCGTGTATGCCGGCACCAACGATTACGTAAGGTGATTGTGTTGGAAATGCCATTGTTCTTGTATCCTTTGTTTACTTGATATTTCGTTAGTTTCAGGATATAATGTTTTCGATTGACGTTAATATCATGTGTAAAAATGAATCTGCCGATGATCGAGGTGAGAACAATAAAAACTCGTTTTCACCTGGCTGCAGAATGATGACTGCCAAATATTCCATTGCGGTTCGTGTTACAGAAATTGCTCTAAAGAGGGGGGTGTAAGTCTATAGGGCAGATTCTTTCCAATGCACTGCGTACATTTTCACCGCTGATTGTTAGCATCGTCCAGCTATCTGACTGGTCACTTAGGTACGCTGCATCTTTTGTCTTTTCCTGAATATGTGCCACTGCATTGCCATTGGCGTAAACATCGCTATTTTCGAACAATAAAAAATTCTGTTCTAGCTGTAAGCCCAGAATGTGTGTGTTATCAACGGCTGATACGGTGAATTTTCCCACTTCGGGTAATTCAGTTTTGTAAGCTTCTTTAATATGTTTTTTCAAAGTGGCTTTTTGATCCGCTGGTATCGCCATCGAAACCAGTGAGTAGCCGAGCAACTCAGCGACTACAATGCCATCAAAGCTTTGACTAAATCCATTCAGAGGTGTTTGTGCTGTGAGTTTAAAGTTAGGATTAGACACGTAGACGTTCTCCATCTGGATCGATAAAGTGCGGGGAGACAATCTCTACATCGATGTCTTTGCCTTGTAACGGATTGCTCGCGGTGACGATTTCGCCCATACGTTCATGTCCGCTCTTAATAAACCCGAGCCCAATCGAATGTCCAAGGGAAGGGGAGAAGGTGACGGAACTCATCCAGCCTTCATCATTTTCGGTAATGGATGCTTGTCCTTTACGAATAAAGTGTGCGCCGGCAGCTAGCATTTCGCTTTTATCGACGGGGACAAAACCGACTAATCGAATTGCATCTTCGCGAATCAGATTAGGGCGCTCAGACATCATAGTTTCCGATGCTGTCCTTTTTCTTGGATACCATACGACCCATACCAAGATGGTGTGCGGTAGTTTGACCTGTTAGTTCGTTACCTGCGGCGTGGCCTTTTTCGATACGCATTACGCCGAGTGCTTCTGTACCGTAGATCACCGCATCAAATTCTTCGCCTGCTTTCATCAAGGCATCCATCATGCTGTAACCATAGCGGGTAGGGACGGCTATTTCGTATGCCAATTCACCAGAGAATGAAATGCGGAATAAGTCGCGCGGGGTGTTCCGCCACAAACAGTGATATCACCACAAGCCATAAACGGAAAGGCTTCATTGCTGATATCAAATTCAGGATCGACGATTTTCTGTAATAGCTTGCGGGCGTTAGGGCCTGCCACCGAATACTGTGCGTATTGCTCGGTGGCTGAAATCACGTGAACATCTAAATCGTGGCCATAAACATTGACGGCAGAATTCAAGTGTCTTGCCACACCAACCGCATTCGCAGTGGTGGTTGTCATCAGGTAATGATGTTCGCCAAGACGTGCGGTGGTGCCATCGTCCATTGCGAAGCCATCTTCTCTTAGCATTAAGCCGTAACGCACCATGCCGACTTTAAGGGTAGATAA
>CAWEEB010000067.1:0-26435 GCA_963807855.1 uncultured Gammaproteobacteria bacterium | reverse complement strand
GGGATAAACATTTTATTACCGATGTCAGTTCAGTCTTTGCTAATAAAGGTCGTCTGGTACAATTAGTTGCTTATTCAATTGTTGCTTGTTGCCGCAATAATGATGTTTTATCAGACAGTCTGATAATCGTTTAATAGTCATCAAGTCTTAGCTCTCAAGTCAGCATTTTAAATAAAAAATCCTCTTCAAAGTAGGGCGGGGGTATTTACACAACTCGCTATAGAGTCCCACTGCTTTTAATGGATAAATAAGCATTAATCAAATCCACCGTGAGCTATCAGGACTGACATCCATCGCTCTAATCCCATTGTTGACTAATTGCTCAAATGAGTTCTTACGTTGTTGCAAATAGTGATGAGCAGCGGAATTATCCAGTGCATCGTTAAGATCTTCTATAGGCTTATCTAACATTTGCCCAATACTCGCTTCACGAAGGCTAGCCAATAAAACTAGGTGACGTTTCTTTAGGATATTAATTGCGGGCAACAAATCATCACTATCCTCATCGCGGGTGTTGGTTAAGATGATCACCAGTGCGCGTTTTTTATGCCGGATCAATAAGTCTGTAGCCGCTTTACCATAGTCGGGTGAAGACGTGCTCGGTTGAAGGTCGTAAACGGTATTTAAGATATTTTGTACATTGTGCTGGCCTTTACGTGGGCTAAACCAGCGATGATCTTCACCTGAGAACGTCATTAAACCCACCGCATCACCTTGTTTTAGAGCTACATAGGAAAGTAGCAATAAGGCGTTTAAGGTGTGATCAAAATGTGAAAGGTCATCGTCTTTAGCCATCATTCGGTGACCACAATCCAGCATAAAAATTATTTCCTGGTCTTTCTCATCTTGATATTCACGAGAAATTAATTTTTGAACTCTAGAGGTGGCTTTCCAGTCAATCTGACGCATCGCGTCACCTTCACGATATTCCCTCAGCTGATGAAAATCCTGACCTTCACCCCGCCTTCTTTTTTTGATAATCCCCATCTGACTCAAGTTATTGTCAGTGGCTAATAGTGCATAATGAGAAATAGCGGCAAAGTTTGGATAAACATTGGTTGTGCTGCTTACTGGTAGGTAACAGTTTATACGCCAAAATTTAAAAACTGATTGCAATTTTATTTGTACTTTGGGGAAGTTTAATTTACCCCTTTGGTTCGCAATAATTTTGTATTTTATCTCTGCGTGTTGTTGTTCCGGAATACTTAAATTGACAGGTAAGCCTTCAGCTTGTACTTCATTGGGAAAGTGATCAAAAATATTCAGGTTTTGTGGTTTATTACTATGATTATGGATTATCAAGCCAATATGTCGACTAACTCCTAATGGAATCGATCCTGGTAAGTTACGTTCAACTTCTATGATATTTCTAGGGTTCGAAATCAGCGTACTCACAAAAAGATCTGCCAATAGAATAACAGCAATGATTGCAGCCAAAATTTTCCATAGTGCCGTCAATGCTGGAATAAAACTTGCGACCAAGCCAACAGCAGCGAGTGCTGCGATCAAATAAAAGGTTTGTCGATCTGGAATAGGGAGTTTAGAAAGCATATGTGTATATTGTCAAATGGATTTATAGCGACTGTTATTGTCTAGGCGCTTCTATTTTGTCCAGAATACCCTGCAATATTTGATCGGTTGTATAGCCCTCTAATTCCATTTCGGGAGCAAGTGCAACACGGTGACGCAAGGCTGGCAGTGCAATCTCTTTAATGTCATCTGGTGTGATGTAATCCCGCGCATGGAGCATTGCTTGAGCACGAGCAGCACTGATTAATGCAATACTTCCTCTAGGGCCAGCACCGATACTTAGACCTTGCCAATCACGTGTCGCCTGGACAATCCTAACTGCGTATTCGATAACGCTTTTATCGACTTCTATATCAGCAGCCAGGGATTGCATGGCTTGTATTGTTTCGGGAGTGGCTACTGCTGAAACATTTGAAATATTCAGCTGATTACCTGTTTGGTGATTGGTTACTGCAGCTACCATTAAACTTTCTTCATTATCCTTCGGATAGTCGATATAAATTTTCAGTAAAAATCGATCTAGTTGTGCTTCGGGTAATGGATAAGTGCCTTCTTGCTCTAACGGATTTTGGGTTGCTAAAGTCATAAAAGGTAAAGGCACAGGGTGAGCTTCTCCTTCAATAGTCACTTGACGTTCCTGCATGACTTCTAATAAAGCGGATTGTGTCTTGGCTGGTGCACGGTTTATTTCATCAGCAAGCAGTAGATTGGTAAATACAGGGCCTTTGCGAACGCTGAATGATTTATTGTCCAAGTCGTAAAGTGTATGTCCGGTTACATCTGCAGGCATAAGATCTGGGGTGAATTGAATGCGATTAAATTTACCAGAAAAAGTAGCGGCTAGTGCACGAACTAATAGCGTTTTGCCCAAGCCAGGAACACCTTCAATAAGTACATTGCCACCTGCAATTAATGCGATGAGTGTTTCGTGTATTACCTGTTTTTGCCCAATGACAGCTTTGCCAATTTCTGTTTTCAGTTGTTGTGCTAACTCGCTAGCTTGTTCCAGAGTCATTTCAGTCATACTGCTGCCTTTCTTATATGTGTTAATAAAAGTATTGGTATTCATAATTTTTTTAGTTCGCTGATCGTATAGTTTCAAGAATGCGAATGGAATTGGTAAAGTCATCTGCCTGTTCAATAGATGGTGCGTATAGTGCTCGATGAATATCTTTAGGATTAAGTTTTATACTATTACCCAGTTCTAAATCTTTAACTACCAGTTCCACTTGTTGCTCTTCGCTTAAGTGATTCCAGTTAGGGTGTAATAGAATAAGCCTTTGATGAACAGCACTACGGGTACTATCAATAATCTGCTGTTTATAATTGTGCTTCCAGTAAAACGAACCACTGCTGCTGATATGTTCAGTCAAGCTGCGTCGATCTTCAGTTAGTTTTGGAGTAGCAGGTCCAAATCTGCCTGTTGCAAGTAATAGCCATGCGATGAAAAGAAATAGGAGCGAAAGAATAAACATCCAGGCATTTCGCCAGATGAGATCCCATAACGGAGGCATCTTATCACTATGAATTAACCAAACTTTGGCAGGCTGATCTATAGGTTTATTGATACCATGGATTAAAAACCAGAATATTTCAGCATGATCGGCTTTCTCTAATTGTTTGTTCTCAATAAAGTCTAGTGAGGATATTAAAGTAACTAAGCCACTACCAATCTTTCTGTCGTGCTATAAAATTAGAAGAGCCCAATTGTATGATTTCAGTTTTACCTTTGTAATAAGGATCAACAATAATCGGGTGAAACCAACTATTATAAATCGCTAATTTCCTGGGTGAATCACTAAATTTGATTTTGAATAAGTTTTCTGGCGAATCTTTATCGTCATTTTCTTCGATTTTGTCTAATTGCTTTTTTTCGGCTATGGATAAATCATCATACTGAGTTTTTTTACCCGTGCTTATTCCCATGTAATTCTGTAATGGGTCTGGGCTATACATATTATCAGTAAGTTTGCTATCAATGGTCATGCTTTGAAAGTCATTTAATCTTTTATCAGAGTCAGCGCTTTTATCTGAACGATTAAACCGCCACTTATTAGTTGCCAATGTAATCACATGACCACCTTTTTGTACCCAGTTTATGAGTTGCTGTGTTTGGAAAGCAGAAAGCGTTGTGCGTTTAGAGTTGATCACTATCACGGTATCAGTACCTGGATAACCGGTAAAACCCTGAATACTTGTCTTGGTCTCAGTTGGGATACCCATGCGCTTTAGAAAAACCCGGCCTGCATACAGTGGATTTTTTCGTGCTTCACCAAATAAACCTGTGTGAATGGTTCTTTCTTTTTTTCGTGTGTTTCTAGAAACACATAAATTCCACCAGCGAATAATAGCGCTATTAGAATAGTGATGGTTATTCCTAGCGGTTTACTCATCTTGTGCACTTTCTTTGGATGAAGCTTTAGATGCAGCACTGATTTCTTTGTTTTGCACATCGTTAAGTACGTTATCAATGGCAAAGTGACTTACCCATGTGCTAAATAGTTTTTCCATCTCCGGATCACTAGGGTGCCTGTGTGCATATGCAATTTTCTTCCAGTTACTGGTTAAATTATTCAGGAATAATTGCTTTGATTCGGTAATCTGTTTTTTAGAATGACGTAGCACATCACCTTCGGTAAAACTGTCTTTTAGTTGAACTTGCTCGTGATTGATGAGCCTGATTAATGCGCCTCGATATAACAAGCTCAATGATTCTCTATGTTTATTATCGTTCCAGAGTTTACGAGATTCGCCAATAATATCGTCTGGCAGCGAATCAGGTCTTACGTCCATGCCGAACATAACTTCAGGTGCTTGATAACTTTCTTTTTTTGTTATTCTTTGAATATTGAATAAGTGCAACCAGCTGTCACGAAAATAAAATAACAGGAATAGGCCGATAGCAACCAGTATCCATAAAGCAAATTCAATAATGAATCCCATCACTTTGGCAAACGGCTCAAAGAACTCTTCAAAAGAAAATTCATCAGGATTTTTCTTAGGTTTTTTTGATTTGTCTTTTCTAACCCAGTAAGTCACCTTTTGTTTATCATTTAATTCTTTGGTCAGCATTGTCTCTTTTATAACTTCTTTTGAAGACTCTGCTGGAAGTCTTACATCAGACAAATACTCAGTGACTTGCGTATCATCCGTTTCATTGTGACTGTTTTTTTGTTCGGCAAACACCGGTGTTGTCGAAAAAAATAAAGATAATGTTAAAACACAAAAAAGGGCAGGTTAGTGCATTTTTAGCCAGTGTTTCAAAACGTAAAGCGAGTTTTTTAAAGTCTAATTCAATATCCCATGCTTCGAGTTGGGTTCTTCTATTGATGTAAAGAGCAAAACTGGCGCCAATATAAAACGGATGAATAAGCGTGACTGCAAAAATATAGAAAAAATAATCGAGTAGGTCTATCCATCCTGCAGATTCGACTTTGTTTGAAAATAGTCCAACAAAGAAATCATTAGCTGTTTTTTCTGGAAGAAAAAGCAGTAATAAACCGAACAATGAAATCACGATAACTAACTCAATGTGAACCATCACAATGGTTAGCCAGACAGCATAGGTATGTGCAATCTGGTGCAATACAGATTGTCTTTCTGACCTTCGTGAACCTCTTAACTGTTCTAATTGCCATATAGGTAGATTAAAGCCTCTGGAAAAAGAGAAGCGTCTAAAGGTAAGGCTCTGAAACAAACCTGTATTCCAGATAAGTGAAGGTAGCGCGCTAATTACTTCCCAGGTACTAAGCTCATCATTAAATAACTTATGACTTAAAATATGTAAAACGAGTCTGTCATAGAGTGGTTTTAACCACCAAAAAATAAGACTAGCAATCCACAAGTTACCTTTCGGAAAAATAAGATACAAAATAGAAGCTATTCCGAAGGTAAGAATTGCCAATGGTATATATATCGATAACCACCATTTCTGCACCATAGAAAATCCTAGATCTATGGCTTCCCAAGGGTTTCTTAGGCGTATATTGGCTGTTATTTCATTGAGATTCATTAGAGCGTTCTAGTCCGTAGACTAGTTCGACCAAGGAAATAAAAGTACATGCCAACCACTGTCCAGAGTATTGCACCGGCAATATATTTAATCATTACAGGCATGACTGTCGATGACCAAAAAGCTTCAATGAATGCCGCGATTAAGCTCATGACTACTACGCCGTACATAATCAATACTGCAATTTTTCCGTTATCTATCAGAGCCCGTCCTCTGGATTTTCTCCCAGGCCGTATCAACGCCTCGGCTAAGTTTTAACCCGGCAGCTCCCGATAAAACCATGGCGTTTAATTCGAATGCACCATGTCCTACAACAAATCCCCAGAAACTATCGATATAGCCGATATGGGTCATATGGCCGAATGCAGCACCTAAAAACACGCCGTTAAAGAGTAAGAAAAAGATTGCGCCAATTCCAAATAACAGTCCACCTGCAAACATCTTAAAATCAATGCCGATATTGTGTTTAATATAAAATCCGAACATGTATAAATCGGTATCAGATTCACGTTCTCTGCCATAGCGTTGGTTTCGTTCTGGTTCGTACATATCCTCAAGATCATTGACCATCTCCGAGTCCATGACACTGTAGATAAGATCAGGAAAGTACTGGATGGCAATAATAATCGCTATGAATGGGATATAAAAAAGCGCAGCCGAAATACTAACAATTCGCCATTCTTCTCGTACAAGTCTTGGAAAATCACTGGCAAAATATTTGATTATATTACCTAAAAAATTAGTTCTACTGCTGTATAACTTATGATGACCACGCACAACCAGCTTATTTAACTTATCGACAAGAACGGGGTTATACATTCGGGAATTTGCCAATGCAAAATGATGACAAATTTGTCGATAAATCTTGGGTAAATCTATTTCTTCAGGGGGAGTAACTTTGTTTTTTTTGCTTCTCTTTTGCCAGAATGACAGGTCTTGATAATTTAACCAATGTTCAAAAGAATCCCATAAGGCTTCATTTTTTTCGATGAATTGAGATTGCCTGACTGAACTCACCGGTTTTTCGCTCCCATGATCCAATTGGCAATGCCTAATAACCTGGAGCTAGCCTGGTTGCTCTCGATAGTACCCTTGTATTAATAAAGGAGTTGCTATTTGAGCCAGTTCTTCAGCGCGTTCGGCTGTTAAATAAGGGATACGTTGTTGAAAACGAATCAGTGCTTGTTGCTCTGTTAAATTCAAGGGAACGGGAGGGGAGATTGCTGTAGTTTTATCTGCTTCAACACTTGGGTAATCAAGTGATTTATGTAAAACCACCGTACCAGCGACCAGATCCCCCAGTCGTTGAAAACGTTTTGTCAGTAACATACTGATGAAACCAAAGCCGTAAAGAAATGGCAGGAAATCCACAAACCTTAAAAGATTTCTGATAATTGAAGCGCCAGGGCTAATTGGACTTGCATCTTCCATCGTTACATATAAATTAAATATTTTTTTACCCGGTGTTTGACCTTTTTTGTAAAGCTCAAAGTAAACCGGATAAAACCATTCAAGTAAAAATGACAGGATAAGCGCAATACCAATTCCTATTTTCCCGAAGAAAGCTAAAGCTGCAAAAAATACTCCATTAATCGCTAGTCGGATCAATATATCTATGATCCAGGCAAGCATTCGAACAACAGGTCCAGCTGGTGAAAGTCTTAAACTTATGCCTTCAGGTGTATTAACTTGATAAAGGGTGTCGAGCGTCATTGATCATTTCTATTTATAGATAATTGATGATTTTATTGTATCTCGAACATATCCAGATTGATAAAGATAAATCCCAGTGTAAGAAAACTAATTTACTAGAAATAACAGGCAAAAAAAAGCAGTTCAAGATGAACTGCTTTTAATTTGGATTTTAAATAGAAATTACTTCTTTTCTATTCCTCCATCCATTTCGTCTTGCCATTTTTTCAGCTCATCCCACTTGCCATCTGCTGCAAGCTTTGCTTGTTTAGGCCAAGAGTCAGGCTTCATAGCGCCGAATTTGCCGTCTGCTTCATCAAGAATAGTCTGAATAGCGGGTACTTTAGCTTTTGCAACATCAGCAAACGTTGCGAGTCCAGCTGCTACTAATGCTTCTGCAGCTTTAGGACCAACACCTTCAATTTTAGTCAGGTCGTCTTTCTCTGCAGACTTCTTTGGTGCTGCTTTTTTAGCGACTGGTTTCTTCTCAGCAGGTTTTGCTGTTTCTTTCTTAGCTGGCTTAGCTTTTGTTTCAGCGTCAGTGCCTTTCGCTTCTGTTTTAGCAGTAGCTTTTTTTGCTGGTGCGCCTTTACCATTAATATTCTGAATTTGAACTTGGGTAAAGTTCTGGCGGTGACCAGTGCGTTTTTGGTGATGCTTGCGTCGTCTAAATTTTACGATTTCAACTTTCTTTGCACGACCATGTGCAATTACTTCAGCAACCACTTTTGCACTAGCAATTGTAGGGGTTCCAACAGTGACATCATCACCGTCTGCGATCATTAATACTTCTTCAAAATTTACTGTAGCGCCAACTTCTGCGTCTAAAGTTTCTACTTTGAGAACGTTTCCAGGCTCAACACGGTATTGTTTACCACCTGTTTTGATTACTGCGTACATTTTATTATTCCTTCGATACGAGTGTTAGAAAAATCAGCGAAAGCACATTTAAAATGTACTTTTGCTAAGGCGCGCGATTACACGCGAAAGTGCCTGTGTTGTCAAGGCTTCTAGGGAAATAATTCAATTTATTATCCAGTTATTTAATAGGCTGATTACACGACATTTTACGTTAAGATTACTGGATAAAATTTAAGGTTAAAATTGTGAGTAAATTATTTCAATTCAATAGCATTATTTTTGCACAAAAGTACTTAGGTTTTCTATCAGAAGAGAAGTGCTTAGAGTGGTGGCCAGCATGGTGGATGATGAGAATTAAAGTCACTTCTTTGGCAAACAACTGGCGTAAGGTACGGATTACATTGCCTCTCACATGGATTTCAAAGAATAATGGCGGTGGAATGTTTGGAGATTACCAGGCATCTTTGGCTGATCCTATTGCTCCATTAGCCTGTGCAAAAGTATTTAGTGATTATCAGGTGTGGACAAGAAAACTGAGTGTAGATTTCCAACGACCAGGGAATACTGATTTAGAATTACGTTTTGATTTTCCAAGTGAAAAAGAAGAACAAATTTTTAAAGAATTAGGAGAGCGAGGGCGTAGTAATCCGGTTTTTGAATATGGTCTGTATCTTAGTACTGGTGAGTTGTGCACATCAGTAGAATGTATGGTGGCGATTAGGGAAAGAGGATATTTAAAGAAATAAAGAAAATCTGATTAGAATAGAAAAAAGCCAAAAGATAGATAATTTCATTAAACTCAGAAGAGTCTAAAGATACACAACATGGTGCAATGATCTCTGTCGATCGTCACATCGGCAAGAACCTGAAAGTTGGTATTGGTTACAACTTTACAAACTTTGATGATGATCTAAGTAATAACGATGGAACGTCTGAAGGTTGGTTTATAAATTTAGTGGGTAAATTCTAAAAACTAACTGACTACTAAAGTTACAAAGTATAATAAAAAGTCCCAGAGATGGGCTTTTTTTGTGTTCAAAGACAAACCAATAGTAAAAATGTCACCCCCCACCTTATAGGCACTTTTTTACAAACAGAAAAACTGCCTAAAAGTAGGGGGGTGACTTAATTTAATAGTCAGCTAAACAATTTATTGCGGTGTTTCCTGTGTTTGTTTTGCCTTGTTTTCTGGGGCAAGAATCACATCTTTTACTTCATTAGGCATAGGTATTTTGCTATCTGTATCATTTGTTTGAGATGCAGGAGTGGGATCAGCTGCATTCATCTGAATATTTTGAGACTGAGCTTCTTGTTGCAACATCATCTGAGGCGGCTGATTTACGTTTGGATTTGGTAAACGTTGTGGAGCAAAACGAGGAGCTATTGGCATCATTGGTGCTCTTTGCTGAATTCCTGGAGCAAATCGGTTATTGTAATTGTTTCCAGAGCCAAAGTTCCATGGACGTTGTTGGTTATTCCAGTTAGAACCATTATTATAGTTATTTCCCCAGTTCATATTGGGCATATTCCAGTTTGAACCGTTACCGTAACCATTATTATTACCCCAGTTCATGGATGGCATATTCCAGTTATTTCCGCCGCCATTGTTGCCCCAGTTCATGTTAGGCATGTTCCAGCTGCTACCAGAGTTATAACCGTTTCCATTGCCCCAATTCATTGAAGGCATATTCCAGTTCGAACCATTGTTGTAACCGTTACCATTACCCCAGTTCATATTTGGCATGTTCCAGTTAGTACCATTATTGTTGTAATTAGGAACAGCTGTATTATTAGAAAAATATCGTGGAGGATTTGAAACGTTATTGGGTGATGCAAATGCAGATCCAATAAATAAAATAGAAAGTAATAGGGTAAATTTTCTCATGGGACATCCTTAAAAATTAATGAATAAATTACAAAATATATTCGAATTGTATATTCTATATTTGTATTGGATAAAGCATATATTATAAATACTAGCACAAGACTGAAGGACTAAAGTTTTAGTCCTTCAGTATACGCCAGAGCTGTGCTAATAATTTACTGCGCCGGGGCAACAGGGGCTTGTGGGTAGGCATATCCACCGTAGGGTGGAGCGTAGCCATAAGGAGCCTGATTATAATCCATAGGGGCTCATTCCATAACCACCAGGCATTCCGTATCCGCCGTTATATCCGCCGTAATTACTGCCCCAGTTGTTTCACCCCAATTATTGTCGTCCCAGGAATCCATAAATTCTTCCATCCAATACATTGGTGTCCATTCGGGCCAATCACTTTCGTCCCAATAAGGGCCATTAGGTCCCATTTTCCATTCGCCGTTATTCCCACCAAAAAAATCTGAAGCGTGAGTAACTGGTGTCATTAAGAAGCTTGCCATAAATAATGTGGCTATAAGCATTAACTTTTTCATGATGATCTCCTTCTCGTTGAGTTATTAATAATATTATGCAGTACAATAAGTATATATGTATATACTAATATAGAGATAGAAATCATGAGTTTTATCAAGAAAACAGGCATAATCTGAATTTTATTTTAAAAGTGAATAAGATTGATGACTTCAGCGCAAGAAAAAGCTCCAATCATTACTATCGATGGTCCTGCTGGTTCAGGTAAAGGAACAATATCTCAATCGGTTGCTACTAAATTAGGCTGGAATCTACTTGATAGTGGTGCTTTGTATCGTCTGGTTGGTTTAGCGGCTCAAATTAAAGGCATTGAACTAGATAGTGAAGAGGATAATAAGGAAAAAAAGGAAGAAAAACTCAGTCAAATAGCCAGAGAGCTTGATGTTAGTTTTGTTCCTGGAGATAGTGGCATTGTAGACATTTACCTCGATAACAATTTGGTTACCAATGAAATTCGTACTGAGGAAGCAGGTGCTGCTGCTTCTAAAGTGGCTGCGATTTCAGGAGTCAGACAGGCTTTATTAGAACGACAAAGAAAGTTTCAAACTGAACCTGGTTTAATTGCAGATGGAAGAGATATGGGTACCGTTGTTTTTCCAGATGCTAAAATTAAAATATTCCTTACAGCAAGTGCCGAAATACGTGCAGAACGCCGTCTTAATCAGTTGAAACAACAAGGGATAAATGCTAACCTGCGCGGCTTGATTCGTGATATAGAAGAACGCGACGCTCGCGATACTAATCGTAAAGATGCGCCACTAGTTCCTGCAGAAGATGCCATTATCATTGATACCGGTTCAATGAGTATTGATGAAGTCGTAAATACTGTGATGGAAGCTGTTAAGAAAGTCTACTAATTACCCTTCAAAGCTAGCTATTAGGAAGCTAATAATTAGCTAAAAATTTAAAGAATAGTTGTTCTTAAAAGCCCGATGGAAAACAAGTTTCTGTCTTTAAGAATCATTATTTAATGAACACCTTATGCCCGTTAATCCTAATAGGCGAAGGTTTAATTTAACCGTTTAGTATGGGTTTACTAACGTATTTAATAGGTTTTAATACCATGAGTGAAAGTTTTGCGGAGTTATTTGAAGAAAGTCTAACGTATATCGAGATGACCCCAGGGTCTTTGATTACCGCGACTATCGTTGACGTAACTCCAGATTTTGTAACCGTAAGTGCAGGCCTTAAATCTGAAGGCGTTATTTCAGCTAGTGAATTTAAAAACGAAGCAGGTGAATTAACTGCTAAAGTTGGTGATGTTGTTGAAGTTGCACTAGAAAGTGTTGAAGATGGATTTGGTGAAACTAAATTATCTCGCGAGAAAGCCCGTCGTCTACGCGCTTGGGAAATTCTTGATGAAGCACTAACTAATGATGAAATTATTACAGGTGTGATTACAGGCAAAGTTAAAGGTGGTTTCACCGTTGAGCTTGGCGATATTCGTGCCTTCCTTCCTGGTTCATTGGTTGATGTACGTCCAGTACGTGATACAGCATACCTTGAAGGCAAAGAACTTGAATTTAAACTAATCAAACTTGATCAGAAGCGTAACAACGTTGTTGTTTCTCGTCGTGCAGTTGTTGAAGATGAGTACAGTGTTGAGCGTGAAGCACTTCTAGAAAGCATTGAAGAAGGCAAGCAAATCAAAGGTGTCGTTAAGAACCTTACTGATTACGGTGCATTCATCGATCTTGGTGGCATTGACGGTTTACTACATATCACTGATATGGCTTGGAAGCGTGTTAAGCACCCATCTGAAGTTCTTGAAATCGGTTCTGAAATTGACGTATTAGTTCTTAAATTCGACAAAGAAAAGAGCCGTGTATCACTTGGTCTTAAGCAAATGGGTGATGATCCATGGCAAGATCTTGTACGTCGTTACCCTGTTAACACTGTACTTACAGGTAAAGTTAGCAACCTTACTGACTACGGTTGTTTCGTTGAAATCGAAGATGGTGTTGAAGGTCTTGTTCACGTATCTGAAATGGATTGGACAAACAAGAATGTTAACCCAGCTAAAGTTGTAACACTTGGTGATGAAGTTGAAGTAATGATCCTTGAGATTGATGCTGATCGTCGTCGTATTTCTTTAGGTATGAAGCAATGTAAAGCTAATCCTTGGGATGAGTTTGCTAAGACTGCAACTAAAGGCGAGAAAGTTAAAGGTGTTATCAAGTCAATCACTGACTTTGGTATCTTTATTGGTCTTGACGGTGGAATCGATGGCTTGGTTCACCTATCTGATATTTCCTGGAACGTTCCGGGTGAAGAAGCAGTACGTGACTACAAGAAAGGCGATGAAGTTGAAGCGACTATTCTTGCAATTGATCCTGAGCGTGAGCGTATCTCTCTTGGTGTTAAGCAGATGGATCAAGATCCATTCTCACTGTTTGTTGCTGCTAACGAAAAGGGTACTATCGTAAAAGGTACTGTGACTGAAGTTACTCCAAAGATGGTTAAAATTGATCTTGGTGAAAACATCGAAGGTATTTTACGTGCTTCTGAAATTTCACGTGATCGTATCGAAGATGCTTCTACAGTTATGAGTGTTGGTGACAAAGTAGAAGCTAAGTTCATGGGTGTTGATCGTAAGACTCGTGCAATTAATCTTTCTATAAAAGCTAAAGATTACGCTGAAGAAGCAGAAGTTATGAAAGAGTACAGTTCAGCTTCAGCTACAACAGGTACTTTAGGTGATATCTTTAAAGAGCAGTTAGATAAGTAAACTTACAATATTTGAGTTTATTTATTAAACCTTACAAAAAAGCCGATTATGTTTATGCATAATCGGCTTTTTTTATGTAATTTCAGTTGCTTATTAAATTTTGTATACTATTATATAAGCGATAATTAATAATAAAATAACATTTTCTGTTTACAAATAGATCGTCTGAAATGCAGGGAGAGCATAAATGACCAAATCAGAAATAATAAATATACTTGCGAGAAAACAAAGTCACTTGAGTAGTAAAGATATAGAACTATCGGTAAAAATTTTATTAGACCAAATTAGCGATACCTTAACTAGTGGTGAAAGGATCGAAATAAGAGGTTTTGGAAGTTTTTCTTTGCACCATAGAACGGCGAGAAAAGGGCGAAATCCAAAAACGGGCGAACAAGTTCAGCTATCACCAAAGCATGTGCCACATTTTAAACCGGGCAAAGAAATGCGTGAACGCGTTAACGAGAATAAAGATAATTACCCTATTCAAGACTAAGTAATACAACTTAAGGTTTTTTCAGTTTCAGTTTATTTAGCAGTTCAGTCTTTAGTTCAGGCTCAAGCTGTAATAAAGCTATTATTTACATTTAAAGACTACAATCCATAGGTCGGTTATACATAAATGGTAGAAATACTCTTCTTACTTCTTCCGCTTGCTTTTTACTCGGGCTGGAGAGCAGCTCGTAAAAGCTTGCAAAGTAATCAAAAAAAAAAGCACAGCTCTCTGATAGTTTCGTAAAAGGGGTTAATTTCCTTCTGAGTGAGGAACCAGATAAAGCTCTGGAGGTATTCCTCAACTATCCTGATATCGATGAATATACTGCAGAAACATTTCAACTCTTAGGTAATTTATTTAGAGACAGAGGTGAGGTAGACAGAGCCTTGCGCGTTCATCAAAATGTGATTGCACGCTCTAATTTAAACGCCAAGCAAAAACAAAAAGCAATGTACGCTTTAGGTCAGGACTTTTTTGCTGCCGGGATGCTGGATAGATCAGAAAGTGTGTTTCAGGAATTACTCGAAAGTAATGTTAAGTGGATATCGAAGGCTGATATATGCACATCCTTAAGAACCATCTATGAACAAACACAAGAGTGGCAAAAAGCGGTCGAGGCCACGGACTGTATCAAGCAAAATACCAAGAAAGCCGAAGGTTCAAACAATCTCATTAATAATGATAGTCTGATTTCTCACTATTATTGCGAGTTGGCAGATCAGGCACTTAAAGAAGGGAATCTACATGAGGTAGATGGCTATATTGCCAAAGCCAGAAAGGCTTTTAAGTTATCTACTCGTTTGATGACCTTGCAAGGTGATGTAGCGTTGCATCAAAAGCAGTACAAACAAGCTTTGAAGCATTATTTGAAAGCAGTCAAGGAAGACAGTCGCTTATTGAATATGCTTTTTACGAAGATTGAAGAAACAGCAAATCAAACGAATGATATGCTCTTTTGTACAAGATTCCTTATTAAAATTATTTAACAAGACAAAAGACAAGAGTATTTTTGAAGTCATACTCTCATTATCTACCAAATATAAGTTAACTACCGATGTTGATTCATTGATAACTGAAACCTTGTCCAATGATAAACTAAATATCGAGTCAATCTATAGAGCATCAGAATACATCAATACCAGTGAAGGTAAATTTGAACCTGAAAAAGGCATGCTTTTGGTTAACCAGTCTTTAGGGAATTATCTGAAGGGAGTTCCTGCATTTCGTTGTGAGCATTGCGGCTATAAAATGCATGATTATCTGTGGCGTTGTCCAGCATGTAATCACTGGGATACTGTAGAGCACGCTTAATATATAATAAACCTTTAAACTAATTAGATAATCATCGAAAAAATGCCTATAAGTAGGGGGGTGACTTTATCTATAATTAACAACACTGTAATAACTACTTCGAGTATGCATCATGTCTAGTAAGTTAATTATCGCCCTCGATTTTGCGACAAAAGAACAAGCTTTAGAATTTATAAAGCCGCTTTCTCCCGAGAATTGTAAACTTAAAGTTGGATTTCGAATTATTTGTCGCGGCTGGTCCTGATTTTGTAAAGTTATTAGTCGATAAAGGATTTGATGTTTTTCTTGATTTAAAATTTCATGATATACCCAATACCGTTGCATCTGCCTGTAAGAGCGCAGCTTCACTGGGTGTCTGGATGATGAATGTTCATGCCAGTGGTGGTCAACAAGATGATGCTTGCAGCGAAACAGGCACTTGAAGAAACAGCATTCAAATGCCAAGCTGATTGCAGTGACGGTTTTGACATCAATGGATAGAGAGCAATTGGCAGGTACGAATATTACATTATCACCCGAAGAACAAGTTAAGCATTTAGCCAAACTAACAAAAGCTTCCACTTTAGATGGTATCGTTTGTTCGGCGAGAGAAGCTAAAATGCTCAGAGAAACTTTAGGGCCTGAGTTCTTGTTGGTTACTCCCGGGATAAGGCCGGCAGGTTCTGATCAAGGAGATCAACATCGTGTAATGACCCCCGCGGATGCGAATGCAATGGTGTTAGTTATATTGTCGTTGGCAGACCGATTACTCAATCAGATAACCTTTAGCGGTGATTGAACAAATAAACCTCGATATGCAATGAGATGGTTAGCAAGATTATGAAAACAATGGTATCGAGTAAATTAATCTAACTCTCGATGTTGAACAATCACAGAATCTTTCATAAAACGTTTCAAAGTGTTTTGCCAACTTATCTATTAAGTATACCGAACGATGGTGACCACCCGTGCAACCGATCGATATGGTCAAATAAGCTCTTTGACTGGATATAATATGCGGTATCCACTTTTCGATAAAAAGTTTAAGGTCATTCTCCATTTCATTGACTAACTCATGAGACGATAACCAATCAGATACTTCTTTTTCTAAGCCAGTATGTGTGCCGTAATTCAGGAATCCAGTATGGATTGGGTAGACAGCGAACATCGAATAAATAATCAGAATCTCTTGGTGTGCCATACTTAAATCCAAAAGACTGAAACATTAGCGATAATGACTGATGTTGTGTATTGCAAACTCTTGAGGTTATTTTTGATGCCAGTTCGTAGATATTGGTTGTGCTGGTATCAATTTGAATATCAGCTATTTCTCTTATAGGTGCAATCAGATCATATTCTTTAAGTATTGCGTCTCTGCAGTGTTGTTTCAGGATTACTCAGTGGATGTTTTCTGCGAGTTTCGTCATAACGTTTAATGAGAACTGATTTGCCGGCATATAAATAAATTACATCTGTTTTAAATCTGCGTTTTAGCTTTGCTACCATTTCCGGTAGTTTTTTTAAGTATTTTTTACCACTTCGTATATCGACGCCAATAGCAATTTTTTGATGCTTTAAAAGACGATCAGTTTCGAATACGTTTTCAAATAGTTCAAGTGGCAGATTATCAATACAGTAGTAACCCTGATCTTCAAGTGTATGAAGTACTTGTGTTTTGCCAGCTCCAGACATACCACTTGCTATGATTATGTGCATTATGCGTTCTCAAAATTAAAAAATTTATCAAAATACTGTGCGACTAATTCTGCATTTTCTGACTTTATCATAGAGTCTAGTTCTTTATCTTTAAGCAGGTTTCTATAATAGTCAGAAAGAATTGTTGAATATTTCTTTTGCTGCTTATTTGGGACTAAAATAGCTAAAAAGAGTTTAATATCTTTTTTATCAGCGCTATTTAAGCTTAAGCCTTTTTTTACTAGTAGTAGTGCTGCTCTAGGATTGGTGATTTCTAAATGAGCTCTTGGGAGAGCTATACCGTTACCGATATAGGTATCACCTAATTTTTCACGTGATACGAGTGCATCGAATATTTGATTTTTAGTGACTTCTTTTTGACCTTTTTCAAGTAACTCAGTTAAAGCATCAAATACACACTTCTTGCTTTCAATCTTTTTTACGAAAGCGACTCTCTCGGGTACTAACAGTGGAAGTCTCTGCTTATCTGTCATGCACTATTAATCTCTATGAAGTTGATACTTGATTTAGACTGCTTTAGTCTAGATATTACAGAATATTATATAGTGATTCTATTACATTAGTATGAATTGGGGTTTTGTTGAAAAATGTATGGCTTTATATTATTTTTATGATTCTAAATGCCTCTTATAATTCTATAAGAGGCACTTTAAAAATGAATTAGCTGTAAAATATTTAAGCTATTTGATCCATAACAATGTTTCTATGGTTCCCTTCATTTCTATGATGACTACGTATTTTTTCTTTATGTTTAAGAATTTGACGGTCCAGTTTATCAGCGAGAGAATCTATTGCTGCATACATATCCTGCTCTACTGCGTCGGCATATATATGATTACCACTTACGTTTATTGAAGCCTCAGCCTTTTTATGGTGTTTCTGAACTTCTAAAATGACATGAATGTCGAGTACTTGATCAAAATGGCGCTTTAAGCGTGTTACTTTTTCCCTGATGTAATTATTAAGTAATGGGGATACGTCAATGTGATGACCAGTAATATCTAATTGCATATTTTTCACTCCTATCATTGAGGTTGTTGCGATTCTTAACCTGAAAGCCCTTTCAGTAGATCGCTATGTGAAGCTATTGATACTTGAACTATATAGTTAACTCCTTATGCGAAAGCTTTACGATCGTGTGAAGAAGGTATCGATTGTGCTTCACGATATTTTGCGACAGTACGCCGCGCTACATTGATTCCTTGCTCATTGAGCAAGTTAGTCAATTTATTGTCACTCAGCGGTTTCTTTGGATCTTCCTTGGCAATTAAGCTTTTAATCATTGCGCGAATTGCGGTTGCTGAGCATTCTCCACCTGTATCAGTACTTACATGACTGGAGAAAAAGAATTTGAATTCGAATACACCGCGTGGTGTATGCATATATTTGCGTGTGGTTACTCGAGAAACTGTTGATTCATGAATGCCTAATTGATCGGCAAGATCACTTAATACCATCGGTTTCATGGCTTCTTCGCCATATTGAAGAAAAGGCAGTTGGTTTTCGATAATGGCATGCGCCACATTAAGAATTGTGCTGTTACGATTTTCTAGACTATTTATAAACCACTTAGCTTGCTGAAGGTTGTCTTTTATATATTTGGTAGTTTCCTGGCCACTTTTGGATTTTTGAGTAGGTTGATTTAGCATATCTTCGTAGTAGCTATTAACTTTTAACTCCGTTTTAGTGCTTCCGTTAAGTGAAATTTTCCACTTACCATTTATTTTTTTTACATAAACATCTGGAACAATATAGTCCGTCGTAGTTTCATTATAGAGTCTGCCAGGCTTTGGTTCTAATTTACGAATTAGATGTATTAGGTTTTCCAGAACCGTATCCGTTACTCTTAAATTTCTTTTAATACCTGTATAATCTCTTTTTTCCAGCAAGTCCAGATTTTTTTCTAATAAACGTTTGGCCTTTTTGAACAATGCATGGCTTGCATAATCATGTTCTAGTTGCAATATCAGGCATTCTGCTAGATGATCTGGCAGCAATGCCGGCTGGTGAGAGGTGTTGCACATAAGTTAGCACAGCTTCTACTTCATCTAACTCTACAAGCAAAATATCTTCAAGAGTTTGATGTATTTGTTCAAGAGGTTCTGTTAAATAGCCATCATCATCCAGATAATCAATGATTAATTTAGCGATTTCTTTATCCTGGAAACTTAGGTTTCCCATTTCTACTTGCCACATTAAATGTTCTGTGAGGCCTTCTTTGGATGAGTGCATGGTTTCAATAAAATCTGATGTGCTATTAGTTGTAGCGCTTTCATTATTTGACGTTTTCCATTCGGAATCGTATATGTCATCCCAATCGGCATCTATTTTCATATCTTCAGGAATATGATCTTCGTTAGCGTCTTTGCCTTCTAATTCTGTATTCGATGTGGGCTTTTCTTCAATCGGCTGAGTGTCTTCTGTTCTTTCTAGAAGAGGGTTTGTATCTAGTACTTCCTGAATTTCTTGTTCGAGTTCAGTGGAAGAGAGCTGCAAGAGCTTGATTGCTTGCTGCAATTGAGGGGTCATGGACAAAGATTGCCCAAGCTTTATGTTTAAACCCTGTTTTATCATTTTATAACTTCTAAGTGCTCTTTTTTATTCTATGTAAATTGTAGCACGTGTTGTAAAAAAATTAAAAAAAAATGATTAATGGTACGGTTTTTGCATGAACAATATTATTGATTATGATCTAGGCAATAAAGGATTTGAGTTATAACTTAAAATCGTCTCCCAAGTAAATTTCTCGTACCTTTTTATTATTTAAAATATCTTCAGCTGAACCTGCTGCAAGAATGTCACCATTACCCAGAACATAGGCACGATCACAAATGCCCAGAGTTTCTCTAACATTATGATCAGTAATTAACACACCAATTCCTCTCGCTTTAAGATGTGAAATTATTTTCTGGATTTCGATGACTGAAACAGGGTCCACACCAGCAAAAGGCTCATCTAAAAGTATAAAAGAAGGTTCTGTGGCTAAAGCTCTGGCAATTTCTACGCGCCTGCGTTCACCACCTGAAAGGCTAATTCCCAAGCTATCTCGCAAATGTGTAATCTGAAATTCTTCTAACAGATTTTCAAGTTTATCACGGCGTTCAATTTTATTTAGATCGCTTCTAGTTTCCAGAATGGCAAAGATATTATCGGCAACACTGAGTTTTCTAAAAATACTTGCTTCTTGAGCAAGATAACCGATTCCATGACGTGCTCTTAAATGCATAGAGAGCTTGGTTAAGTCTATTGATTCTGGTTTTGACTCTGGTGTAGTTGATGATTGAATTATTACTGTCCCTTTATCAATGGCTACCAGTCCAACCACCATGTAGAAACATGTGGTTTTTCCTGCACCATTTGGACCAAGTAAACCGACAACTTCAGCGCTGTTTATTTCAAGAGATATGCCTTTTAAAATGACGCGCTTACCATAGCTCTTATGTAAGTCTTTTGCGATTAGAACACTCAATGATCTACCTGTTGCCTATTATTAAAGTCACTATTAACGTTACTACAAACGATTCTATTTAGTTTTATTAGTAGGGTAGAAAATAGCTTTTACTCGCCCTTTACCAGGTGATTTCTTGTCTCCGGCTTTTAATTCGCCATTGCGAGTAGAGTATTCGATATGATTACTCGTGAATTTATCATTATTTTGAGAAATACTCGCATTTCCATCAAGCACAATACGTTTTTCCTTTACTTGATATATCACTCTATTAGCTTGCCCCTTAGCGAATTTGCCATCATCCATTTTTTGTTGAAAACTTACTGGTGAACCATTAGCGGTGATTTTACTGATCTCATTGTTAACGGCATTTATTTCTATTTTTGCCGCTCTAATATCAAGTGTTCCCTGTACTATGGTCACATTACCTTCGTAAACAGCTAGACCCTTCGCCTTATTAAATAACACACTATCTGCATTAATATGGACAGGTTTCTCTATGTCATCTTTAAGTGCATGAGCAGGGGGAACTACAGTTGTTAAAATAGCAATGGATGAAATAAAAAACCAAACAGATTTATTGACTAAATTATAGAGTGAATTGGTGAGTTTATTCACTAGGTATAAATATGGCTTGTACATTTTTATGAATCCTTAGTTCTTCATCATCGAGTTTGGTGTTAAAACCCATGCCTTTGATAATGCCATTTACCGAAGTCAGGGTAATTTCTTCTTCTGAGGAAAGCTCTCTTATTAAAGGATTATAAGTCAAATTTCGTGTTAGCAATTCAAAACTTTTTGTTACTTTGCTGCTGTCTTTAATTGCAATGACTTCACCAACAAGATTGATAGGTCCGTCTTTTTTAGTTTGTTCTGCTTTTTTTGCTGTTAACGTTATTAATTCCCCATCGATATCTTTGGCTTTTAATGCGGGAGAAAATATTTGACTAGCCCCGGTAGATTGCTGGTGTACTAAATGTTCCCCTTTAATCAGATAATGCATATTTCCATTAGGGTAAGTATTTAATACGCTAAAATCACTTAAGTAATAATCGATTAGTTTCTCATTTTTTGATATCGAGAATCCTTTGAATGAAAGCCATGTAGAATTTAACCAGGTAAACGCCAATGCTATTACTGTAGCGATAAATAAAAAGAGCAAGCCGCTGCGATTCATCTAGACGCTCTACAAAGCTTTTGTATGATCATATTTTGGTATTTTCATCATGAATATAGCTTTGCAGAATATCATCAAGTTTTCCATGAGCCTCAAGAATAAATTCGCAGGCTTCGCGTCCAGCGCCGCGGCCTCCGTTAAGGTTGCAGATTAAATCTGAATTTTCTTTAACAAACCAATGTGCATCACCAACAGCAATGGATAATCCAACCTGACTCATTATAGGTAGGTCAATAACATCATCACCAATGAAAGCAATATTCTCTTTTTTTAGTTCAGTCTTTTCTAGAAGATCATAAAAAGCAGGAACCTTATCCCGATACCCTTGATAAATAAATTCAGGTGGGATTTTCAAATTATTTGCTCTGTGCATAACTAGCTCTGACTGCCTACCAGTTATGATCGCTACGTTTATTCCATTATCCAGAAGCAATCTAATGCCGTGACCATCTTTAGAATTAAACGCTTTATATTCCTGCCCCTGATTATCAAAAAATAGACTACCATCCGTTAAAACCCCGTCAACATCAAATATGATGAGCTTAATTAGTTTTGCTTTTTGTTTCAGTATCTCATCATTATTCATAAATTCGCTCATTTATACGATCCCAGCTTTAAGTAAGTCATGCATATGGATGATTCCTTTTATTTTCTGATTTTCGTCAGTAACTGGCAAAATTGTGATTTCTTTATCTTGCATAAGGTTTAATACATTCACAGCAAGTTCATCACTTTGTGTAGTAATACACCCTTTATGTACTACTTCACCAATGCTTACTTTTTTCAGGTCAATGCCTTCTTCAAATGCCCTACGTAAGTCACCATCGGTGAAAATACCTAATAGTGTATTTTGATCGTCACTCACCAATGTTGCGCCAAGCTTTTTGCTGGTCATTTCTAAAATAGCATTGCTCAGTGAAGTGTCAGGCAAACAGATGGGTGTTGCATCGCCATCTTGCATGATATCTCTGACATGAACCAATAGGCGTTTACCCAGGCGACCTCCAGGATGAGATCTGGCAAAATCATCTGGTGTAAACCCTCTGGCTTCTAACAACGCAACTGCTAAAGCATCTCCCATTACTAGTGTTACAGTGGTACTTGATGTGGGGGCCAGTCCCATGGGACACGCTTCTTTTTCTACTGCGATATCTAAATGATAGTCTGAAATTTCAGCCAATGGGGAATGTTTGTCACCAGACATTCCAATCACCACAGCACCTAAGCGTTTAACTACTGTTGCCAGCATTACTACTTCTTCAGTAGTTCCCGAATTTGAAATGGCTACGACTAAATCTTCCGCAGTGATCATTCCTAGATCACCATGCAGTGCCTCACCGGGATGCACAAAGAAAGCAGGTGTCCCGGTGCTGGCCAATGTTGCCGCAATTTTATTGCTGATATGACCGGATTTTCCCATCCCCGAAATGATCACGCGCCCCTTACAAGCTAAAATGGCTTTGCAGGTCTGTACAAAATTATCATCAAGGCGATGAATTAATGCCTCAACCGCTTCTATCTCGGCTGCGATGACAGCTTGAGCCAAACCTATAAAATCGTGGTTATCGGTATTACTTTTCATGGAAATTACTGATCCGTATATAGCCTGGTAAAGACAAGTTAGTCGAGTTTATGTTAATTAAATCTATTTTTTATCAGAACAATTTTTTCAGTACAACTTATCCGGTACTAAAGCATGTTATTGAATAGTCTGAAAATAAAGGAAAGCTTCATAGGCAATAAAAGCTAAAAACAGTGTTAAGCCATTTAATTTAGTGATTTTATAACGGGCATTTTTAAAATAGCCGTAACTAAACACTAACAACACAACAGTCATTCCCAGCATCACCCAAATATCTCTATCCAATACGCCATCAGGTATTTCTAGTGGTTGTATTAACGCAGGAATAGGCAAGACAGCAAGCGTATTAAACAGATTTGAACCTACAATATTACCTACTGCAAGGTCAGTTTCGCCTTTGCGCGCACTGCTCAATGTAGCAGCTAATTCAGGCAAACTAGTGCCGATAGCGACAATTGTGAGACCAATGACTAAGTCACTAATTCCCATTAAACTGGCAATGCTCGATGCTCCCCAAACGAGCAGCTTGGAACTTACAAGAAGAAGCAGTAGGCCAACAATAGTCCAGAAGATAGCTTGTTTAAACGGCATCTCTTCGGGTAATTCTTCGATAGTTTCATCAACTAAAGGATCGTGGGTATGTCTGTCTTTTCTTGCTGTAGTTATCATCCAATATAAAATTCCTGCCATGGCACAAACAAGAATGATGCTATCCAGTCGAGAGAAATAATTATCCAGCATTAGTAACCATGCCAATACCGCAGAAGCTAATACCAGTGGAATCTCTTTCTTTAGTAGGCGTGAATGTACGGGCAGCACAAAGAACATCGCTGTAACACCTAGAACCAGCGTTATATTGGTGATATTAGAACCGATCGCATTCCCAATACCCAAACCCGGGTTACCTTGAAGTGCTGCGGTGGCTGAAACCAGCATTTCTGGCGCGGAAGTACCAAGCCCGATAATTAGCATGCCTACAATGAGCGGAGAAATGCCTATCGTTCTGGCAATATTAGATGCGCCATCGATAAAGCGGTCAGCACTCCATATTAATAGAAATAGCCCGAAGATTATGGCTGCAACAAAAGTTAGCATAGGTTAATTAGTTAATACAAAAAAAATGCGATTATACAGACTTTATTCAATCCAGATAATACAGTTATAGGTTTTAAAATTTAGAATAGAGATACACTAAATACTAATTAAACATTGATTCAACAAGGATAAATAAAAAAACGCCTAGCTCTGCATAAATTCTATTTACGTTTTTTAAAAACAAAAACGTAATATCATTCCGCAAAGCATAAGTTCCTTTAATCATTTCAAACTACGAAATGAAAAGTCACTTAAAAGTAGGGGGGTGTCATTTTATTTAGTAGCGCTATAATGAATGTCAGTATTTCGTAAGTGACAATTTTACCCTATGAATAACAATTATATACATAATAAAAACAAAGGTTATTTTGAAATAGCGCGCGAGCCTTCAAGCATTTCCTTTAATGAATTTTCAGAAAAATACTATCTCACTGAAACACCCGTCATTATAGAAAGCATAGGAAAGAACTGGCCTGCTATTAAAAACTGGAATGAGCAGTATATTCGAGAAAAATTAACACAAGATTCAACAGCCAAAGCGGCCTCACTTTGGTATTGGATGGAAAAAGGAACGCTCGAGCAAGATTACAAAACACCCGAAATAATAAACCAGTTACTCAGCTCAGATGATGTTTTTCCGCGCAATGAATTGATGCGAATTTGGGCTCACCCCAAGGGCAATGTATCCAGTTGGCATTATGATGCGAATATGGTGAATGTGTTTAATGTACAGATGACGGGTAAAAAAGAGTGGTTTTTAGTTTCTCCTGATACGCCATTGGCCTGTTATCCATTTACCAGTTTCGGAATTATGGATAATAACGATGAGAAAATATTCAAAAAGAAGCGTTATACCCATGTCATCTTAAATCAGGGAGATATGCTTTATATTCCTCCACTGTGGTTTCATAAAGTTATTTCACTGGAAAAAGAAAATCTTAATTTGAACTGGATTTTCACCAAAAGAAAAACCGACGTTATTTCTTCCACCTTAAAACGTGAATTGGATCGTTATTCATTACAATCGTATCTCTCGAATCATCGTTATCAGTGGGTACAGAATAGTTTTGCAAAAATTAACCAGAACATTCCTGGATATCTGCGCTGGAAATGGCGGTACCCGGAAATGATTCAAACCCCTGTACTTCCCGCATCATTTGCTTTAATTCGATTAACTATCAAAGAGTTAGCGATATTAGGGAAAGTGTTAGTGCATGCAAATAAAATTAAGCCATACATTCAAAGTATTCGCTCCATCAAAAAAATTGGCTAACAGTTGGTTTTATCCATTAATAAATTCAGCCTTTAGGGTTTATCTGAAAGTAGATCATAGTTCACAAGACATATAGTGAATATTAATAATTACCAAAAACGGGCTAAAAGTGGGGAGGTGGCTTTAAATGTAAAAATAAATCATTTACTCTGTAAATCACCCTATATTTTGTGATATAAATATAGAATAACATTTTTTAATAGTTATTATAATAAATTATCATGGTATTAGTTCGACCATATTTTACAGGGAGATTTTTATGAATATTTTGGCTTTTGGACCAAATGGAAGTGGTAAAGGTACGCAAGGTGCTATCGTTAAGGAAAAGTATGGATTAGATCATATTGAATCCGGAGCAATTTTTCGTGAACACATTAAAGGAGGAACCGAGCTAGGACTTAAAGCAAAAGAGTATATCGATCAAGGTAACCTGGTTCCTGATGATTTAACTATACCGATGGTTTTAGAAACACTTGCCAAATCGAAAGAACAGGGCTGGCTTTTAGATGGTTTCCCACGCTCATTAGCGCAAGCAGAAGCTTTGGATAAGGCTTTGGCAGAATCGGGTATGAAACTTGATGTTGTCATCGAAATTGTACTGGATCGAGAAATAGCTAAGCAACGTATAATGGGTCGACGCTTATGCGCTAATGATAATAATCACCCAAATCATATTGCTTTTGACGCTATCAAACCTGTCGAAAAAGATGGCCAGTTAGTGTGCCGCGTTTGTGGTGGGGAATTGTCAGCCAGAGCAGATGATCAAGATCAAGATGCTATCAATAAACGCCATAACATCTACTATGATGATAATACTGGTACCATGGCAGCGGTTAATTATTTTAAACATAACAGCGATGCGCTGATAATATCTATAGATGGGTCCAAAGGCATAAATGAAATATCAGAAGAGATAATCAGTCAACTACCTTAGTTTTTTGAATTATAATTCTTTTTAGTTAGCTTAAAACATGAGTATTTTTAATATACTCGGGTTTTTTTTCGTTCAATTATCAATACTTTCTTAAACGATAATACTAAAGTTAAAAAACCGTCTAAAAGTAGGGGGGTGACTTTAGATTAATACCATTAGATTTCTTTTTTTCCTTGAGCTTATAGAATTAGAGG
>CAWEEB010000066.1:0-15244 GCA_963807855.1 uncultured Gammaproteobacteria bacterium | reverse complement strand
ATGGCGGAGAGGCAGGGATTCGAACCCTGGGACGGTTTAACCCGTCGCCGGTTTTCAAAACCGGTACTTTCGGCCACTCAGTCACCTCTCCATTTCCCACTAACTTCTGGGAGCGCGTAGGATAATAAAAACTTCTCCATCATGCCAGTAAAATATTATACTTTTTAACAATCAATTGGCTTGAATTTAAGATATCTGAAACTATAGTTAAACTGTAGAATGTAATTTCTTTTACAATCTACGAACGAGAAGTTCAAAAATAACGAAAGACCTAAAAAGAGGATAATAAAGAATGATCGATATTCAATCTCAAAATTTTTCAGTAACGGAAGCCATTAAATCTCATACAGAAGAGAAGCTTGAGCCTATGATCCATCACTATGGTGATAGAATTATCAATGTTCATGTACATTTGTCTGATGAAAATGGCCCTAAAGGTGGTGAAACCAAACATTGCCTGATTCATGTAGAGTTACAAAAAATGCCGACGGTTGTTATCGAAGATAGTGAAGAGAATTTATATGCTGCAATTGATAATTGTTGTCATCGTGCTGAACGCGCAGTGAGAAAAGCAATGGAGAAGAGACAGACCTTATCGCGCAAAGCCGCTGAAATCTAATTATTAAAGCAGGAATTTGAGTAGATAAATTAACACAATAAAATGCTACCTAAAATAAAACAATTTTTTGAAAGCCATTTCATTGCAGAATCAAGCTCATCTGAGCTTGATTCTGAGCACGCCTTGCAGCTAGCGATGGCATCTCTAATGATTGAGGTTGCCGAATCTGATTATGACAATTCACCCGAAGAAAGGGAGATTCTGTTAAATCTAGTAAAACAGTCATTTGATCTAAGCCTGGATGAGGCCAATGAATTAATCACTTTGGCTAAACAAGAGCACGCCGAATCAACGGATTACTTTCAATTTACTAGTCTTATCAATCAAAATTATTCTGCGAGTGAAAGAATCGAGTTGATCGAAAAATTATGGGAAGTTGCTTTTGCAGATAAAGTTTTGGATAAACACGAAGTACATGTGATTAGACGGATTGCTGATTTGATTCATGTTTCTCATAGTGACTTTATCGCCTCAAAATTACGCGTTCAAACGAACGCTGATGATGCTAATTAAATATTTAATGGCTTCATAGCTCAAGCTATGCAACCAGCTATACGACCAAAAGCACGACCCGATAGAACTGGGTATGCCATTTTCATGGTATTGCTAGGGACGTTTATCATAAGCTCCTCTGATTTAGTCACCAAATGGCTAACCTCAGGCATTTCACTGTGGCAATTACAGTTTATGCGATCGGCTATAGGCATGATCTTGTTACTCGCACTGCTTTTTGTCTTAAGAAAACTCTCTGCAATTAAAGTCATTAACGGTAAAACCATTGCGATTCGTTCTTTGATGATGACCGGTTCCTATTTAACCTTCTTTACTGCCCTTGCTGTTGCACCTATTGCATTAGTTGCTGGAGCTTATTTTAGCGCACCGATTTTCATGGTGATTCTTTCCAGGTTTATGCTGAATGAAACACTCGGGGTCTGGCGCATGATAAGTGTGCTGAGCGGATTTATCGGCGTTTTGTTGATATTGCAACCAACCTCAGCGCAATTCGATCCAGTACTCATTTTACCTTTAATTTGCGCCTTTCTTTACGCGCTGACCCAAGTGTATACCCGCAAGTATTGCAAAGATGAGAACCCTCTCGCTATATCTTACTGGATGACAGTAGCTTTTATGATTTCAGGACTAATCGGTTTAATTATCACTTGGTTTTTACCGATACCGACTGAGACAGGATTTCTAACGCGTCCTGCGGCAATATTACCAATCATTCCCACACTGGTTATTGTTGCACTATCAGTAGGTAGCTTAATGATGCATCTTGCACTTGCTGCTGCTTACCAAAATGCACCGGCAAGCTTGGTGGCACCTTTAGAATATTTGTATCTCCCTATTACTATATTTGGTGGGTATTTTTTCTTTGATGAAATCCCAAAGCCTAGCGCCATCATTGGTATTACAATTATCATTATCGCAGGATTAATTATCGCCTGGAGAGAGAGAAAATTAAGTAAATTTGAATCTGTTATTCAAGAAATCAAAACCCATTAATCAGATTTATTTTTAGCTGCTTAATTTGACGAATTTTTACGCTATCATTAATTACACCCCATCTAAACTACCAACCATATTAATATAATTTATCATATTAACCCCTAAAAAATAACCCAAGTATAGAAATTCTCTGTGATTATGATATTCTGTTCTTGCAGTTTTTAAGGGTAAGTATTTAATATTTGTCCTGAAGCAGTTGAGCGGCTTCCTCGCAGATTAGTGATGTATCCGTTTTTGTTAATGTATATCTGCATTGTTTCTGCTTAAGATTCTGCTTTATTTTTTATATTTTTGAGGTTTTCAGTAATGGCTACAGGTACAGTTAAGTGGTTCAACAGCAGTAAAGGTTTTGGTTTCATTGCTCCGGATGATGGCAGTGATGACGTTTTCGTTCACTATAACTCTATCCAGATGGATGGTTATAAGTCTTTAGAAGAAGGACAGAAAGTGAATTTTGAAACCGAAGATGGTGCCAAAGGCCCTGCAGCGGTTAATGTAACTGCCGCTTAAAGCATTACACATTCATTTAAAAAGCCTCGGATTCCGAGGCTTTTTTGTAACTAAACTATTCAATGATTTTTAATTGTCTGAAAAAGTTACTTACTCTCCCAGGTATCTCTCAAACCTATCGTTTTATTGAAAATCAGCTTCTCGTTTTCTTCATGCGCATCAATGACTGAATCAGAATCTAGGAAGAAATACCCTTCTCTTTCAAACTGGTAAGGGACCTCTGTTATTGGATTCATTAAACTTATTTCGCCTTTGCACCCTGTTAGAACTTCAAGACTATTAGGATTAAGCGCTTCCATATAATCTTTGCCACCAGCATCAGGCGCGATGTCATTAAACAGTCGGTCATACAATCGCACTTCGCAATCTACATTCTGTAAGGCAGAAACCCAGTGAATAACACCTTTAGGCTTTATGCCATCTTCAGGATTATTGCCCAAAGTGTTTTCAATGATTCTGGCACTAACTTCAATAATTTCACCATTTCCATCTTTAATCACGTCATCGGCTTCGATAACATAGGCATTACGCAAACGCACACGCTTACCTAGAACTAGACGTTTATACTTTTTGTTGCCCTCTTCCTGAAAATCCGCTTTATCGATATAAATTTCACGATCGAAAATCAATGTACGGGTGCCCATTTCTTCATTTTGCGGATGCAAAGGCGCAGTAAGATATTCAGTCATATCTTCCGTAACATTCCACAGTGTCACTTTTAAAGGATTCAACACACACATTGCACGCGGCGCAATATTATTCAAATCTTCACGCACAGCAAATTCAAGCTGGCTCACATCAACCACGCCATCAACCTTGGTCACCCCCGTACTTTCAACGAAGTCCCGAATCGATTTAGGGGTAAAACCTCGGCGACGCATACCCGATATTGTCGGCATTCTTGGGTCATCCCAACCTTTGACGATTTTTTCATCTACAAGCTGCTTTAATTTGCGTTTACTGGTTACTGAGTAATTTACATTTAGACGCGAAAACTCGTATTGATGAGGTTCTGATGGCACAGGTAAGTTCTCTATAAACCACTCGTATAGTGGACGATGCTCGACAAACTCGAGTGTACACACAGAGTGTGTGACGCCTTCAATTGCATCACCCTGACCATGTGCGTAATCATACGATGGGTAGATATGCCACTTATCACCTGTTTGATGATGTTCCATATTTTTAATGCGATAAATAACTGGATCGCGCATTTGCATGTTGGGGTGTGCCATATCTACTTTTATGCGCAACGCACGCGCGCCATCTTCGAATTCACCATCGCGCATGCGCTCAAATAAATCGAGGTTTTCTTCGACACTTCGGTCCCTGTAAGGACTATTTTTACCTGGCTCTTTTAAGTTACCTCGGTATTCGCGCATCTGCTCCTGATTCAGGTCACAAACGTAGGCTTTGCCTTCTTTGATTAACGTAACCGCCCAAGCATAAAGCTGGTCGAAATAATCTGAAGTGAAGTGCACATCGCCGTCCCACTTGTAACCCAGCCATTCGACATCCTGTTTGATTGAATCCACATACTCGATTTCTTCTTTTTCTGGATTGGTATCATCAAAACGGAGATTACATTTTCCGTTGTATTTTTGCGCTAAACCAAAATTCAACACAATCGATTTCGCATGACCTATGTGCAAGTAGCCATTGGGCTCTGGTGGAAAGCGAGTTTGTATACTCGAAACCTTGCCAGATGCGAGATCTTCTTCAATAATTTTTTCGATGAAATTAAGTGGTTTTTCGTTTTCAGTCATTGCTTACAGAGTCTCTAATTATTTATCTGGAATTAGAACGTTAGGATGGGCTGTTGTCCAGATGATTTATTGATTAATTTATCACCCCCCTACTTTTATGAGGTTTTTTTCAATTAAAACATTGAAAACCTCACCTTTCAGGTCGTCGCCACTGCGTTCCAACTTTGTCTCATCTACGCCTCGGCTGAGGGCTTTTTGTATAAAGTTATACTGCTTTCTTTTGATTAGAAAACTCAGGACGACTTTCAGCCAATAGATTAGCCTCTAATTGTTCCAAGCGCTTTAAAATAGCTCTTGTATCCTCGTGAATATGCTTAAGCTCAGAAACATCACCTTCGTCATGCGCCAGATTATAGGCATCATGCTCTGCCTGCATTCTTTCAATAACAATACCTATCATCATATTTAAAAACACAAACGCATTGAGAAAAATGAACGATAAATAATAAGTCCATGAAAGTGGGTAGACCTCCATGGTCTCGTACATCACATCAGTCCAGTCCTCAAAGGTCACTACACGGAATAAAGTTAGCATGGCGACCGCAATATCACCCCATAATACTTTGTTGATATCTTCGAACAAGAAACTACCCACTGCAGCGTAGATGTAAAACATGATAAACATTAATAACAGCACATAGCCCATTGGCGGCAGTGCTTTAAGCAACGCAGAAATTAATATGCGTAATTCCGGGATAATTGAAATAAGTCGCAGAACACGGAAGATTCTGACCAAACGGGCTAAAAGCACCATTTCGGAATCTTCTATCGGGATTAAACTAATACCTACAATGAGGCTATCAAACACATTCCAGCCCTTTTTAAAGAAGGCAAAAGAATGCCCCTCGGCGATAAAACGGACCACAATTTCAAATAAAAACAACAACGTAATCGCCGTATCCAGATAACCGAGCAAGGTAATGTATTGTGGGTCAATGTCATACGTTTTCGCTCCAATCATCAATGCCGAAACGACAATGACAGCAATAATAAAGAACTGAAATACTTTATTATTGTTAAATTCATTGATTACTTGAACGATAGATTTTGCTTTGACTTTCGCTTTCATTTTCTGACTCAAAATTTCACATTAGCGCGACATTATAAAGGATATATACGATTAAAAAAGAGCAAGGAAAGTTCCCATAGAAAAGCAGTTTTTATACATATATAAACTACCCCCCCTCCCCGATGCCTTAACTATGATCGTAGATAAGGACAGGAATTACCATACAAACGCAGTGACGACGGCCCGAAGGGCATGGTTTCCAAAAAATTAAAAAAACCATGTAAAAGTAGGGGGGTGATGTTTAAATTATTTTAGTTTAATCTTGGACGTGTAACAGACTGACCCTTAAGCTTTAAGCTCTGTCATACCACCCATATACGGGATTAAAGCCTCCGGCACTTTGATTCTGCCATCCGCTTGTTGATAGTTCTCCACGATTGCAACCAAAGTACGTCCAACAGCCAAGCCAGAACCATTCAATGTATGTAGTAATTCTGTCTTATTCGTTTCTGGATTACGGAAACGCGCTTGCATTCTGCGTGCTTGGAAATCTTTCATATTTGAACAAGAAGAAATTTCACGATAGGTTTCCTGAGCAGGCACCCATACCTCGATATCGTAAGTTTTATTCGATGAGAAACCAGTATCACCCGCACACAATACAATTGTACGATATGGAAGCTCCAGCTTCTCCAGAATAATCTCAGCATGCCTTGTAAGTCTTTCAAGCGCATCTTCAGAATCTTCTGGCTTTACAAATTGCAATAATTCAACTTTTTCGAACTGGTGCTGACGAATTAAGCCACGTGTATCACGTCCATAGGAGCCTGCTTCAGAGCGAAAACAAGGAGTATGTGCGGTGTATTGCATCGGGAGCAGCCCTGCATCAACGATTTCATCTCTGACCAGATTGGTTACTGGGACTTCTGCCGTTGGAATAAGGTAAAAATCCTTATCGCCAAACTCGCCTTCCAGCTTGAATAAGTCTTCGGCAAATTTAGGCAATTGCCCTGTTCCATAAAGGCTATCCGAATTAACAATATACGGCACATAGACTTCTTCATAACCGTGCTCTGTGGTGTGAGTATCCAGCATAAACTGAATCAGTGCACGGTGCATGCGCGCCATCGCTGAACGCATCACAACGAAACGAGAGCCAGTCAACTTGCTCGCTGATTCAAAATCCATCCAGCCATTAGTCATACCAAGATCAACATGATCTTTGACCTCAAAATCGAATGATTTGGGCTCACCCCAACGTCTGATTTCTACGTTTTCATCTTCGCTGTTACCATCAGGGACAGATTCGTTCAGTATATTCGGAATACCGTTAACAATCTCATCGATTCTACCTTGAAGATCAGAGAGTTGTTGCTCCCCTGCTTTTAGCTTTTCACCCAGATCAGCAACTTCATCCAGCAGTGGCTGTATATCTTCACCATTCGCTTTGGCTTTACCAATCATTTTAGAGCTAGTATTTCGCTCGTTTTGTAATTCCTGAGTGGTCATTTGTAATGTTTTACGCTGATCTTCCAGGGATTGGAAAGTCGCTACATCTAATTCAAAACCACGGCGTGATAACTGTTTTGCAACCGCATCAATATCACTTCTTAATAATTTTATATCCAACATCTATTTATACTCACAGGTTTCACTCAAAGGACTCTGTTTGAGTCATTTAACTTTTATTTAATTTTTGATTTAACTGATTGTTTTTCCGATTATAAACCCTAACCAAACGGCCAGTACGCTTAGCATCACACTAATTATCATATTCAACAAGGCGCGCAAATGAAGTCCTTGTTCGAGCAAATTCATGGTTTCCATTGAGAATGTTGAAAACGTAGTAAAAGCACCAAGAAAGCCAACAAATATTCCTAACCTTAACAATGGGTCTAGGCCCATTCTTTCAACCAGAACAATCGCTAATAACCCCATTACAAATGAGCCTAAAACATTCACTGAAAGCGTTCCATAGGGAAAGCTACCGCCGAGCTTTTCCGTCACTACGGACGACAAGACATAGCGTGCCACAGCACCCATTGCACCACCCAACATGATTACTAATGCTTGCGATCCAGAAAGTGTGAATGAAAGTGCCAAAAATATCTCCAAAGACCAAGCAATAAGAACTGGGCAATAGTGTATATGAAAGGTTAGAATGGTGGAAGACACCTCTATTAATCAGGCAATTATTCTGGCCATGCCAAAAAACCAGAATTGAGGCGTGACTTTGAAGTCATGTCTAGACCTGCCGAGAAGTTACAACGAGGAGTCTGTATTTTTGGCTAAGCCCCCTTGTTTAAAATAATAGGGCGAGCAATAAAGCATCCATATTCGTTGTTGTGACTCTACTCAATGGAACTACCATTAACAACGAGCCACGCCTTGAATCTGACTGCTTTATTGCTCGCAGAAGAAACGCCTTATAAATAGAAGTGCCTTGAATGTCTCTAGATACAAATACACGTAATAATTTGATTTTTCAACTCGGTGAAATTCTCGCTGAAGAATATTTGCTCACAAGTGAAGAAGATATCAAGCCCTATGAATGCGATGGCTTATCGGCTTATCAAAAGCTACCCGTTGCGGTTGTCTTGCCAGAAACGATTGAACAAGTTCAAAGCATTGCAAAGATATGCTCACAACTAAAAGTGCCTATTGTTGCTCGTGGTGCTGGTACAGGCTTATCAGGAGGCGCATTACCACACGAAGGCGGCATCATCCTTGGGCTTTCTCGATTTAATAAAATCACTGAAATCGACACCAATAACTTTACCGCGACAGTGCAACCAGGTGTTAGAAACTTGGCAATTACGGAAGCTGCAAGACCCTTTGGCTTGTATTACGCCCCTGACCCTTCGTCTCAAATTGCTTGCTCTATTGGCGGCAATGTTGCCGAAAATGCCGGAGGCGTACATTGTTTAAAATACGGCCTAACGATTCATAATGTGCAACAGGTCACGATTGTGACTATCGATGGCGAAATAGTGACCGTAGGTTCTCAAACACTAGATACGCCTGGCTACGATCTTCTTGCATTGATTACTGGTTCAGAAGGCATGCTTGGGATAATCGTAGAGATAGTGGTTAAACTATTACCAAAACCACATGCTGTTAAGGTATTAATGGCATCCTTCCAAAAAGTGGAAGATGCTGGCAATGCGGTTGCCAGCATTATCGCTGAAGGTGTAATTCCGGCAGGCCTGGAAATGATGGATAAACCAGCGATTCATGCCGCAGAAGCATTCGCCAAAGCCAATTATCCTCTGGATGCAGAGGCTATTTTACTCTGCGAGTTAGACGGTAGCGAACAGCAACTTGAAGAGCAAATTGCCACGGTTACAGAAACACTACGTAAAGCGAATGCTGACGATATTGTCATCGCCGACTCTGCTGATGAACAAGCGCGACTTTGGGCAGGGAGAAAATCTGCATTCCCCGCTGTCGGTAGAATTTCACCCGATTACTATTGCATGGATGGCACTATTCCTCGTAAAGAGATCGCCTTTGTACTGAAGAGAATCAGTGAGTTATCAGAACAGCACGGTTTACGTGTAGCAAATGTTTTCCATGCGGGAGACGGCAACCTTCACCCCTTGATTTTGTATGATGCAAACAAGGAAGGCGAGCTTCAAAGAACCGAGAAATTTGGCGCTGATATTTTGACGCTATGCGTAGAAGTGGGCGGCACCATAACTGGCGAACATGGCGTGGGCCATGAGAAAATTGACCAAATGTGCGTACAATTTTCACCCGAAGAACTCACCCAGTTTTTTGCAGTAAAGAATGCTTTCGATCCGGATTCATTACTCAATCCGGGTAAAGCAGTACCTACTTTACATCGCTGTGCTGAACTTGGTGGAATGCATGTACATAACGGCCAGTTGCCACACCCAGAAATCCCTCGTTTTTAAAGGTTTTTAAAATCTGATTAAAGGGGGCAATCAAGTTAAAATGACACCCCCCTACTTTTGAATGACAATTCGTTTTTGTTGTTTAAAAACGGTTTTGGAATTTATGCAAAGCCAGGGCTTTTTTTGAACGACGTTAAATATAACGACAAGGTTTTTTAAGTAACTTATTCTTTGTGACATAAATGACAATAAAAGATAACGACATTAGTTCTGATTTACAAAAACGCGTATTAGAGTCAATCGCAAATAAAGAACCGCTCTATATTCATGGTGGTAATAGCAAAGCATTTTACGGAAATACCGTTGATGCTAAAACGCTAGATATTAGCCAACACACAGGTGTTCTTAGCTATGAACCCACGGAGCTCTGCATTACATTAAGAGCAGGCACTCTATTATCTGATCTAGAAGCATTACTCAGCGAATCAAATCAAATATTACCTTTTGAACCACCACAATACACACCAGAAACAACGATTGGTGGCGCTATAGCAGCAGGGATTTCTGGACCAAGACGTGCTTATACCGGGTCGGTTAGAGATGCCATTCTTGGTGTAAAAATTATTAATGGCAACGGTGAAATTGTTAGATTTGGCGGACAAGTGATGAAAAACGTTGCTGGCTACGATTTATCCCGCATGATGGTACGCTCTCAAGGAACACTTGGAGTGATTCTTGAAGTCTCAATAAGGCTGTTACCCAAACCACAAAAAGAAATCACCCTTACATTTGAATCTAACCAGGAATCTGCGCTAAAGTTTTTTCAGAAATCCAGACTTCAGCAATTACCCATAACCGCTAGTGCCTGGTTTAACGAACAAGCCTATTTACGTCTTTCTGAGAGTGAAACAACACTGGCACATGCACAAAAGAAATTAGGCTTTGATTTATTAAACGACTACGATGATTTCTGGACAGACCTTCGTGATCATCGTCATCACTTTTTTGGTCGAACTGACAAGCCGCTTTGGCGACTTTCCTTACCCCCAGCTACAAAACAGATTTCAAGTGTCGATGACAACCAATTCATTGAATGGGGTGGTGCTCAACGCTGGGTCAACAGTAATGCTCCGGCCAATATTATCCAGAACATTGCCACCTCAAATAAGGGATATGCTTATCTGTTTCAGGGAAACTTACCTGAAACACCCTGTTTCCCAGTCTTAGATGAATCTCTAATGATACTGCACAAACAACTCAAACGTAATATGGATCCTAACGGTATTTTTAGTCCTGGACGAATCTACTCCGGTTTATAATTCAGGCTTATAATTATGAAAACAGATATAACACCGTCTTTATTGAATACTGCAAAAGGTAAACAGGCAGACGACATACTCAGGACATGCGTACATTGTGGTTTTTGTAATGCGACCTGCCCTACCTATCAGTTATTAGGAGACGAGAATGATGGCCCACGCGGACGTATTTATTTAATTAAGCAACTCTTAGAAGGAAAGGATGTTACTGAATCTACTCAGCTGCATCTGGATCGATGCCTAACCTGTCGAAGCTGCGAAACAACCTGCCCCTCAGGTGTGAAATATTCTCAACTACTGGATATTGGTCGTAGCTTAATCGAAGAAAAAGTACCACGAACTTTTAAAGAGACAGTCATTCGCAAACTCATACTGAATGTGCTGCCCTATGAAAAACGTTTCACCCCACTATTAAAAGCCGGGCAATTTTTCAAGCCCTTTACACCAAAAGTATTACGTAAAAAAATCCCAAGAAAAACCATCAAGGGCAACATACCTACAAACTCACATAACCGCAAGATGCTAATTCTTGAGGGCTGTGTACAACCAGCGTTATCACCTGATATTAACTCTGCGACTGCGCGAGTATTAGACAAACTCGGAATATCTTTAGTTAACACTAAAAAAGCAGGTTGCTGTGGTGCGGTTAACCAACATTTAGGCGATGAAAATAAAGCCTTAGTCTTTATGAAAAATAACATAGATGCCTGGTGGTCAGAAATAGAAAGCGGCGCTGAAGCTATAGTAATGACAGCAAGCGGCTGTGGCGCTACGGTTAAAGAATACGGGCATCATTTACAAAATGACCATGACTACGCCGACAAAGCCAAACGTGTATCAGAGTTATGCAAGGACATATCCGAGATTGTCATAAATGAGGATTACAGTAAATTAAACGCGCCAGAGAAAACCAGAATTAGCTGGCACCCTCCCTGTACTTTACAGCACGGACAAAAAATTACGGGTGTTGTTGAGAAAATACTGGGTGATTGTGGATATGATTTACTGCCTGTTGAAAATGCGCACCTATGTTGTGGCTCTGCTGGCACTTACTCTATTTTACAAGCAGAGATCTCTGCAAAACTTCAGCAAAATAAAATAGAAAATCTACAAAAGCACACACCGGACATGATTGTTACTGGAAATATTGGTTGTCAAACTCACTTACAAGAAGCCAGTAATGTACCCGTTATTCACTGGATTCATTTATTAGATAACTGATTTAATCTGAACTGATCAATCGAACACAACTTATAGTATAGAAGTGTGTTCTATCAACTACAGTGTGTTCAATATTTTCTGTGCTTGCTTTCTTTGAGCAGAGCTACCGTCATTAATAAGCTTATTAAGAATACCAGTAGCCGAATCAATATCACCCGCATCAATATATGACATAGCCATGTCAATTTTTACTGTGTTTTTTAAAGGCCCTTCCTCTATATTGGTATTTAGAAAGTCCTTATCTTCCAGGTAGACCTTTTCAATCTCTGGTTTAATATTTTCCTCATCGGCAATCAATCTATTCTTTTTATTTTTACTCCAGAACAGCCAGGCAAAAATAAATAGTAAAAATCCAACAATTGGCAAATAGTATTGCTTCAGCATTGCAATAATAGACGTGATACTGGTCTCTTTAGCAGCTATTTCTCTATTATCATCGATTTGTGTTCCAGATGATTGATCTGGTGCTTCAGAGGTATTTTGAATTTCAGTTTTCTCAGCGTTAATACTTTGAAAAGTATCAATTTTTTGCTTTACCTGCTGATCTAGTTTTTTTTTAGCCTGTTCCCGTTCTTCGCTTTGAGAATGCGCATTACTTTCAGGTTCGGGGGAATTGGTTTTGTTCAGGCTATTCTTGCAAAGCTTCTTCTACTTTACGCAGCTGAGCATCACTGTCATTCTTTTCAGCGATAAGCTTATCCAAGCGCTTGCGTAAATCATCGCTTTCTTTCTCTAGTTGATTAATCTTAACGGTTTGTAAAACCTGTTTATTTTCAATTGCGCTTGCCTTCTGACTTTTATTGACTAAATAGCCATTTGCAATCGGCGAACCAAAATTTCCGGTTTGACCTCTTCTAAAATAACGCGCATGTTGCGCAAGCAATTCTTTTGACTCATCATCCGACAATGTTTCTATGTTTGACTCGTCAGGCAGCACTAGCTCTTTACCCCTGAGTAAGAAATTGATATTCCCGCCACGAAACGCTTGTTGGTTTTTAGCTAAAACACCAACCAATAATTGAGACCTTGTTAAATCACTTTGCTGATAATACCTTTCGATAATTCTGATCACATTATCCGTTGATTTAACCTTATATCGTGTTTCAGCAAATGAAGTTGTCGTCAAGTGCTAATAACAATATTAAGCTACTTATCGACCATGTAATTTTATTTTTATCAATCATTTTAGTTTACGTATTTACCTGCAAGGGGTGCATTGTACTTATTTATTTTAGATTCTTAAATACCAATAATTACCCAACAACCATTATAAGTTAGTTGATGCTGTAATTTTGAAAGCTTCAGAAATTATTTTAGGCATAAAAAAGGACGCCTAGAGGCGCCCTTCTTATTATGCTTTTGCTATGAGACTAGATTAGAATTCTAGACGCATACCTGCACCGTACTTAACTACATCATCGCTTCCATTATCTTTATCCCAATTTCTGTACTGCTGCGAACCAACGGAAGTTTTTGCTTAGCTTGTGCTCGTATTCTGCAGAAACAGTCATTGGGTTACTACTAGCGCCATCTACATCCATATAACCAAGACCAAGGTTAATTCCACGTCCGCCACCTAGACCAAATCCAACTAAGCCATGAAGTTCAGTCACATCATTACCACCATCAACATCTGTAAGGATAGCAGATAGACCTAGATTAGCCATACCGAACTTAGATCCAGCGTGTAAACCAATCTGAGAATTACCGTCAGTTACGTCGCGGTAAGCAGCACCAAGGTTAACCGGACCAGCTTTAAAACCAGCACCAATTTGTACTTCATCAACTGCATCATTACCAGCATCACCATCATCCATTACTAACTGGAGGTGCATACCAGTAGTTCCAAATTTGTTTTTGTAGTTCACAGTATCTGCACGACGGTAAGTCGAGCTATAAAGATTGTTACCAGAAGTTCCACCAAGAAGCTGGAATGGATCAACTGGGCTCATAACGTAGCTGTACATTGGAGACCAACGTGAACCGATAGAAACTTCACCGAAGCCACCTTTAAGACCAACATAAGCTAGACGGTTAGTTTGTCTCACCGTTTGCAAAGACGCACCTTCATCAAGATTTACACCAAACTCATACTTACCAAATGCAGTTAAACCATCAGAGATTTCCTGGTTTACTTTAATACCGAAACGTGAAGAACGGTTCTCTAAACCACAATCGTCAGTAGTGCCATCATCAGTACAAACAAGACCTGCACGGAAACGGCCGTATAAAGAAGTGTCAGCTATTGTAGTAGCTGTTGTAGCAGCAACAATCGCACCAGCAATTGCAGTTTTAATCATAATATTCTTTTTCATCGAATTAACCCCGAAAATTAATAAAAACCTGCAAAAGCCGAATACAGGCTCTCGCTAGGACAAGGATACTTTAGCTTAATTTAGAATTTTTGCAACAGTTTTGTTAAAAAAAAACAACAGTTCGGATGAAGTGTATCAATTTTACAACAATATATCTTCTCCTCATGCCGATTGTCCCGCTATCAATCGGGCTGGATTGAAGATTATAATATTGCCTCAACACACTCAATTTATTAAAAGAAAGTAAACAGGATTCCAATTATATGACAATCGAGCAAAACAAGATCACCTGGATAGCAAGCTTCCCAAGAAGCGGTAATACCTGGATAAGGGCATTAATAACCGCTTATTCAAATAATGGTGAAGTTGAAATTAATAACATTATGCAAACGGGTGACAAAAATCCGGAATACTACGAAGGCATTATAAAGAAGCCTATCCATGACTGGTCAACAACTGATCAAGCACTGATAAAACCAGCTGCGATGATGCGAATGCTAGAAGATGCCGGTGGTAATTTAATGCTTAAAACACACGATTGTAATATCGACCTCTCTGGTGTTGCACAAATTCCACATGACATCACAAGAGCAGCAATATATATAGTAAGAGACCCTAGAGATGTTGCTTTATCGTTTAAAAACCACTACAACACCCAGACCAACAAAGCCGCCGTGGATAAACTTCTGGATAATAAGTTTGTAACACGCTTCCCTAATAAAGGACTCTTTGTCCCACAACTTTCCTGGAATATTCATGTTGCCTCATGGATGCGCAACTTACCCTACCCCGTATATGCGCTTCGATATGAAGACCTGCTGTCTAATCCATTTGAGGTTCTGGGTGAAATAATCAAATTTCTCAACCTTGATTACGATGAGGACCTTATACGCAAGAGTATTGATGCTTGTGCTTTTGACAAGATGAAACAACAAGAAAAAAAATCAGGATTTCGTGAAACTGTTGGGCAAGAATTCTTCCATAAAGGACAGGCGCAACGATGGAAAAATGAATTAGAGCCAGAACTTCAAAATAGAATAATCAAAGCGTGTGAAAAAGAAATGAAACTTACTGGTTATATTTAATCTCTATTTAACTTTAAATTAATAAAAGCCTTAA
>CAWEEB010000065.1:0-47401 GCA_963807855.1 uncultured Gammaproteobacteria bacterium | reverse complement strand
TTAACCCGGGTAAGAATGACGTACCAACGACTATTCTCAATAAAATCTCAGAATATGATGTCGACCTACTTGTTATTGGTGGTTACGGTACACCAACCTTGAAACAGAAAGTATTTGGTAGCGTATCAACAACCTTATTGAAATCAATGATTGTACCGGTATTGATGTCTCATTAAAAACCATCTAAAAGTAGGGGGGTGACTTTTCTAGGTCCAGCAAGTGCCTTAAATGTCTGAGCCAGGTAAAATGATACTATATAATTAAAGCCACCCCCCTACTTTTAGCCACATTTTATCTTTTACTTGTTGTTATTCGTTTTCTGCTTCTAATACCGCGACACTAATTAACTTACCAATGGAGTCATCAAAACTTTCCCAATCTTTATATTTTTCAAGTTTCTCGACAATTATCGGCTTCATTTCAAATGCCTCTACATCATCTTCCATCAATTCTTTACTGGTTTCGTAAATGATGTTCAGGAAGTCTCGAAATGAAGTCAAAACCTCTTTGCCGCCTGAAGGACCATGACCCGGTATTACAACGTCAATATCCAACTTCATTGCATCATCTAACACGTTGATATTACCTGCAAAACTCCCATCATCTAAACGTGGCATTCTTTTATTGAAATTATTATCGCCAGTGATCAGAACCTTATCTTCCACAATGACAAACATGGCATCAGTTTTAGTGTGCGCTATGTCACTCAGGTAAGATTTGATAGTTATATTATCAACCTTCACTTCTTGCTCATTTTCTAATGCGATAGAGGCAATAACAGCCTCAGTACCATCAGTTGCACCTTTCGTTAATGTTTTCATTAGACTTATCCAGCTTTCCGCTTCACCCGCTTTAGCTTCTTCTATCATTTCAGGATGAGCGTATATTTTTACATCAGGATAGGCATTTTTTATCGCTTGATTCCCCAACCAGTGATCACCGTGAACATGGCTATTAAAAACATGGGTAATAGGCTTATCTGTTTTTTCTTTTATTTTTTCCAATAACGCCTCGCCTACTTGCAAACTTGAACCGGGATCAATTACGATCACGCTATTATCAGTAACAACGAATAACGGGTTATTCATGAAGCCCTTATTTTCAGGATTCGGCGGTGTCAGTGGACCAAATATTGCCCATGAATGCTCTGCTATTCTTTTGGTGTCGAAAGCATCCATAATGCCTGTGCTTTTAGCTAAAACAGTTTGAGTGAATAGCAACGAAGCTATGCCAAGCACGACAGTATTAAATATCAATTTAACAGTAGATTTCATGGTGGTAATTCCGCAATATAAAGCGATATATAGTACTTAATATTTACAAACTTATAAATTAGTACAATTACCCATTAGCACCAAGGTTTATAACGAGAATGCAAAAAAAGCGTCTTTATGATAAATAATAATTGCTTAAAAGATGAAATGGAGAGACTTAATAAGAATGATACAAGAAAGTATAGAATGGTGGCCCGAGGTGGAATCGAACCACCGACACGAGGATTTTCAATCCTCTGCTCTACCGACTGAGCTATCGGGCCATAAGCGAGGGCGCTATTAGAGCGTTTTCGTATTTAGTTGTCAAGTGATAACTTACCAAGAATTCCTTTGATTTTAAATTTGTAAATAAGTAATTAATTCTATGATCGATATAGCGCTCTTTGAGCCAGAAATACCACCAAATACGGGTAACATAATGCGCCTTTGCGCAAATACTGGATCACGTTTACATTTAATCCATCCACTGGGATTTGACCTTGATGAGAAAAAACTGAAACGCGCTGGTATGGATTATAGAGACATGGCTACTATTCAGGAGCATGAAAATTATCAGGATTTTCTAGAATTTATTGGTAACCGCCCTGTTTTTGCTTTGACTACAAAAGGAAAAACTACTTACACGGATGCCAGATTATTGCCAGATTCGATTCTGTTATTCGGTCCAGAAACACGCGGTCTTCCTGATCAAGTTCTAGCGACATTCGATGAAGAAAAAAAATTGCGTCTACCGATGTTAAAAGATAGCCGTAGTTTAAATCTTTCAAATACCGTTGCAATTGTCACTTATGAAGCACTTAGGCAAAACCACTTTGAATCTTTGGGGTAAACTTTGAGGATGAATTTTATCCGCCACATTAGACTACCAAAGAAAAATGATTCTGCTTGTGTGGCTACCATTGGTAACTTTGATGGCCTGCATTTAGGTCATCGAAAAATCATTGGCAAGTTAAAGCAAAAAGCTCAAGAATTACAGCTGCCATTAACTGTGGTTAGCTTCGAACCATTACCTGCAGAATACTTTAGCCCAAACCCTCCTACTCGAATTTATCCACTTCGTGACAAAATACGCTTATTAGAGCAATTGGGTGTTAATAATTTCCTGTGTTTAAAGTTTGATGAAGAATTTGCGAACATGCCTCCTGAAGTATTTGTAAGAAATATACTTCAGGATTACCTTAATGTTAAGCATCTAGCAGTAGGGGATGATTTTAAATTCGGCTATAACCGGGGGGGTGACTTTGATTTATTAAACGAATTAGGAAAGCACTCTGGAATGACAGTGGTTGACACTCCAACGGTTGAAAAGGAATCACAGAGAGTTAGTAGCACAAGAATCAGAAAAGCTCTGGAAAAAGGAGATATTTCATTAGCTAATAGTCTACTAGGATACAACTATCAACTAAGCGGGAGAGTTCGCCATGGAGAGAAGCGTGGTCGAACGATAAATTTTCCCACATTGAACTTAAAGCTACCCGATAATATTTCACCTAAACGAGGGGTTTATGCCGTTCGCGTTCATGGTTTAAATAACTCAAGTTATAATGGTGTGGCAAATTTAGGCAATCGACCTACGGTCTCTGGAAATCAGAATCGTTTAGAAGTTCACTTGTTTGACTTCTCAGATTCAGTATACGGAAAACACATCTGTGTTGAGTTACTTGAGTATATTCGTGAAGAAAAACGTTTTGAAGATTTCGAAAACCTTAAAGATCAAATTTTAATAGATGCCGAAAAGGCAAAAGAGCTGCTTGCTAAAATGATATAACTTAGGAAAATTAATTAGCAAAAACTAAAGCGAGCTTATAATTTCTTCTGGTAACTCATTCTTGTATTTGGCCAGATAGTTTTGTACAGCATTTCGATACTCTTCCACATATTGCTTGAAACTTTTAGTATTCTTATCAAACTCGCCAATATTGTGGTCAAACTTTACAATCTGATTAATTTCAATAAAAAACGCATCACTTAGAATATCGTACTGGCTTTGATGTGAAATTGCTCTAGGATACGACTGATCGACTAAAGCTTTACTAAAATCAGCTAGCTTCTGACACGAAGCAATCAATGATTTGGTGTCTTCATCATGAGGTTTTAACTTTCGGATCGCAATATCGTAAGTATTTATAATATTTCTAGTAGTCACATGATCAAACTCTTTTGTTTGTTGATAAGAGTCAGAAAACTTTTCTGGATTGAAATAGTGAAATAACTTCACATAGTTAGCGCGCGCGTAAAGGATTGATTCCCCGCCTAATACCGTACATTTTTTTAATGCAGATACTCTATCGTCACTGCTGCAACCACCAGTAAATACCAAGGTATAGGTAACCAATAAGAGTAAAAACAACGATTTCATCAATGCTGTGGGAAGATAATGATTCTGATAGCAAAATTTTAGTCCAGTTTGGCGAAAATTCAAGATACTTCTGCAACGCAGTCATCATTATTTTGTGTGCTTTTATCTGTTAGCGCCATGGTTTTCAAGACTACGTAATTATACTGTTTGCTTAATTGGTTAAATTTATCAAGAAAACTTCAACGGGGAATACCATGCGAAATACTAAGCGCAAACTCTTTTTAATTTTTATCTCTATGCTATTTCCGGGATTGAATGTTATTTCTGTAAGTCATGCTCAGGAATATGCGAGTGATCAAACCACGCTTGAACAGCGAAGAATTCGCGAAATGCGTCTTCTTGAATGGTACGCTCAACAGCAGCAGGCTGAGCAAAGAATTCCACAGTCTGCCCCTCAAAATAGTTCTACGAATCAACCTTATAATCCACCACCAGCTGCCGCACCTGAAGCTGAAGATTTATTTGCCGCGGCAAATGCTGGTAATGTAAATCAACTGAGGACTCTTTTATCACAAGGTTTAGATATCAATATCTCTAATCGAGAAAGAGAAACAGCATTACATATGGCAGCTGCTAGAGGGCATTATTCTGCAGTTATTTTCCTGGTTAATAAAGGTGCTTATGTAAATGCTAAAACAGTGAAGAACTGGATTCCTCTTCATCATGCCGTTCGTTTTCGTCATCCAAATATTGTTAATTTTCTGATCAATCATGGTTCATCTGCCTATTCAAGAACTTCAGATGGACTAACTGCTGTAGACATGGCCAAAAACGTTAATGATTATCGTTTATTATCAATTTTAGGTGCTCGTTAGCATAAAGTAGATACTTTGGTCACCCCCCTACTTATGAGGTGTTTTTAAATATCAAATAAATAGTCAGCTTAACAAACAAGCCATATACTTCGGCTTTAGAAACTACGCGATTTTGATGTCAGTACCGAAATCGTAAACTGACTCTTTGATGCGAAAAACACAGTATCCACAACTTTCTGCTTTCTACTTTTTTTATTTTGCTGCCCTAGGTGCTTTTCTACCTTATTGGTCACTCTATCTTAAATCCCTGAATTTCACTGCCAATGAGATAGGTGAGCTTCTTGCCATTGTGATGGCAAGCAAAGTGATATCCCCTTATCTATTCAGCTGGATCTCTGATCATATAGAAAAGCGTTTGGTGATTATTCAAGGCTCCATGATTATTTCGGTAATCGTATTTGCTGGCGTAATTCCATTTCAAAGTTACTGGTGGTTCGTATTAGTAATGGCTGCTTTTGGTGTTTTCTGGAATGCCGCACTGCCTTTATATGAAGCGTTAACACTGAATCATCTTGAGCATGATACAAGTGCTTATAGCTACATAAGGCTTTGGGGGTCTGTTGGTTTTATATTGGTAGTGTTGGTCTTGCCTACAATTATTGGAGGTAGCAAAATTTCCCTGTTACCACAGATAATACTAGCGCTGCTTGTTGCAAACACTGTCACAACATTTTTAGTAAATGATAGAGCATATGGTGATAGCCACGTAAGTAGTCAAACTCATATTTTTGAAACTCTAAAAAAACCGATAGTCATCGCACTATTGTTGGCTTGCTTCTTTCAATCTTTAAGTCATGGGGCATATTACACTTTCTTCTCTATTTATTTGGAAGATCATGGTTATTCACGTGAATTCTCAGGGGCAATGTGGGCATTAGGCGTTTTTGCCGAGGTCGGGCTTTTTCTCTTAATGAGGCGCTTACTGACAAAATTTAGTGTCTGTCACTTATTTGTTATTGCATTATTTATCACAGCATTTCGATGGGTAATGCTGGCGCTATGGATTGATAACCTCATACTTTTAATTATCTCCCAACTGTTTCATGCAGCAAGTTTTGGTTTATTTCATGCTTGTGCTATTTATCTCATTCATTCTCTATTTCCTGGTCGGCTTCAAGGTCGTGGACAAGCACTTTATGCTGGAATGAGTTTTGGCTTGGGAGGAGCATTAGGACATTTGCTCAGTGGTTATGCATGGGATTCCATGGGAGCAATCTGGACATTTTTATCATCTGCAATCATCGCTTTAATTGGTGCTATTATAGCTAGCAGATATATTACCGAAGAGCGCTTACCTGCGTATGACAAGAACACAGAAACCTTATGATATCGAGCTGATAACGCGTGAGGTAACTCCATTTTTGTCAGGTAATATTCATTTTCTGGAAGAAATCACATCAACTAACTCATGGCTACAAGATAATGGTGAGTGTGGAGATATTTGCATTAGTGAAAAACAAACCAATGGGCGTGGTAGACGAGGCAATAACTGGGTCTCTCCGGACAATGGTAATATTTACCTATCATTATATTATTGCCTCACTAATGATATTCAACATCGGTCCATATTAGGATTAGTAACGGGAATTGCTATCGTTGAAGCATTAAAAGACATCGGTTTGAAAGGGCATGGTGTGAAGTGGCCCAATGATATTTACTGGCAAAGAAAAAAAATGGGCGGTGTCCTGATAGAAACATCAAACCACTCAGATAGGTTTATTATAGGCATTGGCTTAAATATTTCTTTATCAGGAATTGAAGCAGACAATATAAACCAGCATATTACCTCGGTAGATGATGCGATGTTGGATACTGGATTTTCTCGTGATGAACTTTTAATCAGAATTATCCACAGACTATCTGTTCACCTTAAAGACTTTGTTTCTATGGACTTTGGGCGGTTTAAGCAATTATGGGGAAAATGGGATATTTTACACGGGGAAGTTGTAAATTTTCAGCATCAGGGAAACACTATCTCAGGTAAAGTTGCTGATATTGATAACAACGGAAGACTAGCTATTTTAGATGATTTGGGTGAAACCCGGTTTTATTCATCTATAGATATAAGACTCGATAAAAAATCAATACAAAATGGTTACAAAAGTAATTAATCAAAGGCTCAACTAAACAATGAAAACACTTTTAATTGATGCTGGTAATTCACATTTAAAATGGGCAATTTTGAATGATAATCAAGTTAATGATGAGAACGTGCTATCCGAGCAAAAGTCTATGTCCCATCAATACGAATTACCTATTGAGGTTTTCGAAAAAATAGTAACTGCGAATAAAGATTGTAACTCGGTAATTATGGTTTCAGTTCTAGGGGGCACATTTTCGCGTGCTGCGAAAAAAATAGCGCTTGAACAGCAGATGAAATTTGTGGAAGTTACTGCTGAAAAAGAACTCGGCAATATAATAAATGGGTATAAAGATCCTACTAAATTAGGCGCAGATAGATTTGTTGGAATTATCTCGGCCTTTCACCTACATAACACTTCAACGACCGATAAACATGCATGCATTGTTATTGATTCAGGTACAGCTACAACCATCGATGCGGTTGACAAAAATGGCAAACATTTGGGAGGCGTAATTCTCCCTGGTCTGCATTTATGTTCTGATAGCTTATTAGAAAATACAGAACTACTTGGGCTTTGGGGAAATGAAACTCATGAGTTTGTTCCTGAGTGTTTTTCTACAGAAACCACACAAGCGATAGCCAGTGGTTGCTTATTAGGCCATGCTGGTGCTATAGAACATATTTGCAACATGATGGAACAGAATCTAATCAAGCAATCTGGCGAAGATGGTGTAGAGAAGTCCTCTAGTGAAAAGAGTTATTTGCGGCGGGGCGGCAGAAAGCCTATTGCCATATATGGAGGATGAGTACGATTTGCAACAAAACCTTCTTATGTTAGGACTTAAAGTGATCAAGGAAGACGCATTACACAATGCCTAATTCAATTCTGAAAAACCTGATAGTAGTATTACTTGGGTTAAATGCTTTTTATTTGATATGGACACTAACGATGGGGAAGAATGATGCCACCCCCCCACTTTCAGAAGAAAAAGGTATTCCAGGTTTAACGCTCTTACCTATACAAAACAGTGACATCTATCAAAGCGACAGCTCTACAAGACAAAGCAGTTGTTATACGTTTGGCCCTTTTAATAGTGAAAAAACAGCCAAAATAATCGCAAAAAATATCAATAATTTTGGTTTGGCGACAGAAATAAGTAAACAAAAAACCATGCAGACGCTTAATTTTTTGGTATATCTGGAACCTTTTAAGAATCGCTCAGAGGCCATCAAAGTTATCAATGATATTAGAAAACAAGAAGTTACTGATTATAAAATAATCGAATCAGGACCTTACAAAAATGCCATAGCACTTGGATCTTTTATTTCGCTTGATGAAGCACGTCGGCATTCCGAATACATACGATTTCTTGGCTATGATGCAAAATATACAACGCAAAAAAAACAAAAAGAAGTGTACTGGATAGATTATGACGAACCATTTGGAAGTAATGCACCGGTGATTCAATGGGCAAATGATATAGACCCGAGAAACAGCGCTCAAAAGATTCCCAAAGCATGTGCTTTTTAGCAGGAGTAGCGTAGCAAGACTTAGAAAATCTGTATAATTTTCTTATAGTTAACTTACGTTTAGAGCAGGCACAAAAAAGGGTGCCTACCAAGATATCGCAAAGTGAACATTGACCTTGAACCGGAAGGTTCAAGTGGGAGTCTTCAAAAGTTTATTAGGCTTACCGCCGTAGCAGTCATGCTCACAAAACCTCATCTAACCCCCGGAGTTCGTAATTAGGCTCAAGGGACTACCCGCTCACTTTCCGAATATCACAGAGGACACCCGTAACTAAATACTAATATAAATAACTAAGGTTGTTAAGCGATATCGGTTTTACACGATGATTTGTAAAGGTCTTTTTGCTCAATTAGGCATCGGTTTTATATTCAACAATAATTAGTAAAAGAAACTTATATCTAAGTGTATCAATGGCTTATTAAGCTATATTTACGATTTGTTTGTTTGAATGCTTAAAATAAATAGTTATTTTTATGTACACATTGTTTTTTTCGATGATAACATTGAATACTCTTCTCATATTTCAATACAAACGCAAGTAACTGAAATTTACCTTGAATGTTTCTTTTTTGTTCGCTATAAAGAACACTGAGAAACAAAGGGAGAACGATATGCTTACATCAAAACAATCACTGGTTTTGAATACCATTCAGGAAATGGCCCAGGAAATGGGCTACCTTCCTACGCTTGAAGAAATTGGACAACATATTGGTATCGGTCGCAGCACGATCCATAAGCATATTCGCACCTTGATTAATAACAACTACTTACAAGAAGCTGAAGGTAAAGCAGCTTATCAACTAGTAGAACCCTTTGAAGAGGAAGGCACTCTACCTTATATGGGAAGGGTTGCAGCTGGTTGCCCTATAGAAGCAATTCCTGACCAACAGAATATAAATCTTGCTCAACTCTTTTGTGGCCCAGGACGATATGTATTAAAGATTGCAGGTGATTCTATGATAGAGGCAGGTATCTGGGATGAGGATTACGTAGTCATCCAGAAAAAAAGCTCTGCCAGAGAAGGTGAAATTATTGTTGCATTAGTTGATCGCTACGAAGCAACCCTTAAGTATTATCACCCGAAAGATACCGGTGTCGTAGAATTAAGACCTGCCAATAGCCAGCTGCAATCAATGTTCTATCCAGCTGATCAGGTAGAAATACAAGGAGTGATGATTGGCGTATTCCGTAGTTACTAAAATAATTTTCCAACTATCAAAAACTAAAGTAAAAACACACCTCCCGGCTTTTAAGTGATTTTAGATTTATCTGTGAAATATTCTGTTAGAATATAAACAATAATAATTCTCGAGTTCAGGAAGGGCCATGAATAAGCACAACACCTTATCCACTATGTTTCATTGTGTTTTTTTAATCCTTAGTGGAATTGTCCTTAGTTCTAGCGCTATAGCCAAACAAACAGCATTACTTGATGCTAATGGACAACCTTTATCTGAAGAAGTACTGATGTTGCTAAGTTCTGGATCAGGAAAATTCAAAAATCCTGAATCACTGAGTCCTTCAAAGAAAACTACTGTTAAAGCTGATATAAAGCCCCTCCCGAAAAGCCCCAAAGGAAACCGGCCGCCATCAAACCCAGTTCTTGAAATCGAATTATTAGAAGCACTTAAAGCTGGAAAAACTCAACGAGCAAAACAGCTTCTGAAGGCAGGCACTTCTCCTACTCATAAAAACCTCGATGGAGAAACCCCTCTCGGTATCGCTGTATCTAGAGGCTGGGCCTCAATGGTAATTGATTTAATCGCAAATGGTGCAGACGTTAATGAGAAAGGCGCAAGAGGAGTAACTCTGCTTCATATAGCAAGTGCCAATGGTCTCATTGATGTCGCTAAGGTACTCGTTAAACATGGGCTCAAACCTGGTCAAAAAACAGATAAAAACTGGACGCCTTTACACGTTGCTGCACGCTATGGTCATTGGCAATTAGTTCAATACTTCCTTTCGGTTGGTGTAGATCCGGATATTAGAAACTCAGATGGTAAAACAGCGCTTGGTCTTGCACGTCATCTAAGGCACCAAGGGATTGTAAAAATCTTGTCTCGAGTAACTACTGTTAGATCTCTGGATTTTTCTAATGTGAAAACAAGCAAAAAGAAAAGAAAAACAAGACGTAAGTCTAAACGTTAATAACTTGAGCTAAAGATCTAACCAGCGGCATATATTTTCTGTTGGTTTTAAAGAATTTTCGAATGAGATAAGCGGGTAATTAATTTTCTCTGACAATTCTTGCATAATTATTCATATTGTGACTATCAGTATCACCACTCTTTTCAATATTATTTAAAACAACTCCAAGCAACGACAAGCGAGCTTTTTCAATGGCCTCAATACTTAGCAAAGTGTGATTAATACAGCCTAATCGATCTGCAACTACTAAGATTACCGGCAAATTCAGAGCCTTTGCCAAATCAGCATTTAACCCATCTGAACAAAGCGGCGAATAGAAGCCACCAGCTCCTTCGACGTATAAAAAATCAGTATCAGAATCAAAATTATCTGTGCATTGCTTAGTTAACTGGCTAATAGTAATTGCTTTTCCTTCAATTTTAGCGGCTCTATCGGGTGATATAGCTGCTGCAAAACGATTTGGACAGATTGCATCTAGTTTTTCTACTTTGTTTGCTGCATGAGATATCTTCCATGCATCAGTCTGTTTAATATCTAATGGCCAACCAGATTCAACCGGCTTTCTAGGTTCGACAGAAATTCCATTCTTAGTTAAATATTGAATGATTCTCTGCCCCACCCAGGTCTTACCAACGTCTGTATCAGTGCCCGTTATAAAAACACCTTTCATTTAATTTTATCCCCTGATTTTCCTTCAGCACTGTAAAGTATATCTGTTGCTTTACCAACTACATCAGATATTGAAATTGTACCGAACATTCTACTGTCATTACTATTATCTCTGTTATCACCAAGGACGAATATCTTACCTTCTGGAATTGTAATCTCAGGCATCACCAAAGAGTAATACTTCAATTTATTCTTATTTTTAATATAGGACTCAGAAATAGGTTTACCATTGACATAAACTGATCCTTTCTCAATTTTTAATCGATCTCCAGATAACGCTACTACCCTCTTAATAAAAGAAATAACCTTCCCCGAATTTTTATTAAGAATTCTATTAAAGACAATTATCTCGTTTCTACTTATTGGTGCTTTTAAGTAAGCTTTATTTGAAATGACGATAATATCCCCAGGATTCAATAATGGCTGCATTGATTTGCTAGGTATTCTATAGATATCCATTCCAAAGATCCTGGGACGAATATTATTTGATTTAATATCGTATGGATTGATAAAGTACAGTGAAAGCATTGCAGTTAAAGCAAACACAAGCATTCCAATTAATATAAAATGAAAGCGTGTTAAAAATAACTTTAAATATCGTAGTAGTACAAACATCTACTATATCTTAACAACAAAATTAAAGTGGTTCAGAAAAGGTATCAATTATGCAAACTCCTGATATAAAAGCTGTAAAAAACTATCTACTTGCATTACAAGACTCTATCTGCGACCAACTCTCAGACGAAGATGGCCAAGGTACTTTTGAAGAGGACTCCTGGACTCGGACAGCTAGCCCTAATCCTGATTCTCCTGTTATGCATGGGGGCGGCAGAACAAGACTGCTTGTAGATGGTGCGGTTATTGAACAAGGAGGGGTTAATTTCTCTGATGTTAGAGGTGATAAAATGCCAGGGTCTGCGACAGCTCACAGACCAGAGTTAGCTGGAAGAAGTTTTCAAGCAATGGGAGTATCTTTAGTTATTCATCCTAAAAACCCATACATTCCTACATCTCATGCAAATGTACGTTTTTTTATTGCTGAAAAAGAAGGTGAGGATCCAGTCTGGTGGTTTGGAGGAGGTTATGACCTTACTCCATACTATGGCTTCGACGAAGATTGTAAGGCTTGGCACAAAACTGCTAAAGCAGCATGTGAGCCTTTTGGTTCAGATGTTTACGATGAATACAAAAAATGGTGTGATGATTATTTTTATCTTAAACACCGTGATGAACAACGTGGTATTGGTGGAATATTTTTTGATGATTTAAACAAATGGAGCTTTGAGAAATCTTTTGATTTTATGAAAGCAATAGGTGACAGTTACATCAAAGCATACCGACCTATTGTTGCCCGAAGAAAAGAACTGGAATATGGAGAAAAAGAGAGAGACTTTCAACTTTATCGGCGTGGTAGATACGTAGAATATAATCTAGTCTATGACCGTGGAACTCTGTTTGGTTTACAATCAGGTGGGCGAACGGAATCGATTTTAATGTCGATGCCACCCCTCGTTAAATGGAAATATAATTGGCAACCTGAGGAGAACTCAGAGGAAGCAATACTTTATGAGCACTTCTTAAAACCAAAAGATTGGGTTAACTATTAAGGCTTACCCGCTTTAAGAACGGCTAGGGCCTTACTTGCGTTAATAAGTCCTTCTCCATACTCTTCATCTCTTCCAGGCTTACCTAGGTCAACAGCTGTTTTGATTAGAGCCGAGTTAAGATTGTTATTACCTTTCTGAGAAAGTAAGAGTGCTACGATGCCACTGACATGCGCAGAAGAAATTGATGTACCGGTAGCTAATTTATACTTACCATCAGGGGCGATAGTCAATATATTTACACCTGGTGCTGAATAATCTATAAAACGACCTTTATCAGCCATATTGAATAATTTCTTATTCTCATCAATTGCTGTAGCTCCAATTACCCCTGGAATTAGAGCAGGGTAAATAGTGCTACCCCAATTTCCACCATTTCCGGCTGCGGCAACAACAACAATACCTTTCGATACAGCTTTGTTAACCATTTTCTCAACTATAGAATCTTTACCACCAGTAAAGCTTAAATTGATAACATCAACATCATGTTGAATACATGCATCAATTGCCTTAGCCACATCGGAAGAAGAGCCTTTTAAAACCGAAGGATGATTCTTTTCGGCTTTGAATGCCCCAATAGAATATAGCTTTGCTTTAGGTGCTATTCCAATATGTGGATTTTGACTTACTAAGACGCCTGCAACTGAAGTTCCATGCAGCAATGATTCTTTATTATTTATATCAACTTTAAATAAATCTTTTGTTTCAATATGAGCATTAGATAAAGATGGGTGGAAAATGTCGATTGGTGTATCCACCATGCATATGGTTTTTCCCCTACCTTTTGTAGTTTCATGTACAAAACTAACTCCGGTTTCGTACATCGAGTACGCATTTTTATACGATGTTGCAGCAGTTTTAAATATATTATTGGTCTCAGCATTAACACTTTTTTCTTTTTTATTTATAGATGCGCTGAGATCTAATGGATCCTGACCATTGGTATTTGCAACCACCATCCCTGTTTTAACTGATGCTAGAACCGTACTGCTTGCAGGTTTTAAATTATATTTTTGAGTTATATTTTTAACTTTCGAAGTATCTTCAATTGAATACAACAAAACAACTTCATCTTTTATATAATTTGATCTTCTTGGCTTTTTAACTACCTTAGGCTCATAAACAAAATCAAAGTATAGAGGCTCTATACTTTCATCATCTAAAGCGTACTCATCAGCTTGAAGTGTACTGATAGCTAAGCTGCATAAAGCAGCACTAGTTAATATAATTAATTTAATATGCTTCACCGGCAAACCATATCAATTCTTTGTTAGAAGATAGAGAAGATAGCACTTCTTTGACCTGGGTATCACTTAGTTTTGTATTAAAGCTGATTTGATACATGCCTTCTTTACCTGGAACAGACTCAACTTTTTTAAGTTTCCCCTTAAGTAAAGGATGTGATTGCAATGAATCCATCGAACCATTTATACCTACCAGCAAAATAGTAGTAGATTGATTGTTAATAACGTTCGCAGATTTTGCAGCAGCCGGTGTGTATTCATTTTTCTCTGTGAATAATGGAGCAACAAAAGCCATAAGCACAGACAGTGATATAACTAACAAAGCTACACTGGCAAATCGAGCATATTCAGTAACACCAAATGTTGCTGGTACCCAGGATGATAATTGTATTTTTAAGTTTATCCAAGAAACTTTTGTTATCACCAACTGAATTTCTCAGTGGTATCTCAACTGACGTATTATCGATCTGCTTGAAAACATTTTCTAGTCTGGATTCTGGAGACCTAAGTATTGATAAACCAATTAAAGACTTATCTTCAGTGACTAGATTAAAAACGTTGCGTTCTTCATCTACTAGAGACTCAAGCGCACTATTACCTTGCAGTACTTCTTCAAAGTAAGCATTATCTTCAGAAGAAAGCTGGCCAGTTACAAACCAAGGTAGTAACTCTAAAGCTCTTTCTGGGATTTCATTATTCTTAGTATTCAATATTCATCGCTATTATCTAAAAGATCTGTATTCGAAAGAAGTGATTTCAGGTGCTTTCTTGCATAAAACATTCGAGTTTTAACGGTATTTTCAGATATATCTAACATAACTGAAATATCCTTTATAGAAAGCTCTTTATAATAAACAAGCTCTATAACTTCTCTATGTTTCTCACTTAGTTTTGCTAAATTATCGATTATTTCTTGATCTCTTTCTGAAATAATCACTTCTTGTTCCGGTAATAGATCTGTGTCCTCTATATTTAGTTGTTCAAAATCATCATCCTGCAGTAACTCTTTATTCTTCCTTAAATAACCGATCATCCTAAATCGTGCTATCGAATGTATCCAGGTTGAAGGCTGTGAAAGACCTGAAAAGCTACCTGCTGATTTCCATACTTCTATAAGTGCTTCATCAGCGATATCAGCGGCCAATGCAACATCATATTTCAACATACGGCTACAAAATTTAATAAGCCTTGGTTGGTAGCTTATATATAACTCTGTAAATGCGTCACGATCACCTTCTGCTATCTTTTTTAATAACTCGGTATCACGTTTCGTCTTCTCTTCAACTGATTGCTTATTGTTCTTCACAACTGCGTCCACTAATTACGTCGTTTTGACTAAATAAAATGTTCAAAATAATTTATTTTATCCAAAAATGAAAAAAAATAACAATTTAACACAAATATATGAACCTTTATTAAATGAATTGCCACAGAGCATATGTGAGACGGTTAAGTTGGGCTTGATCAAAGGGGATTTGTAGACCAACCACATTTACGAGCAAAATCTAGCGGTTTGCTCTAAACCGACTCCCTCGCAACTTTAAGCGGACTTTATGTCCGCTTTTTTTTGCTCATTTTTAATTGCTTATATTCTTTTTAGCATACAATGATGCTTTTACTATTTAGACATCATTTATCTATGCAAGAACAAATCAGCTTAGGGGTTGTCATGGACCCTATTCAATCTATAAACATTAAGAAAGATAGCACCTTCGCAATGATGCTCGAAGCGCAACGAAGAAATTACACAATTTACTATATTACTCAAAATGACTTGTATGTTAAAGATGGTGTAGCTTTTGCCAATATGTCTAAGGTCAAGGTCACTGATAATCCTGATTCCTGGTTCGAACTAGAAGAACCAGTTAACAAGCCATTACATGAGCTGTCCTGCATCATAATGAGAAAAGATCCTCCGTTTGATATGGAGTATATTTATTCCACATACATTCTGGAACTGGCTGAGCAAAAGGGTTGCCTGGTTGTTAACAAACCTTCTAGCATTCGCACTGCTAATGAGAAACTATCTACTGCCTGGTTTCCAGACTTTTCGCCTGAAACATTAGTTACAAGAGATATGGAACGCATCAAAGCATTCCATGAAGAGCTAAAACGCATTGTGGTGAAGCCACTTGATGGTATGGGTGGCTCAATGGTATTTCAAATTCAGGAAGGTGATGCTAATAGAAGTGTCATTTTAGAAACAATTACCAATAATGGGACTCAAACCGTCATGGCTCAACGTTTTCTTCCCGAGTTCAAAAATGGCGATAAAAGGATACTAGTCATAAATGGAAAACCATTTCCTCATGGATTAGCTAGGATTCCAGCTAAAGGCGAAAGTAGAGGTAATTTAGCTGCTGGCGCAACTTATGAGGGAGTAGACCTTACAGAGAGAGAATTCGAAATATGCAATGCAGTAGGACCAAAACTTAAAGAAATGGGATTAATGTTTGTTGGCCTTGATGTTATAGGAGACTACGTTACGGAAATTAATGTCACCAGTCCTACCTGTATCCGCGAATTAGACACCATATATTCGGCTAATATTTCTGGTTTGCTTATGGATGAAATTGAAAATAGCTTAGAAGAGAATCTTCAATGAAAACAAGAGTAAAATGGCTCGATCACATGAGTTTTGTAGGAGAATCGGGAAGCGGTCATTCTGTTGTAATGGATGGGCCACCTGAACATGGAGGAAGAAATCTTGGTGTGCGACCTATGGAAATGCTACTTTTGGGCCTTGGTGGCTGCGCTTCTTTTGATGTTGTCTCAATGCTTAGAAAAAGCAAGCAAGATTTAATAAATTGCGAAGTTGAAATTACTGCAGAACGTGCGGACACTGAACCAAAGGTTTTTACGAATATTCACTTACACTTCATTATTTCTGGTAATGATATCTCAGAAAAAAAAGTCATAAGAGCTATAGAACTTTCAGCTGATAAATATTGTTCGGCTTCTATTATGCTCGGAAAGACAGCCAAAATTACTCATGATTATGAATTAACGTGATTAATAACACCCAATTATCAGATGTATTTGCTGAATAATATAATTTAGCCTACTATTCGCGCGCAATATAAGATCTAACCATAAAAATAATAATATTTAGATATATAGGTACATCAAAGGGGTAATTATGAAACGCTCAAAAGCAGTTTCTATGAGTTTATTTATAGTCAGCTTGTTCTGCATTCAAGGAACAAGCTTTGCAAATAACTCTACACAGAAAAGTGACATTGATTTAAACCAAGCATACAAGTTGTTAGTTAAAGGTAGTTCAAAACCTAATACTAACCGAACTGTAGCTAAACCAAAAAGCACTCCACACAAATATAAAGCACTTCAAGTTGCAAAAAAACAAATACATAAGCGCTATAAGTGGGGGGGTGACAATCCTCAAAAGGGTTTTGATTGTAGCGGACTAATTCAATATGCCTACAAAACGATCAAGGTAAATATTCCAAGATCTGCAGCGGCTCAATACAAGCATGCAAAGAGAGTTGCATTAAAGCACCTTGAGGTTGGGGATTTAATATTTTTCCATACAAGAAGAACCCGTGCCAAGGTAAATCATGTAGGTATATATTTAGGAGGCAATAAATTTATCCATGCCCCAAGAAGAGGCAAGAATGTTTCAGTAGCAAACTTCAATGGCTATTGGAGAAAGAAGTTTGTAGGTGTGGGACGCGTATAACAATTTTAGTCTGTTGTAGATGTCTCAGTAGCAGGTGTTGGGCTAGATTCTTCAGTATTTGTTGCTTCTACTTTTGATTCTTCTATAGCCGCATCACTGTTTTCGACTGGTGCACTTTCTTTAGCCGAAGTATCTTCTTCAGCTGGTGACACTCTCATTAGCTGGCGCACCTTCATTAGCCGGTGCACTCTCACTAGCCGGCGTGTTTTCTTCAACTGGAGTAACTTCTTTTTCGGGTTCTGTGCTCTCAACAGATTCTGTCTTAACTTCTTCAGATTTAGTCGCTTCTTCTACCTCAGGAGCAGTTTCATCTGTTGAAGATGTGGAACTAGGCTGAGACTGCTGCATAGGCATACCAAAATTTAATGCATTGCCTTCAACAGCTGGGCGCTTAGCCATAAAAAAGAAAACTACGGCTGCTAAAAGTGTAAAGATTATGATACCGATTGAGTTACTTGATAATTTCATTACTTCGATCCATGGTTTTAATTAAACAGAATCATATCATTGATCTAGCTAATTCAAACCTTACAGTTAAAATTTAACAAACTTTATTGAAAAACCCTGATTATGTCGTTCTGCTTAATGAGTAATTTGCCAAACCAGTTAAAGCAGTTTTGAATTCAGAATCAGGTAATGCCTTTAAACAATCATTGGCTAATTGTGTTTCTTTTTTTGCAACTTCTATTGTGTATTCCAGTGATTTATTTTTTCTAATGATGTCCGTTATTTCTTCAATTAAATCAAGACCACCTTCTTCAATTGCTTTCTTAATCAAATTAGCATCTTCAATAGCGCCATTTTTCTTGCTTTGAGCTAAAGCGTGTATTAAAGGTAATGTCGGCTTTCCTTCAGCCAAATCGTCGCCAACATTTTTGCCCATTTCATCACTATCGGCACTGTAATCTAGAATGTCATCAACTAATTGAAATGCAGTCCCAAGATGGGTACCAAACTTAGCGACGACCAATTCATCTTCTTCAGACATTTCAGATAAAACAGCACCTAATTGACATGCCGCTTCAAATAATTTGGCTGTTTTCGAGTAAATTACTTCTAAATAACGTTTTTCACTCGTATTAGAGTCATTAATATTTAGCAGTTGTAGCACTTCTCCTTCTGCAATAATATTGGTGGTACTTGCCATAATATTCATGACCCGCATCTCATCAACATCAACCATCATTTCAAAAGCGCGAGAATAGAGAAAATCGCCAACTAAAACAGCAGCTTGATTTCCCCATACATTATTTGCAGTATCTTTACCACGACGCATCTCGGATTCATCCACAACATCATCATGCAATAAAGTAGCGGTGTGAATGAACTCTACAATCGTAGCAATATCTACGTGCCTGTTTCCATCGTACCCACACGCACGCGCCATCAGCAGCGCCAGCATAGGTCTTAACCTTTTACCTCCACTGTTAATGATGTAATGACTTAATTGATTGACTAGTACAACATCTGACTGAAGTCTCTGCTGAATCAAAGCATCCACAGCATTCATATCAGCTTCAACCAGATTTTGTATTGATTTATAATCCACGCAAATTTTATGACTTAATTATTTGATTAGCGAATGCTAGGTAGATGCAGGGAAAGTGTCAAGGTAGAAGTAGAAAAACTCCTTGTTTTCTTGACTTTAAATAGCAAATATAATGTTTGACTAAGGGCAAGACTGCTTGTAGAATTTCGCGGCTTAAAACAAATTATATATTAATTGGAAAATTTTCCGGTTAAAAGACAGAGGTTATTAAAATGGCTCATAAAAAAGCAGCGGGTAGTACACGAAACGGTCGTGATTCTAATGCAAATCGTCTAGGTGTTAAACGCTTTGGTGGCCAGGCAGTGTCTGCAGGTAGCATTATCGTTCGCCAACGTGGAACTCACTTTCACCCAGGCACAAACGTAGGCTGTGGCAAAGACCACACTTTATTTGCAAAAACTGACGGCGTTGTTGTTTTTGAAGTTAAAGGCCCGAAAAATAGAAAGTTCGTCAGTATCCAAGCGGCATAAGTTACTCACAACTATAATAAAAAGCCCCGCTTGTCGGGGTTTTTTATTGCCTGTTATATTAAATAGATTCAGATAAACTCAAACCATGAAATTTGTAGATGAAGTTGTAATATCAGTAAAAGCCGGTGACGGAGGAAATGGTTGTGTCAGTTTTCGTCGTGAAAAATACATTGAGTTTGGTGGCCCTGATGGTGGTGATGGTGGCGATGGTGGTAGCGTTTATCTACAAGCTAATAAAGGGCTAAACACATTAGCCGACTTTAGACACGTTAGGTATTATGAGGCTGGTAGAGGTGAAAATGGTGCAAGTCGCAATATGACAGGCGCTAAAGGTGAAGATAAAATCATTCAAGTCCCCATAGGGACGATGATTTATGTCGAAGAAACTGGCGAGATGATTGGTGATCTAACTAAAGACGAAGAAATGATCAAGGTTGTTCAAGGCGGGTTTCACGGTCTAGGTAACTTACGTTATAAAAGTTCAGTGAATAGAGCACCCCGACAATCCAAACCGGGTTCCGAAGGCGAAACACGCACACTTAGACTAGAGATGAAAGTTCTCGCCGATGTTGGTTTGCTTGGCCTACCTAATGCGGGCAAATCTACATTAATTAGCACCGTTTCTTCAGCAAGGCCAAAAGTTGCAGATTACCCTTTTACAACTCTTTATCCAAACCTTGGCGTTGTTAAAGTAGATGCCTATCAAAGTTTTGTTATAGCAGATATCCCTGGGCTGATAGAAGGTGCAGCGGAAGGAGCTGGACTAGGAATACAATTTTTAAAGCATTTATCCAGAACTAGTTTATTACTTCATCTAGTAGACGTCGCACCAATGGATGAAAGAGAAGACCCAGTTGAATCTATAAGAGTTATCGAAAAAGAATTACATAAATTTAGCACTGATCTAGAACAACGTGAGCGCTGGTTGGTACTCAATAAGATTGATCTTCTTCCACCCGAAAAGCAGCAGAAACATTGTGATGACATTGTGAAACGACTTAACTGGAAAGGTAAAGTATTTATGATCTCAGCAGCAACAGGTCTAAATACCAAAGCATTGACTAACCAAATAATGCAATCACTCGATGATAAAGCTTATCTAGAGACTCAAAATCAAAATGAGCAGGATTAAATATACCCAAAAAGCCAAGCGCTGGGTTATCAAAATTGGCAGCGCGCTTCTAACGAAAGATGGCAAAGGCTTAGACTATGATGCCATCAAAGGCTGGGCAGAAGAAATGGTTCTGTTACGTCAACAAGGCATTGAAATCATTTTAGTATCTTCTGGTTCTGTTGCCGAAGGCATGAGCCGCATGGGTTGGAGCAAACGACCAACCGAGTTGGCAGAGCTACAAGCCGCTGCTGCGATTGGTCAAACTGGCTTAATTGAAGCCTATGAAAATCAGTTTAAAAAACATCATATTCAGGCCGCCCAAATACTACTTACTCACGATGATGTCAGTAATCGTAAACGCTATCTCAATGCTCGAAACACATTACGAGCCTTATTAAAGTTTAAAGCACTACCTATCATAAATGAAAACGATACAGTAGCTTTAGAAGAAATGCGCCTGGGTGATAATGATACCTTAGCCGCCTTGGTGGCAAATATTACCGAAGCTGATTTGCTGGTAATTCTTACTGATCAACAAGGCCTTTTTGACAAAGACCCTCGACATAACAAAGATGCAAAATTAATTACAGAAGAAAGAGCAGGTAATAGCAAATTACACGGATATGTAGGTGAAATTAAAACATCATTAGGCAGCGGAGGAATGTCAACCAAGCTAACAGCCGCCCAAAGAGCCGCTCGATCTGGTTGCGCAACTATTATTGCATCTGGTAGAGAAAAAAATGTATTGGGTCGTATTGCTGCTGGTGACACAATAGGTACATTGCTAATACCCGAAGACGCGCAGTTTTCAGCAAAAAAACAATGGATAGCCGGCCAGGTACAGGCAAGTGGAACCCTATATCTCGATGCCGGTGCAAGTCATGCAATACAAACCCAGGGTACTAGTCTGTTACCGATTGGCGTAGAAAGATCTGAAGGTAATTTTAAACGTGGGGATGTTGTTGATTGCAAAAACCAGAATAATCAGGTGATAGCACGTGGGTTAATCAACTATTCCGATAGTGAAGTTTCCCTTTTAGCTCAAAAGCCAAGTAATAAAATAGGTAAGATTTTAGGTTACACAGGAGAATCAGAACTCATACACCGTGATAATTTAGTCATTTTGTGATTTCCTACTATCAGTAGGATTGTTATTTCGAATAAGTCACCCCCCTACTTTTAGCCCTTTTTATTAATTATCTGTAAGTTGTAAGAAAACGGAAGCACCTCTAAAACTCCAATTTCATCCGTTTAAATTCTATTTTTAATAAGTTATCTCGTTAAGATGCGCGCTTATCGGAGTTTTATTGAATGCATAGCCCCGCAAGCGTTAAAGTATATGTAATGAAATAGAGCGCATACTCTATCTAAAAAATAAAAATTATAAGGTTATAGTCATGATTTTAGTCGGATCACTCATTTTAGCGTTTCTCATCACCCTTTTCTTGGTAAGCAAGATAGCAAGCATGCTTCATGCAAAGAAACCTGATATGGGAAGAATTTTTTTAGCATCTATTGTAGGTAGTATTGCAGCAGCTATTACTTTAATTCCTTTAGGAATATTTCTTGGAGGTATTGACCCCAATATCATGTTGATTCTATCCATTGCTATTGTATTCATCGTATCTAGCATGGCCTTTAAATACATAAATGTAATGACCTGGGGCGGAGCCATAACAACTAATATTGCAAATATTGTCCTTAAGCTTAGTCGCACTAACAGCTTCTGTTGTTTTAAACGGAGGATCAATTAATGATACTTTCGCCAAAATGGGAAGCGTTGCCAAAGAAAATGCAAATATGGTTCAAAGTGTTGCTAAAGGAGATTTAGATGCTGTTTTGCCTAATCACTCTGAAGATGACTAATGAAGATATCAATGAATAGGAATGGCAATCAAGCAGTAGCTAATGAAGAAGAGTTAGCACTTGATGATGATATTGAACCTACATTTAAAGAGAGTGATTTATTACCCGCAGGAACGATCAGAGAACTCAAAGCGAAAGAAAAGAAAGTTTATATTGAACCAAAATTTAGAGTAGTCAGTATTTCAAGTATTCGATCTGCAGTAGGCAAGAATATCAGAATTCTAAATACTAATGACACTAGTATCACTGGCTTACTAAGAAAGGTAAATGGTAATAATGCTGTGATTGAACAGCATTTAGGTGGAGGTGTTGCAACCACTCCAGTATCTCTTGCTAAAATTCGTAAACTTGAGGTTTATAGATAATATTTTAAGTTAAGGTATTCTACTTATAGGAAAAGCTCAGTTTACTGGGCTTTTTTATTGCCCGTTAAAAACTCTAACCATTTTGGGCTTCATCCATTTCTTTACGAATTTTAAGCAAGGTATTGATCGCTGCTGCTGCAACATCACTTCCCCCCTGATGTCCTAATACGGTAATACAGGGAATATCCAATTGCTCATGGTTGTCCCATAAATAGTTCTTAGATCCGATAGTTCCAGTAAATCCAGAAGGTGTGGCAATAATTAAACTTGGCTTTTTATAATTTTCCTGGTCTTTAGATTCTTCTAGGACTTCCAGTAAGCGATAGAGTGCAGTAGGTTCTCTACCAATAACAATCACACTATCAGATAAATAAGGCCTCCAAAGATCAACCGCTTCCATACTACGCGTATGTTTATTAGATTTTGCTTGTGAAATTACACTGGCTTTATTTATTAAGCAGATAGGCTCATCTTTTAAATATTTTTGCTTCATCGCGCACGCAACATTTTCTGTATCGCATAGCAAATCAAAGTCTTCTTCAAGAGACTCTAGCGCTTCTTCGATCGCGCCCTTGCTAAACCGTATGTTTTCAAGAATCGAAACATCTCCTACTGCTGCAATCATCTGCAGAGCAACTGCTTTCTCATTGTCGTTATATTGTGATAATTCAGAGTTTTCTTGAATAGTTTTTAAAGAGAGCTTTTGTATATTTTTTGGGTTTTTTTCGTATTTAATCATAAACCAGACATCGTCAAATTTAATCGACTGTCCTAAATGGAATGCTAGAGAGTATAGAAGAATATTTATTAAAATAAGCAATTAATAAGAATTTATTTTTTTAAGCATTTACATAGCACTTGTTGTTTCTGTTCGATAAAATGCAATGATTATTCATCTAGCTATTTCTAAAGTGAAGTTATGCCAACTCCTGTATTTGAAACGAATCTGAAGCATTTATCTTTAATTACACGAGGTAAAGTGCGTGATATTTACGACGTAGATGAAAATCACATGCTGATTATCACCACAGATAGATTATCAGCATTCGATGTGGTTCTTCCTCAGCCTATTCCTAATAAGGGCATTGTTCTGACGCAAGTTTCTAATTTTTGGTTTGATAAACTGTCACACATTGTGCCTAATCATTTTAGTGATCTAACACTTAGTGACCTGAAGCTAACTAAAGATGAAAGAGAAATTCTGGAAGGACGTAGTGTCATAGTCAAAAAGCTTAAACCTTTACCCGTCGAAGCGATTGTTCGTGGTTATATAATTGGATCTGGCTGGAAAGACTATCAAGAAACAGGGCAAGTCTGTGGGATTGACTTACCCGAAGGATTAAAACAAGCGGAAAAATTACCAGAAGTAATTTTCACTCCCTCTACAAAAGCTGAAGTCGGCGGTCATGACATCAATATATCATTTAAACAAATGCATGCACTGATCGGTGGATTTCTTGCAGATGAGGTTCGTCGCATAAGTAAAGAACTTTACACTGAAGCTGCCGAGTTTGCGTTAACTAAAGGAATCATTATTGCAGACACCAAATTTGAGTTTGGATTAGATGATAATGGTCGGCTGATACTAATTGACGAAATACTATCACCTGACTCTTCTAGGTTTTGGCCTGCGGATCAGTACAAAGAAGGTACAAGCCCTCCATCATTCGACAAACAATTTATTAGAGATTATCTAGAAACTTTAGATTGGGATAAAACGCCACCAGGACCTCATCTTCCACAAGAAATTTTAGAAAAAAGCGCTGAAAAATACCAGGAAGTAGCCAACTTATTACTAAGTTCGTAGAACCAAAACTTTAGCGAAGAGTCCAACCTACATTCCCGCCGTCATCTATAGTATTATGGCAGCAAATAATCTAGAGCAGTATAATGAGCGCAATAGTACAATCAAAATCAAAACTTCCGAGCTTTATTAGCCTGTTGCTTGTTATAGCTCTAGGTATTTCTCTAGCTAAGTTAATGTGGTTACTCTTGACACCACCACCCACTATTGGAGCTTTTTCTTCTAGTGAAGCGAGTAATCTGATCACGCCAAAAGAAAAAATAAATTATGGCAAACTTATTGCTGATCAACACATTTTTGGTGAAGTAAAAATTAAGCCTGTGGTCGTAGTAGAAACAAAACCAGCAGTAGTAAAAAAAGCCGTTGCGACTCCCACCAAATTAAACTTAAAACTCCATGGCATAGTTGCTTATAAGTCAAGAGAAGGCTTCGCTTTGATCTCAGCCTCTAATGGCCCACAAAAAGTCTATAGCAAAGGAGAAGCGATTCAAGAAGGTGTCACCGTCAGTGACATCCTGCCTGAGAAAGTAGTTCTTGATAACCGCGGAAAAACGGAAGAATTATTACTACCTGTTAACAAAGTAGCACCTAACTCAAGAAGACGTTCAAACAATATTCCTTTAGGAGGCATTCCTTTACCAGGAAGCGAACCACAAAAAAAACCTAGTCGCTCTCCATTAGCTACTGGGAATTCTACACCACCTGATCTTTCACAATTACGACAAGATATTATTACTAATCCATCGAAATTGATGGATGTAATAAGACCATCGCCTGCTATTGTTGATGGGCAATTTATTGGATTTCGAGTAAAACCTGGAAAACAAAGAAAAATGTTTAATCAATTAAACTTCCGCTCAAATGATATCATTACAGAAGTAAATGGCATTGTGCTTAGACGACCAAAACAAGGGGGCAATGGTACTAAGTGAGTTATCACAAGCTGCCAATATTTCAGTCAAAGTTAAACGCGGAAATCAGGAATTAATGATCGACCATTCTTTCTAATTAGTTGTAACTAGTAACATGCTTCGTTTTTTATTAATTTGTTTTACCAGCATATTTTTAGTTTCTTGTGCCGATAATAACAATTTACCAATAAAAGCTGTTCTCAAAGGTCAAACAATGGGAACCAGCTACCACATTACTTTAGTCGCACCTGCTAATAAGATTAATAAACAAACGATCTTACAACTTGAAATAGATAAGCTATTAAAAGATATCAATCAAAAGATGTCGACATATCAATCAGATTCAGAAATAAGTGTCTTTAATTCAAAGCCTTCAACTGAGTGGATTCCCATATCAAACGAATTTCATCATGTAGTAAAAAGTGCTCTGTCGATTTCCGAGCTTTCTAAAGGCTACTTCGACATTACCATTTCTCCTTTAGTAGATTTATGGGGTTTTGGGCCAAAGGTAAAAATCAAGACACCAAATAAAGACGATTTAAACCAGGCGATGTCACATATTGGTTATCAGAATTTACGAGTTCAAGAAAACCCTTCCGCACTCAAGAAAAATAACCCACTTCTCAAGATAGATCTATCATCAATAGCAAAAGGATATGCTGTGGATAAAGTAAGCGAATTTCTAAGCAGTAAATCTATAGCTAATCATTTAGTAGAAATTGGCGGTGAAGTTAAGGCCAAAGGAACAAACCTCTCTGGTAAAAAATGGCGAATCGCCATAGAAACACCGGATATAAATTCAAGAACATTTAACGGCTTCATTGATCTCGATAATACTGCTGTTGCAACTTCCGGTGATTACAGAAATTATTATGTGGAAAACAACGAAAGGTTATCGCACATTATTGATCCAAAAACAGGCTATCCGATTAAGCACAAACTTGCTTCTGTGACCGTTATTAATGAATCTACAATGCTTGCTGATGCCTGGGCGACGACTCTAATGGTTTTAGGTGAACAGAAAGGTAAACAATTAGTTTTAGAACAAGACCTGAGCGTTCAGATGATCATTAGAAATGATGATGGATTTTCATCCTGGAAAAATAAAATTCCTAAAAAGTAGTTAGATGAAAATTCAACAACTAAATGTATTACATCTCTTACCCCTATACTCTTAGCATGTTTTTATTGGTATTTGGCAGCGCTAATGAATTCACCAAAAGATTCGCACCAGACTACTACAGTATTAAAGCTCTTCGTGTTGATATTTTCTGGAACTTGTATTACAAAATTCTTAAAGGTTTTCACATCACCTACTCTAAGCATTTTAGATTTTAGTTGGTTGAAAGATACTTCGGTATCTACAAAAGCTGGTGATAGATAGAGTTTGTAATCAGGGCCGTGAGCGATCGCTCCATCTAAAGATATAAACTCATTACCGACATATACAGTGCCCTCGCCCCAGTGTAAGAAATCACTACCTGCAAGATCCTTTTTGAATTCGCCCTTGTAGCTCGCTTGAGCGACGGCAGTTTTCATGTCTTCACTACTGGGTGGGTCCGGAGCAGTGAGAATGGGTAGAGCATAAATACCTAGTGCAAAACCAATGGCAGCGAATATTAAATGCGAAACGATCAAGACCAGCTTTTTCATGAGTATTCTCCTTAAGTCGACTTCAGGCTCTTCGAGTATAAGGGTCTAGAATGACAATTTCATCGTCTTCTAGACGTTGCATGAGGTTATCACCGTGCAAATCCCAAGCCAGGATACCTTCATATTGCATGTAATATTCAAAGAGTTTCATGATGTCTTCTGCAAGTTCTGAGTTGTAACGCTTTTCAATTCCGGCAAAGATCTTTTTTCTATCTGAGTTATTTTTCCATTCTAGGTCTTTAACGCATCGGTCAAAATATGCAGAATCGTCTTCATCAAGATGCTTTAATTTTTCCATAACGTAGATAAAACGATAATCTGTTTCCTCACCAGAATAAATTTCTTCTTTGGAGGGTTGTTCTACCATATTGTCATCTTCATCTAATATTCCAATACGATGGATATCAGGAACTTTTTTTAAAGAATATTGATAAATTGCTCCACAATAATATTCCAGACCTAAGGAACGTTTTTCGAGTAAAACGTTATTCACGTCAAAATCATAGACATTGGTTAAGAATGTCATTTCACATTTCTGGCAATGAATTTGTGGATAATTACCAGCTATGAAGTTTTCTAAAATAGTTTTGTCATTCATCAAATGCAATTCCTTTCGAAAAGTTTGCATGAATCTAAGCTAATTCCCGGATAGAAATCATCTACCCAGATATGGATTTTAATACCTAATTTCTTTAAGTATCTTCGTTTAGGTTTACCATCGGTGAAGTAGATTGGTATTTGTGTTTCTTCTAGAAAGCCATAGATTTCTTCACGATCCTCTTTATCAGGGGCGCGTAAAGTGCAAATGCATGGTTTAAAACCAGCACTTTGGAGTCTAATGATTAGTTCTTTAAAGAAAGGTTTGTTCGCACTGATGGTGTTATCCCAGTCTATAGCGATATCTATTGATTTTTTATTATCCAGAAGAAGATAAATATCTATAAGAAATTCATCGTAATTATGGACTAGATCATTCTCTTTTTCTAATAAGAAGTGACTGATTAGTTGATAAGCGTGAGATTCATGTTTCTGCTTGGTGCAATAATAAAAAGTCAGTTTGTCATCATCATCAATCATTTATCTAACGTTGAGGTTAAATTTATTTCTGGGCTAAGTGAATGGTGTAAGCTTTTCCCTGTTTTAACTTTTTGTAATTACCAAATATTTCTTTCAGATTACGCTTCATGTATTGGCGCAGCCCATTAACTGTTACCAAGTATAAACTACCGTCTTTTTCTAAATGATGATATGCATCATGTAACATCAAAGACATCATTTCTTTGCCGACTTTAGCCGGCACATTAGAAGCAATAACATTGAAACGTTTTGATCTTTCTATATGTTGAAAACCGTTACTAAGTTGTGCTTTAGCGTTTGTAATTCTATTTAATTCAGCATTCTTATTCGCATATTCAACCGCCATAAAATCTTTATCTACCAGTATCGTTTGTCCATTAGGAGCAAGTTTTGCCATAGTTAAACCTATAGGACCGTAACCACAACCTAAATCAAAACAATCATCATCAGGATTGATCTTGATGTATCTCATTAAAAGTTTGGTGCCGTCGTCCAATTCACGCGGTGAAAAAATTCCCCAGGTACTTTTATAGTTTAAGAGTTGTGTCACAGAGAGTTTCGCTAAATGAGATATCTTTACGATATTCATCTAACTGTTTTTTATCTAACATGGTTTTTTATCTTAAGGTTGTTGCTTATAATAAAGCGAAGAAAAAATTTTAAAGAAATAACAGAAAAATGCACTTAGAAAAGTGGAGCTATTTTATGAGTAGCTATTAAAGCCGCATAGATAAATGCAACTAGTCCAAGTAACCATAAGCCACTTGCAACTGTTTTGGATAAGCCATTTTTAAGTGCAACTGTGCCAAACGCGACAAATAACAATAAGCTGATAATTTTGGTCAGGATAAAGCCATCTGCAAAAGAGAGTTTTTGCGCAAAGCCTATATAAACACCTAAACCGAATAGCAATAAAGTAAAAATAGATGCTATTAATAATACTATGGGCGAATTAGTTTTTGTCGAGTTAGCCAACATCATAACCCCACGAACGATATAGATTATTAAAACGACAATAGCGATGCCAGAATGTGCTTTTACAAATAGCGATGAATCCATAACTACTCCGTTACTGAATTTGTTTCGTTAACAGGGGTTTTAAGAAGCTAAGCTGACAATTGATTAAATACGGCTTCGGCTTGCTGTTGTGCATCATTTAAATCATTAGCAAGTGTACAGTAATGACCCATCTTACGGCCCATACGAGCTTCCGTTTTTCCATAAAGATGAAGTTTGCTTGATGGGTTTTTAAGTAGTTTATCCCAATGCGGCTGAGTATTTTCTCCGAAACCCCACAAGTCACCAAGTATGTTTGTCATGACTACTGGGCTAAGTAAACGAGGGTCACCAAAAGGTAATCCACATATCATCCGGACTTGTTGCTCAAATTGAGAAGTGACACAAGCATCAAGTGTGTAGTGGCCACTGTTATGAGTTCTTGGAGCAATTTCATTGACCAGTAATTCGCCTTTTTTGGTTACAAAGAATTCCACAGCCATAACGCCAACATAATCAAGTTTATCCGCCATTCTTTGAGCAGCAGCTTGTGCTGCAGTAGCGATGCCTTCATCTACTCTAGCTGGTGCAAGTGTTTGATAAAGAATGCCATCACGATGTATATTTTCTGCAACAGGAAAACATTGGGTTTGGCCCTGCTCATTGCGTCCAAGTATCACAGATACTTCGCAGTCCAGGTCGATTCTTTGTTCGAGAACACAAGATACCTGGCCAGTTTCTTTAAATGCTGTTTTAACTTCATCGGCACTATTAATTGTTTGTTGACCTTTACCGTCGTACCCAAATCTAGCCGTTTTTAATATTGCTGGAAAAGTTATATCTTTAACTGCATTAGCAATATCAGAACTTGTATTAATTACGCCGTAAGGTACGGGTAATAATCCACAGGAAAGAATAAACTCTTTTTCAACAATACGATCCTGGGCTTTCTCAACAGCGCTGGCTGATGGAAAGACAGGGCAATATTCGGTGAGCTTAGTGAGTACATCGGCAGGAATATTTTCAAATTCAGTGGTTATTACATCGCACTGCTTGCCTAATATTTCTAAAGATTCTGCATCATCATAAGCAGCAATAATATGTTGATCAGCAAGTTGTCCTGCAGGACTGAATGTATCAGGCTCAAGAACGATTACTTTATAGCCGAGATTTCTAGCTGCTATGGTAAACATCCGGCCTAACTGGCCGCCACCTAACATTCCGAGAGTTGCGCCTGGTAGTAACATTAGTTTTACTCTGGGGGAAGCTGCATATTCATTGCAACTTGCTTTTGTGCCTCACGAAATTCTGTGAGTTTTGTAGCGACAACGTCATCAGAACCGGCCAATAAAGAAATCGCAAATAAAGCTGCATTAGTTGCACCTGCTTCACCAATAGCAAAAGTGGCAACAGGAATTCCAGCTGGCATTTGTACAATAGAGTGAAGTGAATCAACGCCTTTTAAATAACGTGATGGCACAGGAACACCGAGTACAGGTACTTCAGTTTTAGCCGCAAGCATGCCTGGTAGGTGAGCTGCTCCACCTGCGCCAGCGATTATTGCTTTTAAACCGCGCTTTTTAGCTGTGCTTGCGTATTCAAAGAGCAGGTCCGGCGTACGATGAGCGGACACTACTTTGTATTCATGTGGAATTCCAAATGCTTCTAATTGTGCAACAGCTTTGGACATGATATTCCAATCGCTATTGCTGCCCATCACCACACCAACAAGGACTTGAGACGTAACTTGAGACATTGTTACTTTCCTTAAATCTCACGAAACGAGACATTATAACCCTAATAACACTGTTGTTGCATGGTTGAAATTGTTATTTAATAGGTCTAGACCTTAAAAGGTCAGTTTTTTAATAACGGTGTTTAAACCAGGGCTAGTCACTATCTGGAATCTAATTGGTGGACCGACATAGCGATTTATATCTTCCTCAAAAAGCTGGTCATAATTGCCAATTTCTGCAATGTCTGCCGCAGGCTGTTCCAGTAATAATTTACGTCCACCACGGTGATCTATCGCATATAAACGTAAGTATTGATTTCCCGAACGCTTTGCATTGGTGTAATGCCATAATAAAGATAGTCTGTTCCTTGCTCCACGTTGTAACGTAATTGGAGGTGAAATAGTTGAATTACCTGTTCTCGCCCAACCTTGAATTCCTGCTACCGCTTAAAGCTGCACCTGGTTGAGCTCTTGCTACAGGTGCTGGTTGTCTTAATGGCTGCTGTGGTGCGGGTTCGAGGAACTTATCCCAGTTGTTTTGCGCAGGTGCCTGCCTTTGAGGTTGAGGTGCTGGAGCTTGTTGCTGCACTTGTTTTTGAACCTGCTGCCGTGGTTGTGGCGCAGGAGCTTGTTGCCTTTCAACGACAGGAGCGACATAGGCTTTTCTTGGCGCTACATAGGTCGAGTTAGTTCCCAAGTAATCCATCAAAGCCAGGTATTTTGGCGTAGAAGGTTGGTGCAAGTGATCAAGCATACTAAAAAAGTTCTTAGGTTCTGGTTCACCAATACCGTAATAATGGAGTATCAATCCACCGCCACCTTGTTCCCAGGCGTTTAAGTACTGCTGATAAGCTTGTCTCATGCGTGGATCTTTTTGTGCACTCATAAACAGATTAAGTACTGCAGGGTCTTTCACCGTATGTGGAGGGTCGAAACGGATTAAATGCTGGCCGGCTTCATACGCTACTAATTGCAGATTGTATTTATCTGCAAGCGCCTTGTTTTGCGCAATTTGCGTTCTGAGGCGCGCCATTGCTCCCCCTTCTGGGCCGTTATTAAGCATGCCTCCATGAAGAATTTCCTGGAATAAGCGAGATTTACCGCCGTCTCCATCACGTGTCCAGCTTTTAACCGTTGCGCGATTTTCTTTTCGGGCAATGTAGTCACCGAAATAAGGTCCAATACCGTAGGCATCAACATGTCGACCACAACCGTTAGCTGCTTTCCATAGGGGACAATCTAGTATCTCTTTACCTACCCAGGGAACTGAATTCAAAGAGCCGACTGCACAAATAACGCGATTACGCTGTCCGCCAAATTCCTTTTTGAAAATCTGACACATTTGAACACTGCGCATTGCATACCAGTTGGCTGCTAGTAAAACACGGCGTTTTCCCTGTGGGACTTTAGGATAAGGAAATTTCCATAACTTATCGGCTTTTCTTGCTGCATAGGTTGCGGCAGGGAAGATCGTATTCCAAACCTCATTAGATAATTCAACGTAGACTTTTTGGTCTTTGCGTAAACGATTCTTAACCAAGCGAGCATATTTTTGTATGTAATCATCGCTGGCTTTATAGGGGATGCTTAACCAGGGTGTAGCATTGATAGCATTGGCTAAATCCACCATACGTTCTGCAGGTACACCATTATCGCCTGTATAGTGTGAAGTACCGATAGTTGCGCGTTGATTCCACTCAACATCATTGTTGCCTCTAGGGTTTGACCAGGGCATAAAGCGCAAAGCATGCATTTCTCTTATTCGAGCGATGTAATCAGGGTTGAAAACCTGGCGTTGATAAGTTTTTTCGTATGCTTTAGGAACAATGCGAATATTACGAATATAGTTTCCGTTTCTGCGAGGGTCAGTTCTGGTAATTTGTAGCTTTAAATTACGTTTAGGAGAGAGTAAATCAAATTCAATATGCCCAGGTCTTTGATAACCCATGCGTAAATCACCGGTGATTTTCATTACACCTTCGCCATCGTAAAGAACCACATAACGTCCGGTTGGGAAGTGCTTGGAGAGTTTCCAGGTGCTCGTTACACTAGTAAATATAGGAGATTCGTTTGGTGCCGGAAGTGTTCTTACCCAGCCGTTGCCATCTAGCTGTAGTAAATCTTGTTCTTGTGAATTTAATGACTTCTTTTTGGTACAACCAGGGTCAATCGGAACACCTGCACCCCAATCAAATTCGCATGAAGTAAACCAGCCGCGAGAACTTTTAAAAATGTCTGTGAAAGGGATAGAGGTAGTCATTTTACCGACACCTCCGACATTAATTCCTAGTTTTGGATTACTGCTGTAGCGAGCGCTACCAGTTTGAGTTAGTCCTAGTGTTAATGTAAGTAAAATCATTAACTTAATAAATCGGGATAGCACCTATTTCTCTCCTTGAAATAAATTCACTTCTTCTAATTTTGACTGTTGAGCTTAGCGATAATAAAGCTATATGGCAAACCACCACTTAGCCTTGTTCACCATTCTAACTGACAAGTGGTGAAATCACCTAAACTCTTAGTTAATAAGATAAAATCAGATAAAAATGTATCACCCCCCCACTTATGACGAGTTTTATTATTTACTCTGTATGCTAGCTTCAATCCAACCGAAGAAGAATTATTAATTAGTGTTTTTGTTTAGCTCTAACTTTTTACCTGCAATTATTATTAATAATAAAACAGGTATACCCATTAGTGCAGTTATCAGGAAAAAGGTTTGATAACCAAACGCTTCAACCATAGAGCCTGAATAACCTCCCAGTATTTTAGGTAACAAAGTCATTAACGAGCTAAAAATAGCGTATTGAACAGCAGTGAATGAAATGTTGGTTAAACTAGAAAGAAATGCAATGAAAGCAGCACTGGCTAGTCCAGCCGATAAATTATCCGCAGAAATAACAAGATATAGCATAGGCAAGTTGTAACCTGTATTTGCTAAGAGCCATGAAAAGTAAGTTAGTTACTGCGGATAATAGTGCGCCTAAGAAAAGAATTTTTACGACCCCAAAACGCACAGAGAGTAAACCGCCTAAAAAGCCACCTGCAATAGTCATAAACAAGCCGAATGTCTTAACAACACTGGCAATTTCTACTTTAGAATACCCCAGGTCTTGATAGAAAACATTGGAGATAACGCCAAGCACAATATCTGCGATTCGATAAAGTCCTATTAGAGCTAACAGCAAAAAAGCGAGTGAATAACCATAGCGCATAAAGAAATCTTGCACTGGACCGACATAGGTTTCTTTGACCATGGTCTTGTTCACTAAATTAGCTTTAACCAAGGCAAAAGCAACTAGAGCGGCAAATGCTAGCGCTGAAATAAGACGAATCAGAGAAACAACAAAATTTGCCAGATGATCATTGGCGAAAAGTTCTTTGAGAGTGGTTTTGAAATCATCTGATATTTCGCTACTGAAATAAAATGTCAGGATAAAGGCGGTCACGATTGCAACAAACAAGAATAAAAACCTTAGATAATCATTGGCGGTGTATTGGGTGGCTTTGTCTTTACTGACTGTAGGTTCGGGAATAAGTAGCGTAGTAACCACACCAACTAACATCACACCAGCCATGATCATATAACTATATTCCCACGCCTGATAATTATATGAGTCTTTATCAGAACCGAAATAGCTGGCGAGGAATAAAGCACCAGCGCCAGCTACCAGCATGCCGATTCTATAACCTGCGATATAGGTCGATGACATCAGTGCTTGTAAATCTGTTTGTGCGGATTCGATACGATAAGCATCAATCACCACGTCTTGAGTTGCAGAAGAAAAGCCTAACAATACAGCCGCTACAGCCATTAGCGTAATGCTTCCGCTATCGGTTGGATCTGTCTGCGACATCCATAAAATAGCTAGGATAATGGCGAGTTGTGACAGCAACATCCAACTGCGTCTTCGTCCTAATAATCTGTTTAATAATGGCAGTGGAAGTTTGTCGACTAAAGGGGCCCAAACAAACTTAAAGGAATAACCGAGTGCTGCCCAACTAAAGAAAGTAACCGCTGAACGTTCAACGCCCGCTTCACGAAGCCATAGGCTTAAAGAAGAGAAAATCAACAGAATGGGTATACCAGCACTGAAGCCAAGAAATAGCATGGTTAGCACTCTTGGATGCAAGAATGCTTTTAGTGTGTCTCCCCATGATTCTTTATTATTAATCGTTCTAGAATCATTGATTGAATCAGACATATTTAGCCCATAGTCGATTTAGTTTGATGCCAATCATACCTGAAAAGTCACCCCCCTACTTACACGGTGTTTTTCTTATTTATTGATATTTAGAACATATTATTAGTACACGTCTAATTCTCATCGGTTGGTCCCCATAGAACCTCATCGAGTTCCCTGTCTTTATCAGAAGTAATCGGAACAACTTTACCTTGTTTGATATGAACGCCTTCGTTAGACAGCAAAGCTTCTTGTTTTTTATAGGGTTCACTGCCTTTTTCGAAGGCAATAGTACGATCTGATTTTACGACGCGATGCCAAGGTAATTTTTCTTCGGATCGACTCATCGCACGCGCCACCATTCGAGCGTGTCTGGGATATCCCGCAGCACGCGCAACTTCGCCATAACTCATGACGCGCCCAACCGCAATTTGGGATACGACTTCCCAAATAGATTTATCGAAAGACTTTTGAAAGGAACTCATTTTTATTAAACAGAAATAAGAGAAGTCACCCCCCTACTTTTGGCCTGTTTTTAAGTATATTGGGGTTCGTTGCCTGCTTTCCATTTGATATTACAGCCCATTGATGGTTTTTGATTCACTGGTTGAGGTTCACCGGCTAATAAGGATTCAGCGGCTTTGATCATATCTTCGCCAGTAACCGGAATTCCTGAATTTGGGCGCGCACCATCAAATTGTCCGCGATAAAACAGCTTATGATTTGCATCAAACATAAAGAAGTCAGGTGTACACGCAGCCTGATATGCAGCAGCAGTTTGCTGTGATTCATCGTATAAGTAAGGAAATGTGTAGTCATAAGTCTCCACATCTTTAACCATTTTTTCTGGACTATCATCGGGGTAGTTTTCTACATCATTTGCGTTGATAGCGATAACCTTTAGTCCTCTATCTTGATAGTCTCTAGCAAATTGAGAAAGTGCATCTTTAATTAGAATGACATAAGGACAGTGATTGCTAATAAATGCAATTAACACAGCTTGATTCTTATAGTCTGACAATGAAACCATATTACCTGTTGCAGGCTCGATTAATGAAAAGTCAGGTGCTTGTGTACCAAGTTCTAGCATTGTTGATGGGGTTTCAGACATGGTATTGCTCCAAATAATTCAAAGTAAGCGAAATAAGATAATATATTCAACGAAGCTTTGCACGAGATTGATGGGATATGTGGCAAAAACAGAAGGGATAGGTAAACAAGTTTGAATAAAAAGCAGGCATAAAAAAGCCCGAGGTCTTATGACATTCGGGCTATTTTATTGGTTAATGAATTATTATTTAATCAACAATGCATTAATTTGATCATTTGAAAGTTTTGCTAATTTAACAGAACTACCTTTAGCTTTTGCAGCTGATGTGCCGTTTAAGCGAACTACTTGATCCATTATGTCAGAGTTTGCTAATAATCTTGGTGCGGCAGCAACTGTTTGTGGAGCAGCTTTAGCCTGTGGTCCAGTCCCCAATAGTTTAGCCGCTTGAACCAGTTGCTCATAGCTCATCTGATTTTTGCGAGGCTGCAACTTATTCGAAGCATAATAAGTCTGTGGAGTATTTCCTACGTGAGCATTTGTGTAGCGATAATGACCAGTAATTGGGAATCTGAACAAAATGTCTTCCATCTGAGGTCCTTGCGCAATATTGTGAACAATCATTAAACGATTAGGATCAGCACGACTTGGTCTATCAACAACTACACCAATATGTGGTAAATCAGGCCCAACCATCCATGTTACAAGATCACCGGGTTTATAATCACGGGCATTACGCGTAATTGGTAATGCAGCACCTTTACGTTGGAAAAACTTTCTTAAATTGTAAACACGGCGATGATCAATATTAGTATCAGGACGTGATAAACCCCACTTACGTGGATTAGGGTAAGAATTGAATGCAGCTTTCATATCTTGGTGAACTTCTTTTTGTAGATCGATACCCAGCTTTCGATAAGATCGAATCACAACATCCGTACATACCCCAATATTCGACGGGACATCCCCCCATGGGTATGCGATCTTCAGGTATTTACCATCGTATCTAACCCGTGATTGCAAACGTTGTATTGCCGCACTAGATAATTTGCGTGAAAAAGGACTCACATTATCATTGTATCTTCGTGGATTACTGCTTTTCGTATATTGCGTTTGGGAGAACGTTTCTCATACACAACCTGTTCAACTTCAGTTTCAGAAGTAGCTGGTATTTTAACAACCTGTTTTTGTTTTACTGTGCTTTTTGCTTGTTGTGGTTTAGTGCCCGAACATCCGGTAATACCAACTGATATGAGTACAATTGGCATTAATACCGTGAATTTTTTTAACATGGAGAGACCCCTTTTTATTGTTCTTTTTTAATAGGATATATGAAGATTACTGAGCATAGGCTTAACCACATAAAATAGTTAAAATTGGTAGGCAAAAAAACATGGCCAAAATAGCATGATTATAAATTCGCTTAAAGCTCGTTATTATAAGGCTTCCTATCAAATGACAGATAATAATGAGTTTAAAGTTAGGTTTTTGTTGCTATCTTTTCCAACACATAAGCCACTGCAACAAATCCAAAAGTAGAGGTAACCATCACAGATGATCCTATTCCTCCTGCGCAACTTAGATCAGTTAACGCAGCTTCACCCGTAGGTTTATCATTCGACATTTCTCCAGAGCTAAGTGGGTATTTCAAATGCTCAGATGAGAACACACAGGGAATAGAAAAGCGGCGTTTTATATTTTTAGTAAAGCCATAATCCTGACGCAATAATTTGCGCGTCTTGGATAACAAAGGATCATGCTCTGTTTTACTTAAATCAGACACTTTTATCAAACTCGGGTTGGTTTGCCCACCTGCTCCACCTAAGGTGATAATTTTTATTTTTTGACGTTTACACCAAGCAATCATGGCCGCTTTTACGCGTGAATCATCGATGCAATCAACTACAAAATCAGCATCACTAGATATTATAGCTTCGATATTATCCTGCGTGACAAAATCATCAATGGCGACAATTTCACACTCAGGATTGATGTCTTTTATTCTGTCAGCCATTACATCAATTTTATTTCGTCCTAAGGTGCTGGTTAAAGCAGGTAATTGACGGTTGATATTTGATTCTGCAACGACATCCATATCAACCAAAGTAATCTTGGCGATTGCATTTCTAGCAAGAGCTTCTGATACCCAGGATCCAACTCCCCCGACACCAATCACTATTACATGGGCTTGTTGAAAATTATGTAAGGCAGTTTTTCCATATAAGCGTTCTACGCCACCAAAGCGTCGGCTCATATCTGCTTGTTGATCAGTTTTAGTCACATGAAATAGGGGTCAAATTGAGATAACAGAAGCTTAGCTTAGTCCCCATCAATTAAAAAGCGATAGCTCCGTAAAAAATACTTTTATATCACATCAAAAAACGAAACCAAAAAAGTTGCAAACAACTCTATTTTCTATAAAATAATGACCGTACAGTTAATAACTGGGAAGTCATTCACAAAAGAAGGGGAAGCTTTGATGAATATTCACACGATTAACCATAATGCATTAACTCATTTGATAGAAGCTGGGGCAGTATCAAGCGCTAAAGCAAATGCTGACGGGGATACCTGGACACTAACCATATACGCTGGTGATACGGCTAAAATTGTCATGGCCAAAAACAGCGGTAAGGCTCGTGTCTGGAGAAAACTGGATACGCTCGCTAAATACTTACAAGATATCGGTTTGGAAAATTTTGAAATTAACCTAACAGATTACGATCCATCCAAGAAAAGCCTTAAGACGCCCTGATAGTGCTAACACCTTAAAGAAAACTCATCAGGCGCATAAGTCATTACAAAAACAGACTGCAGAAAAAGTTAGTTGAAACTACTTCTTCACTGTCTCCATCTTCAGCAATAACTACACATACTCCAACGCCACAATTTACAAACAATACAGACAAAGCATTTCAAACGGCAAAAGAAAGATGGGAAGAAAGACGTGCGAAAATTCTTCAAAAAGAAGATCCTCGAGCAAAGTGAATTCTTTATATAAGCTTAAAGCATTAACGAAAGTCACCCCCTACTTATAGAGAGTTTTTAATAACGACTGTTGACATAAACATCTTAATTACATTCGCAGTTAACATAATCGTAAGTACGATAATTAATAGCCTGCGAATAAATTTAACACCGCCTTTAATCGCAGAGTGACCGCCTATCCAGCCACCTAAAGAACTGGCTAAAATCATCGGAATCGCGATAGCCCAAAGTACTTTTCCCGCTAATAAAAAAGCGATTGCAGCACCGATATTGGTTAATAGATTTAAAGGTTTGATCGTTGCGGTAGCTTTCAGCAAATCGTATTTAAGGATTTTTCTTACAGCAATTGCCATATAAGTACCAGTACCCGGCCCTAAAATACCATCGTAGAAACCGATGGGAGCGAGCGCTGCAACGGTCTTAATCGGTTGATCTTCTGAGACACCTAGCTCATTTTTTGGTTTGTCTCGAAGTACAATAATAAGTGCGATCGGAATACAAATCAAAATAGCCCAAGCCAAAAACGTAGGAGGAAGCTCTTAATGCCAAAATCCCACCAATATATGAGGCAAGCATGCAGGGAATAGCGGCATAAGCGACGGTTTTCCATTGCACTCTTTTTCCTAAAGCATATTTTGCAACAGCTAAGGTAGTACCGGCAATGGCAGTGACCTTACTCACAGCCAAAGAAGATATCGGTGGAACACCAGCAAATAATAATGCAGGAAGATTAAGCATCCCGCCGCCGCCCGCGACAGCATCAACATAGCCCGCGCAAAAAGCGACAAGGCTTAGGGTTATAATCCAGTAGATACTAAGTTCGAAAAGAGGGTCCATACTTATAATGATTTGGAGTAGTAAATGCGGAGTATAGGTTAATGAAACTGGCTTGATATAGAAAAACAGGCTAAAAGTAAGGGGTGTCAATTTAAACTATTGCTTGTAGCCGTTTCGCAATTAGACATAAAAAATCTAAGAAAGTATTGAGTAAGATGAGTAGAAAACCAGTTATTTGTTATAGCGTCGACCAACTGCCACCATGTCGATACTGATTTTTATAACAAGGTGCGCACCGATATGCAAAAAGTCGATGAAGTACTCATCCCCCCAAGAGATGCAAAAACATTTGAAGTGCCAGCTGGGCATATATTTCGAATAGTCAGTGTGGAAGGCCCACAAGTAGGCGACTTAAATCTATGGAATCAGCATGATTTAAGCGAACGTTTTTTCAGTGGTAAAACACGCCAACTCCACGCAACTCACGTTACTACTGGCGACCGCTTATGGAGCACCTTGCCAGGCTTGCGCCCATTAGCAACCATTACTCGCGATACACTAGACTGGTATGGCTGGGATGAAGACGGCGCTGGTGTACACGATGTAATTGGTACACGCTGCGACCCCTACACAAATTACATGTTGCACGGTGTTGATTATCATTATTGCTGTCATTCAAACCTGACAAGATCATTGGTCGAAGCAAGAAATTTACCCGTAAAAGAAGCAGAAATGCACATTCACGATGTGTTGAATGTCTTCATGTGTACAGGCTTTACCAAAGACACACACCAATATTTTATGAAAGCCAGCCCTGTCAAACCGGGCGATTATATCGAGTTTTTTGCAGAGATTGATCTACTCGGGTCGCTGTCTGCATGCCCTGGCGGTGATTGCGGTAGTAGCCATTCAGATGATGATGCGGCGTGTTATCCGTTACTGGTTGAAATTTATCAGCCAAAAGAAGGTGTTTTGGAAGATTGGAAACCGACTGAGCGAAATGCTTATTCTGGGACTCATGGGGTGAAAGGGTAAAGCCACCCCCCTACTGATAAGTGATTTTTCATTTCTTTATTTGAAATGCCAAAAAGAACTTATATTTCGCGGAATGACAAATCGTTTTTGTTTTATAAAAACGATACTTGAATTTATTTAATGCGAAGCACTTTTTTCTGTCCTTAAATATTATCGACTTAATCAGAGATTCCTGAAACTAAGTGCTTAATCTGCATATTTTAAATGTGACTTTAACTTTACTAGCATGGGCTTGTCTTAGACTATCATCTATAAAGTTAGCTACAATGACACCAGTGTATGTAGGTTGAGTAACTAAACCCAACGGAGTTGATTCGGTTGGATGTTTGTTGGGCTTTCTAACGTCAGCAAAACTTAACGAGCGGATTATGATCGTTAAATGCTAGATACGACTAAAAATTAGAACTGGAGAATATGATGTCAAATGATACGGGATTGCTTTATTCCTACTTACTGGATGGCTCAGGTGGTGGCACCATTCAGGACTGGGATCAAATTAAACAGTGGCAGCCCCAACAGGGAATGCTATGGATTCATCTTGAATACAGCAACCCTTTTGTGCAGGAATGGCTTCTAAAAGAGAGCGGACTAGACGAAGTGTCGGCCGAGGCGCTTCTGGCAGAGGAAACTCGGCCGCGTAGCATGCTCAGTGGTAATGGCTTGTTGTTGACATTACGAGGAATCAACCCCGACCCTGCTGCAGAAAGCGAAGACTTGGTGTCAATTCGATTGTGGAGCGATGGCAAACGTATTATCAGCACCCGAAGAAGACGCTTGCAGACTGCGAATGAAATTAGACAAGCCGTTGAATTAGGCAGAGGGCCATGCAACGCCAGTGAATTTGTAGAGTCACTCACTGACAGAATGGTGGAAGGTATGGTGGATGCAATTGATCAACTAAGTGAAGAAGTAGATGACCTGGAAGAACAGGTATTAATCATGGAGTCGTATGAATTGCGTCCGAAGATTGCGCAACTGCGGCGTCATGCCATAGGACTACGTCGCTTTCTAGCGCCCCAGCGCGAAGCAGTATCTCGGCTCTTCAATGAAAAACTGGACTGGCTCAGTGAAATAGACCGGATGCGCTTAAGAGAAAGTGCAGATCGCATGACACGTTTTGTGGAAGACCTCGATCTGACAAGGGAGCGCGCCGTAGTAGTACAAGAAGAGTTAGTGAGTCGACTATCTGAAAAGATGGACCGCACAATGTACGTGTTATCTATCGTCGCCGCTGTTTTTCTGCCGCTGGGTTTTTTGACTGGTCTGTTAGGAATTAATGTAGGCGGTATACCAGGTGCGGAATACAGTGGCTCGTTTTTGATCTTCTGTATTGCTTTGACGGTAATCGTTGCTGTTCAGATCTGGATTTTTAAACGACAAAAATGGATGTAACGGTTGTTACCACACATTCCAGTTTCAATATATCCCGCAGTAAAGTGACCCGATATAATTAACGAAAAGATATAAGCTCTGCACCGCTTGTCATTTTATACGGATTTTATTTAGGACTTTCTTTAGGCTGTGCATTGTCTACAACAATATTAGTGATTGGCATGAGGGTATCAACTCTTACGAAACCAAATTTTATCAACCTATTTGGGCACCCATTATTATACATTCAATAAAGTAACCTTAACGTTAAAATGACACCCCCCTACTTTTTGGCACTTTTTCATATTTTTGACTATGATCAATATTCCATTTACTGCATAATTTGCCGCCTCCAACAAAGCCCCGAAAAATTCATTTCTGTTAAAAACAAAATAATCAGACTTATTCGGAGCTTACTTAAAAACAATATAAAAGGGCTAACAAGGACAAATTATGTGGTTTAAAAATCTCTATCTCTATAAATTCGAAAAAGACTTCCCTTTAAATGCAGAAGATTTGCACGATGAATTGGCGAACAAGCCTTTTACGCCGTGTTCATCTTCACAGCGTGAGAGTATGGGTTGGGTAACGCCATTAGGAAAAAACGCGAGTTCATTCACTCATGCATCTAACGGTTATATTCTATTAAGCATGGCGCGCCAGGAGCGAATACTTCCTGCAGCAGTAATCAAAGAAACTTTGGACGAGAAAGTTGAAGCGATTGAGCTTAAAGAAAACCGCAAAGTAAGTTCTCGTGAAAAGAAAGAATTACGCGAAGACATCGAGCACGAGTTATTACCTAAAGCATTCACTCGCACTCAAAAAATGGATGCCTGGATTGACCCCAAAGGTGGTTGGTTGATTATAAATACACCCTCTGCACCACGCGCTGAAGCATTCACAAAACTACTTCGCAGTACATTAGGCAGCTTGCCAGTGACCTTGCCAGAATCAGAAACCTCTCCAGCGGTTGCTATGACTAACTGGGTAAGCAGTTCTAAAACTCCCGAGCCTTTTGCATTAGGTTTTGAGTGTGAGTTAAAAAATCAGGGTGATGACAAAGGCAGCGCGACATTCAAACAGCATGATTTAACCCTGGATGAAGTTCAAACCAGTTTGCAAGCAGGCAAATACGCAGCAAAACTCGCCTTAGAATGGGATGAAAAAATCAGCTTTGTATTGAGTGAAGACCTACAAATCAAAAAGCTTAAATTCCTCGATGTGCTTGAAGAGCAGCTAAACGATAACGACCCACAATCACACGAAGAGCACCTGGATATTCAATTCTCTTTGATGACGGGTGAAGTTTCGTTAATGCTTAAAGACTTGATGCGAGTGTTAAATTAGACGAGTATGTAAGTAACAGTTAGTCACCCCCCTACTTTTAGGCACTTATTACAAAAACAGGCTAAAAGTAGGGGCTGACTATCTATTATTAGTTAATCTACTTTTTATGAATCCGGCTGAAATCAAACGTACCGGCTTTCATTGGTTTGCCAAGCACTAGCGTCTTTACCAGAATTTTATTATTTCGACGCAATGTTACCTGCGCTTGATCTCCTGGTTTTTTATCTAAGCGCCACAAACTGATATCACTGGTTTCTTTAATCGCTTGCTGATCTATCGCAACAATCACATCATTCTTTTAATCCCAGCTTTCGCCGCCGCACCTTTAGCTATCACGGAACCAACTTTAACACCTTGTTCGGTATCCCCCATTGTGATGCCAATAAGACCTGCGGCTGGTAATTTAGCGTCTGGAGAAAACAGTAAATAATCCGCTTGTGTTGAAGATGGTGTTTCACCAACGCTGCTGCGATTCAAAATGACAGCTGATGTTTTGACAGTGTTTTTATTTACAATGTTTTTGCCAAGCAGACGATCTAAACGACCAGGAATTCCTTCTCGATTAATTAGATGACCGCTTCCAGCGATCGCAACCATTTTACTTTTTGGATGTTTTTTTAGGTAGTTGGCGGCTGCAAAAGCCATGCCTTCATCCCAGGCTAATTGCGCATCGTAGAAATTTTCAAAGTCCTTGCTGTTATTTTTTACTCCGTGAGAGTGCATCGAATACACTGATTTTAAACGCGCTGCATAATTTTTATTGGACCTATCGAGAGTCTTTGGTAACAGAGCACGATCCTTTTGAGAAAGCCCCTTAATGCCATCTTTCGAAACCCGCATAGTAACTTCACGGGAAATATTTAGAGCAATCAAAGGAATTTTATATTGTTTGGCATAATCAAAAATAGGTCGATAAAGGCGAAAATCGTATTTCCAGCGTTTGTACCATTCGATTTTTCTTAGCATCTCGCGTTCATTAATTCGACCTGCTATATAGTCATCAAGCGCAGCCTGAAACGGCTGTTGAATCATCTCTAATCCAATACTTAAGTCACCCCCCCACTTTTGATGGGTTTTTTTAATAATTGCCAGTTGATTAAGGTGATGCCCATAGTCGGTGTGTGATTCCCCGACAAAGACTACGCGATGTTGCCCCAGTTGATTTGATATTGAATCCAGTGGTTGAATGGCCTTCAAATCCAGAATACTAATCTGCTTATCATGATCAGATTGTGATGCCTGTGATGCTGAATCCTGACGGTGTTTATTCGCAAGTGGATTCTGTGAACAGGCGCTTGCGCCAATCAATATAAGAAGCAGTAAAGGGACATTTAGTAGTGAGATAGTGGGTTTAACTGTAATATATTTCATGGTTTCTTCTTATAAATAGATTGATTGTACAATTTGTAAAAGGCCTTTGCAGAGAGTATGGCGGGAGAAAAATTAACGTGATATTTCAGATTTTCATAAAAATAAGGGTAACAGTATAGCTATTGACCACGTTTTAGGGAAAGTCTGGGATTTTTAAGTCATTTTTATTCGTCATAATTTTATACAACGGCCTTAATTAGTTTTTACATTCTTTTTACAAAGTCATTACATGGTTTTCACTTATGATTAGCTTAGCTCTATTAAATTCATTCTTCCTTAAACAACAAAGAAAAGGTGGGAAATAAAATGAAACCATATTGGAAAAAATTATTGGGCGTTATTGGTATTACATCGTTTAGTTTATTGGGCGGAGTACTGGCTATGACTTCAGCACAAGCAAAACAGGTTGAGTTGCGAGCCGAACTTGGTAGCCCGGTAATTGAAGCCGGTAGAAAACAAACAACCTTCTTAAAAATCGCGTTAACGGGTTTTAAATTAGACAACGAATCGGATCGCACGCCTGCAAATATTGCAATAGTCCTGGATAAATCAGGTTCGATGGCGGGTGAAAAATTAGAAAGCGCCAAACAAGCCGCACGTATGGCAGTTAGTTTGTTAAATGAAAACGATATTATTTCAATCGTCAGTTATGACTCTACGGTAAATGTGTTGGTACCAGCTACCAAAGTTAGCGACAAAAAATCAATTAATAGAGCGATCGACAGAATGCGCTCTAATGGCAAAACAGCATTGTTTGCAGGTGTAAGCAAAGGTGCCGCTGAGATACGTAAGTTTCTGGATAAAGACCGTGTCAATCGCGTGATCTTATTATCTGATGGTCAGGCTAATGTTGGCCCGAGTTCTCCAAGTCAACTAGGCGACTTAGGCGCATCATTAAGTAAAGACGGGATTACTGTCACCACAATCGGTTTAGGCACAGGGTATAACGAAGACCTAATGGCAAACCTTGCTGGTTTCAGTGATGGAAATCATGCGTTTGTGAAAGATGCAGAAGACCTGGAACAAATATTTAAATATGAATTTGGAGATGTATTGTCAGTAGTTGCGCAAGATGTGGAAATCAAAATCCAGTGCAGAAATGGTATCAAGCCGATCAGAATCCTGGGGCGCGATGGAACGATTCTTGGCCAGACTGTAAGAACCAATATGAGCCAGCTTTATAGCGAGCAAGAGAAGTTCGTTTTGATCGAAGTTGAGGTACCTGCAGGTAAAGCTAAACAACAAGTATCATTAGCCGATGTGAGTGTATCCTATCAAAATATGCAGAGTAAAAAACAAGACAGGCTTGCGGATAATATGCAGATTGCTTACAGCACTTCACAAGCGGATGTGAAGCGCGCATTAAACCGCAGCGTTGAAGTTACAGCAACCAAACAAGTTGCGAACGAAGCCAGCAAAAAAGCACTACGTTTACGTGACCGAGGACAATTAAAAGAAGCGCAGGAAGTGTTAAAAGGCAGCGCACGCGTTATTAGACAAAAAGCAGAACAGTTAGGCGGTAAAGAGGCTGAAGCACTGAGTTCATTTGGTTCATCAGTTAGTCAGGATGCAGATACTATCGTAGAAGAAAAAGACTGGAACAAGAATCGCAAGTCTTTCAAAGCCAAGCAATATAAATTGGATAAGCAGCAGTCTTATTAAATTAACAGACCTTTGAACAGAAGATGGAGCGAGACTCACAATAAATGGGTTTCGCTTTTTCTATATAATGATGTGACTTGCTAACTAATAATTTCTCAGGAAAAATTTCTTTAAATGCTTCAAAGCACAAAACAAAAAAAGCTAATCATCATCTTGATATTGATTGTGACGCTTCCATTGCTGTTACTCGCATGGCAAGGCTGGAAGATTCAACAGGATAATAAACAGCTTAATAGTGCCCGATTTGATAGTTTAGTGAGCGCGAGATTGAGCCAGGTAGACACGATTATTCAAAGCTACTTTGAAGAGATGCAAATAAAGTGGGGACTGCAAATTCAACAATGGAATCTGAGCAATGATCAGATTCGAAAGCGCATTGATGATAATGGTAATATCCGCCAAATTTTTGTAATCGATGCTCAGAATAAACGCCAATTTCCACCCAGAAATGCCGCAGTAACGCAGATCCGGAACAAACCTTTGTTGATAGATTAGAATTAATCTGGCGTGACCCTCAGATGCTGATAACGAATCAGAGTAATCAGTTCGAACTTGGGGAGTCAAAAGGGCAACAAATAGCTGCAAATACAAAAATAAGTCCTCGCGCTGCCGCCCCCTCATCATCTTCTTTTTCATCTTCAACATTATCTAAAG
>CAWEEB010000064.1:0-42955 GCA_963807855.1 uncultured Gammaproteobacteria bacterium | reverse complement strand
TTCTATTTTGAACTTATCATAGTGATAAATATTTGACACAGATCATTAATTGATAAACAAGTTTATTCTTATACGATACAGAGTAATGTAAGGTAGTGCCTACTCCCTCTTAATATTCACTATGATCACCCCCCTACTTTAAGTTACTTTTTTTCGAAATCATGGATTCAATATTCTCATGCAAGTCCTCAACCTAAGCTCTCCCAGTAACCCACCTAAATTTTCATTTTTTGAATTGGGTTTCAGACCTTTTTTCCTGGGTGCGGCTTTATATGCTGCCATATCAATTTTGATTTGGTTACTTGTCTATTCGATGGGTTTTCAAATGCCACAATCAACAATTTCCAGTATGCAATGGCATGCACATGAAATGATTTATGGGTATAGCATCGCGGTAATTGCTGGATTTTTGTTGACCGCCACCAAGAACTGGACCGGCATACAGACCATTAATGGAAAACCACTTTTGGTACTTGCCTGCGTATGGATTGCGGCTCGTATTGCTTTATTTTCTGGCCAAATAATGGCTGCTGCGATATTAGATTTATTTTTTACGTTATGGCTTTCACAAGCTATTGTTACGCCAATCATTAAGGCTAAACAGTGGTCGCAATTAGCTGTTGTGGTAAAACTACTGTTATTACTGGTTACCAATGCTTTGTTTTATTTCGGGGCAATAGGAATGCTCGATCAAGGCATCAACTGGGGTATCTATGGTGGTTTATATCTGGTTGTTGGCCTGATACTCATGATGGCTCGTCGAGTTGTGCCATTCTTTATAGAACGTGGTGTCGATGAAACCGTTACGCTCAAAAATTCAAAAATTCTCGACTTATCTAGCTTAGTGTTATTTCTGATATTTGTAGTACTGGAACTTGGCAATCTTAGTCCCATGTATTCAGCCTATATTGCTACTATGCTGTTTATAGTGAATGCAATTCGTTTAATCAACTGGCATACCATGGGCATATGGCAAAAGCCCTTGTTATGGAGTTTATACCTCGCTATCTGGTTTATCTGTGTTGGATTTCTACTATTCGGCTTAAGTTATTTTTTAGGTATTTCCAAATTCATTGCCATCCACGCATTTTCTTATGCGGGCATCGGTGCAATTACTTTAGGCATGATGTCACGAGTAGGCCTCGGCCACTCCGGAAGAGATGTCAGCAACCCGCCTAAAACGGTTGGTATTGCCTTGGCTGTTTTGATTCTGGGTGCAATTGTTCGCGTGTTCATGCCATTGATTGATTCCAGTCATTATGCACTCTGGATTGTGATTTCTCAGGCTTTATGGATATTAGCCTTCCTGATCTTTTTCGTTGTATATTTACCGCTTTTAACTAAAGCTAAATAGGTTGAATTAAATAGAAATAATTAGCTTCATTTTGCAAGATAATATTGCTACCCGACAATGTGATTTCCTGAAGTAACTCTTCTGGTGCGGTTGATATGTAATCAGGACAAAAGATAAGTGATAATAAAAGGAAGAAACTACTCACCATTACTTATATTGAGTTTCATTAACTATGCGACGTAAATTATCCAGAGTATAAAAGGGAATATCCAGGACTAGGGAATTCACCAACCATTTTGGAATGTTTCCTCCTGGATCAACGCTCATCTGATACATAATTTTAAGCTTGCCGTTATCTAATGGTGTTAATTGCCACATCCCCTGCATTTTCGTAATCCGTACCGTTTTAGGTAATTTATTAATCATTTCGGGCTTTGCAACAAAATTAATTGTCACTTGTTTGGTCGACTCATTATGAGTTTTAGTAGAATGAACCACACTATCTCTATCGACAACTGGCCACGGCATATCAGTAACTATGTGATTAAAAAGTTCAATCTCACTTACCCGCTTCACGATTTTTGCAGATTTACAATTATGCAACCAACGAGGATATGTTGAGGCATCTGTTATAACAGCCAATACAGAATTAATTGAGTTATCTACAGTAACAATTCCACGAAATGACTTTAAGGCTGTTCCTTTAGTAGAAGCTATAAAAACCTGGATATCATCTTCTTCTTTCTCTAGATGCCATGAATTCTCAGCACCATTGAATGGAACCGAGAATACTGTAACTGAGAAAATCAATGCTAATAGCGATAACGACCTATTTTTAAGATATGTATTCATTATCTACTATTAGATCATAAAGTAACGCCTAACTAAACTTAGGAAATTTATTGACCAGTACTTCGATTATTTCTTTATTAAAAGTATCGTTCTTTCCTTCACAAATCATTGCTGAAGAAAGCAGTAATGACCTAGAGTTTGAAGGTGTGAGTATGATTATGTTTAAATAATCATTTTCTAACAGGGTCATAAATCGGAAGCATTAGAATATTTATAAAAAGCTCCTAAAAGTGAGGGGCTGTGCTTTTAACCGCAAAGCGTAAATCTCGGGTGGCTTGCCCCCGAGTTGGATAGCTTACAATGGGTGTTTTTCTATTGTGAGGTATTCGGCTTATGGAGTTACAAAGAAATGCTTATCATGTGTATCGGCTGATGTATCATTTTGTCTGGATTCCTAAGTACAAACACAAGGTATTCTGTGAACCTTATCGCAGTGTTCTCAAGGGAATAATTGAGAAAGCGGGATATGACTGCAATATGGATATAGTTGAGCTAGAATTACCCGAAGACCCTATTCATATGGTTGCTCGAGGGATCCCAAAGATGTCGCCAAGTGATGTGATGCAAGTGATTAAGAGTATTTCAGCAAGAGAATTTTTTAGGATTTATCCAGAGATTAAGAAACACTATTTTTGGGGTGGTAAGTTATGGACTCAGAGTTACTTTGTAGAAACAATAGGTAATGCTAACGAAGAGGTTATTAGAGCCTATGTACGAGACCAGCTTATCGAATATGAGGAGAAAGAAAATAGGTCGATACAACTAGGTTTGTTTTAAAACTCGGTTCGCTTGCGGCCAAGTTTTTTATAATCGTATATTTTCGATTAACTACTGATACTGAGCTTCTTTAGCAATTCGACGTAAACTTCGTAACGTATAAAACGGAATATCGATTAACATCGAATTCACCAGCCATTTTGGAATACTTCCGCCAGGGTCAACACTCATCTGAAACAGAATTTTTAATCGACCATTTTGCAAAGGTGTTAATTCCCAGAGGCCTTTTATATTAGTAATTCGTATTGTATTAGGTATTTTGCCTATCATTTCAGGCTTTTCAGAAATCTTAATCGTGACTTTTTTAGTCGAAGCATTTTGCGTTTTTGTTGAATGAATGATGCTATCTCTATCAACAAATGGCCATGGCATATCTGTAACCACATGACTAAAAACTTCGTCATAACTCACAATTTTAATCATTTTTGCGCTTCTGCAATGATATAACCAACGAGGATATGAAGAAGCATCAGCAATAACCGATAACACAGAATTTAATGAGCTATCAACGGTGACCACACCGCGAAATGTTTTTACGGTAGAGCCTTTAATCCTGGCAATATACACATCAATATTGTCTTCTTCTCTTTCTAAGTACCACGGGCTTTCAGCCCCAAATATTGGAGCTGAAATTATCATGGCTAAAGAAAAGAAAAAGCTGTGTCTAATATAATTTATTATCATTCCTTTGTTCTAACATAAATCGACACAAAGAAATCTGTTTTAACTAAAACTAGGGAATTTATTTACCTGTGCTTCGATCATTCCTGCGTAAATACTGTCGTTATCTCCCTCATAAACCATTGCAGAAGAGAGTTTGCTTGCCAATATGGCATATTTTACTTTTTCTGGAAGATTAATTAGTCTGCTTTTAAAACTCTCAGTCTCGCCAATTAAATGTGGCATATGTAACAGCATGGCATTTTGAAATGCTGCTCGGTTGCTTAACTCAGGATTATTCGAAAAATAACTAAATATTTTTGCATAGTGTTCATTAATCTCACGGCTTATATCATTTGATATATCGGTATATGGAATGGTGCCGTTGTTCTGTGTATAGCGATCAAGAATCAATGTGGCTTCTCTTTCTGCCATTTCATTCAACTTGGCAATAACATCCTCAACATATTCTTTTTTATGCCTTAAGAATTCTTCTTCACTTAACATAAGATTGGCAATAATCTCGTATGAAGATGAGATAACCCCACATTTATTCGCAGATGCATCACGAATGATTACCGCACCTAATCGCTGTAACTCCAGACGTGCAACTGGGGTGATGAAGGAATTAGCTCCTTCTACAATTACCCTGGCACTTGGCTTCCCATTTGTGTTTATATATTTATGATAGTTATCTTTATCGATAGTTTCTGGTCGCCCACCAGCAGGTATAAATAGATCCGCTTCGACAGTAAATGCCAAACTATTAAACTCTTTATAAAACTTGTCAGTAGAGATCCATAGTTCTTCCAGACCGTTATCTGTCATTATGACTTTCTTGTACAGTTCCAACATACCTTCTTTACGAGTTTGATTTCGATAAAGCAGGATTCCACCAAGGTGTAAAGAATCGGGATCGAATTCTTCAAGATCAGATTTCAATACCACCTTTTTAAGGGCTTTTAAATCAAGGCCAGCGGGGTCAAATAATGCACCTGAACCATCAACAATCAGTTTTATTTTAACCTTAGGGCAACGTTCCATAAGTAAACGCATGCCATTACCCGCAACATCACCATTTGGCCCACCGGTAAATTTCACACTAAATTCATCTTTGTGCATATCAATGCCCAAAGACTTCATTGTGACTTCGGCAAAACGAATAACACCGATGGACGTCACACCATATTCTTTATGATTGATGCCAACTTGCTTGCTCGACATAATACCGGGACCTAATAAGTAATCTCTTTTTACAGATAGTTTTGCAATAATTTCGATCATTACATCGTGCATATTCTCATCTGGGCCAAGTTCAATGGGTTCATCTTCCGCATAATAATCCACAACTTTAGGATTTTTGGTCACACCGTTTTCAGTGACAAATAAATCAAAAAACGCATTGATAAATGCAAGTTGAAGTTTGTACAGATGTTGACGATTAGACTCTGCTTTACTGTTAGTATCGACGCGTAATACTGCAACCATTTTAGAGCCACCTTCATAAATATCTTTATTTTTAAGGTGTTGCGTATGCGCGAGCACATAGTTTTCTTTAAACATCGTATTTGCACTTGTTATATAGTTATCACGACCTTGCGTGATAATAGTTCTCCACCCTCCTCTGGCAATATCTGAAAACCCGATATGGTAGGCGATTCCGTTTCTGCTGTAGAAGAAGGTTACACGATAAGGTCGGTCGACGGGCAAATCCTCTGTAAACCTTTCGCCTAATTCTTCAAGGTAATCTGGTGATAATCTAAATGATAAAGCATGCTTCTGTTGAACGAAAAAGTTCGTTTTTAAAGTATATTTAATAAACGCTAAACCGCAGCTAAAAACTTTTCTACGGAAATCATCGAGAAATTTACGTCCCGAATTGAATTCAGCGATAGCATTTTTAGCAGCTTCTAGCTTTTCTGCATATACCTTCTCACGATCCGTTTGCTTCGGATTGAAACGTGCATAAAATAAGTCGACAAACTGAGTGGTGATTTCTGGATGATTATGAAAAGCTCTGCGTATTCCCTCTAATGAAAAACTATCTGGGCGGTTATGCGCTAAATTGGTATGACAAAAACTGATCATGGCATCCACCATACTGGCATCTGTACCAGAGGTTATTTCTTTTTTTACCAGGGCTTTGTAGCTGCGGGAGCGCGAAGAGAGAATCTGAGTATTATAAATTTCTCTCTGTAGCGTTAAATATAGCTCGCTGTCTTTTGTAAGAATTGAATTATCTCTTGGTCTAACATAAAAACTCGAGAGAAAATAAGGATGAATGCCATTACTCAGGGTCAAACTATAGGAACGTCTGAGAGAAATATTTAAACGATTAAAAACCTCTAGAATTTGAGCTAAATATCCCCTGCTTGGTGGATTAGAAATACCAAAAAGAATACGGTATTCTTGATCATCTCCCTTACATTCAATATTTTCAAGATCTAAATGTATGCCGTCATTAATATCAGTTTGTGCATATAAATTAATAACACGAGCAATTCTAACCGGAGGAGATACACGAACATACTCTGGACTATTCGCTTGTAGAATTTTTAAATAAGATTCCGTATCAATCTGATCACATGCTTTACACGCTTTCTTCAACTCTTCTTCGATGATTTTTAGTAAAGAGCCATCAGCTAATGAAGAGCCACCAGTTGATAAAGAATCATCTACTGAAGTTTTCTCAAGTATTTTAGCTACGTCACTTTCTGACTTTGAAGAATAATCAAAGCGTAATACTTCTAATCGATGATCACTACCCGTTATCTTATTTCGAGAAGTAGTAATCTCTGCATAAGATATTTGTTTTATAGGTAATTTTTGTAAACTTTTATATAAAGAACCTTTTGAATTTATTTGTGCCAGCATGGTTAATTGGGGTTTATCAACTAGCAATAACCGTCGATGGTACTCTAACTTGTGCAAGCTTTTAGTCAATAGTGACAATGCTTCCACTTCAGCTTGATTGAAAACAAAGAAAAGCGGGTTCATTTCGTTTTTCAACCATTCAATATTTTCATCTGCCTGTTTTACTTCATTTGTAATATCACTCTGAATCAGTTGGGTGACAGAATTACTAGCTTTAAGGAAATTCATACTTTGAGGCCTAGTTAATTTAATAGTAATGGTTAAAAATAACCCTATAGGTGTCAGTCAGCGAAAAGGCAAACCGAAAACACAGAATAATAACTTTAATTGGTATGTATTAAAGAATACTTTAGCCTTTGTAAACATCATTTAGTTCTCAATAAAAACAATCGATATTTCCATTAAGTATTTGAGTCATTATCGAATACTTCATCTACACTTAGTTTCCTCGTTGATTACATTATTATCAAGCCTAATATTTGAGTGCTATAAAACAAAAAATATGACAAATATAAATGCACTTTTACTAATTTTTCTGGCTGCGATCTGGGGCAGCTCATTTATATTTATGAGGGCCAGTGTAGAATCTTTTGGACCAGTTGGATTAATCGCCGTGCGGATAATTGTAGCGGCTTTATGCATGCTCGTGTTTCTCTTGAAAAAGCGTCGATTCGAAGAATTTCTAAACAATTGGCGAATCCTGTTAATTATAGGACTATTAAATTCAGCCATACCTTTTATGTTTTTAGCTTATGCGAGCTTAAATCTTACCGGTGGTACAGTTTCAATTTTAAATGCAATGACCCCGTATTTACTGCCTGGATTACGCATATCTGGTTACACGATAAAATGACTAAACTACAATTCTTCGGAATGTTCCTGAGTATTTCTGGCCTGGTTTTTCTGGCGTGGGATAAGGTCAGCATTGATCTGGTTAGTTGGTTGCCAATACTAGCCGGAGTCTCTGCCGCCATTTCCTATGGTATTGCGACCAACCTAACCAAGAAATATTTAAAGGATGTCTCTATTATGACTGCAACGTCTGGAAGCTTGTTGTTTGCAGCTTTATTTATGTGCATTCTGTTAATTCCTAATATGCCAGACGTACAGAACATTTCTTCTTTAGATTGGGTTTATGCAATAGTTCTCGGTTCTTTGTGTACAGCAGTTGCTTATATTATTTACTTTAATTTAGTTAAAGCTATTGGTCCGATGAAAACGGCCAGTGTTACTTTTTTAATTCCAATATTTTCATTTATTTGGGGATATCTACTCCTCGATGAAAAAGTAACAACGAGAATGTGGATAGCAACCGTTCATCATACTCTGTGGTATGAGCCTGGTAATGGGAATAATCAAAAAAACAACCATTAAGCAGAGAATGTAAATTTGGTTAATTCTGGATTAATAATAATATGCGATAATTAATGTAAATTATATTAAGAATACTATCGAGATAAATCATGAGAACACCTCTAATTATTTTAATAATCGCCGCTGCTCTAACCCTTTCTGCTTGCTCAACTCAACAAGTGGTTGGTAGCGCTATCACTGTAGCTAAGCTTCCAGTAAAAGCAGCGGGAGTAGTTGCGGGCACAGCCGGTAGCGTTGTCGGTGGAACCGTTGGCGGAATCATTGCAGGTGGCACGGGTGCAAGGCTGGGAAGTGCAGCAGGTAGATCAGCGGCTAAGAAAGCGGTGTCTTTTTGATAAACCTATTGGAACTAGTAGATTTAAGTCACCCCCCTACTTTTAAGTGACTTTTCATTTTGTTGTTCAAAATGACCGAAGGAACTTATGCTTTGCGGAATGATATTTATGCGGCTGCGCCTTCCCTTCGGGTAAGCATTAAACAACAATGCTTATGTCTCGATAAATCTCGACTCGATTTTGTTGTTTAAAAACGTAAATAGAATTTATGCAGAGGCAAGGACTTTTTATAATGTCTCTAGATAAGACATTACCTCATCAAAACTACCTTTAAAGCTTATTCGATCCTTCTTTTTGGAACTCTGGTAATCATACATAGGATCGTAATAATCGATCAGTAACGATTTAACCAAAGGAATAAAACCCTCTACTGAGCCAGTTTTATTTCTCAGTGCAATTGCATCTTCCATTTGCTGAAGTGCTTCTTTATAACGAACTCCACCCAGTCGCTTTTGTATTTTACCCAGGCTATTGAGCAAATGTTCCGACAGTTTATCTGCGCCAATTTCTTTGCCATAGACTTGATCAAAAGAGGCCTGAGTGTCGAGAATATACTCTTCGATACTCACCTTGTTTCTTTCTTCTTGTGAGACTTCAAGCATCACCAGTTTGGATGTTTGCATAACATCAAATAAAGCCTGTGGTATTCCCAGAGAACCTACGTTTCGAGCTTCATCTTCCACGACCAGAAACTTATAACCAGCAGCTTCTGCTTTAAGTAACTTGTACGGCGAGTGCATTTTCAAAATTTATTGGCGTTGGTTGTGGAGTTGCGGTTGGGCCAAAAGCAGAACCACGATGATTCGCCAGGCCTTCCAGATCAATGCTATTTCGTAATTGCTTGAGTAATCTGGTTTTACCAGAGCCGGTCCTGCCACCCAATACAATAATTGGAATGTTTTTACTGATGCGCTCAATGCTTTCTAGCAGAAAAGTTCGCATTGCTTTGTATCCACCATCTACTCGTGGATAAGGTTTATCAGAATCCTTTAAACTATCTGCAATCCATTGTTGTGATATTTTTGAACGCAATCCACCACGAAAGCAATAAAGTACACCCCCCGGGTTTTGGGCGAAAAATGTTTTCCACTTCTGCGTTCTATTTTCCCGTTTTTCGGCAGTGACTAATTCCGAACCAAGTAAAATCGCAGAATCTTGTCCTTGTTCTTTATAGCGAATGCCTACCGCTTCCCGCTCGTCATCATCCATCAACGGAATGTTGACTGAATTTGGAAATGCTCCCTGGTTAAACTCTACAGGAGCGCGAACATCCAGTAGTGGAATATCATTTACAAATATATCCGCAAAATTATTAACACTCGGTAAATTGCCTTTAGGCAAAAGACTATTAGTTAGCACATCAAATTTTAAATCATTCATGAATTTCAATCATGGCTTCAGGGTTAATTGTCTGTTAAATGACCAATCGATTCCAGAGACATTCCCGCTTCTTCTATAACAGCAAGAAACGCGTGTTCATCGTTTTCATCAACGGCAATTAATAGACCACCACTGGTTTGTGGATCACAAACAATCGATTGTTGCGTAGCATTCATTGGGCTCAAGTGCTCGCCATAACTATCAAAGTTTCTTTGAGCGCCACCTGGAGAACAACCTTGATTAAGATATTCGATAACATGTGGTAGTAAAGGTAGTTTGCTGTAGTTAATCACAGCATTCAGACCACTTCCTTCGCAGACTTCGCGTAGGTGACCACCTAAACCAAAGCCAGTCACGTCAGTCATTGCAGTAACACAGTCTAGTTGCGCAAACTTTTCACCGATACTATTTAATTGACACATTGAGTCAGGCGCAAGATGCGCATGCTCTTCTTTAATCAGCTTTTTCTTTTGTGCGGTAGATAAAATCCCTACACCCAACGGTTTGGTTAAATATAATTTATTGCCGGCTTTCGCTGTAGAATTTTGCTTTACCTGATCACTTGCAACAGTTCCGGTTACAGCAAGTCCAAAGATGGGTTCTGGTGCGTCAATACTATGCCCACCTGCTAATGACATTCCGGCATCCTTACAAGCCTGACGCCCTCCTTCGATAACCAATTGCCCCACTTCTGCTGGAAGCTTATCTAGCGGCCAACCGAAGATAGCAATCGCCATAATAGGTTTACCACCCATTGCGTAAATATCACTAATTGCATTGGTTGCTGCAATTCTGCCAAAGGTATACGGATCATCCACAATAGGCATAAAAAAGTCGGTAGTACTAATGATTGCCGTACCATTTCCCAAGTCATAAACAGCGGCATCATCGCGGGTGCTATTACCCACTAATAATGCTTCATCGACCATTGGAGGAATCTGACTTTGTAGCATCACATCTAAAACTGCAGGTGAGATTTTACAACCACAACCAGAACCGTGGCTGTACTCTGTCATCTTGTAATTAGCTATTTTTTCTTGTGCAAGCTTGATATGTGACAGGTTTAATTGTGAATTTTCCATAGAAATTGTCTAACTTTAAAATCGTGGTCGGATTATACTCGTATTTATACTAAGATGAATCTATCAGTGAACTTATTAATCTTAAATTAAATACGATAACTAATATGCCACACACTACTCATAACAGGTGCCAATCGCGGTATCGGACTCGAACTTTGTAAACAATATGTAGAACAAGGCTGGCGTGTTTTCGCAACCTGCCGATCACCTGAAGATGCCAAAGAACTCAATGCATTCGCAGCTAGCAACAAAGACTTACTGAGTATTCACGCACTTGAAGTCAGTAATGAATATCAAATGTCGGAGTTACAAAAGACATTAAAAAATGTATCTATAGATATTTTGCTAAACAATGCCGGAGTCTATGGATACGGTGCGACAGAATTTGGAAAAACAGATAGTGCAGCATGGGATGAAGCTGTTGCTATTAACCTGATTGCACCAATGAAAATGATGGAACATTTCGTTGAGAATGTCGCGAGCAGTGATAAGAAAATCATTGCCAGCATTAGCAGTAAAATGGGCAGTATGGCGGATAATACTTCTGGTGGATCTTACGCATACCGCGCGACTAAAGCAGCTTTAAATGCAGTTATGGTTAGCGCAGCGCATGATCTTAAGCATCTTGGTATTACCTCTTTGATATTACATCCTGGCTGGGTTCGCACAGACATGGGTGGTCCGAATGGTGAGATTTCAGCTCAAGAGTCTGCCACCTTACTAATGAAGAACCTTTCGGATTGTACGATTGAAGACAGCGGCTGTTTTTTGGATATCGATGGAAGTATCATCCCTTGGTAAAATCATTGCTCAGGGCATTCATCTTTGAATTCAACTCTGCGTCACTTTCGTACTCAAATGGTCACATATATTTATATGCTCACATTCTCCGTTCCAAACTTCCTTGATCTGAACCCAAATCTAAACACCCTGAACAATAATTTAAAATCTGAATTAATCTTAACAAAATATTATTTGAATATCTGATGCAAAAAGAAAAAGTCATTGTCGGCATGTCCGGTGGCGTAGATTCGTCTGTCGCTGCACTACTCCTGATTGAACAAGGTTATCAAGTTGAAGGCCTGTTCATGAAAAACTGGGAGGAAGATGATTCCGAAGAGTACTGTACCGCCACCGAAGATCTAGCAGATGCCCAATCGGTGAGCGATGCACTAGGGATAAAACTGCATACCGTAAATTTCTCAACCGAATACTGGGATAATGTATTTGAATATTTTCTTGAGGAATATCGTTCAGGTAGAACCCCAAACCCGGATATCATGTGCAATAAAGAGATTAAGTTTAAGGCTTTCCTGGACTTTGCACTTGATTTAGGCGCTGATTATATTGCTACAGGACATTATGCCCGTGTTGATAGAAACGGATCTGAAGTAAAGATGTTAAAAGGCTTAGATAATAATAAAGACCAAACCTATTTTTTATATACCTTGCAACAACACCAACTCAATAAAACCTTATTTCCCATTGGAGAATTAGAAAAATCACACGTACGAGAACTCGCAGAAAAAGCCGGTTTTGATACGGCGAATAAAAAAGACAGTACCGGTATTTGTTTTATCGGTGAACGGAAATTCACAGAATTTCTTACAACGTTTCTTACCAGCGCAACCAGGCAAAATTATTACTCCTGACGGTGAAGAAATTGGTCAACATCAAGGTTTGATGTATTACACGCTTGGTCAAAGACAAGGTCTGGGAATTGGCGGTTTAAAAACATCATCTGAAGCTCCGTGGTTTGTCGTAGACAAAGACCTTGAAAACAATCGATTAATTGCTGCGCAAGGTCATGATCATGAACTTTTACTTAAACAGCAACTCAAAGCCTCTCAATTACACTGGGTAAGCGGCAAAGCCCCAAGTAAGACGTTTAACTGCAAAGCTAAAATACGCTATCGTCAGGAAGAGCAAGAATGTAAGGTCATGATTAATACTGATGATGATAATGACAAATGCATTGTTTGTTTTGAAGAAAAACAACGTGCCATGACACCTGGGCAATCCATTGTTTTCTATGACGAAAATATTTGTTTAGGTGGTGGAATTATCGACGAAATTCAAACAGACTGCGATTAATTAGCAGTTATTTCAATGAACGTTACTGAGTTATCGGGCATACCAAGTATAGATAACCGTTTAATTCAAAAACTAGTTAACAAAATAGATATAAATAGGTAATTTAATCCGTGGAATCAAATACACAAAATCGTGCCATAGCATTAGCTGCTGTTTTTCAATGCGTTGATGGAGTTTCACAAATCGCTAATACAGGCAAAGTGGACGAAACATTATTCAATACCTGTATCAATAGTGTGCTCACAGATAATGCAGGTACTGCAGAAGATTTGTATGGCAGCCTGAGTAATTTAAAGACTGGGTTAACTTCTATGATGTATCAATTAGGCTCTGGTCAATTAACACCTGATGGTAAGACCAAAGATATGGAGGCTACGCGTTACGCCTTAGGTTTATTACATCTTGAAAAGAAATTGAACAATAATCCTGAAATGTTCCAACAGCTCTTGAACGGTATTCAGGACACACAGAAAAAATTAGAATTTTTCGATGTGGGTCATGAAAACATTACAGCATCACTCGCTGAAATTTATACTAATACAGTGAGCAAAATTGGTCCTAAAATTATGGTTAAAGGTGAACAATCACATTTGGCCAATCCTGCGAATGCTTCTAAAATCAGAGCGCTTTTGTTATCTGGTATTCGTGCAGCTTTGTTATGGCGCCAAGCCGGTGGTAATCGCTGGAAATTGCTAATCGAACGTGGAAAATTACAAAAACAGGCGGATAGTTTTTTAAAAAATTTATAATCTATTTTAACTATTCCTAAGCTATTAGCTTATTGTTAGTTGGGCTTTAACTTAGTTTAACTTAACGCTTGAGAATACAAATTAGTCCCATCGGGTAATCGCTTAAAACGTTTGTAAGACCAGCTGTATTGCTCTGGAAACTTATTGATCATGGTCTCTATCTGTCTGTTCATAGCGTTACAGGCTATTACTAAATCATTATCGTAAAGCTCCTTCACACCCTCCTCTATATGCAGGTGATAACCCTGCGCTTTTCTTTCAGCGGCAATAAATAACACGGGTGTCTTGTGTCGTGAGGCAAGTTTGGGCATCAAGTTGGTTGTATAAGCAGGCTGCCCAAAAAAATCCGCATAAATTCCTTGATCTTGACGAGGTTCCTGATCCGGTAAAATACAGATACTTTGATTATCAGCCAAAGCTTTAGTCATTTCCCGAATTCCTTTAAAAGTACTTGGGACTAGACGAGCTCCTGTAGACTCCCTTCCTGCTATGACTAGTTTATTCAACGCTGGTAACTTAAGAGGAAGATATGCGCTAGTCGTTTTCGTATGCATGGCAGTAATTAAACCCAGGTATTCCCAGCTACCTAAATGCAATACCACTACAATCAAACCTTCTCCTCTATTGTAGGTACTGTTTATAATATTTAGAGATTCAGGATTTAATAATAAAGAAGCAATTTTCTCTTTACCCGCTTTCCACAGTGTTGGGGTTTCTAATAACGCCTCTGCACTTGAACAGAGGGCTTGTCGTCCTATTTTGTTTTGCCACTCTTTAGATTTTTGCGGATAGCATCGATTAAGATTGAGTAAGGTTCTGTTCCTCATATCCTTTGATAGAAACCAGCCTAAATTACCTATTACTTTTCCCATTCTTTGGTTAACACTTAGCGGTAAATAACTAATTAAATGTAATAGGGTATGCGCCAACCAGTTTTTCAAAATATAGATTTCCCCAATGTTGGAACAAACAGTGCCTTAATGCACAAAATCATTACAAATAAATAAGCGCTCTATTTTATAGGCAATATGACCTCGGTCAATAGCTCAGCTCTGTCAGTTTCTGTTGCTTGATTTAAAAAGAACTCATAACCCAATGGTTCTTTTGTGGTTTTTAATTTATGGGTGCGACTATAGGCCATTGCAGTAGACCAGGCATTACCCAGATGTTCATAATATCCGGTGTGGGTGACTTTTAAACCATTTTGTTCTTTTAAAAAACCGCTTATAAGTGGGGGGGTGACTTTGATTTCTTCATTTACGGGGATTGCAGTGGTAAAACTTGTTGTTTTATTTAATACATCATAAGTGTTCACAATCGAGAATGGTGCGGAAGTAAGAGGTATATCATGCTTTTCGATGTAATTAAAAAGATAGGTAAAATCATTCCCCATCACTGTGGCCCGATCATGAAAATCACATTTTCTTTCAAGACCAATATAGTGTTGTGACTGAATTTTACAATTTGGATCAATCTTGATAGCAGAAGGCACTGAACCTGTTTCCAGGTAATCCTTTAACATCTTCAAGCCACGATCATAATCCATACCAATATAAGCTTTCATTTTCTTCACCATCCAGAACAGAAAGAACGGTAACTGGCTGTACATTTTCCAACTGACTCGTGTTGTCGACTTACTTTGCTGTTTGAAATCGAAGTAAACTTTTGCTTTAGATTTAAATGGACGTTTAAACAAGTAAATCCATCGCTAAATGATTATCAGTGATTTCTATCAATGACATCTCACCTGATCCTGTAAGCTCACCATCCCAATCATAGCCCGCACCTACTTGTGATTGTATCTCGCTATAATTAAGTTTAGTTTCTGGCTCCATAATTAACCAGGGTGACCAGATTGGCCATTGGCGAAAATCAATTAAAGATGCCTTAACATCTTCTAAAGGAACATTAATGATGATAGATCTTTCAACTTGAAAAGCAGGCATTTTATATCCCTCTTGCATTTTCCCTCTTAGATTCATTAAATTATAGACCAAACAAAACTGGTATATAGATGCGAAGAGCAATAATCGACTTTAGAATAGCAAATTTTACGCAATAGCTTTATAGGGCTCTTTTAAACAGAAATGATAAGCCATGCAAAGTAGAGATTTAATTAAGGAACCTCTGATTAAGTCCAATAAAATTCTGCAAGGCTACAAGCTATCATATTCTAGGCGCGCTTCGCAGAGAATGGTTGCTCCCTTCACAAGAAGTGTAACAACGAAGATGATAGCTTGTAGCCTTGCCCTGTGGGGCTTAGCCAAAACCCCAGATTCTGCGTTTTGGTCATTTGAAAGGCAATAAGCATTCCAGCATGACCAAGCCTTGATTCTGGCTGTTTGGCGTTGCCAGAATTTATGGGACTTAATCAGAAGTCCCTTAAATAACATTCCTTACTAAACCGTTGTAAAAAGTTATGTTAAAGTTTGAAAATGAGTAATCTACCCAACCGCAAAGAACAAATCATTCAGGTACATGCCAGCCTAATCAATATGGTTGTGCAAACACATCTCAATCCTCAACTAAGACCTCAACTTAGTGAAGTATTAAAAACCAGTGCCGAAAACGGATGGCAAAATCTGGTTTTAAGGATATATAAAATACTTGAAGGTGATCGATCAGAAACCCTACTTAATAATCTGGATGAAGAAGATGCAATAATCATTGATGCGATTCTGAAAGGTATTCAAAATCCATCTACCTTACCAGATCCCACAGTTCAAAATGCCAACCCAACAATGGCAGCACCTGGTATTGCTCATATGGTTAATGAAGCAAGTCGTGGAAATACTCAAGCCTTAACTTTACTTTCTACTATGGCTGAACAAATGAGTCAGGCAGGCGGAGACATGAGTATCCTTGCAGCAATTATGAAGAAGCTAATTGATGGAGAAAGAGATCCGGAAGTGCTAAGTAAAGGCATGGGCGCTCAGGGCGAGAGCTTGGTAAATTCGATATTAGAAGAACTAGGAAAATTACAACTACATTAGATACTTTATTAATTATTCCAGATTTAAAACACATAAAAAAGGCTAGTATAAACTAGCCTTTTATGATAACAGATTAGAAAAATAGACTCGAAAAAAATTACTTCTTAAGAGCTTCCTGTAATTTTTTCAGGCCTTCAAAGTCACCTTTTGCAGCTAAGGTTGCTTGTTCATTCCAGGAATCCATCGCCTCTTTATTATTATTTAAACGCGCTCCTGATGCTTCCAACATATCACGAAGGATATCGTCATCAGTATCCGCTAACTTAGTAAATGTATCAATTCCTAAACCTTTAAGTGTAGCCTCTATACTTGGGCCTATTCCACTCAATTTAGTAAAGTCATCACCAACTTTTTTTGTCTTAGCAGCACTTTTTGCTTTAGCAGTACTTTTCGTTGCTGCTTTTTTAGGTGCCACTTTCTTGGCAGCTGCTTTTTTAGGTGCAGCTTTAGCTGTTGTTTTCTTAGGTGCCGCTTTTTTTGCAGTTGCCTTAGACTCTGCTGCCTTTTTTGGTGCTTCTTTAGTTGATGCAGGTTTATTTGCAGTCTTACTAGTACTCGCTGCAGTTGTTGTACTTTCTGCTTTGGAGCTAGTTGTAGAGGTTGTCGTGTTTGAAGCAGCCGCTGAAGATGTTGCTTCATTCAGTCTACTTTGTAGACGATTTATTTCTTTTTTACGTTCTTCTAACTCAGCCATTATAGAAGAACAATCTGAATTCTTACCACCTTTTAACCAAAAAGTGTAGAACAACCATTCAGCAAGCCAGCCGACTAAGATTCCTAGAACAAATGCACCCATTTCAAACTCCTGAAATATGAAAGTAATTAACCCTAGCTATTGTCACACAAACAACCTCAACACTTCAAACAAATCGCTTTAATTTTAGGTATTTGCTGCTTCTTTAGGCGTTTTATTGTTATTTATCATTAATAATTATTATGTTTTAAAGATAAAAGGTAGCTAAAACTCGAAGAAAGTGTGAATGGTAGCAACCATCTACATGGCTGGCTGAACCAATATTCAATTTATCATTAAAATATTGAACATAAACGTACTTGTTAAATACTAATTAATTTGATTATGAATACATTTCCCTTAATTCTTGCAATCTTTGTTGTTGCGATGATATCGATCATTAACAATACCAAAATAGTTAATGCTAATCGCATTGGTGGTACTATCGAAGTCACAGAGATAGCAATAGTTGAAGCCACACAAAATACTACAAGCAATTTAAATAAAAACAACAAAGTTATCGAAAAAAGTTTAGTACGAAGTGATTATGATGAATTTCATACTCCATATTATTCAGTTATAAATACAACAATTAACGTCGATTCTGAAATACAAATCAATCTTGAAAAACCTACTGCATTAGAAAACACTAAACTGATAAAAGAGATAGATTTAGAAACTGAAAATGATACAGCTGATACTACATTCAGCTTCAACAAGCCTGCGGAGATTGCGCAAACAAAACTGATAAAAGCGATAGATTTAGAAACTGAAAATGATACAACTGATACTACATTCAGCTTCAACAAACCTACTGACATTGCGCAAACAAAACTGATAAAAGCGATAGATTTAGAAACTGAAAATGATACAACTGATACTACATTCAGCTTCAACAAACCTACTGACATTGCACAAACAAAACCAGCAAAAGCTTCAAAACAAGATCAAATACAAAAAGAACTGGCAAAAGTTGATTATTGGGATACCGTTCATTCAATAGAATCCAAACAAGGACGGTTACTCTATAGACCACGAAACAAAAGCAGAAGTTGTACTTACACAACTTCGCCCTGTGGCCACCACCAATTAACTGTAAAGGCGTTAAAAGACATAGGCTGCAAATCACTACAATGTCGTAAAGATAGATTAAACTATTCAAAATCTCTTGAGATGAGTAAGAAACTATTAGCAAAAAATGAAAAACGTTTAAAGAAAAATGGTTACCAAAACCTTGAAGACTATCAAAGATATTTAATTCACCAACAAGGTGCTAGTGGTATCAAACTGATTCTTGGAGCAACAAAAGGGGAGAAATTATTAAACAGGAGAATTAAGAAAAACATGGCGAATAATTCGCCCTATAGTTATCGACAACTTAATCGTATGGGAAGTCGTTTAGCGGCAAATATTTTTTTGAGTCATTGGAAAAGTAAATGGGAGAAAGAGAAATATTTAGTTGCAGGAGTCACTCTAGCTTCAAATCAAGCGACAAAAAATAAAACTAGTCAGCCCAAAACCCTGGCATCGAACCAAACATCGGTAGAAACACTCAGCTTGCCTCTATTTAATGAAAATGAGATACAGTTGGCATTAAACTATAAGTTCTAGAATCATAGGCTACGATCTAGTTAACTTTGAGTTTTAAAAATAACCCCAATAAGTCTTGACCCATTGCAATGAAAATAAAAACAACAGTACTCCTTGTAAAATCAGCTTTTATTTCTTTAATACTGTCTGCTGGTATTCTATCTATTAGTTTTACCTCAGACGTTACAGGCTGCACAATCTTCAATAGCATCAAATATTGTGAGTAAAGATAACCAACTAGATATTGATCTATCTTCATTAATTGCCCGCTACAAACTAACTGGCACACCGACATCTGATCACCCACTCCCAAAAATAGAAAGTCCCAAAGCTCAACTTGGAATGAAACTATTCTATTCAAAAACACTAGGTGGTGATAACACCACAGCGTGTGCCAGTTGCCATCACCCGATGCTTGGCGGAGGTGATGATTTATCGCTATCAATCGGCGTTGATTCAAAAAACCCTGATGTTCTGGGTTCTGATCGTAAACTAATCGGGGAAAAACACGCTCAAGTTCCAAGAAATGCGCCCACTACGTTCAATGTGGCTTTCTGGAAAAAAGTCCTGTTTCACGATGCCAGAATAGAACGTGTCGGTAAGTACGATATTCATACACCAGACATGACTTACCCCAAACCCGATGCACTTGCGGGTGAAACATTAGTACAAGCTCAAGCGCGTTTTCCTATAACCTCAGTCGATGAAATGCGCGGTGAATATTTAAATGATTCTCATAACCAAACATTGAGAAGAGCCTTGGCCTCACGTCTTCAGGAAAATTGGCTAGAAGAATTCAGAAAAGGTTTTGCCGAGCCAGATGGTAAAGTTGAAGATTTAATAACAGAACAAAACTATTCAGAGGCTATTGCAGAATATGAGCGCTCACAAGTATTCATTAATAACCCCTGGAAAGCTTATGTAGAAGGTGACAAACAGGCACTATCTGCATCTGCTAAAAAAGGTGCATGGTTATTCTACACCGCACAAAAAGACGGTGGAGCAGGCTGTGCGTCATGTCATTCGGGGGATTTCTTCACCAACGAGAAAGCCTATAACACAGCTATGCCACAAATAGGCTCAGGAAAACAAAGTGGTAAAACAGGAACTAATGACTACGGTTGTAGCTTAGTCACTAAAAATGAAAAAGATAAATTCAGATTCCGTACGCCAACACTACTCAATGTAGAAGTAACTGGCCCATGGGGGCACGATGGTGCTTACACTTCGTTGGAAGGCATAACGCGTCATATGCTTTCACCCGTTGAATCAGCAAAAAAATACAATACCAGGCAACTCAAGCAAAAATCTATCGACCTACGCTTTGTTAAAGAAAATACCTTAGAAGCGATCAATGAAGGTATTGATTTAAAAGCCAAACCTAATCTTGTTGATCAAGATGTCACAGATCTGGTTAGCTTCTTAAAAGCATTAACCGATCCTTGTGTAAAAGATCGCGCCTGCTTGTCTAAATGGATTCCCGACTCTGATGATAATGATCCAGATGGGCAAATGCTTCACGCAATCAATGCCAAGACTGGAAAGCCCCTGTAATTTTTTTTAGTCACCCCCCTACTTTTATGAGGTTTTTTTAATTTTACAAATGAAAACCTCTCCCTTCAGGCGGTCGTCACTGCGTTCCAACGTTGTCTCGGCTGCGCCTCGGCTAAGCACTTTTTATAATTAATGATATTTAAATCTCCATTTTTGTATATAGCACCAATAACTGACGCTTAAAGAAGTGCATTTTCCTTTTATTTTTTCTTAAAGTTACCCCAGGGATCTTTTGGTGGCGCAGGATTATTCTCACCCGAATCACCACTGGAGACTATCACTAGACTCATCACGTGACTTGTAATGCCCTGCATTACGTCGCTCGTTATATTCCCTACTAGACCCTTTACGCTCACCTGTGTAGCTGTTTCTACTAGCTGCATTCTTAGAACGCTTCTTTTGCAAGCGTTCACCGTCTTCAATAGTTAATACTGCTGGCTCACGTGGCTTGTGATGCTCTGGCACAATACGTTCTCTTGGCGGTAATTTGAACTGTTCAGAAGACACTCCGGGTAAATTTTTATATTGGTACAAATAAAACACTTCGACCTTTTCACGTGCCCAGTCGGTCTTTTTCAAAAACTTCTCACTGGCTGCAAGACTTGGGTTTACCTTAAAGCAGTTAATATTCAAATAAGCATAAAGAATATCAAAACCATAGTGACTAACAAGCTCTTGCAATACCGTCTTTAAACCAACACCGTGTAGCGGGTTGTTTAAATAGGGATTTTCTTTATTCATGCTTTTCTCATAAGACCTTTCTTCGCTCATACTAGTACACACCGCTCCATAATGTCGATATCAGCGTTTTCCTATGAACTGGTTGGTGTACTACCTTTTCTTTCTCGGAATTCGTCCAGAAATTCGTCGTAAGTACCTTCAAACGCAGTCATCTTTTTGTCTTTGATTTCCAGTATACGATTGGCAAGTGTTGAAACAAACTCGCGGTCATGGCTGACAAAAATCAAGGTTCCTTCATACACTTTCAATGCGTTATTTAAGGCTTCGATGGCTTCCATATCCATGTGATTGGTTGGCTCATCCATAATCAACACATTGGTGTCTTGCATCATTAGTTTACCAAACAACAGGCGATTTTTCTCACCACCCGAACAGACCCTGGCTTTCTTATTAAAGTCGTCTTCAGTAAATAACAAACGTCCCAATAAACCCCGAACTTTCAAATCATCATGCTTGGGAGTACGCCACTGAGACATCCAGTCAAACAATGTCATGTCATTATCAAAGTCTAGCGTATTATCTTGTGGGCAATAACCAACCACCGCATTTTCAGACCATTTATAACTACCACTATTTGGCGTAAATTGATCCATTAAACATCGCAGAAAAGTCGTTTTGCCCGTACCATTGTCGCCTAATACCGCTAAGCGTGAACCTGCATCAAGTATTAAGTCATGACTGGTAAACAGCGGTTCTCCATTAAAACCATGCGACAGTTCTTCTAATACCAAGGCATTACGATGTAATTTTTTATGCTGAGTAAAGTTAAGTATCGGTGTCATTCTACTCGATGCCTTAACCTCATCTAGCTTAATTTTATCCAGCTTTTTAGCTCGAGAACTCGCCTGCTTGGCTTTTGAAGCATTCGCACCAAAGCGGTTAACGAAGTCTTGTAACTCATCTATTTCAGCACTCTTTTTGCTGTTACCCGCGAGTAATTGTTCACGTATCAAGCTTGATGCGGCTTGGTAATACTCATAGTTACCGGGGTAGATTCGTAGCTCACCATAATCAATATCGGCCATATGGGTGCAAACTGAATTCAAAAAATGTCTATCGTGCGAGATAATCACCATGGTGCAAGTACGTTTATTCAGCTCAGTGCTCAACCAGTTAATCGTGTCAATATCCAGGTTATTGGTCGGTTCATCCAGCAACAGAATATCCGGGTTGGCGAACAAGGCTTGAGCGAGTAACACACGCAACTTACGACCAGGGGCCACTTCACTCATTAAGCCAAAATGAAGTGCTTCTTCGATACCCGCATTGAGTAAAATATCACCTGCACGACTTTCAGCGGTGTAGCCGTCCATCTCTGCAAACTCAACCTCAAGATTCCCGACTTTCATGCCATCAGCATCAGACATCTCAGCTAAACCATAAATGCGCTCACGCTCGCATTTGATTTCCCACAGCTCCTTATCGCCCATGATCACAGCATCAATCACACTGTACTCTTCAAACGCGAACTGGTCCTGACTCAAGATACCTAGCTTGTCACCGGGTGTAATCGATACATTACCTGAGCTTGGCTCTAGCTCACCGCTCATAATCTTCATTAAGGTAGATTTACCGCAGCCATTAGCACCGATTAAACCGTAGCGGTTACCGTTATCGAATTTAGCCGAAATGTTTTCAAACAAAGGCTCAGAGCCAAATTGCATGGTGATGTTTGCTGTGGAGATCAAAGGAAAGTCCGCAGTGGTATAAGAATTAAGGGTGCGCAGTCTACAGACTAATTGATTTAAATCCACCTAAGTTATATTAAAAAAGTCACCCCCCTACTTTTAGGACCTTTTTTATAATAGGGACTCTTTTATAATAGGCTATTTTTCCCTCTAACTTTTAGAGAGGACTTAATTCTTCCAAAGACCAACGTGGTTTTGGTTGTATCTCTGCTGGTTCAGTTTGTCCGGCCTGTAAGCGTATAGCCCCTGCGTAGGCAATCATGGCACCATTATCAGTACAGTACTGCATAGGTGGGAAGAACACATCGGCAGGTAATTCCAGAAGTTTTTCTCTAAGTCTTTTGTTTGCACCAACACCACCGGCAATCACTAAACGTTTTGCTTCTGCTGCTTTCAAAGCGCGTTTACATTTTATAAATAAGGTATCTACTACCGCTTCCTGGAATGCGTGCGCAATATTCGCTTTATCTTGTTCGGTTTTACTAGATTTATTCCAGGTGGTTAAGGCAAAGGTTTTCAAACCACTATAACTGAAATCTAAACCACCCTGGCGTATCATTGGACGTGGAAAATCATAAGCACCGACTTCACCATGTTCTGCTAAAGAGGCAAGTACAGGTCCCCCAGGGTAACCTAACCCGAGCATTTTGGCGGTTTTATCAAATGCTTCTCCGACGGCATCATCTAAAGACTCACCCATAATCTTATAATCACCGATCGCTTTTACTTCAACCAGCATGGTGTGACCACCTGAAACCAATAAAGCCACAAAGGGAAAATCAATGGTTTGATTCTTATCCAGCATGGGTGCCAGTAAATGACCTTCCATATGATGGACACCTACTGCGGGAATGCCTAAGCCCCATGCCAGTGAACGACCGATAGATGCACCCACCATCAACGCACCAATCAAACCTGGACCTCTGGTATAGGCAACGCCATCTATGTCTTTTAAAGTAAGATTAGCTTGTTTGAGTGCAGCTTTGATTAACGGCGTGGTTTTTTGAATATGATCTCGCGAGGCAAGCTCAGGAACGACTCCTCCGTATTCTGCGTGTAACGCAACTTGCGAATAGAGTTGATCCGCAATCAGACCCTGATCAGTATCATAAATTGCGATTCCTGTTTCATCACAGGATGATTCAATACCTAGAACTTTCATGTGTTTATCTGTGTTTTGTTTACCATATTAAACAGGATATTCTACTTTCAGTTAGAGCTTCTTCAAATCACTTTTTATATCGTCGATTCATAGCGAGTCATTTCACTAACTTTGACCTGATCACACTTTGTTAGCAGCACTCTTCTTATTACCTTGAGCGTTTTGGCCAACTCTACTTTTAGCGCCTCGGCTATTAGAAGTCTTATTCGACTTATTACGATTTCTGTAATTGGTTTTCTTATTCGGTTGCGAACTTCCACCCCCTGGCTTTCGGGCAGGTTTCTGAGGATTAAGTGTTGTGACAGGTACATCGTGATCTGGCTCATAGCCATCAATCAATCTACGTTCTAGTAAACGACCAATTAATCGTTCGATATCCCTAAGTTGTTTGATTTCATCGGCACTGACTAATGATACCGCCTGACCTACTTCTCCAGCACGGCCTGTACGACCTATTCTATGCACATAATCTTCAGGCACATTGGGTAGATCGAAGTTAACAACTTGTGGTAACTGATTGATATCTATACCTCTTGCGGCGATATCGGTTGCCACCAACACTCTGACATTGTTCTTTTTAAACGCTGCCAATGCTTTTGTTCTGGCGCCCTGGCTTTTATTACCGTGGATAGCTACCGCAGTAATTTGTTTTTTCTCTAACTGACGTGTAAGTCGATCAGCACCATGTTTGGTGCGTGAAAAAACCAGCACCTGTTCCCATTTATTGTCATGGATCAGATGCGCTAGCAATTCTGGTTTTTGTTTTTTATCGACAGGACAAATCCATTGTTTCACCGTATCAGCAGTGGTGTTTCTTGGTGTTACCGATATCTCAACCGGATCATTAACCAAAGACTTTGCCAGTTTACGAATTTCATTCGAGAACGTTGCCGAAAACAATAAGTTTTGTCTTTGGCTGGGTAAGTGATAAATAATTTTACGGATATCGTGGATGAATCCCATATCCAGCATACGATCGGCTTCATCAAGCACTAGAATTTCAAGATCATCAAACTTCACTGCTTTTTGTTGATGCAGGTCTAGCAATCGACCAGGAGTGGCAACCAGGATATCCGCTCCACGTTGTAATCGTTTTATCTGAGGATTGATTTTAACCCCCCCAAAAACTACGGTAGAGGTCAAGTTTAAGTGCTTGCCATACGCTTCTACACTTTCCTGAATCTGTGCAGCTAACTCTCGCGTTGGCGTGATAATCAAGGTTCGGACTTGTTTATCTCTTACTGGCTGACCTTTTCTGAGTAATTCTAGTATTGGCAGGGTAAAACCAGCTGTTTTGCCGGTCCCCGTTTGCGCGGCGGCCATTAAATCTCTGCCTTTTAAAACCGCAGGAATAGCTTGCGCCTGAATCGGTGATGGCTCGGTATAGCCTTTTCGTGTTAATGCTTTTAGGATGTCTTCTGACAAGCCTAGATCTTCAAATTTCATGTTTATCTCTTAATTTTGTTATTGTGTTCTTTAGTATTTAATAGAGTGAATATGAAACTAAGAACACGGCACAGATTGCTTTTCTGTTAATCGCGCGCAGGTTACAGCATAAGCCAGCATAGTGCTATGATAATAAGGTTTTAAACGGTTGATTGAGCAACTATTATGAAAATCTGGGTCGATGCGGACGCTTGTCCAACACCTATCAAAGAAATAATCTTTAGAGTGGCGACTCGCAAGGAAATATTAACAACGTTAATAGCCAATCATGCGATGCGAATTCCACCTTCACCCTTTATTAAATTTTCACAGGTAGCATCCGGGTTCGATGTCGCAGATAACGAAATTGTGAACAGGCTGGAAAAAGGTGATTTGGTTATTACCCAGGATATTCCACTGGCTGCAGAGGTCATTGAGAAAGGTGCGGTTGCGCTAAATCCTCGAGGTGAGTTGTATACCACTGAAAATATCAAACAGCGTTTGACTATGCGCGACTTTATGGAGACTTTACGTTCTAGCGGAATTAATTCGTCTGGCCCGGCACCACTAAACCATAAAGACCGTCAAAACTTTGCAAATAGTCTTGATAGGTTGCTTCATCAAAATTAGACACTAATTTAGTATCAGCTGATGTCTTTGCCATCTGACGTACCACCGGCTTTGATGCAACGGTAGCTTTACCAGCGAGGAAAATAGTTGGATCAACTTCAGTCTCATTGAGTGCCACTTCTAAATGCAGATGAGGCCCCGTTGAAACACCCGTATTACCAACTAATCCAATGACGTCTGCAGGTGTTACTTTCTGTCCCACTTCAACCAGAATCTCTTTTAAATGAGAATAACGTGTCATTACTGTATTGCCATGTTTAATCTCAATATTATTTCCATAGCCAGATTTTCTTCCAGCATAAATAACCGTACCTTTTCCCATCGCTTGAACCTGAGTGCCAGATGCAGCAGCAATATCAATACCGGAATGCATTCTCACATTGCCGTGTATTGGGTGTTTACGCATTCCAAAACCCGAAGATAACGAACCATTTTTTACCGGGAAATTACTGATCCTTATGACTTTAGAAGATAAAGTCTTACTTTTTACAGATTCTTTAGCTTTTTGTTTTATTGCTATTAAAGCTGGCTTTTCATCGTCTTCATCATAATTTAAGAAAGTAAGCTGATTATTTTTATCGGCATCTTCCGCAACATAATCTTCCACCACAATATCTTCAACAACATCTTCTACAACAGTATCTATAACAACTTTATCTGCAACCATCTGCAACATCTGCAACATCTGCAACATCTGCAACAATTTTAGTTTTAGATATTATCTCTTTATTAGGAACAGGATTATTTCCTAATTCTACAGGCACATAGTCCATGGAATCTAAGACTTCAACTTCAGGAAATTTTAATTGAGTAGTGGAATCTTTATGATCGATAGCAGAATTAACGGAAGATATTGAATGAACCGCAAAAACTATTGAAATAGAAATTATAAAAATTGATATCAAAAACACAGAGTGCTTAGACACTCCGTTACGATTAAAAATATCCATACTTAATCCATTGGGGTATAGGGTTTAAGAATATTAGCATAACATGATATGTATTTTCAATAATACATATGGGTAGTTTATGACCAATGAGCTTCCCCCTACTTATAGGGGGTTTTTAAGAATTATGGATAAATTAACCGATAAAAACTTTAATTAAACCGATAATTGATAGGCAGGATAAGGCTATCAACACCATTCGTTTCAAGGTTCTCTCTGAAAGGACACTAAATAATTTAGAGCCATAGGTAATCCCAATTAACATCGGTAAGATCAAAACAGCAGTGGTATAAAATATTTCTTTACTCAACAAACCATTGAAATAGGCAGAAACAAAAAAAGTGGGTTCAACGATAAAAAAATATATCACTGCTGTCGCCCTAATTGTTCTAACCGGAAAACTCGAACTGGTTAACATCGACGCCAGAAACACCCCACCGATCGCTGCCATACCATCATAAAAACCAGCAATTAAACCTGTAGTATTCAACCTAAGCTGTGTTACTGGTTTATTAAAGGTAAACCGGGACAAGCTAAAGCCCACAATGAATAACAAATACATACTAATCAATATTTGATGAAAAGCCGAATTCAGATTAGCCAGCAGTAAAACGCCAATTATATTACCAATAATCGCCGTGATTACGAGTGCTTTAAGTACCTTGAAATCTATATCCAATTTTACGTTTTTAAGCATAAAGATTGAGGCAATAATTTCCATTAGGATAACCATCACCACTACATATTTCACATCTAACCAGAAACTGGTACTGGCAACCACCAACGCGGAAAAGCCAAAACCTATACAGCCACGAACAATCGCTGCTAAAAAGATAATTACGGTGAGTAAAGCTAATTGTGAATAACTTTCTACGAACAGATATTGTGTGAATTCAGTCAACTTCTGTTAACTTCTAAAAAAAATGTATCGAAGGAAATAAGTAGTTTATTTTAATTTTCAAAGAAAAAAAATTACTGTGTATGGCAAATAGGTGAGTCATCTGGATTCTCGACACTACTGACAATGGTTTCAACAAACGTATTAAACTCATCCATAGAGATTACTTCCAGCATCCGATTCATCACATCAGGATTCACCTGAGCCACTGTTTGTTTACCACCCGCCAGTTGAATATAGATACCCGCCGCATTGGTTTCAGTATATGTATCACCCATTGCCTGCTCAAGCATCTTTCTGATCTTCAGGACCCAGTGATTCATGATAATCATCCAGTTCATCCCATAAATCATCTGCTATATCTTCAGGTGTTTTAATCACGATACTATCGAGCATGGGATCAATATATTCTTCCCACTCCAGAGATTTTTTATTCAAAAACTCGATGAATTTCTCTGCGATTTCGCGATTAAAAAACAAATATTCCAACATGCGTTTTTATCCCTATTTATCCCTGTAACGGATTAGTCATTCAATTCGCCACCAGCAACTTTTAGAATGAATTTATCCATCCATTTTGCGGGCAATAAACGTTTTAGCGTTCCCATGATATAGGTCGGCTTGGTTACGTAATAATGCGCTTGTGGATTAGCTTTTTCCAGTGCATGAATGACTTTATCTAACACCGCTTCAGGAGGAAGTGTAAAAGAGTCGGTATTCCCCTCTTTTTCCAGGCGCTGAAGCGTTTTGCGATAACGATCACGATGTACGCTACCTTCCATATTTACGTTTTCTTTGAGTGCCAATAATGCATTGGCACGAAAACGGCTTTCGATAGGCCCAGGCTCGATCAATGAAACTTTGATATTGGTATCCGATAGTTCTAAGCGTAAGGTATCCGCAAAACCTTCTATCGCGTACTTGCTGGCGTTATAAGCACCGCGAAAAGGCAGTGAGACCAAACCAAGCACCGAGCTATTAAAAATGATACGACCACGATTATTCTGGCGCATCATCACCAGCAAACGATTGTTGAGTTCCATCCAGCCAAACACATTGGCAGCAAATTGTTTTTCCAAAGTTTCACGGGTTAGATCTTCTAACCGCTCCGGGCTGGCCATAAGCTCCATTATGAAAAACCGCGTATAGATTAGAACCAACTAATAACATCAGCTCGTTAGCCAAATCCTGAACACTTTCAGAATCTGCGTAGTCCAGTTGCAAACATTTAAACCCTTCAGAGATTAATCGTTTAATATCCTGTTCTTTTCTTGCTGTCACATAAACGTTATAACCACGGGCCATTAACCCCTTGGCAACGTGATAACCTATGCCGCTCGAGCAGCCTGTAATGAGTACGGTTTCCATGGCGCGTATCGTAGCAAGTTAACTGTTAAAACACACCCCTACTTTGTGACTGATATGATTAATATAAAGCTACCATCTAAATCTAAAATATATCATCGGAACACATACAATTAAAATGAGCAGAATATCTAAAACTAAAATTCTAACCCTACCCGGATATCTGGGCTCAGGTGAAGGGCACTGGCAAACGATTTGGGAGCAGCGTTTTAAAAATGTCGAACGGGTTGAACAAAGTAATTGGGAGTTTCCACAGTTAAACCAGTGGTTTGAAACCTTAGAATCACATATCCGGAAATCTGATGAGAAAATGTTATTAGCGGGTCATAGCTTGGGTTGTTCCTTAATTACTCACTGGGCAACAAACTATCAATTAGACAATGTCATAGGTGCATTACTGGTTGCACCTGCAGATATAGAATCGGCTCAACACACGCCAGAAATACTCAGGAATTTTGCCCCAATACCAACGCATAAACTACCTTTCCCCAGTATTGTGATGGCAAGTGATAATGACCCTTATGTATCATTACAACGGGCTGAGCATTTTGCTGATTTATGGGGTAGTCGATTTATAAATTATGGTCCATTCGGACATTTAAATGCCGAGTCAGGGCTTGGTGAATGGGAATTTGGTCAATGTTTGATTAAAGAGTTAGTAGAATAAGTTATACCTGGATTATAAAGTCACCCCCCTACTTTTAAGTGACTTTTCATTTGGTTGTTTGAAATGACTAAAGGAAATTATGCCTTGTGGAATGATATTACTTTTCGTTTTTTAAATGTATATAGAATTTATGCTACGCGAAATGGCAATTTGTTTTTGTTGTTTAAAAACAGTTTTGTGTTTTATGCGGAGCCGTAGCACTTATTTAATAAAAAGTACCCCGTATACGAAACCGTATAACGGGGCAAATGCTTGGGGTTAAGGATTATGTTTTTATAATTTTTATGTAGTTACAACATTAGTGAGGTTAGTGAATTCATTATCAGATTTATCATCAACTCCGCTATCTATGTGTTTTCCATTACCACCATCACCTGGTTTATTATCCGGACCAGTATTATCTTCTCTACCGATATTACGGGTTAATACCATCAGTACCGCTAGTATCACGAGTAGTAATACCGTACCTGCGAGTAGCGCGTAATCCTCCAACTTCAATAATGAATACAGTAAGGTATATAAACCCGCCAATAAGATGCTAACGACAACAGTGCGTTTGAAGCTCCTTATGGCCGCATAGGCGTACAGGCTTATCATCAGAATAATAATCCCAGCTGCTGATATATAGGCGTTAAAGAACCCCGCATGCTCTGCCATAGATAATAAAGTGAGGTAAAACATAGATAACGCTAAACCAATCACTCCGTATTGCACGATATGCAGACGACGGCCGATTCCCATTTCAAAGATCAAGAAAGTGATATAAGTTAAGGTGAAAAACAACAAGCCATATTTGATCGCACGGGTGATTTGCGAATAAAGCGAAACAGATTCGAATAAATTTACCCCAGCCCGGAACTCATTAACATTGAATTTTTGTTTTTCCAGTGTCCACAGTTGTGGATAGTTACGCGCAAGATTAGGGACTGACCATGTTGCTTCAAAGCCGTCGTTGCTTACCTCATGTTTATTCGGTAATACACTTCCCTGAAAACTTGGGTGCGGCCAGTCTGAGACGATTTCAACATCGGTTGTTTTACCAAATGGCGTAAAGTAAAAACCTTGGCTACCATTCACATTAAGATTCAACTGGAATGGGTATTTAACCTTAGCATCGTTTGCAGAACTACTGAGCAATGACAAATCTATAGGAGCGTGAAAACCACTGGCAATGGTATTAACCACTTTTGTCCCGGGCTCGAAATCTATAGCTTTTTGATTGTTCCAGTTAAGCCCTGAGACTTTGTTGATAGCTTGGGTATCCGATATACCTAATGCTAACCATGATCGGCTCCAGTGAATCTCATCTATGTTATTGGATAAACTACTAATATCAGGTCTGAGGAAATCACCGGTAACATTCAAATCAGCTGTATAAACCAATGATTCATACAAACTGCGTTTCCTCGTTTCACCATCAAGTCTTACTCTGATGTTTAAATCATCTGGCAGCACTATCGCGGTACGTTGTTTGTAAATGGTTTTATTCACTTTACGCTCATAACCATCTTTATCCGTTTTTATTTGTTCGGTAATAAACTTTTCCGTATACGGTATAAATAACGCTGGGCCTTGCAGGTTTTGTTGCTGCCCCCAGGTGCTGGCTATTTCATTGAGTACCCCTCGATAGAGATTGCTTCGTTCTCGTACCACATCACTCACAAGACCCAGCGGTATCATCATAAAACCAATAAGCACGGCGATAAGAATAAAACGGAACACTAGCGAATCACTGATCATCTTCAGATCAGACACATATCTTTTGACGATATGTTGTTCGTTATTATTGGGATCAACTTCTGAATTTTCAGGCGTTTTCAGAAGACCTATTTTCCGTGCCATGAAAATGGCCGCGAATAAAAACAGTGCAATAATAATGACCAAAAGAATGAGTCCAATAAGACCCGCAATAATACCCATAGCGATACCTCGTTTTAATAATTAATGAATTAACGAGTACAAGCTTATTAAAGAAATATGGTCTAAAAGTGGGGGGGTGGTGTAAATCTTAAGGGGATTTTGTGCAGATACTGTGTAGTGAAGTTATAACAACTACACTACACAGTTTGGGATATCTTATTTTTGATGGTTTAATTCTTAAGTGATATTTGTTAAGTATTTTAATTAACGATTATCAAGGTTGTTAAAGCTTGTGAATGCTCAGCTGCTTTACGGCCAATATCTGTCAGGTAACCACCATCTTTTTGAGTGATTAATCCTTTATCGTGTAATCTTTCTGCTGCAGCAACCAATTCTGCTCTCGCATCATGATGTACTTTGATTCCATCCTGTTCATTTTTCAAATTAAACTGAGTTAGCAAATTCAATTCTTCGGTTAATTCTGAGTTAAATGGCATTCTTGTGATTCCTCTTATTCTATTGAGAATATATTTATATCGAAAATAACAGACCTCGAATATATTTTAAAGGTCTGTTTGAATAACTAAAGTTTAGCAGATATTTTACAGAGTATTTATGCCGATGTTCCAGTAATTAAATGTACCCGTTTACGCAAATACATAAAATACAATAAAGGTATAACCACCAGGGTTAGTACCGTAGAAACCAAAATACCAGAGATTAAAGCCACAGCCAAACCACCAAATATCGGATCATCCAGAATAAAAAATGCTCCCACCATTGCCGCCGCAGCCGTTAACATAATAGGCATTGCTCTTACAGCACTAGAGTTGATTATTGCTTCATTTAGATCAACACCTGCTCTTAACTGGTCATTTATAAAATCTACCAACAAGATGGAGTTTCTAACGATTATTCCCGCCAACGCAATCATACCTATCATGGACGTTGCCGTGAATTGCTTATCTGCCAACCAATGAGCGGGCATTACACCTATAACGGTCAACGGTATCGGAGACATAATAACCAGCGGAACCACGTAAGAGCGGAACTGTGCCACAATCAATAAGAAGATCATGATCATTCCTACACCATAAGCGATACCCATATCGCGGAAAGTTTCAAAAGTGATTTGCCATTCACCATCCCACTTTAGACCATAAAAATATGGATCATCGGGTGGCGCAAAATAATGCTGGTTAATATTTTTACCAAACGCTGACACTGGCTTCTCGTCAACACCGTTTGCAATTTCAAACATGCCGTACAAAGGGCTATCAGTCTCACCAGTCATATCACCCATGACATATACCACAGGAAGTAAGTCTTTATGATTGATTGAGTGTTCACGCGTACCTTTTTGCACATGAACGACTTCTGACATCGGCACCAAAGCACCGTTATTGCTGCGTATCTTCAATGACAGTATGGATTCAATTTTATCCTTGTTTGCAACAGGGAATTCCAAACGGATAGGTACTGCATATTTCAGATTTTTATTATGAATAAAGGTAACATCTTCACCGCCTAAAACAGTGCTGATTGATGAAGTAATTGCTTGTTGAGACACTCCCAACAATGCTGCTCTTTGACGATCCACCTTAACCACTAATCGATCTTGATTCGCTTCTACACTGTCATCGATATCAGATATATCTTTTGTCGATTCAAATACTTTACGTACCTTACCCGCGATTTCTATCTGACCTTCGTGATCTAAACCATAAATCTCAGCAACTAACGGCGCTAATACAGGAGGCCCGGGAGGTACTTCAACCACTTTTACATTAGCATTATGTTTTTTTGCAATATCCTGCAAGGCAATTCTCACTGCTAAAGCGATATCGTGGCTTTTACGTTCACGCTCATGCTTTTCGGTTAAATTTACCTGGATATCACCAAGGTTTGATCCTTTGCGAAGATAATACTGACGCACTAAACCATTAAAGTTAATTGGCGCTGCTGTACCTGTATAAATTTGATAATCACTGATTTCTTCAACTTTATCTAATTCCGTCGATAAATCGTTAAGCACTCGAGAGGTTTGTTCCAAAGTTGTGCCTTCAGGCATATCCACAACAATCTGGAATTCAGACTTGTTATCGAACGGTAACATCTTAAGAATGACTTTCTGAAATGGAAAAGCCAGTGACAAAGAGATCGCTATCAATACCGGAATAAATACAAACAAAAGAATAAAGCGTTTCCACCCCCCACCTTTGGCGCGTAAAAACGGGCTTAAAATATAGTTAAAGAATTTGTGCGATTTTGTTTCACTACCTTCCTCTTTTTGATGATGACTAAAGTCGACTTTAGCAAGCACCTTATTCGTCATCCACGGCGTCACTACATAGGCTACCCCCAAAGACAACAACATACCGATACTGGCGTTAATCGGGATTGGACTCATATAAGGTCCCATCAAGCCGCTTACAAACGCCATGGGAAGTAACGCAGCAATTACCGCAAAGGTAGCTAAAATCGTTGGTCCACCTACTTCATCAACCGCTAAAGGAATAACATCAACCAGCTTTTTTCCACCCAATACCATGTGACGGTGAATATTTTCGACCACCACAATTGCATCATCAACCAGAATACCAATGGAAAATATCAATGCAAATAAAGAGACTCGATTGAGTGTAAAACCCCATGCCCAGGATGCAAAAAGTGTTAAAGCCAGGGTAATAACAACAGCCGTACCTACAATAAAGGCTTCACGGTAACCCAAAGCAAGCCAGATAAGTGCGGCTACTGCCAGAGTTTCAATAATGAGTTTATTAATGAGCTTGTCTGATTTTGCTTTTGCCGTATCACCATAGTTACGGGTAACGCTGACATTTACACCTTCGGGAATAAATGTACCTTTGAGTTGTTCGATGCGTTTGATGACATTATTAGACACTGATACCGCGTTGATACTCGGCTGTTTTGCAATTGCAATAGTCACAGCGGGTGATTTTAAACCACTTTTTAAACCTTTATGCGATGCACCTTTTGCGGTAGAAAACGAAACATAGGTTTCAGGTGAATCAGCACCATGATTTATAGTAGCAACATCTTTTAAGTAAACTGGATTGTCATTAAACACACCAACAACCAGATCACCAATTTCATCTTCATTACTTAAGAAAGTGCCTGCAACCACTTGTATTTCAGTATTATTATTAACCAAAGAAACAGCATCTCTGGCTGAATTACTAGATGCTAATGCGTTACGTAAATCATCGAGTGATATATTAAAACCAGCTATTTTTGCGCTATCTAATAACACATGTACAACACGCTTTGATGCCCCTACGGTATAGATATCTCGGGTACCGGGAACACGCTTCAATTCAGCTTCGATCGCATGCGCGACTTGAGATAACTCATAGCCCCCTATTTTTTCATCTTCTGTCCAAAGTGTTAATGAAACAATAGGTACATCATCAATTCCCTTAGGCTTGATCAAAGGCTGACCAACCCCCAGGTTTTGCGGTAACCAATCCTGATTTGAGGCAACTTTATTGTATAACCTGACTAATGCATCGGTGCGATCTATACCCACTTTATATTGAATGGTTAGCAAAGACATACCCGGTAGCGAAGTAGAATATATATGCTTCAAACCTTTGATTTCAGAAAGTACTTGCTCTGCCGGAGTACTAACCAGATTTTCTACTTCTTCAGCACTGGCACCCGGAAAAGGTATGAATATGTTGGCAAAGGTGACGTTGATTTGCGGATCTTCCTCGCGCGGAGTCACCATAACCGCAAAAAAACCCAGCAATAAACCCACCAGTGCCAGTAATGGTGTAATTTCTGTTAAAAGAAACGTCTTGGCAATTCTGCCTGAAATTCCTAACTTCTTCTCACTGTCTTGTGTTGCAGTTTTGGAAGTATTCGACGTATTAGAAGAATCAGTCATGAGAGGCTTCCTCGTTGAGCTTCTGTTGATGTGTCTTCAAAAGAACGGCTGCATGCACTGGATCAATAGCAACAATCTCACCGGAGTCTAAACCCGCCAAAATACGTACTTTTCCTTCTGGTGTTATTCTTCCCACTTTTACCTGGCGCAGCGTAGGTATTCCTTTTTCATCAACTACGTAGACTCCTGTGACTTCACTTCTATAGGCGATAGAAGATTCTGGAACAACCAAGCGTTTTTCACTGCCCACATCAAACCCGATCTTTACATATACTCCCGGAAATAATCCTTGAGGTACAGATTCTAATGATGCACGGACTCTAAATGCATTTGTTGTGGCATCAGCATAAGGAAAGATAGTTAACTTTTTAACAGCAATGCCTGTCTTATCCTCACCAATATATACTCTTGCGGACTTGTTTTTTCTTACCGCTAAAATTAACCGCTGAGGAATATTGGTTACCACACGAATCTCTTCAAGGGAAATACCCGTCATAATTGGAGAACCAGCGCTTACTACTTCTCCTAACTCCACATGTCTTTCTGTAACGATTCCACTATATGGGGCTACTACCTCGGTGTAACCTAATTGTTCAGCAGCTTTTGATAAACCTGCCTGAGCCGCGGATAATGTTGACCTCGCTGCATTGGTTCTGGCTTTTGCTGCATTTAGATTAGCCTTAGCTGATTCAACTCGTGCCAATGTAGACTTCATAGATGCTTCAGCCTGATCATACTGAGATCGCGCTATAATACCTTTATCATACAATCCTTTCACTCGATTAAACTCGGCACGAGCTGCTGAATAGTTTGCCATTGCTTCCTTGATAGCAGCCTCAGCTTGGACAACGGCAGCAGAAGCACTGCTTATTGCCGCCTTGGATTCGCTTACAGCAGCCTGTGCCTGCTGTAATCCAGACTTCTGATTTTCTGATGAGATACGTGCGATGAGTGCCCCTTGTTCAACATAATCGCCAACATCATATGATAGTTTACTGATTACACCTCCTGTTTGGGACGACACAGTACTCTTGTTTACCGCCTCTATTTGACCATCTAACATTTGATAATCAACGACTACTTCTTCAACAGCCACAGCGGTGTTTAGCCGAGAAATCTCTGCTTTTCCGATTAAAGGTAGTGCCAAAACGACGGAAACACCCATCAATATAAGTTTATGACGACGACTCATGCTAAAATGCCCATATATAAAAATTATAATAGTGAAGTTTAGCAAGCTATATTAGATTTGTCTAATATAGTATAACTAGAAACAAATTTAGACTTTTCGATAGGCACTTAAAAATGATAAAAATAAATAAATTAGCCAGTATTACAGCAATCAGTTCAGCACTTCTTATTTCTTTCTGTGAGTACACAGGCAGAAATATACAAATGGATCGATGAAAATGGCGGTGTTAATTACACTGCTCAACCACCGGTCCACACAGAAAAAACGCGTTAAGGCAAAAAATATCGAAGATGAAATTAAAGCTGCTGCAGGAAAGTACCGACCACCAGCTAATGCTACTGCAACCAAAAACGATGCTGATACCGACACAGAGAAAGCAAAAGTAAACGGTGAAGAACTAGCTGGCCCGGATAAAAAGCTAGTTAGTTATTGTACTAATCAACGAAGAAATCTAGAACAATTAAAGAAAAATTTCCGCAATGTCTGGATCGATGTAAAAGGTAAGAAAACAAACCTTGATCAAGAACAACGCAAAGAAAAAGTAGCGTACTTACAACAAAGAATTGCAGAAGACTGTAAAGAAGTTAAATAAGTCACCCTACTACTTTAGTGACAATTAGCGGTGCGCCTTCCCCACGGTTCAACTGAATGATGTCACACCCCTTCGGCTAGTTTTTGTAGCTAAAAAACGACTTTGGAATTTATGCAGAGCTAGGTATTTTATAAAAACCTCGGCCACAAGCGAACCGAGTATTAAAACAAACCTTGTTGTATTTACTAATTTTCTTTCTCCTCAGATTCGATAAGCTGGTCTCGTTCATAGGCTCTAATAACATCTTCGTTAGCATCACCTATTGTTTCTAGTAAGTAATTCTGAGTCCATAACTTACCACCCCAAAAATAGTGTTTCTTAATCTCTGAATAAATCCTAAAAAATTCTCTTGCTGAAATACTCTTAATCACTTGCATCACATCACTTGGCGACATCTTTGGGATCCCTCGAACAACCATATGAATATGGTCTTCGGGTAATTCTAGCTCAACTATATCCATATTGTAGTCATATCACGCTTTCTCAATTATTCCCTTGAGAACGCTACGATAAGCTTCACAGAATACCTTGTGTCTGTACTTAGGAATCCAGACAAAATGATACATCAGCCGATACACATGATGAGCATTTCTTTGTAACTCCATAAACCGAATACCTCACAATGGAAAAACACCCATTGTAAGCTATCCAACTCGGGGGCAAGCCACCCGAGATTTACGCTTTGCGGTTAAAAATTTATCTACGTTTTGTGAGTGGGTGATATTTTGTTCATATACACTTCTTAGAATTTTTATTATTTTCTCCATCACTCACTCACGCCTGTAGTAGATAATGTAGAAAGATCATCAACAACGACAATTGTTAATTTTTATTAAAAAAAATATCCGCAAAAATCTTTTATGGCAAAAAGATTTATAAAATCAACAATTATCAATTTCAAACTTATTATATAAGTATACAATAATACGATAATATTAAGAGGCTTCTACAGCTCTACTAGTCTCTTTATTGATAACGTAAAGTCAGTGTCGACTTCATTTACAAAAAAATTAATAGAAGAATAATTATCATCATGGCAATAAGAATAATATCCTTACTCTCAATTCTCGCTTTTACTATTTTCCTATCTGCTTGTGGCGGCTCAAGTAACTCTGTAACAACGAATGATGAACAAGATACAATTAATACAGTAGCACCTGAAACAGAAACACCCTCCGACTTAACGCCAGTTATACCCGCTACACCGGAAGAAACTGATAGTACAACGATAACTGTTGCTGAAACTTCACAGCATGATTTTAAATCCGATCATTTCAGTGGTTCCGATAATTGTGCTCAATGTCATGATGGAATGACTGATGCAACAGGTGAAGATCTTTCGATTGTTAACTCATGGAAAACGACCATGATGGCTAATAGCGCTCGAGACCCATTCTGGAAAGCAAAAGTAGCTAGTGAAGTAACTCGTAATCCAGAACTCAGCGAAACGATTCAAGGGACATGTGCTCGATGTCATATGCCAATGGCGCATGTTGAAGCTACCTTTAAAAACGAATCTACCACTATATTTGGGGATGGTTTTTTATCACCCGATAACCCTCATTTTAATGAAGCGGCTGAAGGTGTTAGCTGTACGCTTTGTCACCAGATAGAAAATACAACTGAATTTGGGACCGAAGCGGCCACATCAGGAGAATTTGTAATTGCAGACAATACAGCAGACCCCAAACTTTATGGACCTTTCTTGGACCCAATTCAAGGACCGATGATCAATAACACAGGTTTCACGCCTGTTGGCAGTAACCATGTTAGTGATTCAGCATTATGTGGAAGTTGTCATGATGTTAAGACACCTATTATCGATGCAGCAGGTAATCTAACTACTGAAGAATTTCCAGAACAGATGATTTACAGTGAATGGCAAAATAGTGATTTTGCAAAAGTAGGATCCGAGGAAAGCTGTCAGAGTTGTCATATGCCGTTAGCCTCTGGCAAAGCAAAAATTGCAAGCAGACCTGGTTTTGTTGAAGCACGTGATCATTTTTCTAAGCACCAGTTTGTAGGTGCCAACACGGTGATGTTGGACATATTACAAAACAATGCCACTTATTTAGGGTTGTCCGTTAATGACTTTAGTAAAACTATTGATTTAACAAAAGAAATGCTTAAAAGCTCAGCGATTATCGAGATAGAAAACCTAGAGCATGAAAACCAGCAATTATCCTTTAATATTCAACTTGAAAACAAAACAGGACATAAATTTCCAAGTGGATTCCCATCACGCAGAGCATGGTTGCATGTACAAGTATTTGATACAAATGGCACACTAGTATTTGAATCGGGAGCAATTAATGATCTAGGACAGATTGCTGGCGTTGACTCGGATAACGACAATGACACTGCTAGCTATGAAAAACATCATGATCTCATCACAACTGCAGATCAGGTTCAGGTTTATGAAAGCATCATGGTTGATACAGATAATTCTATTAACTACACCCTATTAAATAGCGCAAGTTATATCAAAGATAACCGCCTCCTACCTAAAGGAATGAATAAGCACAATATCCCGAAAAAAATCGGTGTTCAAGGTGATGCCATTGATGATGACAACTTTACAGATACAGAAGATGTAGTGACGTATCAACTTGAAAACATGCCATCAAGTTCATACACAGTTAAAGCTACATTGAATTATCAATCCATTTCCTATCGATTTGCCACAGATTTGTTTAAGGATAAATCAGCACATAGTTTAATTAATGATTTCAAACTTATGTACGATAAAGCACGATTTCGTCATGAAGAAGTTACCTCAGTCGAAGCTAGCCTTTAATAAAAAAAAGCCCAATAAGTAGGGGGGTAGCTTTTCTAGGCTCACCAAGAGCCAGAAATGACAAGCCAAATAATCGAATTATCCGTTTCAACAAAACGAAACGGTAAGTTCGCTAAAGTCCATCGTAGATTCCAAAAGGAATCGTCGATGTACAATATTCAATCTGGGTTAGGTGTAACTACAACTACTTAAAGTCACCCCCCTACTTTTGAATGATATTTATGCGGCTGCGCCTTTCCTATGGGTAACATTAAACAACAACGCTGTTGTCTCGCTGAAGCTCGGCTCGTTCTTGTTGTTTAAAAACGTAAATAGAATTTATGCAGAGCTACCCGGTTTTTACAAAACCTCGCCCTAAAGGCGCTAGCTAAAACAGTTGTCTCGTTTCACTCGATTTAACTCTTTTTCTAAAGAATCGCCTACTTATTAAAATAGTACTTGTGCTGTGGCCCGCAAGGACTAAAATTCATTGCTTTGATAATTACTAAGTAAATTCATGAAAGTATCTCATTTCCCAATCTCCACCCTTCGCGAAACACCTGCTGATGCAGAAATCAAGAGTCACCAGCTGATGCTAAAAGCAGGCATGATAAAACGTGTCTCTTCTGGCCTTTATACCTGGGCGCCATTCGGTCTTAAGGTGATGCGAAAAGTCGAGAATATTGTTCGTGAAGAAATGAATAAAGCGGGTGCTGTTGAACTGTTAATGCCCACTATACAACCTGCTGAGTTGTGGCATGAGTCTGGACGCTGGGAACAATTCGGTCCTGAATTACTTCGCATGAACGATAGAAAAGGCGCTGAATTTTGTTATGGCCCTACTCACGAGGAGATAATTACTGACTACGTTCGAAAAGAGCTTAAAAGTTACAAAGAACTACCTGTCACCTATTATCAAATCCAGACAAAATTCCGCGATGAAGTACGCCCTCGTTTTGGCGTAATGCGTTCACGTGAATTCATCATGAAGGATGCGTATTCATTCCATACAACACAGGAATCCCTACAGGAAACTTACGATACTATTCACGCTGCTTACACCAGCATATTCAATCGTATGGGATTAAAGTTCAGACCAGTACTAGCTGATTCCGGGGCAATCGGTGGCAGTACTTCCCACGAATTTCATGTACTAGCCGATTCAGGTGAAGATGCCATCGCGTTTTCTAATGAAAGTGAGTATGCAGCAAATATCGAAATGGCCGTAGCACTCCCACCAAAAGGTGAGCGACCAGCACCCAGCGAAGAAATGCAAACGATTGATACTCCTGACTCGCATACTATCGACGCGGTTTCTGCATTCTTGAATAAACCACCAGAATCTTCTCTTAAAACGCTAATCGTGGAAGGCGAGGAAGAAGGTGAAGTCGTTGCTATTCTTATGCAGGGCAATGATCAGCTAAATGAGTTAAAAGCTGAAAAAATTGAAGGGATTGGCTCTCCTTTAACCCAGGCAACTGAGGAACAATTATTACAAGCTGTAGGCTGTGACGCTGGCTCTATTGGTCCAGTAGGTCTGAAAATTAAAATATTTGCAGATCATGCGACCAAGAATATGGCAGATTTTGTCTGTGGTGCGAATATCAATGACAAACACCACACTGGCGTAAACTGGGGACGAGATCTTCCGGAACCAGAATATGTCGATGTACGCAATGTAGCGGAAGGCGACCCAAGCCCAGATGGTAAAGGTACATTAGGCATTCTACGTGGTATTGAAGTGGGTCATATTTTTCAGCTTGGCACCAAATACTCTGATGCCATGGATGCAAGTGTATTGGGTGAGAATGGCAAACCAACAATAATGACCATGGGTTGTTACGGTATAGGTGTGACACGTGTTGTTGCGGCAAGTATTGAGCAAAATCATGATGATAACGGCATAATCTGGCCTGATGCTTTAGCGCCATTCCAGTTAAGTATCGTGCCGATCAATTACCATAAATCTGAAGAAGTTAAGTCGAATACGGATGCCTTATACGAACAGTTAATCGAAGCAGGTTACGATGTATTACTCGATGATCGAAATATGCGCCCTGGTGCAATGTTCGCCGATCACGAATTAATTGGTATCCCACATCGAATCGTTATTTCAGATCGCGGATTAAAAGAAGGTCAAGTTGAATTCAAGTCTCGAACAGCTGACGATGCAAGTGACGTTCAGCGCGCTGACATTATGCAAGTTTGTTGCGGATAAGTTGAATGCATAAGACTGCAGTTCGTTCTAGATAAATAAATAGCTATAAGTTGGGGGTGTGTTTTTTAAACACACCCCCCTACTTTTATGTGCATTTTTAATTTGTTTACTTCATTAGAATTCAGCTATTAACCAAACGCCTTTCAACTGGCATTCTGACTAACCAGAAAATACTCACCAGAATTATTCCAACGAATAGTATTCCTCCGACATTGACCGTTTCCCAGCCAAATTTATTCTGGAATACACCAGCCGATAACGATGCAAGCGTCACCATTGAGAACACCATAAAATCATTTAAGGCCTGAGATTTTGCAGTCTCTTCAGGTTTATAGGTTTCAGTCAAAAGTGTTGATGCGCCAATAAACAAGAAATTCCAACTAACGCCTAATGCAAATAACGCTAACCAGAAATGCCAAACAGTCGTTCCTGTAAGATTTATCAATGTGCAGACCAAGGCGAGAAAAGCACCAATAATCATGACTTTGATGACACCCATCTTCTGGATAATGGTTCCGGTAAAAAATGAAGGTGCGAACATAG
>CAWEEB010000063.1:0-31276 GCA_963807855.1 uncultured Gammaproteobacteria bacterium | reverse complement strand
CTATATGAAGCTCAATTCCCATACGCCTTTCTACTTCTTTGAGTACATCAAAGACAATGCCACTTATTTCTGTTTGATCTTTAACAATCTGGTAGGGAGGCCAGTGTGTGAAGGCAACTCTTAAGGGATTATCAGCAAAAGATTTTGATGACAGGACTAACTGAATAACAATAGAAAAGAAGAACAGTGCTTTTGGACACAACATATATTTTATATGAATAAGTCTAACACTCCTATTATACACTGATAGAAACAAATTTACGGGCTTAAAATATACCCCAAAAGGGGGGTACAGGGCATACCCACTTAAATCATTAACCAAACAATAATTTAAGCGGAATTAATCATTTCAAGCTGTTTAATTCCTTATACAAGCGGTTAATTATATTTATCGGATGTTGGCATAATGGCAATGGATTTACGGCTATGGCGATGATAATTCCCAGAATATTCAGCGGCTGGATTCAGGAAAAAATGGGATACTTACATTGGGATACCCATACTTTTTTATCTGGGTGTTGATTGCAACTATTCCTGCCTTTTATGTGATTTCGCGCTTACCTTTAGATAAAAACGTTGCTACAGCAAGAAAGGGTTAATGTCTAATAAAACTAATACTAATTCGTTGACATCTTTTTTAGAGGGATTATTTAATATTTCCTGAGTTACAATTTGTTTTGTGTATTTTTCTATGAGTTTATCGATATACCCTTCATTAATCAGTTCCGATAAGGTTTGATTCAATTTAGGTAATAAGTCTGACTGACTAATGTGCAAACGCATTGAGAGATCCATACTTGGCCCAATATCATAAGCTTCTTTGTATTCATCGGGATCATGTTTCAATTGGTTAATCCAGTACTTATTGACTTGCCTTTCAACGATAACCCCATCGATACGACCTGCTTTTAGTAATAATAGGTTTCTATCATGTCGTATTGAATCTTTTCTGGTAATAACCTTTTCATCAAAGGCCTTTCCAAGAGTATTATCATAGTTATAACCTAAAATAGTACCGATAGTTTTTCCTTTAAAATCGTGCACATAATTGTCACCTAGCTTTGCAGATTTATTGACTGCAATTACTTCCTGAATCTTTAAGTATGGAATCGTATATAAAGAAATATTCTTATCTTTAGTTCTCCAAGCAGGACTTGATATTGATTCTATATCCAACTCCCCATTTCGAAAGTACGACAACATTCTCTTTTGCGGTAGTTTTATCAAGGTAAAATCAATACCAAGACGTTTTTGTACTTCTGAGAACACATCATTAACTATTCCCGATATTTCAGATTCACCCTGATATATTTGATAGGGTGGCCAGTTTATAACGGATGCACGTATTTCTTTATCAGCAAAAGAATTTGATGACAGAGCTAGCTGTATAAAAATGAATACGAAGAATAATGGTTTAAGATGCAACATATACTTGAAATTTATAAAAACATATTTCATTAGATCGAGTATACACTGATAGACTAAACATTACAGGGCTTACTAAACACGCTAAATGTTGGGAGGTGTGTATTTTTAATTATTCAAATTCCATCTCTGTATATACCTGCTGTGCATTTCTTCCCGACAGTGAATCATAGTTTAATAGATATTTATACGGGGATTGATCAACCTTACTGATTTCAGAAATATCGCCATCATCGTCTATAAACTCAGCGACTGATTTTCGCAAATATTTCAGGTATCCATAGCTATCTTTATTCGCAGTTTCCAATGTAGTTGGATTACCGTGACCCGGGATAATGTGTTCTGGTTTATGAGCTGCCATAGCTTCGTATACTTCTACCCAGCTCTTACTATTTGACTGACTGCCTACGCCTAACATACGTTCGATATAAACGATATCACCCGTGAACATTACCTTTTGCTTAGGCAACCAGATAAAGCTATCACCAGGGGTATGTGCCTGACCTGCATGGGTGATTTCGAAACGGGTATTACCTAACTCAAACGCATACTCCGTATCAAAGGTTGTATCGGCATAAACCGCTTCAGTTCCACTAATACCTTTATCACCCACTAAGGTACCCAATCCAAAAAACTGATCCTGCGTTCTGGCTTTTTGATCAGTTACGGCATTATTACTAGCGATGATTTTCGCACCCAGTTTTTTAAAATAACCATTACCTAACCAGCGATGATCCTGTCCACCTGAATTTATAACCATGGTTACTGGTTTTTCTGTAATACTTTTAATGACCTGGTGAATTCTTTCTGCGCCTTTAAATGTTGCACCAGAGTCAATTAACACTACACCCTTATCGGTTATAACGACGCCAAATGTCGCGTTGTTACCAAGGTTATCAGGACTTCGGTTACTTAATTCACCAACTATCGCATAGACATTTTCAGTCACTTTTTTAAGCGTTAGATCAGATGATGCGATCGAAGAACTACTCATTATCAACGAAAGCGGTAGAAAAAATAATGTGAAGAAAATTTTGTTTAGTCGCATCTTTATGTTCTCAAGTTAGTTACAGGATAGGTTTACTCAGTTCTTTAATGGTTAAAACAGAAACGTAGGATCACCCCCCTACTTTTAAGCCCTTTTTATTTACCCTACTGATCAGTGAACAACAATAAAAATTTGTCTCACTTTTGTCTTACTTTGATAAAGCAGGATTTCTCAAAATTAAACTATGCTTTTCCAGAATAGTTGATGGTGAATATATTTGTCTGTGGTTTACCTTCGTAGCTCATATCATAATCTTGCACCAGCTTTATGATGACATTTTCAACGACCTTTTCCTGTATCATACTCAAGGATAAATGCGCATCAAAATAAGCCAGCGCAAAACACAGTGAAAAATCAATTTTTTCGTCTTTATCCCGACTATTATAATCAGCCAAAAAAGCTACTCTTACATAATCTTGTGCGTGTTTTATAAAATTTTCATCCAGGATGTCTCTATTTTCACAGGCCTTAAGGGTGGCAATTTCTATCAGCTTTTCTTTTTGCTTCTCACTTGGAAAGGGATTAGTTTGTTTTAACTCATCCCAAGCCATTGTTAACGCTTGATAGGCTTCATCAGCCCATTCCTTCTTGTTTTGCGGATAATTTTTCATAGTTTACCGTAAGCAATAAGATGAATAAGTCACCCCCCTACTTCTAGCCAGTTTTTTATAGGGCCTTGTATTAGCCTAAATCAGCGTATTTAGCCGTGGCAAACGCCACTGCTTTCTCCATTCTCTGTAAGGTGCGCTGTTTACCAATAAGATTCAAAGTGACATCAAGGGACGGCGACATCGCAACACCAGTTACCGCAACACGTAAAGCTGGCCCAACCTTACCCATGCCCAATTCCAATTCTTCACAGGTATTTTTGATCACAGCATCAATGCTTTCTGTAGTCCAGTTTTCAACAGCCGAAAATTTATCTAACAGGTTCTGCAATATATCTGGTGTCGCCGTTTTAAAATGCTTTTTGGTAGCATTAGCATCGAATTCTTCAAAATCTTCGTAATAATAACGGATGTTCTCGGCGAGTTCTTTTAGTGTTTTAGCACGTTCGCGATGTGCGTTAATTACATCTGTAATCGCTGGTCCATTCGAAGTATCCAGATTTTGATCATCCAGATGCCATTGTAAGTGCTCGGCAATTTCTTCCGCAGGCAAGCTTTGAATATACTGCTCGTTTACCCAGATTAATTTTTTGGTATTGAAAGTAGATGCCGCTACGTTCACATCTTCAATTTTAAACAGTTTGATCATATCTTCACGACTGAAAATTTCCTGATCTTCATGCGACCAACCCAGACGTAAAAGATAATTTAATAAAGCCTGTGGAATAAATCCATCATCACGATATTGCATTACACCCACAGCACCATGACGTTTTGAAAGACGCTTACCATCATCACCCAGAATCATCGGTACGTGGGCAAACTCAGGGAGTTTTGCACCCAACGCCGTAAACAGGTTAATCTGTCTTGGGGTGTTATTGATATGATCATCACCCCGGATAACATGCGTCATTTCCATATCGATATCATCAACAACAACGGTTAAATTGTAAGTCGGCGTGCCATCGGTACGCGCAATGATCAAATCATCCAATTCACGATTATTAATCACGATATCGCCTTTAACTAAATCGTGAATTACCACATCGCCTTCCAAAGGATTCTTGAAGCGGATCACTGAATCCATTGGTGCACCGTCTTCCTTAGTTGGCACATCATGACGCTCACGGCATTTTCCGTTGTACTTTGGCTTTTCCTTATTGGCACGCTGCGTTTCACGCACTTCATCAAGCTCTTCGCGGGTACAATAACAATGATAGGCGTCACCTTGATCTAATAGATTTTGAGTGATTTCAGCATAGCGATCAAAACGATCGGTTTGAAAAATTGGTCCCTCATCAAAATCCAGTCCTAACCAATTCATTCCATCCAGAATCGCATCGATAGATTTTTGTGAATTTCGTTCCAGATCCGTATCTTCAATTCGTAGAATAAACTTACCCTTATGCTGTCGCGCATAAAGCCATGAATATAAAGCAGTGCGAGCACCGCCAATATGTAAATCACCAGTTGGACTAGGAGGAAAACGAGTAACAATCATGATAACAATCTGTTTAATTTTTAAAGAAATGAAGGGTAGCATTTAGCGCTGAAAATCGCGAGAAATTGCCAATCAAATTTTATATAATCGAGAAAATAATGCTCATACGAATTATATATATTAGGAAAATTAGTCACCCCCCTACTTATAGGCAATTTTTTATACAATTAAAAATTTATAACCGACCATTTGGATAATTACCATTTCTCTTTATCAAAGTAATAAATATTTTTTTAATGATATTATTCGAGTTCAGATTTAGATATTAAGGATTATATATGGCTGCTGGCAGTTTATTAATGTTGTTAGATGATATTGCTACTGTGTTGGATGACGTGGCAGTAATGAGCAAAGTCGCCATTAAGAAAACTGCCGGAGTGCTCGGTGACGATCTGGCATTGAATGCAGAACAGGTTTCAGGAATTAAAGCTGAACGGGAAATTCCAGTGGTTTGGGCTGTGGCAAAAGGCTCTTTTAAAAACAAACTCATTTTAGTACCTGCAGCCTTGGCGATTAGCGCTTTCATTCCTTGGTTGATTACACCTTTATTAATGATTGGTGGCGCTTTTTTGTGTTTTGAAGGCTTTGAAAAAATTGCTCACAAATTTTTGCATTCTGCCGATGAAGATGAAAATCGCCATAAACAAAAACTCGAAGCTATACTTAATCCAAAAATCAATATGGTCGAATTCGAAAAGGATAAAATCAAGGGTGCTATTCGCACCGACTTTATTTTATCTGCTGAAATTGTTGTCATCGCCCTAGGCACGGTCAAAGATCAATCATTCATGTTACAAGCATTGGTTGTATCTGGAATAGCCCTATTTATCACAATTGCAGTCTATGGTTTGGTAGCAGGTATTGTGAGAATGGATGACGTAGGTCTACATTTAATTAAGGATACTGCGCAAACAGCATGGGCTAAGATTAAGCGCTCAGTTGGTAGAGGAATATTAGTATTTGCCCCTATTTTGATGAAAACATTGACGATAGTCGGCACCGCGGCGATGTTTCTGGTTGGTGGCGGAATTTTAGTACATGGTTTTCATGATATCGGTGAAGGTTTTATTCATTTCAGCCAGTCCCTGAAAACATTGCCGCTTGGTGGTTTTTGGTCAGCGATAACACCAACAATTCTAAATGGCATATTTGGTATTATAGCTGGCGGGGTCTTAGTACTTTTGTTAAAAGTTTTATCGCCTGTGTACGCTAAGTTTAAAAAGACTTAGTAATACTAAAATTTAAAAAGTGATAAAACTGTACAATGAGGATTCAAATCGCACAACTAAAATCGCACAACAAATAGGAAGATGAGAAATAAAACTACTGCGCTGTAAAGAAAATATCTCCATATGACGCAGTTACTTTTCCTTTACTGTTGTCAGTATCAGTCATTACCGCAACGGCATCTATTTCTGAGAGATTTTTTCCGTAGAGTTTCTTGAAGTCCTGTTTTACGTTACGCTTTTCACGTTGCCAAACACCTGCGCCATCTTGTGAACCTTTCAATGCCATCATCTTAGCGTTTTTTGGTAAATAGGCATTTCCCCATGTCGTACCACGAGCTTGATTACTCGACCATACAAAATTTAATGCTTTGGAATTCCACGGAAAGATACCTCCGTCAATAATAACGTAGACTCTTGCTGCATAATCATCACCTTGTTTGCTTTGTTCGTTTAAGCCTTTAAGTTGTGCATCAATTTTCCAGCTCCAATTAAGAATAGGGGTTTTATTCAAATCAACTTTTATGCGCTTGACGAGTCCGGATGCCGTACTATTACTGTTAGCTTTAAGAACTTTATGACCGGATTCATTCACTATAGTATAGACAGTGGTCCCACTAAATGATTTCTGTTCCCATCCTGCCAAGTTACCTGCCGAAAATTGACCAACAGGTAATTTATCAACGGCCAAGGCACTAACACTCAGCACCATGAAAGCGATGAGTTGTATTAACTGTTTTATCATTTATAAGCTTCTCATTTCATTATCAATATATAATCTTAATTCACTAAAGGGACCTCTGATTAAGTCCAATAAAATTCTGCAAGGCTTAGCCAAAAACCCAGACTCTGCGTTTTGGTCACTTGAAAGGCAATAAACATTTCCGCATTATCAAGCCTTGATTCTAGCTTTATGGCGTTGCCAGGATTTATGGGACTTAATCAGAGATCCCTTAAACACGCCCTTAGCAATATAGATATTGAGCATCTTCATTTTCACTTACGCATCTATGTTAGATTCAGTTGCGTAAACAGATGTAAATTAACTAACACACAGTCGAAAACATGAACAAAAAAATATTAATAGTTGCTCTTTTTATCAGTCTTATAGTCGCATTCTTCCTATTCGACTTACAACAATACTTCTCTCTAGATTATATCAAGTTACAGCAAACAGCCTTTCAACAATACTATGCTGAACACACATTGCTTACTTTACTTGTTTTTTTTGTGAGTTATGTCGTTATTACTGCGCTAAGTTTACCCGGTGCTGCAATTATGACCATTCTGGCAGGAACATTATTCGGTTTAGTTACAGGGACGATAATGGTTTCATTTGCCAGCACCTTAGGTGCTACATTGGCTTTTTTAGCAACGCGATATTTACTCCGAGACACGATGGAGTCTCGTTATCCTGAAAAACTTAAATCAGTGAACGAAGGGATAAAAAAAGAAGGTGCATTTTACTTATTTGCTATGCGTTTGGTTCCCCTTTTTCCCTTCTTTCTAGTAAATATTGTTATGGGATTAACTAAACTCCCTGTTTTAACATTTGCATGGGTTAGCCAGATCGGTATGTTGTCAGGAACCATTGCTTATGTTTTTGCCGGAACACAGCTTGCAAAAATAGATTCACTCTCTGGCATTCTTTCCCCTGGTCTTATATTCGCCTTTATCATACTTGGGTTATTTCCACTAGCCGCACGTAAAGTGATGGATAAGCTTCGAGCCAATAAGGTTTACGCAAATTTTGGTAAGCCTGAAAAATTCGATAATAACTTAATTGTGATTGGTGCCGGTGCGGGTGGTCTTGTGTCTTCCTATATCGCAGCTGCGGTTAAAGCAAAGGTTACACTCATCGAAAAGCATAAGATGGGGGGCGACTGTCTCAATACCGGGTGCGTACCCAGCAAAGCGATTATTCGAACAGCTAAATTACTCTCTGAAGCAAAGCATGCTCGGCAATATGGCATTGAGAAAATGGAGGCTGAAGTTGATTTCAAGTCAGTAATGAATCGTGTGCATGAAGTTATTCGTAAAATTGAACCCCACGATTCAGTAGAACGCTACACCGATCTAGGCGTCAACGTAATTCAGGGTGAAGCGACAATCATCGATCCCTATCGAGTTGAGGTAAATGGAGAAGTATTAACTACCCGCAATATTATTGTTGCGACAGGCGCTAAGCCGTTTGTGCCAGAGATTCCTGGACTCGAAAGCGTGGCCTATCTAACTAGTGATACTCTCTGGGAAATTGAAGAATTACCTGAAAAACTAATCGTTCTTGGTGGGGGACCAATTGGTTCTGAACTTTGCCAAGCCTTTGCTAGACTTGGCTCACAAGTGACCTTAGTTGAAAGTGCTGATCGAATACTCAATCGCGAAGATGAGGAGGTTTCAACGTTAGTTATGGAAAATTTCATTGCAGATAATGTAAAAGTTCTAACACAACATTTAGCCGTCGAAGTTATCCAAAAAGATGGAAAAGACCTACTGATTTGTATACATGATAACGAAACAGTAGAAATAACTTTCGATAAATTATTGCTGGCTATAGGAAGAAAAGCTAACGTAACAGGTTTTGGTCTGGAAGAACTCGATGTCGAAATCAATCCAAATGGGACCATTACTGCCAACCAATTCTTAGAAACTAACTACCCGAATATTCATGTGGTAGGTGATGTAACAGGACCTTACCAGTTCACGCACACTGCATCCCATATGGCATGGTTTGCCAGCGTCAACGCTTTGTTTGGATTTGCGAAACGCTTTAAAGTTGATTATCGCGTTATTCCTTGGGCTACTTTTACAGACCCCGAGGTCTCAAGGGTGGGATTGAATGAACAGGAAGCTACAGAACAAGGCATTCCTTACGAAGTAACCCGCTATGGTCTTGATGACCTCGATCGAGCCATTGCCGATAGCTCTGATCAGGGCTTTGTAAAGGTATTAACCCAGCCTGGCAAAGACACCATTCTTGGCGCAACGATAGTTGGTAAAGATAGTAGCAGTCTAATTGCAGAATTCGTTTTAGCGATGAAATATAAGCTGGGGTTGAATAAGATACTCGGCACCATTCACATCTACCCAACCATGTCAGAGGCAAATAAATACGTTGCCGGTGAATGGAAACGGAAAAATGCGCCAGAAAAACTTCTCGTATGGGTAGAAAAATTTCATACTTGGCGTAGAAGCTAATTCATGGACAATCTTATCGCAAACGAACCCACTATTAGGCTCTTTGCTTTCTTTGGCATTCTTGCGATTATGATTATTTGGCAAGTATTAAAGCCACGTAGAGAATATAACAAGCCTATCAAAATAAAGGCGAAACGTTGGGTTAACCATTCATTAATGATGGTGATTTCAACCTTACTCATTAGACTAGCTCTACCAATCTCGGCGACCGCTTTTGCGCTTTATATCAATGACAACGATCTTTCTCTTTTTGGCTTTAGCCTGCCATTTGTGCTGGGCGTAATCGTTTTGGACCTTTTGATTTATTGGCAGCATCGCATCTTCCATAAAGTCCCTTTGCTGTGGCGTTTACATCGCGTACATCATAGTGATAGCACGCTGGATGTTACCTCGGCTATTCGCTTTCACCCGGTTGAGATTTTCCTTTCAATGCTGATCAAGTTTGCGGCTATCTGGATACTTGGCTTATCTGCTGCTACCGTAATTATATTTGAGATTATTCTGAACGGTATGGCTATGTTTAATCATAGTAATGCACGGATACCCGCTGACAATATTTTACGTTGGGTATTTGTAACCCCTGATATGCACCGAGTACATCATTCGGTTTATGGTAAAGAAACCAATAGCAACTATGGCTTTAATATCTCACTATGGGATAGAATTTTCGGTAGTTATATCGCTCAACCAAAAGATGGACACGAGTCAATGAAGATAGGTTTGAAAGAATATCCAGGTGGGGAAAGTGGCCTAAAAGGTTTATTACTAATGCCTTTCAAAGGGTAGTGAATAAAGCAACAAATTTAGCTTGAATCACTAGAAGATTTTTAAATTTTTAATTAAAGTTTAGAAAATAGAAGAGCTATACGAAAATTAAGGAATAGTATTTATGTTAGGTGTTATAGGAGGATCAGGCTTATATGATTTAAAAGGGTTAGATATAATCAATGAACATGAGGTCAAAACGCCCTTTGGCTCACCCTCTGCGTCAATCCTTGAAGGCGTATACTCAGATAAAAAGATTCTTTTTTTATCACGTCATGGAAAAGGACATCAATATTTGCCACATGAGGTTAATTATCGAGCCAATATTTTTGCCTTAAAAAAATTAGGTGCGCGCAGAGTATTTGGTGTGTCCGCTGCGGGTAGTTTACGCGAAGAAATAGAACCTGGTGATCTAGCCATTGCGTCGCAATATTTTGATCATACTCGTGGTAAACGTGATTATACTTTTTTTGGTAATGGCATCGCTGGTCATGTTTCGACTGCTTATCCTGTCTGTCCTGCGTTAAGTGGTGATATTGAATCTGCTGCTAAACGACTAAAACTCGATATTCATACGGGTAAAAGTTATGGCTGTGTAGAAGGGCCAAGGCTTGGTACACAGAGTGAGAGTTTCTTCTTACGAGATCAAGCCAAATGCGATTTGGTGGGTATGACGAATGTACCTGAAGTGTTTTTAGCTCGCGAAGCACAAATGGCTTATTCGACGGTTTGTTTGGTTACGGATTATGATTGTTGGATGGAAGACCCTTCGCAACATGTGAGTGTCGAGAAGTTTTTTGAGGTGTATGGTGGCGCGTTGAATAAAGCTCAGGATTTACTCGCTGAACTCCTTAAATCACCTTTGACAGATACGCCTGACAGTATTCGTAATAGTTTAGCAGCTTCCATTTTAACGCCTGATGAAGCCATAAGTGAAGAGCAGATGCATTGGTTGAATATTTTACGTGGCTAAGCATATTCAGCAAGATCAGCTAAACAATCAAAACCAGCTGAATAAAAAATGCCTCGAGGATTTCAGCATTATCATTCCTAGCTGGAATCAAGAAACAGCGTTAAATGCCTTATTAGAAAAATTGGAAAACACGGGTGCAGAAATTATCGTTTCATCCGAAGGAACGCGCGCTAAAAGCCTCAATGTTGGGGCTGAAAAAGCCACTAGAAAAATACTCTGGTTTATCCATGCGGATAGCCAAATCACTCAAGAGAATATTCAAAACCTGATTGAGTCTTTGCAGGAATTCCCTAATGACTTACATTATTTTAAATTGCAATTTGCCGAAGGTGGGCTTAGTGCAATAAATGCTCATGGCGCTAATCTTCGTTCATCATTGATAGGCTTGCCGTATGGTGATCAGGCTTTGTGCCTTTCTAAACAGCAATTTGAATTGATTGGCGCTTACCCTGAAGACACACCCTATGGGGAAGATTTATTATTCGTTCGTTTAGCAAAAAAGCGTCATATTAAATTGGTCGAGGTTCCTTCTTTTTTGATCAGTAGTGCACGCAAATACCATTCACAAGGTTGGGTAAAAACCATCTCTTATCTCACTGGTTTATCATGCTTAAACTTATTGCTTAAAAAAATATGAAAATTGCTATCGCAATATTTGTTAAAACCCCGGGGGTATCTCCTTTAAAAACGCGTTTAGCTGCGTCTTTAGGACAGGAAAAGGCATTGCATTTTTATAAGTTAAGTCTTAAATGTATTATTAGTACACTTGAAGAAACAGCAATTAACCCTTACTGGGCAGTTGGCTGAAAAACAGTGTTTGGATAACCCGCTGTGGAGTGATTTTAATAGATTACATACCGGAGAAGGGGATTTAGGGGATCGTCAAAGTCATATTTACCACGAACTGTTAAAAACACATGATGGTGTTATTTTAATCGGTGCAGATGCGCCGCAGTTATCTATTGAGAAAATAGAACAGGCGATGGACGCTTTAAAATCTCACGATTATGCGATTGGACCTGCTACTGATGGAGGTTACTATTTATTAGCGGGGCGAAGAAATATCCCCGCCCAGGTTTGGTCAACGACACCATGGAGCGATGTTAAAACCAGAGAAACGTTAGTGGCACAACTAGACTCGAAACCTTACGAGCTAGATACGCTGACCGATGTGGACACTGAATCTGATCTCAATATTATGCTTTCTGAAATGCCGCGAAAATTTAAATGAAAACCAAAGAAAACTAAAAGAGCTGGATTAATCAGCTTTAGCGCTACAAGAACCACCACCCAATACACAAAATTTAGAACAATATTGATGGTTTAAGTACACGCGTTTTGAGCTTTCTTTTAAGGTCGAGTCAAATTCAAACTCTTCAGAATAAGGCAATAAAGTACAAGCGATAACGGCTGGTTTCGCCGCGCCTTTTCGTTTAACCACCATACGAGAATTTGAACACATAATCTCTTCAGGCTTAACACCTAGAATATCCCAACACTCTGTGGTGATTTCTGGCACTGACGCAGCTTCATCCATTTCAGGAAACAACACTAACTGCATAGGATCATTAGCATCAACGTTAATATTATGAGTCTCTAAAAAGCTGCAGCATAACCCTGTCGCAATTCTTGTAGTCTCTTCTCCCCAACGTGTTCTACCAGCGATATTAGATGTTAAAGCCATTATCAGAAAGCCAGCTTAGTCCGTTTAAAGCAATCTCCCAAGTGCCATAAACCGCGTTCTTCATCATGCATTTTTGGGTTAAAATGATCAACTGATACTCGTATAGAGTAGCTGGATCTTTGTATTGCTCATTGATCTTAAGTAAATCATCTTTATGCCGCATCATCGGGCGCATTGCATTGGTTAACATAACTAATTTAAACCCTCGACTTAAACATTCTTCGCATGATTGGCATAATGTCGGGATTCATAAATGGCTCGCCACCGGTGATTCCTATCTCCGTCGTTGCCATTTCTTCATCACGAATTTCATCCAGATAAGTTATCACTTCCTGATAGGTCATATAAACCAAAGCATCGTTTTTGGGTGATGATTCGATATAACAATTTCCACAGGTAATATTACAAAGCGTACCAGTATTTATCCAAAGCGTAGTCAGTTGATTTAAATCCACAAAAGCGCGTGAATCACCTTTTGCCGTAGTGAGAGAATTATCGAATTTATTCATTTTTACTATTCTTAAGCCAAGCAGGCCTCAACGAAAATAACATAGGCAAACTTACGAAATAACATTCGTATTAGATGCTTTTTTGAGGACTTTAGCAGAAAAAGTTTAAAGCAATTAGTTCACAGGTATTTTGTCTGCTCTTTACTATGATGTATTGAACGAACTTGTTATTAATTCTGATATACATCCAAGACTGACTTCTGCGAGTATTAATCAAGTCAGATCATTTTGTTCGCTGACACTTTTATATACAGATAGCTCTAAAAAGTGATGTTTTCCTAAATCGAATATTTACAGAACCCTGAAATACTTAACTCAAAAGCAATGAAATCAGCGGATATGCTTCCTGGGGGAATTACCCGAAAATAGAAGACTAAAGAAACCTGCTATAAGTAGGGGAGTGTCTTTTGTTCTAATCCACAAACACAAAAAAAGCCCAGCAAATGTCAGGCTTTTAAATCTAATAAAAAGATTATCAGAGTGTTTAAATTTTGCTTTAGATCAAGGCGTCCTGCTGCGCAGAATGTGAGCGTACATTAGTACGTGACCATTCGAGCACAGCTGACAACGCAGAGCTAGAGTAAAAGGCGAATGCTCTGTTAATTCTTTTCCTGGTCGACGATTTTGTTTTCCGTAATCCAAGGCATCATAGAACGTAACTTCGCTCCTACAACTTCAATACCATGCTCTGCGTTTTTACGACGGTAGCCTGACATTGATGGATAATTACCAGCACCTTCAGCGATAAACTGCTTTGCGTACTCACCGGTCTGGATGTTGTGAAGCGCTTGTTTCATTGCCGCACGAGACTCGTCATTAATGACTTTAGGACCTGTTACATACTCACCGTACTCAGCATTATTTGAGATTGAGTAATTCATGTTCGCGATTCCGCCTTCGAACATTAGATCAACGATAAGCTTTAACTCGTGAAGACACTCAAAGTAAGCCATCTCTGGCTCGTAACCTGCATCTACTAATGTTTCAAAACCAGCTTTTACAAGCTCAACTGCACCACCACAAAGAACTGCTTGCTCACCGAATAGGTCTGTTTCACACTCATCACGGAAAGTCGTTTCGATGATACCTGTACGGCCTCCACCAACACCTGATGCATAAGATAATGCGATGTCTTTTGCTTTGCCAGATGCATCTTGCTCTACAGCGATTAAATCTGGAACACCACCACCACGAACAAACTCAGAACGTACTGTATGCCCTGGTGCTTTAGGAGCAATCATGATTACGTCCAGATCTTTACGTGGAACTACCTGATTGAAAAGAATTGCAAAGCCATGAGCAAATGCTAGAACTGCACCTTGCTTAATGTTTGGCTCGATCTCGTCACGGTATAATTCAGACTGGAACTCATCTGGAGTCAAAATCATGATGACATCCGCTTCAGCTACTGCAGTTGGAACATCAGCAGTCTTAAGGCCGTAACCTTCAGCTTTAGCAATAGATGATGAACCAGGACGAAGACCAACGGTTACATCAACGCCAGAATCTTTAAGGTTAGCAGCGTGAGCATGGCCTTGAGAACCAAAACCGATGATGGCTACTTTTAAGCCTTGAATAATAGACAGGTCACAGTCTTTATCGTAATAAATATTCATTTTAAATTTCCTTAAAGTAAATTACTTTTTAATTTGGTGGTTATATTCTTAATATAAAGTAGTTATTTACTAGCTTGAAGCTATTATAAACTACACTGTTAGAGAGGCACTTCCGCGTGGAATACCCATGGCGCCAGATCGTACGACTTCTACAATCTTGTGTACTTTCATTGTATCCAGAAAGCCATCTAGCTTCTTTGGATTACCGGTAATTTCGATAGTATACATTTGATTGCTAACATCGATGATACGCCCACGAAATATATCGGAAAGGCGTTTAATGGACTCACAAGCAGACATATCGACGGCAACGACTTTAACAAACATCATTTCACGTTCGATATGCGAATAATCAGATAACTCCATCACTTTCACAACATCAATCAGTTTATTCAACTGTTTAACAATTTGCTCGATAGATGCATCATTACCTTTTGTGACCAAGGTCATTCTTGATAATGTCGGGTCATCCGTTGCTGCAACAGTCAAAGATTCAATGTTGTAGCCGCGTTGCGAAAATAAACCGGATACACGAGATAATGCACCTGTTTCGTTTTCCATTAATATTGAAATTATATGTCTCATATTATTACAACCGATTTTATTGGTTCACACTGTTTTTTAAGTTGGCACATTTTTAGTTGGCACATTATATTTAGTTCGCAGTTGTTATTTCTTGGCATCATCAATGGCATCCTGCTTATTAAGATACATATCATTGTGCCCATAACCTGCTGGAATCATAGGATAAACATTACCTTCCATTTCAATTGCGAAATCCAGGAAATGCAAACGTTTAGTATCTTTAATAGCTTCCCGTAAAGCACCTTCAACATCTGCTGGCTTCTCTATACGAACCCCAACATGTCCATAGGCTTCCGCCAATTTTACGAAGTCTGGTAATGATTCGTTATAAGTCATGGCATAACGTTCTTCATAGAAGAATTCCTGCCATTGGCGAACCATCCCGAGGTAACCATTATTCAGGTTGATGATATTCAGCGGTAAACCATATTGCTTACATGTACCCAATTCCTGGATACACATCTGAATGCTGCCATCACCAGTGATACAGGTGACGACATCATCTGGGTTAGCCAGCTGGATACCCATTGCCGCTGGTAAGCCGAAACCCATGGTGCCCAACCCACCGGAATTTACCCAGCGATTCGGTTTATTAAACTTGTAGTATTGCGCAGCAAACATTTGGTGTTGTCCAACATCTGATGCTACATAAGCATCACCATTGGTTACTTCCCATAGCTTTTCAACTACGTATTGCGCTTTTATGGTTTCATCATTCTGCTCATATCCCAGGCAGTTTAAGTCCTGCCAGCCTTTAATCTGTTTCCACCATCCATCAAAAGCTGATTTATCGGGATGGATAGCATGCTCTTTCATCATGTCAGATAAATCTTGTAAAACCTGTTTTACATCTCCCACTATAGGGTTATGCGCTTTGACATTTTTAGAAATAGTGGCTGGATCGATGTCAATATGAATGACTTTTGCATGAGGTGAAAACTTTTTTAAATCACCCGTTACACGGTCATCAAATCTCGCACCTACTGCAATAATTAGATCAGCATGATGCATTGCACGATTCGCTTCGACCGTTCCATGCATACCCAGCATACCTATAAATTGCTTATCATTAGATGGATAAGTACCTAATCCCATTAATGTATTTGTCACAGGAAAATTAAATGCCTGGCCAAATTCGGTTAACTCTTTAGACGCTTTCGATGAAACAACACCGCCACCCGCATACAAAATAGGCTGTTTCGATTCAGCAATCATTTGTAATGCTTTTTTGATCTGCTTCTTATTACCTTTTATGGTTGGCTGATAAGAACGCATTTTCAAATCTTTAGGATAAATAAACTCACACATATGTAAGTCAGGATTTGTTATATCTTTAGGGATATCAACGAACACAGGTCCAGGTCTACCTGAAGTTGCCAGATAGAATGCTTTGCGCATAGTTGGTGCAATATCTTCAATCGAAGTGACCAGAAAGTTGTGCTTAACACATGGGCGCGTAATACCCACAATATCGATTTCCTGAAATGAATCATTACCGATTAGGGCACGTGGAACTTGCCCTGTGATTACCACTAAAGGAACAGAGTCCATATATGCATCAGCAATACCGGTTACCGCATTGGTCGCACCTGGACCTGAAGTAACGATACAGACACCGGGCTTGTCTGTTGATTTTGCATAACCCTCTGCAGCATGCGTCGCACCTTGCTCATGGCGAGTTAAGATGTGTTTGATCTCACCTCTGGCTTCTGCTTTGTAAAGCGCATCGTAGAGGAATAAAACAGCACCACCCGGGTAACCAAAAATGGTATCAACGTTTTCCGCTTTTAGACATTCTATAAATATCTCAGCGCCTGATAATTTCACGTATTTCTCCTCACGTAATCTCTACCTTTTCTCAACAAACTAAAGTTCGACATAGTAATATGAAAACTACACTCTATCCAGTCCAATATGCCGAATTGGCGATATTCTAGACCCTTCTAATAGAACAGGTTTATGTGTATTTTAATCCTATGTATTAGTACACATTAATATGTTTTAACCTTGATACTAATCAGGATTAAAGTCACCCCCCTACTTTAAGGCAGTTTTCTAGGGATGGACATATTACTTATGTATTACTTTTTACTAGCTAATGACTTCACAAATACAAAAAAGGCCACACAATCGTGTGGCCTTTCAAAGCAATCAGAATTTAGATAAAACTCAAATAGCTTAAATATGGTGGCTATACCGAGATTCGAACTTGGGACCCCATCATTATGAGTGATGTGCTCTAACCAGCTGAGCTATATAGCCAAAACCGACTTGCCAATCAGCAAAATCAAGGGGCGCTAATATAGTGATTGTAATGTCTCGTGTCAACTACTCTAACAGTAAATATTAAATGCTTTATGAAGATAAATATTCAGACAAAAGCAGACGTAAGAGTTAAAACATTTTATAATTGTCCGGTTCAACTCGATTAATAGATAAAAATAGAAATTATAATTATGAGTCATCACAGTTTTGACCCGTCGGCATTTAGAGATTTACCTAAACTACAAAGATCACTTATTCAAATCCTGGCGATTGTTTACGCACCAGTAGCTGCAACACCGCTTGCCAGTTGTGCGCACAGGCTGGGAATTGATGACCCGAAGATTAATGACAGTTTCACACTGCATAGTTTACGCCCGATTCTTGTCGACCTGATCCATGATAACTGGGTTGAAGGGAGTCAGGGTAAGTACATGGTACCCGCTGCGATCCGCGACGATATTCTGCTAAGCGCAATAGAAGAAGGTGTGTTTGATGCATACGCTGATCAGGTATTACAATCGTTCTCGGCGACTGAATCCTTTGGCCGGATATTATGGCAGAGCGTGGAACACGGTTTATCACATGCCAGAATCTACCTATTTCAAGGCAAAACAGAAAAGCTTGATCATACTTTGGCGCTATTGTTCGAACGCTACCAATATCGTGAATCAGAACTGATCAACCCCGGTTTTTACCCATCTACCTTTGGATCACCCGCCAATCCAAAACTTTTATCTGTTCTAAGTGATGAAATGTTCAGCATGGCCTTTATCGGATTGTCTGAGTACAGTCTGGATGGCTTACATAAACAATCTGAATTATGGGAACTGCTTGAACAAAGAAAGCAACATATTCCTAATCTGGCAAGCTTTGAATTTCAGCTATTAGAACCACAGGCCAGGTACAGCATTCTTTCGGGCAACTATGATTTGTTCCCAAAGTTACCTTCTGCTATCAGCACGCATACCAGTTCGATGCTCTCGAATGAAGATATTAGTACTCATGATGATCGTCATATTTTCTGGCATCTAGCTAATGCAGCCAGGCAACTCATCCATGCTAATAGCGAAAGTGCAATTCAGGCTTATGATAATGCCACTGATATTTACCGTGAAGTTTATTCTAAGCGTAAAAACGCCATGGTGCTTTTTGGCAATGAATTAGAAAAGTTTTATCTACTGGCTTTGATTGCTTCAGAAGACAAACAAAACCTGAATTTTGCACTAAAAATATTTAAGCTTTTAGAACAAGATATAGATCATCAAATTCTGAGTGCCTATGCAGACACAGTCGCCACCGGAATATTTAACTTTAATGCATCTTTAAAAGAATTAGAAAGCAGCACATACAGTGTTCTGTTTTATTCACTCATTAAGCACTGGTTGGGACAGAAAATATCTGACGGTGTGCAAGATATTCTTGAAGCAAAATACAATCGCGCCAGAAATGGTCAATACCTATGGTTAACCGCCGAATATGCACATGCGCTAGGTTTATTTGCGGAGCAAAAAGAAGATAGAGAAACCTACAAACTAGAAGCCGAAAAGCTTCACCAGCAATTAAACACGACTACACTTTTCGACCTTGTAAAACCACAAGCGGAATGGGAGCGTGCCTTAAACGCGATGAATCAACTAGCCATTACTGACAAACCAGCTGGTGGTACTAATGATGAAGAGCGCGTTGTCTGGATGTTAGATGTAGATAAGTACAATGAGTACTCGCTCACTCCCAAACTACAAAAACGTACCGCGGCAGGTGGCTGGACTAAAGGCCGTAATATTGCATTAAAGCGCCTCAAGAAAGAAAGACACGAATTACCACAGTTAAGCGAACAAGATATGGATCTGGTTTCAGCTATTTTCGAACAGCCAGATTATGATGCGTATTACCATCGCGGACCTCAGTTTACGCTGGACTTAAATAGTGCATGGCCAAAACTCGTTAACCACCCAAACCTTTATTGGGATGGCGCGCGCAATACACCTATTGAACTTTCACAGGGTGAATTTGAATTATTGGTGAGTGAAGAAAACGAAAACTTACGCATAAGCTTCTACCCTGCTTTCGATAATAGTCAGGAAGACAGTCAATTTCTAATCGTCAAAGAAACACCAACCCGTCTTTGTATTTATCAAAAAAATGAACAGGTAATGCGACTTAGTGAAATAATTTCTAACGGCATTGTGATACCACGAGAAGCTGAAAAAGATTTACGTGAAACCTTGGGCACATTGGCGCCTATGATCAGTATTCAGTCAGACCTCGAAGGTGTGGTGGATGCAGAAGAAATGGAACCTGATTCACGTATCCATGCCAATCTACTACCTTACGGTGAAGGCTTAAGAGCCACCCTTAGAGTTAAACCGTTTGGTGAGTTTGGCGCTTATTTCCCTCCGGGACATGGTCGAGCCAAACTATCTATTGAACACGATGGTAAGCGCTATAAAACAACGCGTAATTTAGAAAAAGAAAAAGAGTTGTTAGATACATTATTACAGCACAGTAGCATACTCGGTGAAGAAGATGAGTTTAACGATGAGTACTTGCTTGATGAACCACAAGACTGCTTAGAATTACTGGAACAACTGCATAAAGAAGCTGCTGCCAATGAAGAAGGTGAAGAAGCCAATGTAATAATTGCCTGGCCTGAAGGTGAAGTGATGCGTATCGCTTCTCGCTTTGACACTAATAATTTACGCCTGAGCATCAATAAGAGTGGTGATTGGTTTAGCCTGGAAGGATCTGTTTCAACAGACCCAAACTTAATAGTTTCACTCAAACAACTGCTCAACTTATCTGCAAACAATAAAGGTCGTTTCCTGAAAATGGAAGATGGACAATATCTTTCGCTGACACACCAGTTTAGAAAGAAACTCGATTCAATACATCGCTATGCTGAATTAGATGGAGATGGGGCAAGAATAAGTGGACTCGCATCGTTAGCCTTAGAAGATTTAACTGATATGGTTGGTGAGCTTAGTGTAGATGAAGCCTGGGAAAAGCATATTCGTAATATCGAAGAGCTCGATGATCACCACCCACAAGTTCCGTCAACATTACAGACTGAACTTCGTGAGTATCAGGTAGACGGTTTCAAATGGATGAGCCGACTTGCCAAATGGGGCGTAGGAGCCTGCTTAGCAGATGATATGGGTTTAGGTAAAACCATACAGACACTAAGTATCTTATTAGAACGTGCTAGTCTCGGCCCTGTTTTAGTGGTTGCGCCAACATCTGTGAGTAATAACTGGGAATCTGAAATTCAGAAATTTTCCCCTACCTTGAAACCACATTTCTATCGTGAAGGTTGCCGTAAAACATTGCTTGAAAATGCAGGTGAGTTTGATGTAGTGATTGCGAGCTATGGATTGTTACAACAAGACTCGGAAGAATTTATCGAGAAAAAATGGGCAACTATTGTATTAGACGAAGCTCAGGCAATAAAAAACATAAACGCCAAACGCACTAAAACAGCACATAAACTTCAAGGTGATTTCAAGCTTGTAACAACCGGTACGCCTATCGAGAACCATTTGGGCGAGTTATGGAGTATTTTTAGATTCCTGAACCCAGGGCTATTGGGTACACAACAACAATTTATGCAGCATTATATTGGTCCGATTGAAAAGGATAACGATGCCGATGCACGTCAACACCTGAAGAAATTAATTCAACCTTTTATACTACGTCGTACTAAAACCCAGGTGCTGCATGAGTTACCCCCTAAAACAGAAATCACGGTAGAGATTCCATTATCTGAAGGCGAACGTAATCTGTATGAAGCCGTTCGTAGCAGCGCTTTAGAAAACCTCGCTCAAGATAAAGACAAACAACAAAGTGGTGAGCACCTCAAGGTACTAGCAGCTATTACCAAACTGCGTTTAGCCAGCTGTCATCCAAAATTGGTGATGGCTGATTCCACACTCTCAAGCAGCAAACTTGACCGTTTTGGCGAGCTCCTGGAAGAACTAATAGAAAACAACCATAAAGCACTGGTTTTCAGTCAGTTTGTTAAATATCTTTCGATTATTCGTGATTACCTCGATGAACGAGGTATCAAATATCAGTATCTAGATGGCAGCACACCAGTTGCGCAACGAAAATCTCGTGTTGATGCCTTCCAGGATGGTGAAGGTGAATTATTCCTTATCAGCTTAAAGGCAGGCGGGTCAGGACTTAATTTAACTGCAGCAGATTACGTGATCCATATGGACCCCTGGTGGAATCCAGCAGTAGAGAATCAGGCATCTGATCGTGCGCATCGAATTGGCCAGACACGTCCAGTAACTATCTATCGTCTGGTTGCGGAAAACACCATTGAGCAAAAAATTGTAAAGTTACATCAACATAAACGTGATTTAGCAGAAAGTTTACTAGAAGGATCTGACATGAGCGGATCTATGAGTGCCGATCAGATGCTAGAACTTATGCGTGAGAATTAACTAACCCTGATGATAAATAGTGACTATATATTTCAGACATAAAAAATCACCATTGCCTAAAATGAGTGAAACAAACCAAGGCTTTGGTGATTAAAATACTAAGAAGACTATTGCGAGTTGTCATTTAGCAGCATTTACTATATACACAAATAATTTATTCGCAAGGTAGACTTTCCTACCCTGATAGTTTTAAATTATAATAGAAACAACTTGTTCCAAATGAGTATCACTGCATGTGTCTTGATGATAGTTTAACCTTTATTGAAAACAAATATTTTGTACAACATTTATACGATGCTAAAACACTCTCAGACAAATTTACACTTTTAGAAAAAGAAATACTAGGAACAGGTTTCGATGGTGTGCTTTACACTTTTATTCCAAAATTAACGAGGTTATCAGTTTCTTTACAACCTGTTTTTCAACATACCGATTCCTATCTTCCATTCCTAAAGAACTATCAGAAAAATAATTTTAGTAGGTATGACTTTGTTATAAGGCTTGTAGAAGAAGGTAAGTTAGACACCATAGACTGGTGGGAGGAAGCCGCTAAAATCGAATTGTCAAAAAAAGAAAAATACGTCAATCAAATTGCAAAAGAAACTTATGGTATTACCAAAGGGATTTCTTTTCCTACACTGAGTAATGATATGGGTTTTGCCGGAGTTAGTATCATTAGCTTTAAAGACTCATATGCTAACAAGATAATTAATGCAGATGCCATCAGACACCTAAAAAAGTGTTCGCGTCAGTATCATGATCACGCCATGATTCATCAAGACGCACGCCATAAATTTATTTTACCCATCTTGCAAACTTTAACTCCAAAAAAAGTGTTACTGATAAAGTATCTAATTTCAGGAAAACCAATGAAGTATATTTCTGATGAAGTCGATATCAGCACACGGTATGCAGAAAAACTATTAATAAAGTTACGTAAACAATTCGGGAATATTACGACAAATGAATTGATCTACTTGCTTGGGTTATTAAATATATCTGAATATTTATAGAGCAATTATAGAGACAATTTAATTAATTAATTAACTATTGCCTTTAGCTAAATTTCCATAAAAATCAAGCAAACTCTGTTTTTCTATTTATTACACTATCTGCTACAGTTGCGAAAATACTTCGAGTTGTCAGGAAATAGAATGGAAAACTTAGAACAATATCTTGCTCCTTTACTGGCCTATTTTGATGGCCAACCCTGGCCTCAAGGCATTGCAATCATGGGTGCAACCTTCCTTTTCGCATCTATAATTTCCTGGTTTATCTTTCGTATATTCAAATACTTAACCAGCAAAACGAAATCATTTCTAGATGATCGCTTATTAGCCATAGCCAGACCCCCTATTTACTATTCTCTATTAATGACAGGCTTTTCTGCTGGCGTTAATCGCATGCCTCTCACTGATAAACTCACCGATTATTTAATTTTTGGCTTTAAAACTCTAGGCGTAATTATCTGGATGATTGCCCTTGTAAGAGTATCTAAAATAATCCTGCAACAATTAGCATGGGGAGGCAATAATAAAAGCATAAGGCTAATCCAGCCACAGACACTTCCTTTATTTGACAACGTATCAAAACTATTAATTGTAGCGGTTGCGGTATATATCATTTTCCAAATCTGGGGAATCGATATGACAGCCTGGTTAGCCTCGGCAGGTATCGTCGGTATTGCAGTTGGTTTTGCTGCCAAAGATACACTTGCCAACCTGTTTTCTGGCGTATTTATCCTCGCCGATACGCCTTATAAAATTGGTGACTATATAGTTTTAGATGGAAACCAACGCGGCAAAGTAACTCATATTGGACTTCGAAGTACCCGATTGATAACCCGTGGTGATGTTGAAGTGACTGTACCAAACTCAATTATGGGCAATAGCAAAGTTACCAACCAAAGTGGCGGGCCACACCCAAAATTCAGGATAGCAGTAAAAGTTGGCGTGGCTTATGGTACTGATATCGATCAAGTAAGTGACTTCATGATGCAAATTGCAGAGGATGAACCGCTAGTAACTGAGTCACCCGAACCTCGGGTACGGTTTCGTGCATTTGGCGCATCTAGCCTCGATTTTGAGCTTCTTTGCTGGATAGAAAATCCAGAATTAAGAGGACGCACATTACACAAATTGAATAGCGCGGTTTATAAGAAGTTCAACCTGGAAAATATTGAAATACCTTATGCCAAGCAGGATTTGTATATAAAGGAATTACCTAGTTAAGATAAAAACACTTTAATCGTCGTATTTACTATCCGATTCTGGTTTGTAATCACGCTCCTTATGTATCACATTTTTTTTAGTCGCTCGTTTAGAATTTGAGCTATTGTGGTTGATATAATCACTCTCCGACTGCGAATTGGAAGCATAATCGGATGATCCACTTGAATTGCTGGCGGAATCAGAAGAGTTGGCACTCGCTCCAGAGCTTGAGCCACCCCCACTACTAGCATTACTGGAATTATTGCTCTGATCTTTATTACTTTGATTAAGCTTTCTACCTGACTCTCTACCCACAACAATACCGGGTGATGCTGACTTTACTTGGTCTGCAACAAATTCAGGGGGAATATAACCACCTTCCGGATCTTTAACAGATCTGATCTTTCTCTCTATATTTGTGACCGGACAGGGTTTATCATTATAATAAACCTCTGCCTGTAAGTTGACACATTTGTAAATAGTCGCTTGCGCTTGAGTCGTCATAAGTAGTGGTATTAATCCCACTACATAGACCATTAATTTATAGTTAGTTTTCATACTTTATCCATTCTCTTTTATTCTTCTGTGACTGGATCACTCCAGTACACCGAGTCTAAACGACATGCATTATAACCTGTCACTTGTGAGGATTTTTTACCTACACGTAAATCAACGGTGTGTTTACACTCGAATTCGCCAGTTGGATTGCCGTTTTCATCCAGAACTTCCGCTTCATCATTTGGTTTATCATAGACTTTATCTATACTCGAAAGTATTTCTGGAGTAAGCGGATCAGAAAATGGCTCAGGAATGTCATCTTCATTGGCCAAATCCCACTTAGGAGCACCTGTCAGAATATCCAGTGCAAATAGGCGTGAGTAGGTAACTGGTGCAGCGCACACTGATCTATTCCCTCCCCCGAGGAAATACTTCGGGCACCAAAGTAGTAAATATAACGCTACCATTTACTGCTGTTGCATCACCCAATACCTTCTCTCCGGATTCAGGCAATTCTATCATCCAACCTCTTTTATTGACGTCCTTGATAGACCCAGTCTGGGTAACACCACCACTTTTGGTAATGTCAATAGTTGCCAAATCTGTTGTTGTTATTGTAGTGAAAGCGTATTCACCTATGGTTTCCAGAGACTTATAAGGAGACTCATCTATTAACACAAAAAACTTATCATCAATGACTCTATCCATCGGGTGTGCTCTAAAACCACTTCCAATTGAAACTGCATACACCGATTTTCCATTCAATTTCATCAAAGCCACATCTGGCTCATTAAAGAACATACGGTTATTTACTCCGCTACCACCCAAAGAAGCTAGTTTTGTCAATACTGTGGGTTTTGATGAATCACCTATTTTTTCACTCAAGTCCAGTCGCCACACATTACCGCCCGTATCTCCAAAGTAAATTCGATCGACCAATTTATTGCGATTAGTATCCTTGAGAGGTCTGATACCTCCTGGAATGCTATGCGTAATCATTGATCTCATAGAGGCAGGCATAGACCATACCAGACTGCCATCATCGGCATCAAAAATAAGAATATCGTTGCCCACATCAGCCGTAACTGGTGCAGTAGAATCATCAACCTCGCCGCTACCATCGGTCTTATCACGATCATCATCTTCATCGTAGCCGGCACTAACTATCACTACTTCCTTGCCATTACCACTTGAATCTCCAACAGTCGCCACATAAGGTGTCGACCATGATTGACCCATCGACGGATGATCAGAAGCTGATTTTTTCCATAAAAGCTTAGGGTTGTCTATATCAGTGACATCAAGTGCATAATAAGAGCTGCCACCACGTCTTAAACCGAAATAAATGACAATCCGGTCTCCTGCATTAACAACACCATCTTCGCCGCCAATAAAATCACCCGTTATGGCTCCATCTATGCCATATTTGTGATCCTTTTGCGTACCTTCATTCAGGAACAGTGGTTCTGATAAAGTGCTTAGCAATTCGGCTGGCATGAAAGCAAATATTTCCTCACCAGTTTCGGCATCAAGTGCATGCAGATAACCCTCATTAGTACCGGCAAAGATATATTGTTGTTTACCAGCGCCTGATGCATCACCTTTGTTATAAGTAAGTACTAAAGGCTCGGAGTGCAACATGTCACCCATGTAGTATCTTTCATTGCCGCTCTTCTTAATCCCATCTTTCCAGCCGAGCATGAAATTAATGATTTGTTTACGATAATCTTCGGATGCTGATCCAGGCAAACCAAGAACTGCATTATCAATATCTGTATTATTTTCCTCTACTCTATTTTCATTTTTAGTAAGATCTACATTACTATTACCCGTTAAATTTGAGTATATATTTCGTTTATCAGGGTCGAGCAAATTTGCCACACCACCTTTTTCCACAGATCTTCCATCCGGATTCGCACTGGTACCCGTTGACCAGTAGTCGAGTGCATTGGTGGTGAAGTTACCGAGTTCATCGGTGGCATTTACATTGTTTTTACCTTGAATTATACGTTTGTCATCAATATCAACAATCTTGAACTTCTTTAAGTTTCCTGACCAGCGAGAAGTGTTTTTACGATCAAATACAGGGATGTATATATCCTTCTCGTGCTCTAGACCATTCTTGACATTGACGCTATACCCCGGAGAAGCAAGCGTACCCTTAGGTTCTGCAACTTCCTCTAGAATACCTTTGAATGCGGCTGCCAGATCTTCTGGGCTAGTCGCCAGAAAATAACCATCTTCTTCAGGCCCTTCGGTTGTATCATTATCATCGTAAGTTGCCAGGCTTTTCAAATAGGCTTCTGTATTCGTGCCCGCACCAGTACCAAACCCGATAGTAAACGTTTTGATTAACTGGTCACCTTCCTGGCCGTTAGGAAATGAACTTGTTGGAGACGGTAAGTTATCATTGTTTGCAAGGTAATGAGTCAATTCAGCACCACAATTACCTTGTTTACCAACACCTGCTGCGGTAGCACAACTGCCAAGAGCTGAAGCCAGAGGACCTTGAGGACCACCAGATGCAATACTTGCGCGACGGGCCAAAGGACCTTCTATAGAATTCCAGCTGGAATTACGGTAGGTAGGTGCGCCATCCGTCATCAATACAATATAGTTTTCCTGACAGCTGCTTTCTATCGGCGTCTTGTACTTTGGGGCTGTTGCTCTGTCGCGCCCAGTAACTATGACATTTGTGGTGACTACCGGCCCGTCATAAGTTGATGGGTGTGCGCCACTTAGAGTTGGCAAGCTCTGCCCATAATGGATTTTTTCACCCCGCATATAAAGCGCTGCCTCGTAGAGTGAATCAACGATAGGCGTATACGATTTATGTTTCCAGGTATCCGCAATATCTGCGATATAATCACGCACAGTAATACTCTCATCCGGGAAACTAGGTAGACCATGTACGTCGGCTAAAGTAGGTATCACATCGCGTGCTTTAGCATTGATATCAGTAACCGGAAACGATAAGCCTGTTACCGCATGATGCCTTTTATTTTCAGGATTACTGACATTCAAACTTTCCTGACCGTAGTTCATCAAACCCACTTTTACATTATCGGGAGATTCTTGCAGTACCGCGCGCAATGACTCTTGCATAACTTCGAGACGGTCTTTTTTTACTTCCTTTACTTCATATTCAATATACAAAGTTGGCGGGCTTGCAGTAGGGTGATCAAACATTGCCAGTGAGCGCGCACCATCATGTGATTCTATATGAAAGGCTATGGCATTACCTGCAGACCAGCCATCTCGATCAATAACATCCTCGGTAACATCTTCTACATCTACCCTCTGTTCTTCTTCTCTATCTCCAACATGCCACTTATCGTGATGATGCGATTTACCATCTTCATAATAATCACCACCAAAATAGCTAGCTACTGCAGACGGAGCATTATCGACAGCTTCGGCATATACATCAAAATGAGCATCGTCATTTTTACTTTTCGCAGTGGATTCAAACTGGATATAGGCCTCTTTGATCTTTGCGCCTTGCGGGATATCGATATTGGTAAAGCGAAATCGAAGTGCATCATTGTTATCGACTTTATATGAGGTCCCATCAAGTTCAATTGAGCCAGAAGGACCTGCCTGAAAACCATCATCAGTCGAAGTCGTTATTGGTCGAACAAGCGTAGCCTCATACCCGGGAAGAGTTAACGATGACACGTTAGTGCTCATGCTTCCAGAAATGTCCAATACAAATAAAAGATTGGGCTTTGAGACATTCAGCGAATAGAACACCTCAGTATCATCTGCATAAGACGTTACAGCAGCTGCAACTATCGACACTGCAAAAAATGTCTTAAATGTAGTTTTTAAATTCTTCGTTAAATTCTTCATTTTTCCCATCCTTTAAGGATTAGCTTATTTTTATATTTTCTGGTTAACGCTTTAAATTAGTAATTGTTTAAATTATTTCTACTGGCATTTGGGTATTCTTTACCCCCGCCCCTGACATGTCTTTCGCGGGCGCTGGAATACTTTCTTTTTGTCTTCACCTCAAAATCGAATAGTCGACAGTGCGAATCAGACCCTTGAGATGTAGCCAGACCAGCAATCGCGCCACAACCATACTTCAGGACTCTGTTGGTTACTTTTTCATCAGAATCAGGATTATCCGGGTTAACCGGATAATCAACTGCCCAAGGCGCCTGATAATCTTGCCCGGATTGCAATAACTTTATCAACTTTGCAGGTTTGGCATGCGCATCAATCTCTCTGGCTGCTTTCTGGTACAAAAATACCCGCTGTTGATTATTACCGGCCACCAGCACATCCAGGATCGAAATTTTAGTCGCCGAAACAGTCACTATCGTCATCAGCGCAAGAAAAACCAGTGCTGTAAATAATGTCGCACCTTTTTGCTTTTTTGGTACAAAACAAGAATCTGTTAATATCATGTGATTACCCATTTTCGCTTTAATACATTTCATAATAGAGCGCCGTTGTTTTTGTTTTCCAAATTGATTGTGGTTGTATAGACCCTGAATAATCGCCTAAGGTCTGCACTAGAAATATCTACATTTTGTTTAAGCAAGTTATAACGAGTCTTGGTACTTGGCTGATCCAGTACATTCTGCCTGGATGAACGCATCAGCAAGCCAACCTGCACACTGCTTACCATAGGCCATTGGCCGTCATTCGTTATCTGATTAGCTCTTCGGTAAGTCGTGCTACCCGCTTCATTTTTTATGCCGTACAAGTATTGAATTGATTCAACATTTTCTACTATGGGTTGTGGCTCACTGCGGCTTCCAGCACAATAAAGTGTCCTGTTCTCGGAACTACTTGCATTTTTTACCAACCAGAAACTACTATAGATTTTGGCATCAGTAGGGTTGTTCATTCCAACATCAGGATCGGTACTACATGCAACAGTTCGTGCATCTCTGTTAGCACCACCACCGGTGCAATCGGTATAAACCAGAGCTGCTGGATTTTCATTCCCGGAACCTGGTGGACATGATGCACTTCCAGCTAAACAAGGGTTATCCGCAAGGCTTATAACCGTTAGAAAATCTTTTGTAGCTGAGTCTCTAGTTCTTCTATTTGCAGGTACAGACCAAAGATCTCGTTGACTACCATTCCGGCAAGTGGCATTTGCTGCCACCTTATTCTCGGTGTAAAAAGCAAGATCATCTTCCAACAGTGCATTCTCTATTGACCTATAACCGGCATGTGAAATAGTCTGTCGCAGAATATTAAATGCAGCAGTTGCATTTGCATCCATCTCACTAACAGCATCACGTTTAACATCGGCGCCTTTGGTACTAATAAAATTGGTTACCACACCTGCAAGTAAAAACAGGCCTACGACCATCGAGATCATTAGCTCTATCAAAGACATGCCAGCCTGGCGCTTGAGCATCAAAATTCTATCGGTTTGTGTCATTATTATTTTCATTTTGATTAAACCAGTTAAGGAATTACACAATTCGTTGTTGTCTGATCTTCAACATCTTCTGCCTGATCCTTATGCACCCTATACTCATTCCAGCTAATGGTGATTGTGGTTTCGTTATCGTTTTCAATAATAGTGTCACAATCGACATTATGATCAATCTGAATCGATCCATTGGGCAATAAATTGGCTATGCCACCTTCTCTTTTGCCGGCTTTTAAAACACCACACATGACTTCCTGTACATCCAGGCGGGCAAGTTGTTCAGGGGTGCAAAAGCTGGAACTACGACATTGCGCTTCGTTCTTATTACAATTTACGTCATTCTCATAAAATCCATCCTCAACACCTAAAGAGTTAGCACGCATACGATCACTTAATTCCATGGTTAACATATTTGCTATATTTCTCGAATGCGCATTGTTGGTGCCTTTCATCGAAGCAATCTGTAAACCACTCAGACCCAACATACCAACACCAATGACAATAAGGCTGACTAAAACCTCTATCATTGAGAAGCCACGCTGTGAATTTTCCAGACTTTTCATGCAATTAACTTTCTATTATTGTTAATATTAAGTAGCTAAACAGCATAGTTTAAGGGTTGAATACCGGACTTTTGCTAATCTATAAGGAGCGATAGACCGTAATTACCAGATGTAAACTAAACCAATTATTTTTATATATACCAGCAGGTTACCGTATTTCAGTAAAACTTCAACCCTTATCAGAAACTATCAGATAAGTGGTATTAAATTAATGCCCTTTCTAACTAACTGATTTAATTAATAGTTAAATATAATATCACCCTAAAAGTAGGGGGGTGGCTTTTCGAGGCTCACCAAGAGCCAGAAAAGTCCATCGTAGATTCCATAAGGAATCGTCGATGTACAGTGGTCGATTATAGAAGAAATATTTATAAACTCATGAGTGAATAGTTTTAACGCTCACCAAGAGCCAGAAATGGCAAGCCAAATAATCGAAATATCCGTTTCAACAAAACGAAACGGTAAGTTCGCTAAAGACCATCGTAGATTCCGCAAGGAATCATCGATGTACAGAGGACGATTATAAAAGAATTATTTTTAAACCCATCATTGTTTAGTTTTATCGCTCACCAAAAGCAAAAAATGGCAAGCCAAATAATTAAGTTATTCGTTTTAAACTACAAAACGATAAGCTTACTAAAGTCCATCGTAGATTCCCTTGTCGATGTACAATGTACAATCTGGTTTTTTTGTAATTACAACCACTACAAGCCACCCCCCTACTTTTATATGCTTTTTTGGAAAAAAGTTTTCTAAGCC
>CAWEEB010000062.1:0-20739 GCA_963807855.1 uncultured Gammaproteobacteria bacterium | reverse complement strand
AGCTAAGGTTTAAAAGGGTATTTTCAGCGAGTTGTTAATTTAGATTCCTTGAAAAAATACCTAGCCCTGCATAAATTCTATTTACGTTTTTAAACAACAAAAACGAGCCGAACGGAGTGAGACAACAACTTTGTTTTTTAAAGTTGATCCGCAGGAAAGGCGAAGCCGTATAAATATCATTCCGCAAAGCATAAGTTCCTTTGGTCATTTAAACAACAAAATGAAAAGTCACTTAAAAGTAGGGGGGTGATGTTTTAGATTAATCAAGAGCTAGTGATGACAAGTCAAATCATTATCTGGCTAAAGCCTCATGCTGCAGGTCAGTGAAGCTATTTTCACATTTTATTCCACTAAGTAATTCGTTTTATAGAATAAAACGATAGGCTTGCAAGGTATATCAATGAATCCGTATGCAGCCATTGATAAACAGCCTTTAATCTAAGTTAGTTGCTGTTAATACCACTCAAATACTTCACCCCCCCACTTTTGGGCACTTTTTTCAAACCACATATAAAAATTGCGAGAAAATATACTAGTTCCTTTACTTTTTAGTCAATACCACTTATCTGATTGTTTCTGATAATGTGAGTGGTTTTACAGAAATAAGGTAAACTGACTATAAAAAATATAAAAATATTTAAATGAACCTATGTTAATAAATTAGACACGTACAAGTAATTATAAAAATAATGAATAGTACGTTTTATAATGATCTTCTTAAACTTAGAAGCTTAGCTACTTAATATAAAAATAATAGATAGTAACTTGCATGAAACGATCAATTAAATCGCAGTACGGTTTCTCAATGATAGAAGTCTTAGTTAGCCTAATTATTATTGGGGTTGGATTACTGGGGCTGAGTGGTTTGCAGTTAGCATCTATGAAAGGCACCAATAACGCCCATTCCAGAAACGTAGCAACAATTTTAGCAATGGAGCTCAGCGAACGTATGCGTGCGAACCGGCCGGGCATTGATGGTGGATTTTATGCCAACGATGTCAATTGTACTCTAGAAGTGAGTCAATGCAGGACTACAAGCTTTTGTACTCCTCAGGCAATTGCGCGATTAGATGTACAAGAGATCATGTGTGGCGTTTTAACCGACAGTACCAGAGAAGGTGGTATTGCAAATCTACTGCCGGCAGGCACATTACAGATTAGTTGCGTCGGCGGATGTAACGTGGATAAGGCTCAGCATGACATAACAATCAGCTGGAATGAATCTAATGTTCACAAGGATCAAGAAGGTTCAAGCCAGACACAATCGCTGATAATAAACATTGTTCCTTAAATAGACGGAAATCGCAGAATAAAATGAATAACAATGCCAAATTACATTCCAGCCACCAATCCGGCTTGTCACTCATCGAGTTGATGATATCAATGGTTGTGGGTTTATTCCTGCTGGCAGGTGTTATAACCAATTTTATTGGTACAAAAAATGTGGATATGAAACGTCAGGCGGTAAGTGAAATGGATGCTAATGCAGCTGCGGCATTTCAGGTCTTACGTCAGATTATAGCCCATGCAGGTTATGCATCAATTGCAAATGTTCGTATAGACAAACCTTTTTATACCGCAATTGACGGCACATTAACAAATCCCTCAAGTTGCGGCGATGGCAGCAGTCGAGATGTACTTACTCCCACATCTAACAGAATAACCAGAGATTCAGAGGGACAGGATTTTCTTTCAGTTATTTATCTGGCGGATAATCCCTGTAAAGGTGGACTTGATAGCTGTCCTGATGTTGCTGATGTGAATCCTAATGCACGTGTCTATACCGATTGCACCGGTGGTGGGGCTGGTAGAGACGCGAGGACTGTTTCCTGTAGCACTGATCTTGATAAGGGTATGGATGATCCTACAGATGCCAAAATTTATAATTCGTTCTCATTGGTAAAAGACACAGATAGCGATGATGACAGAGGATTTTTCTGTGATGGCAGCAGAGGAGGCCGAGAGATGGTTGTGGATAATGTAGAAGCAGTCCAGTACCTCTATGGTGTAAGGCAGGACGATGGTCATACTATTTACAGAACTGCTGATGAAGTTGAAGCCGCTGGGCATTGGGGTATGGTTAACAGTGTTCAGGTTGGCCTATTGCTGCGTTCACCCGCACAGTTCGTACTAGATGTTCCCAGTACTAAAAACACATACAAATTATTAGGTGGAAATGTCGATATTGCAACAACTGATCTACGCCGATTATTCCGTATTTATACCAACACAATTAACCTTGAAAATAAAAATAAGGGAGCACTACTATGATGCGTGTGAAAGTTGTGCGACGCTCAATTTCACTGGGCATGCGAAACAAACAAATAGGCGCAACTTTGTTTTACCTCGCTTGTTTTCCTTAGCTTAATGACGATAGTGAGTGTCACTGCAACCAAGATTTCCATGATGGATGTATTGGTTGCTGGTAATAACCAGCGACAGATGGAAGTATATCAGGATACCTCTAAAGATTTAAAAGACTTAACGACAGTGGTGAACTTATACAAGCCTTTGGTCAAAACCCCCGGTGATGTATTTGATCAAGATACCGGTATTTATGTCATTCCGGATACTCCCTCTGGAAAAGAAATGCAAATAACCGACCAGAATAAACGCTATTCATGTGGTGGATTTGAAGGTAAGGCAGTTAGCATAGGGCCTAGCGTATCACCCTGTGACCTATATGATTTCCAGGTTAAATCAGGAAGAGTAAACACTGGCGCAAGAGACCAGCATAACCGTGGTGGTGGAAAAGAAAAGCCCAATCCTAAAAAGGATAGCTATCTATAACGGTGGTAATAAAAGTCCTAAATAAATTCGAATTTAATAAAATTAAAATAAACCTATCCCCTAAGGGGGCAGTATATTATGAATACTTTAAGTAAAAACATCAAAAATACTCTTCAGACATTTCTTGCGGTTTCAACGTTAGCTTCTGTTGTCACGACCTACGCGGATGATAGTGAGGTTTTTTATTCAATCAATGTATCCAAACCGAATGTCATGTTTGTATTGGATGTCTCCGGCAGTATGAGTCAAATAGTTCCTGATACGGGTAAATCACGTTTAAAAGTCATGCAGGATGCACTCAGAGGGGTGTTAGAAGAAGCGCCTGATAATCTCAAAGTGGGTTTGATGAACTATGGTCAGGGAGATATCCGTGTTCATAATAATGAAAGAAAAAGACATCATTCTGTTTCGGGTATTGGATTTCCTGCTACGGATATAAATGCCCTGGCCGCCCTAGTGACATCGCCCCATGATAATATAGATAACTTACCTGACCCCAGCGCTACGATTATGGTGCGTAATTATCTGGCTGATGTAGCAGATACCTGGAGTCCCTCTTCATATACGCCTACAGTAGATGCACTTTTTGAGGCGGCAACTTATTTTCGCGGAGAACCTGCACACTATGGGGAAAGCGCGCCTCACCTGACTGGCGCCCATCCTTCAAGCTATGAAGGTGTAGTTATTACCAAAGACGTACAGAAAACAGCACGCGATAGCGGTAATGGTAAGACGGCCAAATATATCAGCCCCATACAAAGTAGTTGTCAGGAAAATTATATTGTATTAATGACCGATGGTGCGCCAACCTATCGCACCGAAAAGACTGCTGATCTTGATGATCCTGATACTCTAGAGACCAAAGGTCCATTTGCATTAATCAGAAATACTCCAAAAGGGCCAGAAGGGCCTCTTGCTGAAGCTATTACTAGCTGTGAAGAAGCCGCTGGCGGTCAGTGGCAAGGTGAGTGTGGTAAAGATATAACGCATTATATCGCCACACAAGATAATAACACTGAGTTTGAAGGTATACAGACTGTTAAGACTTTTGTAGTCGGGTTTGGTAGTGGTTTAGGTGATGATGCAAAAGACTACCTCAAGAGTCTCGAAACCATTGATGATGACCCTGATACGGGTGAGGTTGAGGATGGTTACTTTGAAGCTGATAATCCAGAGCAATTGAAAGAGTCTTTTACCAAGATACTGAAAAAAATAGCTGAACCAAAGGGTGTGATGGCATCACCTGGTTATAGTGTGAATGTAAAAAGCGGACTCGAGCATGAAAAGGACATCTATATTCCGGTATTTGACCGTAAGGACTCATCGCGCTGGGGAGGAAACCTGAAAAAATTCCATATTGTTGATGTGGATGGACGCAGGCTGCTTCGGGGCCAGAATGAAAAAAATGCGGTCAATGAGTTAGGTGGTTTTACCTCAGAAGCTCATGATGACTGGTCTCAAAGTCCGGCAGCCGATGGCAATGATGGAAAAGATGTATTAAAAGGTGGCGCTGCAAGTTTGATCGACAACCCAGCTACACGTAAATTATATACAAATATTGATACTAGCGCGGTTTTAACGTCCCCAGGTAACGAGTTATCAGTAGCTAATGTTACGAATATTACCAATAAACTGTTAAACATTACTGAAGTCAGGAAGAATAAAAAAACATATCTGGTTGAAGATAGCGTGAATATTGATTATCGAACCCAGTTGATAAGTTTTATGCGTGGCTGGAAAAATGGTATTGAAGGTACCAGTAATGATCCGAACTTGAACGCAAGTGAAAACGCACAGAAAACTCAAGGCTTTGTCAGAAAACATATGGGCGATATGCTTCATTCTGAACCACTAGTTGTTACCTACCCAGAAAGTGCTGATGGTACAAAAAACCAGTATATATTTGCTGCTACCAATGAAGGTTATCTGCATGCCTTTGATACCGCATCGGGTGAAGAAGTGTTCGCCTTTATGCCGAAAGAACTTTTGAAAAATATAGATTCTCAATTTCGTAATGAAGGAACTTCTAGAGATCATAAATATGGCATAGATGGAGCAATAACCTACTGGTTTACAGATACCAATAAAAACCGTGTGATCGACGCTGGTGAAAAGGTGTATCTATACTTTGGACTACGCCGTGGTGGTAAATCTTTTTACGCGCTAGAGGTGACAGATATAAATAACCCTAAGTTTCTTTGGACCACGCACGAATCAACAGATGCCCGTATAGCTGCAATGGGACAATCATGGTCAACGCCATATTTGGCAAAAGTTGGAATGGGTAACTCCGAAAAAGAAGTAGTGATTATGACCAGTGGTTATGATCCGGTTGAAGATAGGGATAAGCTTGATGATCCCGGTATGTTAGACGACGCCTCAAAAAATGTTGATACAACCATGGGTACAGATGTCCTTATACTGGATGCGCTAAGCGGAGCTAAAGTTTTCTCTTTAAGCGAAAAAGTTTCAGAGAGCAGCGATATTGTCGATAGTATCCCTGGTGGAATAAGAATCCTGGATACCAATTATAATGGCCTTATTGATCGTATGTATTTTGCAGACACAGGTGGTAATGTCTGGCGTCTGGATTTAAGTGAAGCACTGAGTGACACTTCGATTTCATCCAAACTAACCAAGCTGGCATCATTGGCCGGGTCTGGCTCTAAGGCGCGTAAGTTCTACAATGAGCCAGATGTGGCGGTAATGAAGCTTAAGGGTAAATCGGTCTTTGTGGTTTCTATTGGCAGTGGCTTCAGGGCGCACCCAATGGACAAGACGATAGATGATATGTTCTTTATGCTAGTAGATGATTATGCCTATCAGGAAATAGATGATAATTTTAGCACCATTGATACTGGTGATTTGGCAAAAATAGCTATTACAAGTTCCGCTGGCGTAGCAAGTATTACACTGAATGATTCGATTAAAGATTCAAATAGGAGAGGTTGGAAAGTTAGCTTGCCGGAAGAGGGTGAAAAGGTTCTGGCCACATCGATAGCTTTTGATGGAGTGGTTGTGTTCACTACGCTGATACCGGAAGTACTAACGGAGGGTGATGGTATTGATCAGTGTGTGGCTCCAGTTGTACAAGGAAGATTATATGGAATCAATGTACTAACCGGTAAAGCGGGATTAGACCTGGATGGTGATGGTGTAATAACAGATTCTGATGTGCGCTCTGTTCCAATATCCGGAGGTGAAATAACCGGTAAACCACAGGTCGTCTTTAATGCACTTAGTGTAGAGGAAATTGCAGGTGATGATGGTGTGGTAACTGATACCGACTGTGAGCATCCTGTTGATATCCGTATCGGTAAAAAACTATCACAGGTCACTGGCTATGATGCCTGTCGCTTAGAGTCAGTTTATTGGACTGATCCAGCAAATAATGAATAAAATGACACCTCGACTGACTTTGTATGTGGACAATAATAATGAATAATAAAACCCTATCTTTTTTATCAATATCTTTTTTGGCTGTATCTGCTCAGTTGCTTATTACTGAGCAGGTACACGCTGAAATCTTTAAATGTGTCGATGTAAACGCAAAGGTTTTTTACAATGACAGGCCTTGTCCTGTGAAGCAAATAGAAAGTAAAGTCAAAGCAGTAAAAGATCCTGAAAATGGATATGTACCTGCTGTTTTCGTCGAACAAACACGGACAAAAAATGCCCAGGGCGTGGCTGTTGGAGGAGCTTCCAGTAAAGAAATTAATTCTTCACAGAAGGCAGTTGGTGATAATCAACAAACCGGTAATAATTCGGCACAAGGGGCTGCGACTTCTCAGGAGTCTGAAGCAAAACTTTCTGCGGGATCACAAGATTCTGTTAAAGTTAGCGATAGTGGAAATTTTCGCCAAGTGCCAGATACTATTGAGGACAGAATGTATCGTGAGAGAATGCAACGCAAGAGAATGAAAGGCACTCAATAAACTGTTTATTTCTTCTGTCGCAATTGATTCAGGGCATGGGCTTTATTCTCTGGACTGTTCTTTAATATACAAATCCTGCTTGGAAAAGGGGTTTCAATTTTCTCTTGATTTAATCTCTGTTAAACAGAGCTGTTCAGCTTATCTAGTATACTGCCTTCTAATTCCGGCTCTACAATCCAGCAGAATAATTCAAAATCTAAATTTGAAGCTCTAACTTTACTAGAGCGACTCTAGCTTCCGGTGTTTCCATAACCAGCGGCTCATTTGTAGCGAATTCCACCTAAGACAATATACTCACTAATTTTTTAACAAGGTGTGCAGCCTAGGATGAACACCCCAGACAAGTTGTTACAGAATAATTTGTCGCATCTTTAGTAGAGAGCATTATAAATTAGCGTATTTAATCGGTTTTTTATTGTTTGATTAGGTAATTTAAGAGAAAAAGGCACCCCCCCACTTTTAGGCCTTTTTTTAGGTCCAATATAAGTTTTAACCTGATTCATTCTTTAATACCATTTATCTGATAGTTTCTGATAAGTGTTGATGTTTACCCGAAAATTGGTAATCTGTGAGATATAAATAAAAATAATTGGTTAGTTTGTTTTGAGTAAACGCTTTTTTATATTAAGAGATATGATGATAAACCCCTAAAAGCAATCTCAAAAATAATTAATTACTGTATATATTAAAAATAATAGAAAGTAATTTAAATGCATAGAGTAACTAAAAGACAACAAGGATTCTCAATGATAGAGGTTTTAATCAGCCTTATTGTCATTGGTGTTGGTATGTTGGGTCTAAGTGGTTTACAAATTGCCTCGATGAAAGGCACCAGCAATGCGCATTCGAGAAATATAGCAAATATGTTAACCATGGAATTAAGTGATCGTATGCGTGCTAACTCTTTAGGAGTAGATAATGGATTTTACGAGAATGACGTGAATTGTGTAAAGAATGAAGCGCAATGTCGTAGTTCAAGCTTTTGTACTCCTGAGCAAATTGCCCGCCTGGATGTACAGGAAGTCATGTGTGGTGTATTAAAAAGCGGAAAGAGAGAAGGTGGGATAGCGAATTTATTGCCCAATGGATCGATTCAGATTGATCATAATGTCGATTGTGACACTAATATTGAAAACGATAACGAAACCACAATCACCATTAACTGGAATGAGTTTAGGGTGCATGAGGATCAGGCAGAAGATGTTGAAGATCAGTCAACGGCTAGTTGTGTAATTCCTTAATGGGTCTAATCAAAATATGAAAATAGTAATGATAAAAACTGACAGAAATTTGAGGCTTAAGTCTCAAACTGGCATGTCTTTAATAGAACTGATGATTTCAATGGTTGTAGGCCTGTTTTTGCTTACGGGTGTTGTAACCAACTTTATTAGTACCAAAAACGCAGATGTTAAGCGTGATGCTATTAGTGAGATGGATGCAAATGCAACTGCTGTATTTAATATTCTGCGACAGACTATTTCACATGCCGGTTATAGATCTATAGAAAATGCCCGGCTGGAAGATGATCTTGCTTTTTATACCGAGAATAAAGTCGTAGCTAATGCCACTTGCCGTAATGGTAGCCAACGGGACCTTTGGAGTGTCCCTGCCAATAGAAGAACAAGAGACTCATCTACTAAAGATTTTCTAACCGTTATAAGCCTTGCGGATAACCCTTGTTTAGCTGGAAATGCGTCCTGTCCACCAGGTTCCGGGAATGAAAACCCTGCAGCTCTGGTTTATACCGATTGCACCGGTGGTGGTGCTACCAGAGACGCTCGAACAGTTGCTTGCAGTACAGATCCTAATGTTGGAATGAACAACCCTACTGAAGCCAAAATCTATAATAGTTTCTGGTTGGTAAAAAATGTAAGCAGTCCCGAAGACAGGACACTTTATTGTGCTGGAAGCCGAAGTGAGCCACAACCAATAGTAAACAACGTTGAATCAATTCAATACTTGTATGGCATAAAAAATGAAGCGGGTAACACGACTTACCGAAGAGCTAATCAGATAACTAATAATGGCCAATGGCCTATGGTAAGCAGCGTGCAGGTTGGCTTGCTGATGCGTTCATCCAGGCAAAATGTACTGGATCAGCCAAGTACCAAGACTCGATATAATCTTCTTAAACAAAATGTAGATATCTCTAGTACAGATCTTAGAAGATTATTCCGGGTTTACACAACCACAATCAATTTAGAAAACCAAAACAATGGCGCTCTATTATGAAATCTAATAAAGCGAAAAACGGTAATCACATGACGTTAAAAAATTCCTGTTTCGTGTTAAAAAAACAGAAAGGTGCGACATTATTTACAGCACTGGTTTTTCTTGCGCTGATGACGATAGTGAGTGTTTCGGCGACTAAAATTTCGATCATGGATGTGCTGGTGGCTGGTAATAATCAACAACAGATGTTTTTGTACCAGAAAGCAGCCAGAGAGATTGATGAGCATGCCAAACCCGCAAAGCTGATTAAGTTATTGAAATCTGGGAACGATTATCAGGCGCCTTGGGCAATTGAATATCCGGTTAACCCGGATAATCCTGATTCTAAAGAAAAAATAAGCAACAGAGTCCTGAAATATGGTTGTGGCGCGATTGCTGGTCTGGCTACATCTCAAGGGTCTGATTCGCACTGTCGACTATACGATTTTGAGGTGAAGACAAAAAGAAAACATTCCAGCGCCCGCGAAAGACATGTCAGGGGCGGGGGTAAAGAATACCCAAATGCCAGTAGAAATAATTTAAATAATTACTAATTTAAAGTGTTAACCAGAAAATATAAAAATAAGCTAATCCTTAAAGGATGGGAAAAATGAAAAATTTAACGAATAATCTAAAAACTACATTAAAGACATTTTCTTGCAATGTCGATAATTGCCGCATCTGTAACGTCTTATGCAGATGATACTGAGGTGTTCTATTCGTTAAATGTCTCAAAGCCCAATCTTTTATTTGTATTGGACATTTCTGGAAGTATGGGCACCAACGTGTCAGGGTTAACTATTCCCGGGTATACGGCTACACTTGTTCGACCAATAACGACTTCGACTGATGATGGTGATTCAAAATGGCAGTGGCAACCCGATTGATTATACTGGGACCCAGCATAAAATAGATAACAATGATTCAGTTCGGTTGCGTTTCACCAATATTAATATTCCGCAAGGCGCAGAAATCAAAAACGCCTATATCCAGTTTGAAGCGAGTGAAACTTCACCGAAAAAAAAGGCCCATTTTGAGGTTTATGCCGAATCTACCGACAATGCGCCAGCAATTGTCGCCAATTTTTTTGGCGGTAGTTATTATGAAGATGATAAATCGCATCATCACGATAAGTGGAATGCTGGAGATAGAGGAGACGATCAAAGGGTAGATGTAGAAGAAGTTACCCAGGATGTTATTGATCGAGATGGCTGGTCTGAAAACAACGCCATTGCCTATTATATAGACTCAAAAGATGGTGAAAGATCAATAGCAATGTTTGATCATCCTACGGCAACCCCGCCAACTTTGTATATTGACTATGAAGTAAAGGAATCAAAAAAAGACCGCCTTGAAGTTATGCAAGAGTCATTGCGCGCGGTATTGCAAGAATCTCCCGATAATGTAAAAGTGGGTTTGATGAACTACGGTCAGGAAAGTCTGAATGTCAGTAATCCTGAAAATAAAAGGCATCATGCGGTTACAGGGTTATCGTTTCCGGTTACTGATATCAATGCTAAAGCACGCGATGTGATTGTAACTCCTGCTGATGTATGGGGACTGCCAAGTTATCCTTCTGAAACCACTACCGTGCGTGAATATATCGCAGATATTGCGGATACCTGGAACCATAAATCGTATACGCCTATCGTTGATTCACTCTACGAGGCAGCACTTTATATGCGTGGTGAAAAAATGCATTATGGACAGAGCTTGCCAACTCTAAGTGGCGCACACCCATCAACTTATGATGGACCGGTAGTCACCACAAATGTCGCAATTACTGGGCGCGACAGAGCAACAGCCCCAAAGTACAAGACGCCGATTGAAAGCAGCTGTCAGGAAAACTATATCGTATTGATGACGGATGGTGCACCGACCTACCGTGATTCCAGCTGGAAATCTATAGAAGGTCCTTTGGCCCGTCGTGCAAGTATTGCATCTGGGGGTCCTCAAGGTCCTCTGGCTTCAGCTCTTGGCACTTGTGCTACCGCAGCAGGTGTTGGTAAACAAGGTAATTGTGGTGCTGAATTGACTCATTACCTTGCAAACAATGATAACTTACCGTCTCCAACAAGCTCATTTCCTCAAGGCCAGGAAGGTGACCAGTTAATCAAAACGTTTACTATCGGGTTTGGTACAGGTGAGGGCACAGATACAGAAACATATTTGAAAAGCCTGGCAACTTACGATGATGAAGACACTAGTGAAGGCCCTGAAGAGGATGGTTATTTTCTGGCGACTAGCCCAGAAGATCTGGCAGCCGCTTTCAAAGGTATTCTGGAGGAAGTTGCAGAACCTAAGGGTACGCTTGCTTCTCCGGGTTATAGTGTCAATGTCAAGAATGGTCTAGAGCACGAAAAGGATATTTTTATCCCGGTGTTTGATCGAAAAAACACTTCTCGCTGGTCAGGAAACTTAAAGAAGTTCAAAATTGTCGATATTGATGACAAACGTGTGATTCAAGGTAAAAATAATGTAAATGCCACCGATGAACTAGGTAACTTCACCTCCAATGCGCTGGATTACTGGTCTACTGGTACCAGCTGCGAATCCTGATGGAAGATCTGTAGAAAGAGGTGGTGTGGCGAATTTACTCGATCCTAGTGTAAGAAATATCTATTCTAATCTAACCGGCAACAGTAATGTTAATTTGAATGCTGCTGCTAATAAGTTAGATATAGGGAATATAAGTAATATAGATAATACTACTCTGGGATTGCCCACTACAGCCACCGTTGATTATCGTAAACAAATTGTTAATTTCATGCGTGGCTGGAAAAACGGAGATGCATCAGCATCGGGTGAGCCAAGATACTACATGGGTGATATGTTGCATTCCGAGCCTTTAGTACTTACTTATAATAAAGGTGGTGCAGGAGGTGTCGGTAAACAACAATATATCTTTGCCGGAACCAATGAAGGTTATCTTCATGCACTTGACGCCGAAACTGGTGAGGAAATATTTGCTTTCATGCCAGCCGAATTGCTAAGCACTTTATCAGAACCACTGTTCCTGAATGCAGGTACGCAAAAGGATCACAAATATGGCATAGATGGAGCCATAACGGGTGATTTTATTGGCGGCGAAGATGGTGTTGTTGATGCAGGAGACCGGATTGTCCTTTACTTTGGTTTAAGACGTGGTGGCACCTCTTATTATGCACTTGATGTCACTGATATAAACAACCCTAAGCTGTTATGGAAAAAATCAGCTACCGAACATGCGTCAATGGGTCAATCATGGTCGACACCTTATGTGGCAACTGTTGGAGATTCCAGTGGTAATGGCAAGAGTGTAGTTATAGTTAGTGCTGGCTACGATGAAGATGATGATCGTGACAAGACTGATGGTAGCGGCGAGGTTGATGATTCTACTGCAGCAGTTACGGCTGATGTGGGCAACGACATTCTTATTTTTGATGCCGATGATGGAAGTCTGGTATGGTCTATGCCTGACTCTATGAGATCAATGATTACGCATAGCATTCCAGGAGGTATCAGACCTCTCGATACTAATCAGAATAATTTGGTCGATCGAATTTACTTTGGAGATACGGGCGGTAATGTGTGGCGACTCGACTTGAGTGAAAAAATAGGCGATTCATCAAAACCCACAGTGTTGACAAAACTAGCTTCATTAGGCGGAAGCGGCATTGATTCAAGAAAGTTTTTCAATGAGCCAGATGTGGCATTGATGAAATTGAATGGAAAATCGGTGTATGCAGTTTCAATTGGAAGTGGTTTTAGAGCACACCCGATGGATAGAGTCATTGATGATAAGTTCTTTGTGTTAATAGATGATTCTCCGTATAAGTCTCTGGAAACCACAGGTGAATACGCTTTCACTACAATAACAACAACAGATTTGGCAACTATTCACATTACCAAAAGTGGTGGTGTTACCCAGACTGGCTCTATAAAGGAAGCGAATAAAAGAGGTTGGATGATAGAATTGCCTGAATCCGGAGAGAAAGTATTGGGTGATGCAACAGCAGTAAATGGTAGCGTTATATTTACAACTTTGGTGCCCGAAGTATTATCCTCGGGACAGGGAATAGATCAATGTGCTGCACCAGTTACCTACTCACGCCTATTTGCACTTGATATTCTGACCGGTGCTCCTAAGTGGAATTTGGTCAAGTAGATGAGATACCTGAGCCATTTACTCCTCCACTTACTCCAGAAATCATTTCGAGTATAGATAAAGTCTATGGTACACCAAATGATGAAGCGGTAGTTCTGGATGAAAACGGCAATCCAACTGGTGAATTCGAGTGTAAACACACTGTTGATTTACGTGTAGGTAAAAAATCGTCACAAGTGTCAGGTTACAATGCATGTCGTTTAGACTCGGTGTACTGGAGTGATCCAGTCACAGAAGAATAATAGAGAATGGATAAAGTATGAAAACTAACTATAAATTGATGGTCTATGTAGTGGGATTAATTCCACTACTTATGACGACTCAAGCGCAAGCGACTATATACAAATGTGTCAACTCACAGGCAGAGGTTTATTATAATGATAAACCCTGTCCGGTTACAAATATAGAGAGAAAGATCAAATCTGTTAAAGATCCGGAAGGCGGTTATATTCCCCCTGAATTTGTTGCAGACCAAGTAAAGTCAGCATCACGGGGCATTGTTGTGGGTAATGAGTCAGGTAGAAAGCTTGATCAAAGTAACAAAGATCAGAGCGATAATTCCAGTAATGCTAGTAGTGGTGGTGGCTCAAGCTCTGGAACGGGTGCCAACTCTTCTCAGTCCGCCAGCAATTCAAGCGGATCATCAGATTATGCTTCCAATTCTCAGTCGGAGAGTGATTATACCAACCAAGATAGCTCAAATTCTAAACGGGCGACTAAAAAAAATGTGATACATAAGGAGCGTGATTACAAACCAGAATCGGATAGTAAATACGACGATTAAAGTGTTTTTGTCTTAACTAGGTAATTCCTTTATATACAAATCCTGCTTGGCATAAGGTATTTCAATATTTTCCAGGTTGAACTTCTTATAAACCGCGCTATTCAATTTGTGTAAAGTGCGTCCTCTTAACTCTGGATTTTCTATCCAGCAAAGAAGCTCAAAGTCGAGGCTAGATGCGCCAAATGCACGAAACCGTACTCGAGGTTCGGGTGACTCAGTTACTAGCGGTTCATCCTCTGCAATTTGCATCATGAAGTCACTTACTTGATCGATATCAGTACCATAAGCCACGCCAACCTTTACTGCTATTCTGAATTTTGGGTGTGGCCCGCCACTTTGGTTGGTAACTTTGCTATTGCCCATAATTGAGTTTGGTACAGTCACTTCAACATCACCACGAGTTATCAATCGGGTACTTCGAAGTCCAATATGAGTTACTTTGCCGCGTTGGTTTCCATCTAAAACAATATAGTCACCAATTTTATAAGGCGTATCGGCGAGGATAAATACGCCAGAAAACAGGTTCGCAAGTGTATCTTTAGCAGCAAAACCAACTGCGATACCGACGATACCCGCCGATGCTAACCAGGCTGTCATATCGATTCCCCATATTTGGAAAACGACATATACCGCAACCGCCACAATTAATAGTTTTGATACGTTGTCAAATAAAGGAAGTGTCTGTGGCTGGATTAGCCTTATGCTTTTATTATTGCCTCCCCAGGCTAGCTGTTGCAGGATTATTTTGGATACCCGTATCAGCGCAATCATCCAGATAATGATGCCAAGTGTTTTAAATCCAAAGATTAAATAATCGGTGAGTTTATCAGTGAGAGGCATGCGGTTAACGCCAGCAGAAAATCCTGTCATTAATAGTGAATAGTAAATAGGGGGTCTTGCAATGGCTAACAAACGATCATCTAGAAATGATTTGGTTTTACTCGTTAAGTATTTGAGTATACGAAAAATTAACCATGAAATTATAGACGCAAAAAGAAACGTTGCACACATGATTGCAATACCTTGAGGCCATGGCTGGCCATCAAAATATGCCAATAAAGGAGCAAGATATTGTTCTAAGTTATCCATTCTATTCCCTGACTCTCGAATAATTTTTCGCAACTTTAGCAGATAGTGTAATAAATAGAAAAACACACCCCCCTACTTTTTGGCACTTTTTCATCGCATTTAAATACAACCGTTTGATTTAGAAAGCTTGTGAATCATTTTTATTAACGATAAAATCCCCACCTTGCTTTTTTAGTAGTAGCATTAAATTTTCTCTGAAAACTCCATTTTTTATGGAAGATGTTACTAAAATCTTGCAGGCGCGTAGCTCAGTTGGTTAGAGCATCGTCATGACATGGCGAGGGTCCTCGGTTCGAGTCCGAGCGTGCCTACCACATTTAAATTTGATAATTTTTGATCAATTAATGATAAACACGTGGCCTTTCGTACGGGTCACCACTGGGGAATAATAAAATGCCAACAATCACTTTGCCAGACGGCAGCCAGCGTTCATTCGATAACGCAGTATCCATTCTTGATGTAGCAGCCGATATCGGGCCAGGTCTAGCGAAAGCTACACTAGCGGGCGCTATCGATGGAAAGCAATATGATGCCAGCCATCTCATCGATGAAGATGTTTCACTGAGCATAATTACAACAAATAGCGAAGAGGGCGTTGATGTTATTCGTCATTCCTCTGCGCATTTAATGGCGCAAGCGGTAAAACAATTATTCCCGGAAGCCCAGGTTACTATTGGACCTGTTATTGAAGATGGCTTTTTCTATGATTTCTCCTATGAGCGGGCTTTCACTCCTGAAGATGTAGAAGCTATCGAAAAACGCATGCAGGATTTAATCAAACAAGATATTCCTGTTGAGCGCAGTGTAATGTCTCGCGATGAGGCAGTTAAGTTCTTCCGCGATATGGGTGAAACGTATAAAGCTGAAATTATCGAAAGTATTCCTAGTGACGAAGATTTATCACTCTATAAGCAGGGTGATTTTATAGATCTTTGTCGCGGTCCACATGTTCCTAGTACAGGTAAAATTCCAGCTGTTAAATTGACTAAACTGGCAGGTGCTTACTGGCGTGGTGATTCTAACAATGAAATGTTGCAACGTATTTACGGAACAGCATGGGAAAACAAAAAAGCACTGAAAGCTTATTTGCATCGTGTTGAAGAAGCAGAAAAACGTGATCATCGAAAAATAGGGCGTAAGCTGGACTTATTTCACATTCAGGATGAAGCGCCTGGGCAGATTTTTTGGCACGATAAAGGCTGGACTATCTATCAGGTAATTTCACAATATATGCGTGAGCAGCAACGCCTGCGTGATTATAAAGAAGTGAATACACCAGAATTAGTAGATTTTTCTTTGTGGGAGCGTTCTGGTCACGCAGCTAAATACAGTGAGGACATGTTCTCGCTAGAAGCTGATGGGCGTCAATTTGCGCTTAAGCCGATGAACTGCCCGTGTCATGTGCAAATATTTAATCAGGGTCTCAAAAGTTACCGTGATCTGCCGCTACGAATTGCTGAGTTTGGTTCTTGTCATCGTAACGAAATGTCAGGTGCTTTGCATGGTTTGATGCGTGTGCGTGGTTTTGTTCAGGATGATGGGCATATTTTCTGTACTGAAGAGCAAATTCAACCAGAAGTTGCTGATTTTATTGATTTCTTGCATGATGTTTATCGTGATTTTGGTTTTGATGATGTAATCTACCGTCTTTCAACTCGACCTGAAAATCGAGTAGGAAGTGATGAAGATTGGGATAAGGCCGAAAAAGCATTGGCTGATGCATTGGATGCAAAAGATCTGGAATGGGAAGAATTTCCAGGTGAAGGTGCTTTCTACGGTCCTAAAATTGAGTTCTCACTTAAAGATAGTATTGGTCGTGTTTGGCAATTAGGAACCATTCAGGTTGATTTCTCGATGCCCGTTCGACTAGATGCAGAATACGTTGCTGAAGATGGTTCGCGTAAAGTTCCTGTGATGTTGCATCGTGCGATTTTAGGATCTTTTGAACGATTTATTGGTATTTTGATAGAGCATCATGAAGGTAAATTTCCATCATGGTTATCACCAGATCAGGCAGTAATCATGAATATTACGGATAAACAGTCAGATTTTGTGACAAATGTTGAAAATAGGTTGAAAAAAAGCGGTATTAGAGCAGTTTCAGACTTGAGAAATGAGAAGATTGGCTTTAAAATTCGCGAGCACACTTTACAACGGACACCTTACTTATTAGTGGTGGGTGATCGTGAAGTAGAAAATGATTCAGTTGCTGTAAGAACTACGTTCAGGTGAAGACCTGGGTACGATGACTGTTGATGAGTTGATAGAAAAAATTGCACATGAAAATCTAGTCGTGGTTTGCCCGACTAGTTTTATATTTTGTATAGATTATTAATAGATTTATAGAGGTAATGAGTATCGCTAAACCAAAGAAGAATCGAGTCAATGAAGAAATTAACATACCAGAAGTTAGGCTAATTGATAAGGATGGCGAAAATGTAGGTGTCGTTAAAACTACTGAGGCGATGGAGAAAGCAGCAGAAGATTCATTAGATTTGGTTGAAATTGTACCAACTGCTGAACCACCTGTTTGTCGTATCATGGACTACGGTAAGTTTAAATTTTCGCAAAGTAAGCAAAAAGGCGCTAACAAGAAGAAGCAAAAGAAAACTCAGGTTAAAGAAATTAAAATGCGACCTGGAACTGATATTGGTGATTACAATATCAAACTAAAGAAACTTAATAGAGTTTCTTGAAGATGGCGACAAGACTAAGGTCACTGTACGCTTCCGTGGTCGTGAAATGGCTCATCGTGAATTAGGCATGGAAATGCTTAAACGCGTTGAGAAAGATCTTGAAGAATATGGAACTGTTGAACAGTTTCCAAAAATGGAAGGTCGTCAGATGATTATGGTGATTGGCCCGATTAAGAAAGAAAAAGGGCAGGCTTAATTTTTAAGTTATTTCGATAAATTGAAATTAACTAGACCAATAGATTTTTATCATTCCTTAAGGAGAGGCACTCTTATAGGAATGTTTCACTCATCATAGTTTGATTGTTTAATTTTTATAAACCGATGACCAATTGGAGAGTAAAGATGCCTAAGATGAAAACCAACAGCGGCGCTGCAAAGCGATTCCGCAAGCGTGCTAATGGCACGTTCAAGTGTAAGCAATCTCACCTGCGCCATATCCTTACTAAGAAAAGCAGCAAGCGTAAGCGTCACCTACGTGCTGGTGATGTTGTCGAAGAAGTCGATACGCCAACGGTTCGTAAAATGATGCCGTACGTTTGAGATATCGCTTAATCAAGAGAGGATATAGAAAATGGCAAGAGTAAAACGTGGTGTTACAGCACGCGCAAAGCACAAAAAAGTATTAAAGAAAGCTAAAGGTTATTACGGTGCACGTAGCCGTGTATATCGTGTAGCAAATCAGGCAGTTACTAAAGCAGGTCAATATGCATACCGTGACCGTCGTCAAAAGAAACGTCAATTCCGTAGTTTATGGATTGTTCGTATCAATGCTGCAGCTCGTATGTTTGATATTTCTTACAGCCGTTTAATGAACGGTTTTAATAAAGCTGAAATTGAAGTTGACCGTAAAATGCTGGCTGATCTAGCAGTACATGATATTGATGCATTTGGACAGTTAGCAGAGCAGGCAAAAGCTGCCCTAGCTTAGTTTACTGTTCCGTCTTGCTGTTAATAAGTATCGACTGAATAAAGATGTAAACAAAGCGAGGAAAGGTTAATGCCTTCCCTCGCTTTTTTTATGAAATTATTTGTGCTCGTTTGATTAATAATTTAAACGCAGCCTACCAAAAGATATCAATAACGGATTACGGAGACTTCAGTGATAAACTGACAGAACTCATGGAACAAGCACACAGCAGCTTGATGCGGCAACAAGCTTGCGAGCTTGATGAAGTACGTGTACATTACTTGGGAAAAAAGGCTTATGACTGACCAGTTGAAGCAGCTAGGTCAACTACCGGCGGAACAACGTCGAGAAGCTGGTCAAGAAATCAACAAAGCAAAGCAAGCATTAACTGCGCTAATGAATGCTCGTAAAGAGAGCTTGAGAAGGAAGCTTTAAATGAGCGTTTACAAATGAGAGTGTTGATGTCACTTTACCGGGTCGTGAAATGGAAACAGGTAGTTTGCATCCTGTTACCCGTACAGCAAAACGAATCGAAGAGATTTTCATGCAGTTTGGTTTTGGTGTTGAAGTAGGTCCGGAAATTGAAGATGACTATCATAACTTTACTGCCTTAAATATTCCTGAGCATCATCCATCACGTGCTTTGCACGATACTTTCTACTTTGATGATGGTACTTTATTAAGAACACATACCTCTCCAGTACAAATTCGTACAATGGAAAATAAAGAACCACCTTTGCGAATTATTGCACCTGGTCGTGTTTATCGTTGTGATTCAGATGTGACACATAGTCCAATGTTCCATCAGGTTGAAGGTTTGATGGTAGATAAGGATGTCACTTTTTCAGATCTAAAAGGTATTTTGGACGCTTTCTTTAAAGCGTTCTTTGAGGTTGAAGAGCTTCCCACGCGTTTCCGTCCGCATTACTTCCCATTTACAGAACCATCTGCTGAAACAGATATTCAATGTGTATTGTGAAGGCGAAGGCTGTAAAGTGTGTGGACACACCGGTTGGATAGAAGTGATGGGTTGTGGCATGGTGAATCCAGAAGTGTTGAGACATGTCGGTATAGATCCAGAGAAATATACAGGTTTTGCCTTTGGTTTTGGTGTTGATCGTTTGGCAATGCTGCGCTATGGCATTGATGATTTGCGTATCTTATTTGATAACGATATTCGTTTCTTGAAACAATTTCATAAGGGGATATAATTATGAAAGTCAGTGAAAAGTGGTTGCGTGAATGGGTAGAACTAGACGCAACGACTGAAGAAATTTCACATCAACTAATAATGTCGGGAACAGAATTGGATGGTATAGATCCAGTCGCATCTGCTTTTACAGACGTAAGAGTCGGCCAAATAAACAGTATCGAACAACACCCGGATGCAGATCGCTTACGAGTCTGCCAAGTTAACATTGGTTCAGACCAGTTTTTTGCAAATCGTCACGAATGCCACGATCGAATTCGAACAAAAAGTGCCAGTAGCAATGATTGGAGCGATCTACCTAGTGCGAAGCGGTGAAAAACCACTTAAAATAAAAAAAGGTAAATTTCGCGGAGTTTTATCGCAAGGTATGTTTTGTGGCGCTGAAACGTTAGGAATTGATGAGGCTGGTGAAGGGCTATTACCCATACCCGCTATGCTGAACTAGGTAAAAACCTACGAGAAATTTTTGATTGGATGACGTAGTGCTTGATCTAGATGCCACACCAAATCGAGCAGATTTACTCTGCGTAGCCGGTGTTTCAAGTGAATTAGGTGTAATAATGCAAGCACCTGTCACTGAAATTCAGCAGGCAGAAATTGATCACGATGAAACGTTTCCAATAAAAATCACTGCGGACGATTTGTGTCATCGTTTTGTTGGTAGAATTATCAAAGATTTAAATGTTAAAGCTAAGACTTCCAGATTGGATGTTAGATAAGCTTTTACGTTCAGGAATACGTGGCCTAAGTCCAGTAGTTGATGTAACAAATTACGTTATGTTGGAACTGGGTCAACCGATGCACGGTTATGATTTTGATAAATTAAGCGGTGGTATAAATGTTAGAAGAGCGATTGAAGGCGAAAAACAGGCTCTTCTGAATGGTAATGAGACAACCTTAAAAGCAGACTCTTTGGTTATTTCTGATGAGAAGCAAGCACAAGGATTAGCCGGAATCATGGGTGGTGCTG
>CAWEEB010000061.1:0-3749 GCA_963807855.1 uncultured Gammaproteobacteria bacterium | reverse complement strand
TTAATCAAGATAGTAGACCCATTCTAATGATTGTGCATGAATTTATGTAAATAAAGCGATATAAATCAAAGTTATATTAATATTAGATGCTAATAAATGCCTAAGTATTAAGGTTTTTTAACAGGTAAAAAAAAGCCTGTAACGATATTAACCGTTACAGGCTTTTGAGGTTTTATTGCTTAACTGTTGCTTATCTATCGTCTTCGTCGATAAAAGTTCCAATTGGCTGTTTTTCTACGACTTCCATATCACTATCTGCATCTGGAACAACGATAACTTTAACCGTTGTCTCAACGTCAGTATGTAAGTGAATAAGTACATCGTATTCACCGATTGCACGGATTGGGCCTTCTGGCATACGTACTTCGCGGCGCTCGATATGTACCCCTTTAGCAATGATAGCCTCAGATACTTCATGATTAGAAACAGAGCCAAATAACTTGCCTTCCTGGCCTGCTCTTACTTCAATGGTTAGCTCACCAACCCCGTTTACAGCGACAAGGCGATCTTCAGCTGCTTTAGTAGTTTCTGCTGCTGCTTTTTCTAGTTCAGCACGAATAGTTTCAAATTCTGCAATATTCGTTTTAGTAGCAGTTTTTGCCTTTTTCTGAGGAACAAGAAAGTTACGTGCGTAACCTGACTTAACTGAAACGATATCGCCGATAGCGCCCAGGTTCTCAATTCTTTCCATTAATATAACTTGCATGGTTATCACCTTTTCGACCCTTGGGTCGGTTATCTATTTAATTAACGTGTTCTTTAAGTAGTATTGCCTGATTTCCTGTGGCGAAAATCAACAAATGTGTCGATAATTCCAAAGGTTGCAAGCAATACAATCATTTGTATCAGCAGTAAAAACATCATCACATATAAGCCGATTAACCAGGCTATTTTTAAGTTATGACGTTTTACCAAGGCATGTGCCAGAGATAATCCCTGAAACATAAAAACTGCAATACCTACCATAATGAGTTCAACAACTAACTGATTCATGGTTAGTACCGCTATCGCTATACCTACAAGTACTGCGATAGCAGCTTGTTTACCTAAATTTATCTGGCGAAATTCCTCGCCAAAACCTCCAGGGTTATACAAAACTGCTTGCCAATTCCTTGCAATGATCAATGAAAGAATTGAAATCAATGCAAGTGCAGCGGCAAATGTGCCAGTCATCCACTTTGCGATGTCATTGATGCTTTCATCAATTTTTGCATCGCTAAGTTGATAGCCTTGTTTAAGCAGTGGCTTGAATTGTTCTAAAACAGGCTTCCAGTATGCGGCTGCATCTGGTTGCATGAAATGAAACAATAAAACCCCAGCTGATGCTGTTAGCAGAATTAGCTGTAAGGTTTTGCTCCATGATTGTGTTATTGCAAGCGCACTTGCGATAACCACCATAGGCAACCAGTTAGCTAAACCGGCTAAAAATCCTCGACTTGCTTGCTGGTCTAAAGCCACACTAATAATTAATAGTGTGACGCTAGCAAGTAAAGTGTAAATGATCCCTTGTTGCCAACCCTTACGTAATGTAATCAATGCAATAGCTGCATTGTTGAATACGATAAGGGGTGGAAAAAGTAATGAAATCAGGGTGGATAAAACAACAAATATCGCTGCTTGTATCCGGCCCGCCATGATAAAGCCGGCCATCATTTATTTATTCCTGTCTATTCTTTTCAGTTATTTATGCTGATCCGTGTAAGGAATCAAAGCAAGAAAACGCGCACGCTTAATAGCAGTTGCTAATTGGCGCTGATATCTAGCTTTAGTGCCTGTTACACGGCTTGGTACAATTTTACCAGTTTCAGTAATGAATGCTTTTAAGGTATCAAGATCTTTGTAATCAATCTCCTTAACACCTTCTTTGGTAAAACGACAAAATTTTTGACGACGAAAACGTTGTGCTGACATGATTAACTCCTATTAATTAAATGATGGCTTTCTTTCTGGCTTCTTTTCATTCTCTTTGCTGAGAATTGAAGGCTCAGTGTCAGCTTCGTCACGACGGATAACCATATTGCGAAGTACTGCATCATTGAAACGGAATTGATCTTCTAGCTCACTTAAAGTAGCAGAATCACACTCGATATTCATAAGCACATAATGCGCTTTATGTAATTTAACGATAGGGTAGGCTAAAGGACGACGACCCCAGTCTTCTAGACGGTGGATAGTGCCTTTATTGTCTTCGATAAGCTTGCGGTAACGCTCAAGCATGCCTGGAAGTTGGTCGCTTTGATCTGGGTGTAGCAGAAAAACGATCTCATAATGTCTCATAGTTATCTCCTTATGGACAAGTTGGCCATAAAATTTGCTTTTTTACTCTGTAAATAACAGCAAATTTCATAGCAAGGAGGGGTCACAGACCCACGGAACGCGGCATTATTATGTAAAGCAAATTAAATGTCAAACAGTACCCGTTATTTCTTATGTATTAAGCGTTTTATTGGTTTCAGAATAAGCTATCGACAATGAAATAATAGTGTTTGTCTCCGAATTTTCGGTCAACTATTAGCTTATGTCCTAGACTATGCCTAGGAGTAAATGAATAAGCATGAGTTTGTCAGTGATGATGATTCAAAACAAAGATGTCTCGCAAGAGATTAGGGAATTGCTTGATTCAAAAATACCTCAACTTACATTATCTCAATCAGACTACGCTAGTTTAAATCTGCTCAGTAAGAAGCAGATGATGCAAAAACTCAAAAATCATGATTTGGTCATTTTTGATAATGAAGAAGAATATAAAAAACGATCGTTGCAATCGAATAAATGTCTATTTTGGACAAATCTTTCTGATTTGTCTTCAAAGCTTGATGTATATATGCAACTTAGGAGGTGTTTATCTCAATTTCCGCTTAATCTTAAAGACTGGGCGCTTGTAGAGGTACTCCATAATAGTCAGGATTGCATTATATATCGCGGCGTTAATCAACAAGGTGAATCTGCAGCTATAAAGCGTTTCAAATTTAAACCGAATGAATTATCCAAAGAGATGGTTCAACAATTTCTACAACGTGTGGAAAAACAATGTGCGATTCGTTCAGAGGGCTTGGTACATTTTTATGACGGTGGTATTTGTAATCACGCATTTTACCTGGTTATGGAGTATTTAAAATTTGGTACATTAAGACAGGCCCTTAAATAGCTGTGAGAAATCTCTTCCTTTATTACATGCGCTAGAATGGTTTAAAGAAATAACGTCTGCTCTGGATTGTGTTCACAAAGCTGGTTTAATTCATCGAGACTTGAAAATTGATAATGTAATGCTCAGAAGCGATGGCGTTCTTGCGCTCACAGACTATGGGGTATCAAAAAAAATATTGTTAGATGCCGGTTTTTTGAAAGCAGATGAGCTGCATTGTTCTCCACATTATGTCAGTCCCGAATTGGTGGCTGGAGAAGATTGCACTAAAGCTTCTGATATATACAGTCTTGGGGTGATTTTTTATGAGTTACTGATGGGGGAAAAGCCCTATGCAGGTTATAGTGCCACGGAACTCATGATGCAACATGTTATGGCGCCTATACCTTCTTTGAAAAAGCGTTATATGCATTTGCAACCAGTCTTGAATAAAATGATGGCTAAATGCCCAGATGATCGCTTTTCAAGTCCGGGGCTTGCATTGCAAGCGCTTGATCTGGCAATGCAGCAAAAACCCATGGAATATAACATGCAATATGCACCACCCCCCACCTTTTAGGGCTTTTTCTTAACTTAAAATTAAATAGTCAGCCCTGAAGTATTT
>CAWEEB010000060.1:0-8230 GCA_963807855.1 uncultured Gammaproteobacteria bacterium | reverse complement strand
CTTTTCAACCATTGGTATTTTTTCAAAAGATAGTGATGATCGTGTTAAAGCCACGCTAACAACTCTCCATGATTTTCTGATCGCGGAAAAATTTACCGTGGTTGCTGAAAAAAATGCAGCCCACTATTTAGGGATTGATGCCATTGATACCGACAAATTCTGTGACTGTATAGACCTCGCCATAGTAGTCGGCGGCGATGGCACACTACTAAAAGCAGGGCGTTTATTAGCTGACAAAAACGTACCAGTAATCGGCATAAACTTAGGAAGATTAGGATTCCTGGTTGATATCTCACCCGATGAAATCAATAAGCAATTAAGTCTAATGCTGAATGGTGAATACACCCTTGAAACACGCTCTTTGCTTCATGCAGAAGCATTTCGAGGCAAAAAAAGTCTGGGTGAAAGTGTGGCTTTTAATGATGTAGTACTGCATGTAAGAAATGACATCCGCATGATCGAATTCACCACACACATCGATGATAGCTTTGTAAATACACAACGCGCCGATGGCATCGTGGTGGCAACACCTACAGGGTCGACCGCATACTCACTATCAAGTGGTGGACCCATACTTCATCCTGGTTTAAATGCGGTAGTACTCGTACCTATTTGTCCTCACACTTTGAGTAATCGCCCTATTGTGGTCAACAATGAAAGTCTAATCAATATCAGTTTGGAAGAAAGCCGTGACGTAGATGCACGTGTATCTTTTGATGGTCAGTCTAATATCGAATTAAAAGCAGGCGATAATGTCGTTATCCGTCACAAATCACATCAATTACAACTAATGCACCCCAAAAATTATGACTATTACAATATCCTCAGGAATAAGCTTGGCTGGAGTGTTGGGCCAGATAAATGTTAATAGACAAGCTTAATTTGATTAAATAAATATGGTCGAATAAAGTCTAATGCGTCATTAATCGAAAAACAAGCGCAAAGCTTGCTTGAAATACCCCAGCTAACCTTATAAACCCATCACAAACCTAACAATTGCTATTGTAGCAAAAACAATCTGTAACATGATCATTCACCATACCCGATGCCTGCATATAGGCATAGCAAATAGTGGTACCGATAAACTTAAATCCCCGTTTCTTTAAATCCTTACTCATGGCATCGGATTCAGCGGTGCTTGACGGCACTTCGCTCATATCTTTCCAGCTATTTACTAATGGCTTTCCACTTACAAACTGCCAGATATATGCATCAAAACGACCGAACTCTTTTTGTACTTCAATAACACGTTGAGCATTATTTACAGTTGCGTTCACCTTAAGCTTGTTTCTTACGATTCCCGGGTTATCTAAAAGTTCAGCTATTCTAGCCTCGTCATAGTTGGATACTTTTTGAATATCGAAGTTATCAAATGCGGTTTGATAATTTTCTCGCTTATTGAGAATTGTTACCCAACTCAACCCCGCCTGAGCACTTTCCAGATTTAGGAATTCAAAAAGTAGCTGATCATCGTGAATAGGAACGCCCCATTCATTATCATGATAATCTTTTTCTAATTGACTCCCTTGAGCCCAGCCGCAACGGTTTTTATCGTTCAAGATGATATTCCTCAAATTTTAGATTATTAGAGAATATTTTAGATCACCCCCCTACTTTAAGGCACTTTTTATTCAAATTAATTATCTTTTGAATATCAGACAACAGCTTTTATTTTTATCTGTGCTACATTCATCTCAATTCAAATACTTAGATAAGATAACAGCACTATGCACACAAATACTGAAAACCTTAATATTGAGTCTACAGAAGTCCTGCTTACTCCTGCCGAGATAAAAAAACAACTTCCGCTTTCTGAAGATTTACAAACATCTATTATTCAACACCGCAAAACCTTGGAGAATATTCTTGATGGTAAAGACAATCGTTTATTTGTAGTAGTAGGCCCCTGTTCAATCCATGACCCTGAAGCCGCACTTGATTACGCCAAAAAGCTGAAAAACTTAGCGGATGAAGTATCTGATTCGATCTTCCTGGTGATGCGCGTGTATTTTGAAAAGCCTCGGACTACTACCGGCTGGAAAGGCTTGATCAATGACCCTCACTTAGACGGTACTTTCGATATCAAAACCGGCCTGATTCAAGCGCGTGAATTAATGATTGAGCTAGCTGAAATGGGTTTACCCATTGCTACAGAAGCGCTAGATCCTATTAGTCCACAATATCTCGCCGATTTGATTAGCTGGAGCGCAATCGGCGCACGCACCACCGAATCTCAAACTCATCGCGAAATGGCGAGCGGATTATCCTGCCCTGTTGGGTTTAAAAATGGCACCGATGGCAGCCTGAAAGTTGCTACCGATGCGTTGCAAGCCGTAACTAGTCCACACAGCTTCCTCGGAATTAATCGACAAGGCCAGGTTGCGATCGTGCGTACCAAGGGCAATTCGTACGGCCACATTGTATTGCGCGGTGGCGGTAATAAACCAAACTATGATATTGAAGTGATCAAAGATTGTGAGCAAAGATTAGAAGACCTCAATCTACCAAAAAATCTAGTCATCGATTGCAGCCATGAAAACTCTGACAAAGATCCCGCTAAGCAAGTGACTGTTTTCAATTACTGCATTGAACAACGACTCAACGATCACAAATCTATTGTTGGCATGATGCTGGAAAGCAATATAAATTGGGGAAACCAGAAGATTCAGAGTGATTTATCGCAGTTAGAATATGGCGTTTCAATTACCGATGCCTGTATCGACTGGGATGCCACTGAAACACTGATTCGCGATGCTGCCAAGGCACTTTCTTAGATCAGTAAATACTCTGCACCTGAAAAAGAGCCTAGCTCTGCATAAATTCCAAAATCGTTTTTTTAACAACAAAAACGAATTGTCATTCAAAGAAGGGGGGTGACTTTTACCTCCCTAGATAACTGCAACTATTAATTTAATCGATATGAACCACCTAAAATCATTAAGTCGGCTAAATAACCAGTATTTTGCTTTGCGCCATGGCGAAAGCACAGCAAACCAGAAAGAATTAATCGTTAGTTCTCCAGAAAATGGCATTCAGAACTACGGACTGAGTGGAACTGGTCGAAAACAGATAACTGACAGCATCAAATCAAACAACAAAATCAGTAACAAATACCAAAATCATTAGCTCTGATTTTTTACGTGCATTTGAATCTGCACAAATTGCGCATCAAATACTCGATTCTGAAGATGACATTCAAACTAGTAAGCACTTAAGAGAACGTTTTTTTGGTGATCATGAATTACACAACAATTCGTTTTATCAAAACGTCTGGGATGATGATCGAGCTAAATTCATCACACACTGTAGGCAATGTAGAAAGTGCAGACGCTGTTATGGAAAGAACCACGTCACTCATTACAGCCTTAGAAAACGATTTCAAAGGAGAGATATTTTTACTGGTTTCACATGGAGATGCACTGCAAATCCTGCAAACTGCTTTTAATAAAAAACCCGCATCTGTCCATCGATCTCTGCCACATCTGGAGACAGCTGAGATTCGAGAGTTTATTTTAAAAGCGTAAAGAGTTCAGTTTATTAATAAAGGAACTAGTAACAAGTTGAGCACTAGAATTAAAAGCCTAAGCGCTATTTCAAAAAACTATCGATGCATTTTTGATTGACGCATGGGGAGTGCTCCATGATGGTGGACTGGCTTTTCCTATGGCACTTGAGTGTTTAACATCACTAAAGCATGACTCTAAGAAAATTGTCATTCTATCCAATGCCGCTCGAAGAACTGATGCGTTTAATCAAGAGCTGTTGAAAGCAGGAATCGACAAAAACTATTATGATTTTAGTTTAAGTTCGGGAGAATTAGTTTGGCAGAATTTAAAACAGAGTATCTCACCTAACTACTTTCAAGCACCAGACAAGCGCTGCTTCTACCTTGGCCCAAAAAGAAGCGCAGGTTTACTGGATGATCTTGGTCTAGAGCTGGTTTCTACTATCGAGAATGCTGATTTCATTTTAAACACTGGAGTGGAAGGTAATCACCCCGATGCTCTCCAGCATAAGCCACTATTGCAAAATGCATTGGAAAATGAAGTACCGATGATTTGCGCAAATCCCGATATTGTTGCAATTCGCAAAGGTGTTCGTGGCATCTCAGCAGGGGCTATCGCTAAACTCTATGAAGAACTTGGTGGCACGGTTGAATATACCGGCAAACCCTATTCTCAGATTTATCAGGCGTGTTACGACAAATTAGGAGACATTCCAAAAAATAAAATTTTAATGATTGGAGATGGTTTACAAACCGATATTAAGGGTGCAAATAATTTTGGAATTGATTCTCTGTTTATCAAAGATGGTATTTATCACAAGCAAATAGCAGAGCTATTAATACAACACGGAAACAGCGAAGCAAACAGCTTAAACAAACTATTTATCGCAGAAAACGCGCAACCTACTTTTTATATGGATTATCTATGCTATTGACATATCAATAAGACTATTAATAAAAGTGACCACAAGTAGGGAGGGTGACTTATTTTATTAGTAGATACACATATCAAATAATCGCCAAACGCACTTTAGATGAAACCCATTCGCTGATTAACACAGCGATCAATATCATAATCAGAATCACTGTAACTTGCGGCCACGCTAAAATATTCAATGATGATTGTAGATACAAACCTATTCCACCCGCACCAACCAGGCCCAGAATGGTAGATTCGCGAATATTAATATCCCAACGGAATACACTCAAACCGGCAAAGGCTGGCATTATTTGTGGCACGATTCCGTAGGCAATTACTTGAAGTTTACTTGCGCCCGTTGCCTGTATGGCTTCAACCTGAGTTGTGTCAATCTCTTCGATAGCCTCATAGAGTAATTTAGCCACAAAGCCGACTGATCGAATTGCGATAGCAAGGGTTCCTGCAAAAATACCCGGACCTATAATCGAAACTAACAGCAAAGCCCAAACTAAAGAGTTTATTGAACGTGTAGACACGATAACAAGCAAAGCCAGAGGCCGTAAAAACTTTCTACTTGGCGTAGTGTTGTTCGCAGCCAGAAACGCAGTCGGCACACCCATAATAATGGCGAGCAAAGTACCTAATGTAGCAATATTAATCGTATCCCACATGGGTTTCCATAATTCGGACAGGTACGACCAACGTGGTGGCCATGCTCTTCCTCCAATATCAGCTGCGATTCGTGGCGCATCAAAAACAAAAAACCAGGTGGTTGCATCGGAAATGATTTTCCAGCAAAACATAAAAATAGCCACACCAACAAACCACATCGCCCATATTTTAAGTTGTTTCGCGCGATCGCGTCTTTGCCAGATTTTTAACTCACCTTTAGTCTTTACTGGCATATCTTTCTCATCATACTACTGTACCTTTGCCCGAATGAAGCTTGAGACATATTCAAGCACTAACACTATCGCAATAATAAGAATGATAATTGCTGCAGCGGTATCAAATTCATATCGATCGAATGCCGTATTGAGTGTCGCACCTACTCCACCGGCACCAACTAATCCCAAAATAGACGAACTCCTGAAATTAATATCTACACGATATATAGACAAGCCAATTAAGCGCGGCATGACTTGTGGTTGTATTGCATAATTAATCCACTGCCACCAACCAGAGCCTGTAGCTTTAACCGCTTCTGCCTGAGGCTTACTGATGTTTTCAATGTCTTCCGCAAGTAGTTTTGCAATAAAGCCAACTGTAGAAAATGCCAAGGTAATAAAACCGGCAAGCGGCCCAAAACCGAAAATAGCCACCATTAAAATCGCAACTATAATCTCGTGCAAAGCTCTTGCTACTGCAATAATTCCGCGGCATAGAAGATAAATCGGTTTAGGAGCCAAGTTACTTGCAGCACCGAGCGCAATAGGTATTGCTAATATGATACCGACAACTGTCGAAGTAATTGTGATGACGATACTTTCCCAAATACCGGCTGATATATCTTTCCAGCGGGTAACAAAATCAGGATGGCTGAATGATTTGATAAACTCCCAGCCGCGATCTAATCCTTCATAGACGCGCGCCCAATTGACGTCATATGAGAAAAAAGCAGCTATAAAATAAAACGTAGCGAGTATCAATAATGCATAACGCAACTTCGTATCTTTGATAAATGGAGGGCGCTTCCATGTTCGTGAAGTCACTGTTGCGTTCATGAAGCTGCCACGACTTCCGGCGCGATTTTTATGCCGCCATCAATGTCGTCTTCGTCAACTTCATCAATGGTTGCTTCCCAATCTTCCTCACCGTAGATTTGCGTCAAGACATCCGGGGTCAAACCATCAGGGGGGCCATCGAATACAATTTCACCCATCTGTAGGCCCACAATACGCTCGACATACATTTGCGCCAGAGCAACATCGTGGATATTTACGATAGTGGAAAGGTTTCTTTCTTTACACAATTCGGAAATGAGCCGCATGATTTGTCTTGATGTTTTTGGATCGAGTGAAGCAGTAGGCTCATCTATTAATAATACTTCTGGATCCTGGATCAAAGCACGCGCAATACCAACGCGCTGCTTCTGCCCCCCAGATAATTCATCCGCACGTTTATCCACCATATGATCAAGCCCTACCCGCTCGAGCAAACGAAAGGCTTCATCAACATCTGATTGTGGGTATTTACGTAAGAAACTCTTCCAGAAACCGACATACCCCAAGCGACCAGATAGTACGTTTTCCATAATGGTAAGGCGATCAACAAGCGCGTATTCCTGAAAGATCATCCCCATTTTGCGGCGTTCTTTACGCAAGCCGCCAGAAGAAAGCGTTGTGACATCAACACCGTTTAAAATAACTTTCCCAGTAGTGGGTTCAACGAGGCGATTAACACATCGAATTAACGTACTTTTACCTGCACCTGAAGGCCCTATCAACCCAACAATTTGACCATCGGGTATTTCCAGGTTTACTCCCTTAAGAGCATCGTCACCGGTTTTATAACTCTTACCGAGATTTTGTAGTTGGAGCATGCATGTTCCTTATTTTACACAGTAAATTTATAAATCAAAATAAATCGAAGAACCCCAATTAATGAAAGAAATTCTCTTAATTGGAGCTCTTCGACAATTCACATAAATATTTATTTACAAGCGTAAGAAACGTTATTTGCAGAATCGATGGTGCGAATCACAGACCAATGTTCTTTATAGGTGATTGGAATAAACTTACCTTCTCCATTTTTAGAAAATTCTACTTTGAGTGAACTTGGCGTGCCATCAGCATTATCCCAGGGGAAAGTTTCGAAAGCTTTCACAATATTAGCTGCCAATTCAGGTTTTAGGTTGTATGCATAGCCATAAGAGGTGGTCGGAAAGGTTTGTGATTTATAGATGGTTTTAATTTGATCTTCTTTAACGACATCACGCTTAAGCATTCTCTTTTTCACTGAATTAGCAATAGATGCAGCAGGATAGTCTTTATTGGCGACACCCAGGATGGAATTATCATGCTTACCTGAAAACGCTGGCGTAAAGTCTTTATCTTTAACCATATTAAACTCTTTTTTAAGAATCGCTGAAGGTGCTTTGAAACCTGAATTTGATGTAGGCGAAGTAAAGGCGAGCGTTTTACCTTTAATGTCTTCAACTTTTTCAATGCCACTTCCAGGATGAGTGATAATTTCCATCTCATAACCAAAGCTTCCATCTGGTCTAGCCATAATCGTAAATGGATGATAACCAGAGCAATTTACAGCAAGAGGATTTGATCCAGTATTAAAACCTGCTATATGCAAACGCCCTGAACGCATAGCTTCTATCTGAGCAGCATTTGATTGCACCGGGAAAAACACCACTTTTTTACCAGTGGTTTTTTCCATATAAGCAAGAAAGTCGGCCCAGGCTTCTTTATATACTGCTGGGTCTTCTACTGGCGTGTAGGCAAAAATCAAACTATCTGGATCGAGCCACTTAGATGAATCTGTCGGCGCATCAGCAACTAAATCACCATCTCTATCACAAAAACGTTGATCTAAATCACCTCTTGGGCAGTCTTCAGCCAGTACTGATGAAGCCATGAAAAGGGATGCTGCAATCGTTGAAAACAAAGAAGCCGAAGTCTTAGAAAGTAAAAATTTCTTCATAATTTTTTCCATGAGTGAGTGAGTATCTTGATTAAGGACATTTAGCGGGTTAGATTTCCTTAAACTCCTTTTAATTTATAGAACAAAACTATGACTATTGCATGAATAAGCTTGTTTAATTCTATTAACAAATAGTTAAAGAGACATAAATC
>CAWEEB010000059.1:0-76902 GCA_963807855.1 uncultured Gammaproteobacteria bacterium | reverse complement strand
CCCTAAGATTACAAAATGTATTTTAATCATCCCCCTACTTTTGACTCATTTTATTCGCCCTTTCGGGTCAGCTTTAAATAACAAAGCTGCTGTCTCGCGTTGCCCGGCTCATGGTTTTTATTCATTTGAAAGTAAAACCATGCCCTACGGGCTGTCGTCGCAATGCTTGTATGATTTAAGCCATTGGAAAGGGGGAGGTTTGTCGCTACGTATCTGCCACTAGAATGTGTACAGACTGTTGGAGATATCACCCCTCCGCCCCACTCATCAATAAGCACCGATAAAGAATCTTGCCCGCACGGCCGATTTCAACGAGCTTGCGCTATCGATGTTCCCCGACTTCTCTACAATACTCTGGAGTAAATCTTATGGCAATGATGACAGTTAACACTGAACTCGGAATAGATGCAGCCAAAGACTGGCTTGATATTTCTAATGGTAAGGACGTTGTACGTATCAAGAATAATCAACAGGCAATAAAATGCTATCTTAAACAACTATGTACTACGGCGTGTATTTCAATTGAATCAACAAATACGTACCACGAATTATTTGTTGAACTAGCCTTTCTTGCCAAGCATACAATCTATATCGTTGATGCCTATCGGCTCTCACGCTACCGTGATGCCGTTGGCGTCAGGGCTAAAACCGACACCAATGATGCCCATTTACTATTGCGATATATGAGGTCAGAAAAGCAACACCTGACTGTTTTCGAACCTATTCCAAAAGCCGTTAAACGCCTTAATCGCTTACTTAAAGCACGCGCTAAACTGGCTAAATCAAAAGCAACCATTGGGCTTTCTCTAAAAGGGGTCGCAGAGTTAGCACAAACATGTAAAGCCCTAATGAAACGGAATGAACAAGCGATGACGTTAATTGATAAACGTATTCAAGCCTGCATCAAAGACGCTGGATATAAAGAAGATTACAGGCGTTGTTTGAGCATTCCAGGGATTGGTCCCGCTAATACGGCGGCCTTCGTTGCGATGTTTCATCGCGGACACTTTCGAAAATCAGACTCGTTTATTGCCTTCATTGGATTCGATGTGAGAGCACGTGGTCGTTCAACAAACGCTACTGCGTTTTCGCTCTCTCGAAAAATCGCTAGATTAGCTTTTGCTTTGCAAAGAGATCAATCTGAATTTAGAACTATATAAGTGTTTGACAATTACCATAGAATCTCCAACGTTGTCTTCACTGCGTTACAACTTAGGCACTTTTTTTGATTGTTAACACTATATGAGGCTATCTCATACGAGATTGCCACATCTTCAAGATATCATTAAAGGTGGCGTTATTTAAGTTATCGTCGAGGTGCAATATGGTGTAATTGCGATAATACACACTTAGGTCCAAGTTCTACGCCTAGGCCAAATATTTCCAGTTCTGGCATTTGCTCATATTTACCGATGACATCTTTTAAATGGTTATCCAGATAATAAGGATCATTGGCGATATTAGTGGCTGAATCCATTGGGCTACCGTCTGAAATCACGGTTAAAATTTTCTTTTGCTCTGGGTGTTTTAACAGTCGTTTTGCGGCCCATGTAATCGCTTCGCCATCGACACCTTCGCGAAATAAATCAGTCTTCATTAGCCCTGTGATTGAATTTCGTGCTTGTTTCCAGGTTTGTTCCGCGTCTTTATAGATGATGTGATTGGTTTCATTGAGACGACCTGGATTTTTAAGCTTACCTTGCGCTATCCACTCTTTCATGGGTTTGCCACCACTCCAGTTGCCGGTGGTGAAACCTAGAATTTCGGTTTTAATACCTGATAAATCAGCCGCACGCGCGATCACATCCAGCATCATTGCGATATTTCCCGAGTGCTGTTTCATCGAACCCGAGCAGTCGACAAGAAAGCTCAGCGCACAATCAGATTGTGGACGCTCGCGTCGATCTTTGAAAATGCGTTTTTCTGTCGGTGATGCAATCAACTGCGATAAGCGACGACCATCGATATAGCCTTGCTCTTGTGCGTAGTTCCAATCGTCGTAATCGGGTGTTGAAAACAGAAATTTCAGCTGGCGCGCTAAGCGTGGCATATTGATGCCTTGCCTGGTAATCATCTCATCCAGATTACTGCGCAATGCCTTGAGTAGAATAGGTCTAACAAGCTTTTCTGCGTGTGAGGTTTTATCGTAGTCTGTGGTGAATATTTTATAAACTGCTTCGTTTTCTATCCACGATTTACTTTCGCCACTGCTAACCATAAACACATGGTCATCGTTTTCATCGAAATTGATTAACAGTTTAAATTCTGGGGTTTCGATTTCTTCGAGAATGGTATCAACGTCCTTTTCTTCTTCATCTTCCCCCTCACTACTCTCGTCGCGCACCATGCTATTAAATTGCTTGGCGAGCTTCAGCGCGTATTCGGCGAATTTGGCTTGATCTTGTAAGTTCTGCTTCATGCCATAGAGGAATTTACCAATTAGGGGCGAAATCCCTGCGCGTGTTGCTTCCAATAAATCTTCTGTTTCTTCCGTTACAGGTACATTATTAAAACGCGACCAGCAAACCTGAGCCAACACATAGATGAGTAATCCGATGCTGCTTTCTGTTAAACCAGAGTGGTGATATCTCAGCGACCATTCTTCAAAACGATGCAGCATATTACTGCGCATGCCTATGTAGGTTTCTGGCACTAACGATTCTACGCGCAGTTGTTCGAGTAGTTCGAACATAAAGCGTTCGAGTCTTTCTTCGGGCAATAATGAATGGTGCAAAGCTTCATCGGTAAATTGGTAGCGCAGGTTGATGCTATCGGCGACACCGCGCAAAGCGACAAAGCTGTCTTTGACTAAATCCGATTGAATATGGCAGGCATACAAAGGCACGCGCTGTTGATTGTGGTACAGCAAAGGCCCACGAAAATACAAACTGGGATCTTTGGTATAACCCCGCACCACACCACCGCAAAGCTCAATGGCTTTTTGCTGTTGTTGCGACTTTGTTTCAGTATGATCTGAGAGGTATTTCATCTGGCTTTTATTCTGGCTTATATTCTGACTTAATCTATGTGTTATTTACTTGTGGGCGAAAGATGCACATAGGACTCTTCCAGCTCTTCGTCGAAACAACGTTGGAAATATTCAGCCACTAAAGGCTTTTCATCGTCACTGCATTTATTTAAGAATGCAAAGCGAAATGCGGTTTGAATGTCTTTGAAAATCTGAAAGTTTTCGGCCCATGATATTACTGTTCTTGGTGACATCAAGGTGGATAAATCACCCACTGCAAAACCATTACGCGTCAATTGCGCCATGCTAACCATCGCATTCAACAATTTCTCGTCAGTAAACTCAGGAACACGTGCCTTGATGATATTTACTTCATCATCATGCGGTAAGTAGTTTAGTGAAGTTACAATATCCCAACGATCAAGCTGTGCGTGATTGAGCATTTGTGCACCATGATAAAGGCCGTTTAAGTTACCCTGGCCGATGGTGTTTGATGTTGCAAACATACGGAAGTTTGGATTGGGGCTAATGACCTGATTCTGATCCAGCAAAGTAAATTTACCATCACGCTCAAGTATTCTTTGGATAACAAACATGATGTCTGGTCGACCGGCATCGTATTCATCAAAAATCAAAGCAACAGGACGACGCAATGACCAAGGGATAATACCTTCCTGAAACTCGGTAACCTGTTTGTTATCACGAATCACGATGGCGTCTTTACCTACCAAGATCTAAACGACTGATTTGCCCATCCAGATTTAAGCGCACGCAAGGCCAGTTTAGGCGAGCTGCTACCTGCTCGATATGCGTTGATTTACCCGTACCGTGTAAACCCTGAATCATCACACGACGATTGAATGCAAAACCCGCGATAATCGCCAAAGTTACATCAGCATTGAACTGATAGGCTTCATCGACGGTTGGAACAAACTCACAGGGTTCGCTAAATGCAGTAACTTTCAAATGGCTATCGATATTGAAAGTGTCGCGAACTGATACCGAAAGATCCGGTTCTAAATCAAGAATATCACTCATAAAACGGGCTCAAATATAAAATTTCAGCATCAACTATAGCTTAATAATTGATGTTGTATACACCCCCCCCACTTCTATAAGGTTTTTTAATAATATAAAGGAAAACCTAACCCATCGGGCCGTCGTCGTTGCAATTTTATGGTAATTCCAGCCTTTATCTACGATTATAGATTTTTTTGTTAATAAAACTTATACCTACTAAATCAGTTGACTGAAAAATGGATGATAAAGGGACTCGGCTTTTATGATTGGATGAAAGTTCATGTTTTATGAGCTATTTATTTATGTTTTTTATTTATGCTTAATTAATTTAGCTAATCTATTTCTCACTTTTTAGGACTATCAACTGGGCACTGTTGATTGCTTTCAGTTTTGTCGCAAATCCCATCATCACAATATTTACGTGATTGCTGATTAGATGATGTTGGTTTGGATCGATTGCTCTTGTCAGCCGGAGATTTTTGTTTCCAATCATTTCTCTGTGTATTTAGCTGATAGGTTTTGAAAGTTTTTGCCATCCCCATCGACATATTCAAACTGGTACTGACCTTTTTCATCCCAGCTATAATTCACTTGCAGCTGCTTACTGTCAACCGCATATTGCAGTGAATAACTATTCTCTGCGGCCTTCTTTAAGCCCGTTATTTTGGCACCGTTTAAGGGACCGATAACCCTTGGTTCGAACGGGGCAAGATCTTGGTTGTGGTTCAATCTGGTCTTCTGCTGCATTTGCAGGTGAATCTGTTTGGACCACCCCTCTTAATCCCGCTATTAAATACAGAGGGTAGTCAGCGGCATGATATTGATAGGTGCCTGCCTGGTTGAACCTGCCTAAATATTTATCGAGAGTCTCTTTAGTTTTACCATACAATGGATAACCATCTAGCGCATAGCCAATGGGGTTACTTTCACCTACCACTTTTTCCAAGTGTTCTGGAGCTACATGGTAGTGGTAATCATCAGCTCGGCCACTATGACCACCCCAGCTATCCAGTTACCCTATATCAGCGGCATACATACCCCAATTATTCAATGCATTAAAAATGAGCACGCCATTAACAGCTATGACAATTGCACCTCTATGAAAGTGATCTTTCGTTAACATAGGATTATCAGTTAATACTGGTTTAAGTCGGATTTTCCAGCTATTACTGCCTGTATAGTTTTGTGGCAGTGGAACTTGCTGCTGCCAACTTGTTATACCCACTATCATATTGTGCTAAGACAAACCGTTTAATGCTACCAGCAAATAATCTGAATCTTTATCGGTTTCAACATTTTTAAAATGCTTAAAGTGCGGATGCATGCGGCTGCTTTTACATTGAATTTTAGTAATTTCTCGATTGCCGACAAAGCAAGGCATTAACTTTTTCCAGATCAGCGTTGCGTTTGAATCCCGTTTGATTCTATCGTAACCATCTTTCGGCCTTACCTGAGCGGCCGAATATTCAATTGCATTTGACCATGAACTGTCATCAAATATTGGCGTTTTCCATGAAGTTGGTTCGACTTCAGATTTAAACTGGCATTCACCCTGCCCCGCTATCGGATTGGAAGAGTTTGCACACTTACTGTCCAACGGAGCTTTATGAATAACTTTACAACGCATAGTGGAATCAGAAACGGCAACGAAACTGCCAAATTTCAAATCGGTGATTTGAGTAATAAATCCACCATCACCCATTTGTTGGCGGTTTGAGCCAATTATTCGAGCCCAGTATCGTCCTGCTTGAAGTCTTTAATTCTAAATGCCAAGACATAAGTATCTAATGCAGAAAACGCTGATATGATTCGCATTAAAAGATCGTTCCGTTTTTATAGAAACTAAATTCTCAAATAACGGCTTTGCATCTATATATACCGCAAACCAGTTGTCAGCCCACACATCTATGTTGTACTGTTTTTGCTCCTCTGAAATTGCAATAGAGCTAAAGAATAAACAACAAATAGAAAGACAATGTAAAGTTTGTCGAGCAATGGTTTTCATATAAATCCTGTAATAGTTTTGCATAACAACACATAGAACAGGTCGACTCCCCCATCTGTTTATAGTACAGAGAACCTCTGATTTATTTATATCTACAAACATGTAAAATTAGGTAAAGAATAGATAAAGGTAGACTACTTTATTATTACTTTTTAGTAATCATTACTACGAAATATATAATAAAAGTCACCCCCCTACTTATAAGCACTTTTTCCATATAAAGCATCATCACTGCCAATTTATCCAATGCTCACATTATGATTCACTTTGCCGGGGTGGGATTCATTAGCAGTATCGCTTTCTTGTGGTGGGCTCTAGAAAATGCAGAATTAAGCATTGTCGGTATTATTCTGAGTATTGTGATGTTTATCGCCACAGTGCTCGGTGGTGTTTATTCAAAAAGTGAAATTACTAGCGAGAAAAGTCTTCCTATCTAACGTAGAATTACGCTGAAATCTCTACGCGAGTCTAGAGATCTTTAGACGAGAGTCTGTTGAGAGAAAAATGAGTGTAATTTCTCAGGTTTTTCATAAAAACGAGAGGAATAGTAGAACTATTCATCGAGTTTTTAGGGAACACATGGGGAATTTAAACCATTTTTATCCAGCTATATTCTCGTATATTCTCGTTTAAAGGTCTCTCAATAATAGGAATAATATGGACCCAATTACTCAAGGCGCTTTTGGAGCTGTCTTCGCGCAAACTCAGGGTAAATCAAAGGATTTAGCTAAAGCGGCTGTGATTGGTGCGCTTGCAGGTATGGCGCCTGATTTGGATGTTCTGATTCGCTCGGACAATGATCCCTTATTGGCCTTGCAATATCATCGCCATTTTACTCATTCCCTACTGTTTATTCCTATTGGAGGCTTAATTTGTAGCCTATTTTTACACCCATTATTGGGGCGTCGCTTTGGTCTCCCGTTTGTGCAAACCCTTTTGTGGTGCATTATTGGATTTGCAACACATGGTGTATTAGATGGCTGTACCAGTTACGGTACACAATTACTCTGGCCACTAACGGATAAACGCTTTGCCTGGGATGTCATTTCGGTTATTGATCCTTTGGTTACTTTGCCATTAATGGCGATGGTGATTCTCGCCGCTCGACGAAAAATGCGCCGCTATATTATTTACGGTTTGATTTGGGTAGGACTTTATTTTGGTTTATCTGCCTACCAACACCAACGCGCCTTGGACGAAGGACAGAAACTCGCCGAAACTCGTGGACTAAAAGCACTGAGTATTGAAGCCAAACCGAGCTTTGCCAATATCCTGGTGTGGAAAGTTATCACTGAAACAGAAAACGCTTATTATGTTGACGCGATAAAAATGGGCTTGAATAAACCAAAAATCTGGTCGGGAGATTCAACACAGAAATTGTCCATAGATAGAGACTTACCGTGGTTAGATAAAAACTCTCAGCAGAGAAAGGATATCGAACGATTCCGCTGGTTTTCGGGTGGGTATATTTCATTAGACAAAGACAATCCGAATCGCGTTGTCGATGTTCGTTATTCATTATTACCGCAACAGATAAAACCCTTATGGGGCATTGAGTTATCACGAACTGCTAAACCAGATGAGCATGTCGATTTCTATAATGAGCGTGGGGATAGTGGCGCAGCGATTAAGCGTTTGTGGGGAATGATTTTGCCACCCCCCACCTTTTAGGGTGTTTTTTTAAATCGTAGATTTATGAGGCTTTATCAATAACGGTTTAATCAACGGCCACTGCACCATCAGTATTGCAGTCAAGACGATTAATCCACCGATCAGTTTCTGCGCCGTCATGATTTCACCCAATAACACTATTGCAAAAAACGTCGTCATTACGGGCTCCAGATTCATAATGGTTGAAGTTCGTACTGCTCCGACTAATTTTAGTGCGCTGTAAACGGAGATATAAGCAATCACAAAACTAATCAGCATCGCCAAAAATGCCAACCAACCTGTCGAACCTTGGGGCAACGCAAGCCCTCCGGTTATCATCACCATTACCGCAGAAATGGCTGACACCATGGTGACTTGATACAAACTAAATTGGGTGAATGGAATGTGTTTCAGAACATGTGCGCTTCCGATCATATTGACTGAAACACCGAGAGCCGCAATTACCGCAAGTATCACCCCTATAGCCTGGGTGTCTTCTGTGTTGATATCAAGCGCAATAAAAAGCCCGGTAAACGCGAGTAACAACGCAAAGAGTTGCCACAAGCCAGGTTTCTTCTTCTCTAACAATGCCGTTAATATAATCACCAAAATGGGAAAGGTATAAAATATCAGCACTGCAAGCCCGGCAGGTAAATAAGCCACCGAGACAAGATAGGAACCTATTCCGATAAAATAGGAAATACCCAATAACGAGCTTTTTATCTTTACACTTTTAGGAGGGTTATTCGAAGTATTGGAGAGCCTATTCCACATAAACATTACGCCAATCATAAAGCCAAACCTTATCAACATAATGGTTTGCATATTGGTGCCATAATCGTAGCTGATACGGGCTGAGACCAATGAAAGTGCAAAAAAGCAGGCCGCCAAAATAGCGGTAGATGATACCCATTGCAGATCGATTCAGATGTGGCTTGTTACTCATTCAGGGAGTATAGGCTATCTAACTGCTATAATAATTACGATTCACTATATGGTAGGTAAGAACTATGGTTTGGCTAATTCTTGGCGTTGCTCTTTGGAGTGTTGTACATCTTTACCCTAGCGTTGCGGTTTCGCATCGTAATCAATTATCAGAAAAATTCGGCAATGGCTATCAAGGTGCCTTTGCCTTAATCATTGTAGCATCGATTGTTTTAATGGTTATCGGCTGGAAAAACACTATACCAACAGCCGGTTTATAATCCTCCTTCGTGGGGACGCCACGCAACCATGCTGCTAATTTTGATTGCGCTTATATTATTTGGTGCGGCGAATACCAAAACAAAAATTCGTGAATGGGTGCGTCACCCGATGTTAACCGGGATGATCGTTTGGAGTATCGGTCACTTGCTGGCGAACGGTGATATTCGTTCGGTAATTCTATTCGGCGGTTTAGGTGTTTGGGCGATTATTTCTCAGATAACCATCAATAAACGCGAAGGAGCCAGAGTCATACCGACCGATTCTAAAGGAATGAAATCGCTGGTGATTTTATTTCTGGTTAGTGTAGTGCTATATGCGATTTTGATGTTCTTGCATCCGTACTTTGCTGGCGTACCAATAATGACGCGTAGTTAATGAGTCGGTCTTGGGTGACATTCAAAGAATATCACCCCCCTACTTTTAGACGCTTTTTGAACCAATGTAAGGTCCAGCAGACAAACTCAGCAAGAAAAACATAATTTCCTTTTTACTTTTATCTTTTGGACTTTTGCTTTCGATACCTCAAGCAATGTCACAAGCATACCTGAAGACATAAAGCAACTCAAAGCCTTTCCCACTGCAGCGGAAGGTATGCAACGCTTTGTGATCTACTTTACCGCATAAAGAACGCGGTGAAGAAGATGCATTTAAGATGGAGTTATTGCCAGGAAAAATGATGATGACAGATGGCGTTAACCGTGTTCGCCTTGGCACTGGTATCGAACCACGACCATTAAAAGGCTGGGGTTATACCTATTACGAAGTGACTGGAAAAGATATTGGTATGAGTACCATGATGGGCGTTCCTGAGGGTACACAAATGATGAAGACCTTTGTCGCAGGTGAACCATTAACGATTCGTTACAATAGCCGTTTACCAATTGTGATTTATGCGCCAAAGGGTCAGCTGGTTAAATATCGTATCTGGAAGGCTGACGATAAATTTACATCTGCGGAGCAGGGCTAAAACTCCAAACAATTAAAATAAAACAAATACTTATTCGCCCAATCTACCGTAAAACGTCATCCGCGCAGATTCAGAAAGCGCAATATTCGGCTGGGAGTTATACGCCAATACAACCAGCATTCGTGTGCGATCCCCTTCATTCGGTGTGACGCGATGAATCGCGTTTCTACCTCTGAATAACACCAGTGCACCCGCATCCATCGATAGTTGACTGGTGCTCACATCACCATCGAGCACTTTATCGATCGCATCAAAATTCATCTCGCCCGCATCGGCATCACGCACATCTTTGATGTATTCGAATTGCCCGCCTTTTTCGGTTGGCTGAATCATGAGAGTGATTGCGAATGAAGAATTATCGAAATGCCAGCCAAGTTCCTGACCTGTTTTGGCGTAGTGTAGATTTATCGAAGACAAAGGGTCAGCATAAGGATAAAGCGCTTCTTCGACAAATACATAACTCAAAAAATCTTTTAAGGATTGTGCGTTGTAAAGCGTCCGCAACGCAGAATTTTCACCTATTTGATCATCGGTAATACAGCCTTTGGATGAAACTACCTGACGATTGAAGGCATGATCATCCGCATACTCAGGGTTTTTATCGGTGAGATAGACATTGTGAAATTGATGACTGAAAAAAGCCTGCGACTGTTTCTGCTCGCCTTCTTCTCTGATTGCAGTTAAAGCTGCATCGGTGAGAAAACCGGGCATGGCAAACACACCCTGCTCTGCCACTGTTTGACGAGATTGCTCTTTAAACGCCTCATCGGTGATGGGATAACGCTTTAAATCGATAATATCTTCAAGTTTCAATCTGTTGTTCCAATTTGGAAAGCTAAGGGATCTCTGCTTAAGTCACCCCCCTACTTTTGAATGATATTACGTTTTTGTTTGTTTAAAAACACTCAAATCAGAACTTTACTGTTTGCAGACGACCTCTAGATTAGCTTATTTAGGATGTTTTAAAGACTAATCCTTTTTCTTTAGATGTTCGTAACGTGGCTCATCTTCTTGAGCTTTAAAGGCTGTTTTATAATCTTCAAGATTTTGCGTCAACATGCGTTTGAATTCTTTGGTGAAAAACTCAGTTGCTGTTTCTATTTCTGCTTCATAAGCATCTTTGTCTGGTGATTGTGATGCCACCACAAACGAGCTGAATCTGGCAGCTGCAAAAAGCATGGAAGACCCCACGTGACTTGGCTCTTTCTTTTCACAATGATTATTCGCCACATCGATAAATGAATCTGCCATTGTGTAAAATTCTTTGCTTTCTTGTTCGTTTAATAGATCGTCTGCCATATCTGTTGCCTGTAATAAAATTCAAAGGGAAAATATAACCGCGCATGCGCATTAAACCAAATACTTTATTGTTTATTTATGTTCATGATAGATCGTTATTTTAAAACTTATATAATGGAGACCACCCTTTACTGATACCCATCACAGCAGTACAATAGCGCGGTTTTGACCCTCACTCTATTGTGAGGTGATTTTAATAAGATATTTAATCAATTTTTTAATGAAATTCGCAACAACGCGGATTCAAGTTTTTGGAGTATACTATCGTGGCAATTGAACGCACTATTTCTATCATCAAACCTGATGCAATTGGTAAAGACGTAATCGGTGAAATCTATTCTCGCTTTGAAAAAGGCGGATTAAAAATCGTTGCAGCTAAAATGAAGCACCTTTCTAAAGCTGATGCAGAAGGTTTTTATGCAGTACACAAAGATCGCCCTTTCTTTGGTGATTTAGTTGAATTCATGACTTCTGGTCCTGTAATGATTCAGGTTCTTGAAGGTGAAAATGCGGTAAGTAAAAACCGTGAGCTTATGGGTGCAACCAACCCAGCTGAAGCAGATGCAGGAACTATTCGTGCTGATTTCGCTCAAAGTATTGATGAGAACGCAGTACACGGTTCTGACAGCTTAGAGAATGCACAGATCGAAACTGATTACTTCTTCTCGGCAGATGAAATTTGCCCACGTACTCGTTAATTATTAATTTAAAAAGGATTGCCAAAGCAATTTATAATTAAATGACTACAACAAAGAAAATCAACCTTCTGGATTATACTTCAGAAGACTTAAAGGCTTTTTTCCTGGAACGCGGAGAAAAGCCTTTTCGTGCTACGCAGATAATCAAATGGATTCATCAGCATGGCGTTGATAACTTTGATGATATGAGCAATGTCAGCAAAGCGCTTCGAGAAGAATTAAATAATATTGCAGAAATTCGAGTACCCGAAGTAGCGATTGATGATAAATCTGAAGATGGCACTCATAAGTGGTTGATTCGACTGGATGATGGTAACTGTATCGAAACGGTTTACATCCCCGAAGATGGACGTGGCACTCTGTGCATTTCATCTCAAGTTGGCTGTGCACTGGATTGCACATTTTGCTCTACTGCAAGACAAGGCTTTAACCGTAATTTGACCGTTGGTGAAATTATCGGACAGCTGTGGATTGCTAAAAAAATTCTGCAACCTGATCCAGAATCTGACCGCGTTATTAGTAACGTTGTGATGATGGGTATGGGCGAACCCTTGCTTAACTTCGAAAAAGTTGTAAAAGCAATGGAGTTAATGCTCGATGATAATGCTTACGGCTTGAGTAAACGCCGGGTGACATTGAGTACTTCAGGCGTGGTACCGGCTCTTGATCGTTTACGCGATAGAGTTGATGTTAGCTTGGCAATTTCATTACATGCACCTAATGATGCTTTACGCGATCAATTGGTCCCGGTAAATCGCAAATATCCAATCAAAGAATTGCTCGCTTCGTGCTTACGTTTTATGGACGGTAAAGCCGCCAGAGAAAAGATCACCATAGAATATGTAATGTTAGATAAGGTCAATGATAGCGATGAACATGCGCGTGAATTGATAACCTTATTAAAGGATGTACCTGTTAAGGTGAATTTGATACCATTTAACCCATTCCCTGAAACGCGTTATAAACGTTCTTCTAACAACAGAATCTACAGATTCAGGGAAATTCTGGAAAGCGGTGGGCTAATCGTGATGACCAGAAAAACAAGAGGTGAAGATATCGACGCCGCTTGCGGACAATTAGCTGGAAAAGTTAATGATAAAAGTCGCAGAGAAGTACATTTTGCGCGGATAGAATCTTAAAGGGCTTATATAGATTTCTATAACTTTAGTAATTACTTTTTAGCGTTCCAAAAATAATAATAGTTTACTTGTGAGTAATACTACAAAGGGGAATTTCAATGAGCACCAAAGATAGCTCCATGATTAATAACATTAAAGCCAGGGTTTCTGATGTTAACTCTTCTAGACGGATGACTGCCAAGACACTTGTTTCTACCGGCCTCATAATTAGCGCCTTGTTCCTCAGTGCCTGTTCGACAACCGGTGGAGTTAAATCTAAAGAAGCATCAAATTACAATTCTGATTTGGGGATTCGTTATTTACAACAAGGTAATTTAAATCTAGCCAATGAAAAACTGATAAAAGCGCTAGAACAAGATCCAAATTCAGCACAATCGAATCATTACTATGCCATTTTGCAACAAAAGCTTGGCAACAATAAAAAAGCCAGTCAATATTTTGCAAAATCGATTAACTTAAAACCGAATGACCCTGAAATTAGAAATAATTATGGATCATTCTTATGTGATACAGGACAACCGCAGGCTGCTGTAAAACAGTTCACCGCCGCCATCAACGACCCGCTTTATCGAACACCTGAATTTGCCTATACAAATGCCGGCATTTGTTTGAGAAAAACAAATAATGATGCACAGGCAGAAACTTATTTTCGCCAGGCATTAAAGAAAAAATCAGCCTTTCCATCTGCATTATTAGAAATGGCAAAACTCTACTATGATCGGAGGAATTACCCTAGAGCACAGGCATTCATGCTACGCTATGAAAGTGTGGGACAGTCATCCCCTGAAGCATTGGATCTATGTAATAAAGTCAACATTAAAATGGGAGACCATGCAAAAGCCAGTAGTTGTAAAGCGGCACTATTAAGACTCTTTCCCGGAAGCAAAGAAGCACAACAAGCAAACTAATATAGCAACAAGACGCAACTACAAAATTAACCAGACACGAACATTCAATGGCCAAAGAAAAAAACAAAACTGAACTACCAGTCGTCCTAGAAGGCGAGTTGCAGGCGCGCCTGATTCAACTTCGTGAAGATGCAGGATTTTCAACATCACAACTTGCAGATGCAATGTGTTTATCTGAGGAAGTAATTCATCATCTAGAAAACGAAGAATTCGATCAGTTAGCAGAGCCACCATACGTCCGTGGTTATTTGCGCAACTATGCAAAACTTGGGGATTCAGATCCAAATGAGTTAATCAGTCGTTATGAAGCTTTACGTGGAGCGGATGCGAGTGAGCTTGATTACCACATGAAAACTTCGGCCAACATTGATATTACTAAACGCAAAAGCATGTCTCCTGTTTGGGCCCAACTGATTTTATTAGCAATGCTAATTGGTGGCATCAGCTTGTTAGCCATGATTCCTGGTGTTAACCAATGGTTTAAAACAACCTGGAGTAGCTTATCAACTCAATTGCAGGCTCCAAATAATGAATCAGGGAGTAACCCATTATTGACCGGATCCTTGCCAGTTCCTGTGCCTTTACCCGACTCTGATATTCCTGCTAATACCAATACAACTAATCTTCCATTAAACACTGGTAATACCCAATCTAATAATAAACCAGAGAATAATGATGAAGACACTGAAAACGTAAATCCTGCAAACAACCAAACTGAAAATGCTATAGAAACAGTAGCGACCACAGAAGCGACCACTACAACTACAGATAATAGTCAAGAAGTTGCCAACACCGAAACAACAAGCGCAACAGATACAGCGAGCAATACAGAACAGATAGAGCCACAAGAAACGCCAGTAAGCGGCTCTAGTGATCAGCTAAAAATTAAGTTAGTGTTCAATAAAGATGTTTGGTTAAGAATCAGAAACAAAGATAATAAAACAGTGTTTGAAGGCTTAAACAAATTGGGCACAAATAAAGATCTAACAATCGAAAAACCATTAACATTCAGAGTAGGAAATGCTCAAGGTTTATCACTTTTTGTTGATGACAAAGCAGTTGATATCAGCCAGTATATCAATGGCAGTATTGCCAATTTCACCTTAGAATAAACTATAAATAGTTCCTGGAATAAGTTTCGGTAAAAAACATGGCAAAAAATCTGCAATCAGTTCGTGGAATGCGAGACATTCTCCCTGATCAATCTTCTTCCTGGCAATACATCGAAAATACCGCACGCCAGCTTTTTAATAGCTATGGTTATAGCGAATTACGTACCCCGGTTATTGAGTCTACTGATCTTTTTAAGCGTTCTATCGGTGATGCTACCGATATTGTTGAAAAGGAAATGTATACCTTCGAAGATAGAAATGGTGATAGCTTAACGCTTAGACCAGAGGGTACGGCAGGTTGTGTACGTGCAGGCATTCAACACGGTATTTTTCACAACCAGCAGCAACGTATCTGGTATATCGGTCCAATGTTCCGTCACGAGCGCCCTCAAAAAGGACGTTATAGAGGTTTTTATCAGGCAGGCATTGAGACCTATGGCATAGATGGCCCTGAAATAGATGCCGAAGTCATTGCAATTGCTGCGCGCTTCTGGAAAAAACTTAGGTTTTAAGAATGTAAGACTTGAAATCAATTCACTAGGCAGCAATGAAGCACGCCTAAAGTATCGTGACGTATTAATCGAATACTTTAGTGCTCATCAAGAACCACTCGATGAAGATTCTCAAAGACGTTTACACAAAAATCCTCTAAGAATTCTTGATACCAAAAATCCGTCGATGAAAGAGCTGGTTGAGAACGCCCCTAACCTACTCGAATATCTAGATGAAGAATCAAAAGTACACTTTGAAGGCTTAAAGCAACGCTTAGATCAAATCGGTATAAGCTACCAGGTTAATTCTCGTCTGGTTCGTGGTATTGATTACTATAATCGCACAGTATTTGAATGGATTACTGAAGATCTTGGAGCCCAAGGCACTATTTGTGCGGGCGGTAGATACGATGGTTTAGTAAAACAACTTGGCGGAAGAGAAACTTCTGCTTGTGGTTTTGGAATCGGTTTAGATCGCTTGCAACTTCTTGTAGAAGAACAAGGTCTTAATAAAAATGAAACCCTGCCTCACGCCTATTTGGTAATGGCAGGTGAAGATGCCGAATTGGCAGGTATTTCTTTAGCTGAGTCATTACGAGATTCAAACCCTGATTTACGTTTAATGTGCAATGCCGGTTCGGGTAGTTTTAAATCTCAACTCAAGCGTGCAGATAAGTCTGGCGCTGCCTTTGCCTTTATTTTAGCAGAGAATGAGTTAGACAATAATGAAATTACAGTAAAACCTTTACTAAAAAGCTTACAAGATGATTATCAACAACAAACCTTATCGCAACAAGCACTTAGTGAATTCGTAGCCGAACATATTATCAACATGGTATAGTCGCAGCACCTTAAGAATTACCATATTGAAAGACACAATTAATTTATAGGATAGTATCAAACATGGCAGATTTCGATCTTAAATCAGATGAAGAAAAAGCAGAAGAACTGAAAGCCTGGTGGCGTTCAAATGGAACCTCTGTGATTGCAGGTGTGGCGCTAACAGTTGGCGGCATGTTTGGCTGGAATCAATGGAAAGAACACAAAGTAACTCAATCTGAAGGCGCATCTAAATTATTTGCCCAACTGGATCAGGACGGTACAGACCCTGCTGAAGTCTTAAAGCAATTGAACGACGAATACAGTGGAACATCTTATGCGTATCTAGCTGCACTTAACTCAGCTAAAACCAGTTGCGAAGCAGGTAAAACAGATGAATGTATAGCACAATTGAAAACAGCCTCTGCCAGCCCTCAGGAAAGTCTGGCAACCATCGCCAAATTGCGTCTGGCTCGCACCCTGATTAGCTCAGGTAAAGTAGATGAAGCAAAATCCATTCTTGCAGAAAAAATGCCGGCTTCTTATCAATCACTTATTAGTGAATTAAATGGCGATATTCATTTTGCCAAGAAAGAATTTAAACAAGCATACGAAGCTTATGATAAAGCTATTTTAAGCTCCGGTGGTCAAAATACACAGTTATTAAAAATGAAGCGTGATGATCTAGGTAACCAACTAAAAAGCGGAGCTTAAATAGTGACTTTACAAACCCTACGCACTGCTTTTATTGGCTTAATCGCTGTTTCAAAGTGGATGCAGCCAGCTGAGCCAGATTACAGGCAAAAAATCTCGTCCTGCCCCATTAAAGGCGTTAACAGCAGTAACCCCAACCATTACAACCAAGACCGATTGGCAAGTTGCTACGGGAAGCGCGATGGGGGAAAACAAGGTTCACCCATTAATTGATAATCAATTGGTATTTGTTGCTGGCGGCACCTCTGCCAGCGCATGGCAAAAAAGCAACGGTAAAATGCTTTGGAGAACCGCTATTGGAGAAACCGTTAGTGCAGGTGTTAATGGTACTTATAGCGCTTCAAGTAATGCTAGTACCAGCAGAGTCTTTTTAGGAACCACAAGCGGCAATGCCATTTCTTTAGATGCGAAAACAGGCAAAATACAGTGGATAGAAAGACTTAGCAGCGAAGTACTTTCAGTATCTGCCAGTACCAACAATCGAGTTATTTTCAGAACGGTTGATGGCAAGCTCCATGGACTCCAGGCAAATACTGGAGAGTTAATCTGGCAGCGTTCTCAACGCCCTCCTGCTCTTACTCAATTAGGTGCAGGCGTTCCATTAATAGTGCCTCCTTTGGTTATTGCCGGTTTCGATAATGGCAAAGTAGCCGCCTACAATATTGAAAATGGTCAGGGAATCTGGGAAACGACCTAGCATTACCTCGTGCCAGTACCGAAGGCGAACAAATCACTGATGTAGATGGAAAAATCAAACACCTGGGAAATGCCTTATTTGCCGCATCAATGAATGGTAGTTCTGCCGGAATTAATATCGAAAATGGTAAAAAGGCCTGGTCTCGAGCCTTTTCAACCCAAACCGGTGTAAATGCCAATCAATTGGGACTATATAGCAGCGATGATAAGGGTAATGTTTGGAGATATAATCCACAAACTGGAGAACCATTATGGAGCATGGACGATCTTCAAAGACGACTACCTTCTGTACCAGCTATTGTTGGAAACTCGCACATTGCAGTCACAGACAAGCAAGGCAATATTCACTGGATAAACACAACCAATGGAAAGTTCAGCGCCAGAAGCAAAGGTGATCCACGTGGTTATTCAATAGAGCCCGAAGTAGATGGAATGAGTATTTTTGCCTTAGGCAAAGGTGGGATTTTAACTAAAGTGACAAAACGCTAAATCAGATTAGTTTAAGATAAAAACACACCCCCCTACTTTTACGGGTTTTTTTAACTCTCATACAAAGAAAAACGCCACGGCCGCGCTCTACTTTGTCTAATGCGTTCGGCTGGGTTTTTATTTTAATCACGGCTATTCTTTCTAAACCAATCAAGTAGACCTCTGGTAGAACTATCATGTTCGTATAGGTCTTCACCATCTTCTAACTCTTCAAGAATATTCTTAGCGAGCTTTTTACCCAACTCCACACCCCATTGATCATAAGAATTTAGATTCCAAACAATACCTTGTACAAAAATCTTATGTTCATACATGGCTAATAGTGAACCTAAAGCCTTTGGTGTTAACTTCTTAATAACGATGGAATTGCTTGGCTGATTTCCACCAAATATCATATGCGGCAAACGCTTTTCTGCCTTATGTAACTCGATATTGGCTTCTTTCAATTGCTCCCGTGTTTTTTCCATCGTTCTTCCTTTCATCAAAGCTTCTGTCTGAGCTAAAAAGTTCGAAGCAAGAATATCGCAATGATTCTTATGGTTACCATGAGATTGAATAGAGGCAATAAAGTCGGTTGGGATTAAACGTGTTCCTTGATGCAACAACTGATAGAAAGCATGCTGACCATTGATACCTTCTGCACCCCAAATAATTTTACCTGTAGAATAAGTAGCTTGCCTACCTTCTCTATCAACCGATTTGCCATTACTTTCCATATCCGCCTGTTCCAGATAAGCAGGAAGCATCCGCAAATTATGATCATAAGGAAGTACCGCACTGGATTCGGCATCGAAGAAATTGCCATACCAGATTCCCAGCATTGCCAGGATTACCGGAATGTTCTGATCAAGTGGGGTTTCCTGAAAATGCTTATCCATTTCATGCGCACCTTCAAGCATTTCAATGAAGTTATCCATACCCACATAAATCGCACTGGCAAGCCCTACTGAAGACCATAGTGAATAACGGCCACCTACCCAGTCCCAAAATCGGAACATATTGACGGGATCTATTCCAAACTTTTCTACTTCTTTTTCATTCGTGGACACCGCCACAAAGTGTTTTGCGATATCGTCTTCTGTGACACGACCTGCTCCTTCTAAAAACCATTTCTTAGCGGTATTTGCATTTGTAATCGTTTCTTGAGTTGTAAAGGTTTTAGAAGCGACAATGAAGAGTGTTGTTTCGGGACGAAGCGAACTAAGCATCTGTCCTATATGAGAGCCATCAACATTAGACACAAAATGAACACGTAGACTGTTATGTGAATAAGGCTCTAAAGCCCTACATACCATATGAGGACCTAAGTCTGAACCTCCAATACCGATATTAACCACATTAGTAATAGGTAGTCCCGCATAACCTATCCATTGACCGCTTCTAATCTTCTCAGAGAAAACACGCATTTTACTCTAATTCAGTTTCAACCATTGGCATGACGTTTTCATCATCGACAAAAACAGGCTTTCCTGATCTATTCCTCAATGCAGTGTGGAGTACTGCCCTACCTTCTGTATTATTTATTTTCTCACCAGAAAACATCCTATCTCGCCACTTTTCCACACCCGCTTGTTCTGTCAATGCAAACAGTAATTTCAAGGTTTCATCTGTAACTCGATTTTTGGAGTAGTCCAATAACATATCATTGAACTGGATAGAATATTTTTTGAATCTCTCTGGGTCTTGTTCGAATAGTTCAACCATATGAACTTTCTTGACACGCTCAAAGTGTTCAAGCAGCGCAACCCAGGCAGGTGTATTGATTAAAGGTGATTTAGCATTCAGAATGACTCTTGCAGGTCTCATATTTATTCTCTGATAACTTTTTTAATAATTATATTTGTGCAATTATAATGATTTTTTATTTGATCTATTTATATAAGTTTCAACTACAACATCTACAAAAAGCACTTTTCTAGCCCAGCAAAGCGCATTTTTAGTGCACAATTATAACGTAAGTAGATAAATTTTTCCTTACCGTTCATTCTTATAATCTATTGAGTAAAAAATGAACGGCAATAAATCATTCATCACAATTTTTAGTTAATTTTCTGCATTCTTTACTTCTTACTTCGCTATTTTCTGCATTCCCACAAAAGTAGTTTTTGTCCCCGTTTAAGCCGCGAATTACTCCTTAGGTTATTCATTAGTTTAATTTTACTTTTATTAACCCCAGTTTTTTGCATAACTCTCATTAAGGTATCGCCTTTTCTAGCAAAATAAACCCTTTGTTTCAATCGACCTCTTTTAATATATTTGGTTACTCTTTTAAGACGTTTACTGCTTTTAAAACAACTACTTTTTGAATAAATTTTTTGATTGTTCTTATAAGGACTTAAACTTGCTTTTGTTTTCACAAATGAAGAATAAGATCTCACTTTCCCTTGCCTGAATACAGCTGAAACTTTTACTCCTTTCGCATAAGTTCTATGCAATGCCGTTACTTTAGCGACATAGTTTATAGTTTCTTTATAGGGAGGCAACCCTCGATACCTAGCAACCGTTCCTTCTCCAGCATTATATGCAGCAACAGCATGTTTGGTGTATTGATCAAAATGAGATAGAAGAAATTTGAGATATTTGGTACCACCACGTATATTTTCGTCAGGATCAAAACTATCTATGACACCAAAACGTGCGGCAGTTGGAGGCATAAGTTGCATCAAACCTTGAGCCCCTTTGGGTGAAACAGCCCGTGGATTGAAACAACTCTCTGCTGTAATCACAGCTTTAATCAAAGATTCTGGAACACTATATTTTTTGCTATATTTACTTATAATTTTATTATAAGTGCGCATTTTTTTTTCAAGATGAGGAATTTTTTTCACACTACATACTTTTATTGTATTTGACCCATAATCTATTTCGCATATGTCATTGCTTGTGAATAAACATAAACCAACAGTAACAGCAAACTCCTAAGAGAGTCTTATTTAGCATAAGTACACAGCCCAGGATATTGATAATTTAAAGTTTCAATAACTATACAGAAATTAACTAATCACTTGTTACAAAATAATCTAAACCATCTTCACTAATTCATTGATTTCTTCCTGACTAAAACCTGCCTGTAAGCGTGCTTCCTCATAAAAAGGGCCACTTAAGCCCTTTCCCATGTACTCAATAAGAAGCTCCCGGAAAGTTTGCTTCTGGATTTAATCCTTTATTCTTACAGCAAAATTTAAACCAGCGAGATCCGATAGCCACATGACCAATTTCATCTCGAAGAATCACTCGCAGAATTTCTACAGTGTCATTATCGCCTGCTTTTAGTAAACGTTCGATCATACCCGGAGTTACATCAAGACCACGAGCTTCTAACACGCGAGGCACTAACGCCATCCTAATCAAAACATCATGATCTGTTCTCAAAACCATCTCCCACAAACCATTATGTGCAGGAAAATCGCCATAGAAATAACCTAAATCGTCAAGTCGCTTTTCTAACAACGAGAAATGATAAGCTTCTTCTACGGCTACTTTCAGCCAATCTGAATAATACTCTTCCGGCATATCCCGAAAACGATAAATCGCATCTAGTGCTAAATTAATTGCATTGAATTCGATATGCAGAATTGCATGAACCAGTGTTGCCCGGCCTAAGTCTGATCCCAAGTTTCGTTGCTTGAGTTTTGATTGATTTAACAGATCTGGTGTATCAGGGCGACCGGGAACTGGAATAGCAACTAATGCAGAATCGTTTCGGTCTAACCTATCTTCTTGCCAAGCTTCATGTAACAGAGAAACCATCCTCTGTTTCTCGCTGGTATCCGTTTGCATCAAACAGGCAAAAGCTTGTTCGTATAAATTCATGACTAGAAACCGTGCAAAACACGCCAATAAAAAGGGATATGTATTGAAACACACCCCCCCACTTTAAGCGACTTTTTGTGATTGATTGTTAGAATAGAATAATCTTTAACTCTCTATCCAACTAAACTAAGCGACGCATGGCGACGTCGGCATCTCAGGGGGTAATGGCGCTAGCGCTGCCGGTGGCGAAACTGCTCCAGCAACTTGGTCAACACCTGCAGCCTGTGCTAATTGTTGGTGTTGTATCCAGCTTATTTTAGCATGTTGTTGCGCCTGGAATGAATCCAAATTCTTTTGCCTGATAGGCCATTGAAATCGGTTCGCGCTCTAGTTCCTGAGATATTGTGCAAAGCCTTCCATGATCCTGGCGTTGTTTCATGTTCAGGCCTTTGCGCATCTTGTTCCTGGCGCGCTATAAAAACTGCACAGTCATCTTCCCACCGTTTTCAGGCATCTGCTTCTGGTGATTTCAACAGTTGATGCTTCTAAATCCAACATACCGCCCTTCTAATATGTCATTAACCGGCAACAGGGTATTCAAACTATCTTTAATTCTCGTCAATAGAGAATCATCATCAGCAATTTTTTCATTTGTTTTTCTAGCAGAAGACTACGTTACTGGTTTTGATTTAGCTTCTTGTTTCCGGCAAGGGCGCATTGAGAATTTCTCCCATAAGCTCAAAATAAATTCTTGATTTCAATCCATACTTTGTTACCTTTAATCTCTATACTAAACCGTATATTAATTTAAGCATTCTTTAAAAATCTAGTAGACCAAATTAAAACAGTCGCGCCGATAACCGCTGCAATAATCGTAGCGATTAATCCACCTGCTGTGTTACCTGAACCAGCAAGTACCATTAAGTAACCGCCAACTACACCACTCGCAAGGCCTAAAATCACATTTCCTATTAGACCAAATGGTGATGTCTCACCCATAACTTCATTTGCTAAAAAACCAGTGATTCGCGCCAACGACACGAACCACACGATCAGCGTTCAAAGTGCCATCACTATCTCCTGATAAAATTCTTGTCAAAACCATTGAAATATTAGATTACAATAATATACTAATCAATTCAAACTAGTTTCCAAACCGGTAAAAAAGGAGACTACTCCCTCGTCTTTTGAGCACTTTTTCATAACCGTAAGATCACATATAGTCGACAACTGTAATCATTGTAAAGCAAATGATTGTGACTACTTATGAATAGTTACCTTGCCATTTTGAATGCCTGAATGATTCCTTATATTTAAGGTCTGGTCTATCATAGAGTTTGATGTTTATCTCAATATTCATAGATTAATTACTCGTCATTTAAATTAGAGCGTCGTTTATGGTTTTTCACAAAACAATAGATAAAAAAGCAGTTCATTTGCCAGCTAGAGTGCGCGTTAAAATATGCGGAATCACCTCTGTTGAAGCCGCAAAGGCAGTGGCAAATGCAGGAGCTGATTCAATCGGACTTGTTTTTTATGAAAAAAGCCCAAGAAATGTAAGTATTGAAACGGCTGCTGAAATCTGTAGCCTCACTGCCACCCTTTGTCACATGCGTTGGATTGTTTCTGGATCCAACTGCCGAATTTGTAGAAACTGTTCTAGCTAATGTGGGTTTAGACTTGTTACAATTTCACGGTTCTGAAACACCTGAGTTTTGTCAATCATTTCCGCGTCCCTACATCAAAGCTATTGGGATGGATTCTGTGAATACAGAAGATGATTTTAAGCAACTTGCAGATCAATACACAAGCGCAAAAGGTTTTTTAGTCGATAGCCACGCTACAGGTAAAGCAGGAGGCACAGGAAAAACATTTGACTGGAGTCATATTCCACAAAAATACGTTAAACCCATAATTTTAGCGGGTGGATTAAACCCCAATAATGTTGCTGATGCTTTGCAAGCATGTGATGTCTATGGTATTGATCTCAGTAGCGGCGTAGAAAGCCAGCCTGGAATCAAAGATAAACAAAAAATTACACAGTTAATGAAAGAGGTTCAACGTGTCCACTGTAAGAAATGACAAAACTGTAAGAACTGAAACAATAAATCGCCGTAAAAACAGCCAAATAAAGAATGACCTAAACGATCACGACTTAAGCAATATTGATTTAAGCACGATTGATTGGGACAACCTGGCAGATGAGAATGGACACTTTGGCATCTACGGTGGTTGTTTTGCTTCTGAAACATTAATGGAAGCAATTCAAGAGCTAGATTCAGCCTACAATTCACTCAAAAATGACCCTGTTTTTCAGGCTAATTACGACCATGATTTACGTCATTATGTGGGTCGACCTAGCCCGCTTTATCATGCAGAAAGATGGTCAAAAGAATTAGGTGGAGCTCAAATTTATTTAAAACGCGAAGATTTAAATCACACCGGCGCACACAAAATTAACAATACAATTGGTCAGGCTCTACTAGCTAAACACATGGGCAAACCTCGAATTATTGCTGAAACCGGCGCAGGTCAGCACGGCGTTGCAACAGCTACTATTGCTGCTCGATTAGGCCTTGAGTGTGTGGTTTATATGGGCGAGGTTGACGTCAAAAGACAAGCACCTAATGTCTATAGAATGAAACTCTTAGGAGCAGAAGTTAGACCCGTTTCTTCTGGTTCTAAAACACTCAAAGACGCTCTTAACGAAGCGATGCGCGATTGGGTCACTAATGTGGATAACACGTTTTACTGCATCGGCACCGTGGCTGGTCCACACCCATATCCAAGCATGGTACGTAATTTCCAAACCATTATTGGTCGCGAAGCAAAGGAGCAATGCCTCGAACAAACAGGTCGACTACCTGATGCACTGATCGCCTGTATTGGTGGTGGATCAAATGCTATCGGACTATTCCATGAATTCCTCGCTGATCTGGATGTTAAAATCTATGGTGTAGAAGCTGCTGGACATGGTTTAGCGACAGGTGAACATGCTGCACCTTTGAGTATGGCTAAGCCCGGTGTATTACACGGTAATCGCATGTACTTAATGGCTGATAAAGATGGTCAAGTTGTAGAACCACATTCAATATCAGCTGGTTTGGATTACCCCGGAGTTGGTCCCGAGCATTGCTTACTCAAGGATCTTGGTAGATCACACGCAGTCGCAGTGACGGATGATGAAGCGATGGAAGCTTTCCATTCATTAACCCGTATTGAAGGTATTATTCCGGCACTTGAAAGCAGCCATGCGCTTGCATATGCGATGAAGCTTGCACCAACAATGGACAAAGATAAAACCATTATCATCAATCTCTCAGGGCGCGGTGATAAAGACATTAATACAGTAGCTGCATTAGAAGGTATCAAGTTATGAGCGGCAGATTAACCGAGTGCTTTGCCACTCTCAAAGAAAACAACCGTAAAGCCTTAATTCCCTATATTACTGCAGGCGACTCAAATCCAACGATTACTGTACCATTGATGCATCGCATGGTTGAATCAGGTGCTGACATCATTGAATTAGGCATTCCTTTTTCAGATCCAATGGCTGATGGACCAACAATTCAACTTGCCTGTGAAAGAGCGTTAGTACATCACACCAGTTTGCACGATGTAGTCGATATGGTTACTGAATTCCGTCAAACCAATACGAAAACACCGATTGTATTGATGGGCTACCTAAATCCAGTAGAGGCGTTTGGCTATGAAGAATTTGCCAAAGCCGCCAAAGAAAGTGGAATCGATGGGTTATTGACTGTAGACCTGCCTCCTGAAGAGAGCACTCAACTCGTCGCAGTATTGAAAAAGTATGATATAGATCCTATTTTCCTACTATCACCAACGACAACTGAAGAGCGTGTCGGCAAAATTGTACATGCTGGCTCTGGCTATCTCTATTACGTTTCACTAAAAGGTGTTACAGGTTCCAGTGCGTTGAATGTCGATGAAGTCGCTGCAAATGTAGCTAGAATTAAAACCCAAACCACGCTACCTGTTGGTGTTGGATTTGGCATTAAAGATGCGCAAAGTGCAGCAGCTGTTTCAGCAGTATCTGATGGCGCGATTGTGGGCAGTGCAATAGTTAAAATTATTGAAAACAATCCAGACGATACTGATACAATATTGGATCAAATTGGTGCATTATTGCGCTCTATGCGTGAAGCTATGGATAAATAAAAATTGATTTAATATTAGTTTACAGCTACTTACAGCAGATAAAAAATACGGCACCACTGAGATAAACAAATGAGAGACGCCCTCAATATGAGCTGGTTTGAAAAATTATTACCATCACGAATTCGTACTGATGCTACTACAGCAAAAAAGAAAACCATACCTGAAGGTCTTTGGCACAAATGTCCTGCATGCAATGCAGTTCTGTATCGCGCTGATCTTGAGAGAAACCTCGAAGTTTGCCCTAAATGTAATCACCACGAAAGATTAAGCGGTCGCAAGCGCCTTGAAATGTTTCTCGACGAAGAAAATCGTGAAGAAATAGCAGCCAATATTGAGCCAATTGATTTCTTAAAATTCAAAGATAGCAAAAGGTATAAAGACCGGCTTTCAGCAGCACAAAAAGAAACAGAAGAAAAAGATGCACTTATTGTTATCAAAGGAAATGTACATGGCGTTCCTTTAGTTGCTGCAGCGTTTGATTTTCGTTTCCTTGGCGGTTCTATGGGGTCTGTAGTTGGCGAACGCTTTGTTCAAGGTGCCAATGTATCCTTACGTGAAAATATCCCTTATATCGTATTTTCTGCCAGTGGCGGAGCGCGCATGCAGGAAGCCCTTTCATCACTGATGCAGATGGCTAAAACAAGTGCGGTACTCACCAAACTCGCTGAAGCTAATATCCCTTATATCTCAGTGCTCACAGACCCAACCATGGGTGGTGTATCAGCAAGTTTTGCGATGCTAGGTGATATAATTGTCGCTGAACCTCGTGCACTGATAGGTTTTGCAGGGCCACGTGTGATCGAACAAACAGTAGGAGAAAAACTCCCTGAAGGTTTCCAACGTAGCGAGTTCCTGATTGAAAAAGGAGCGATTGACAAAATCATTACACGCCATAAGCTTCGTGCTGATATTGTCGATATGCTATGTATGCTGACTCACAAACCAAGACCTGCAAACATGGCAGAGTTTGACGCTATCGCAAAACCAGAAGTTATTAAACCAACTGAAGAAGATAGTGATGAGAAATCTACAGAGTAATAAACACTGATTGAATTTACTGTCATTGCTATTCAACAAAACAACCTCGTTTAAGTAATATGGTCACCCCCCTACTTTTAGGCACTTTTCTGTAATTATTACCTTTAGTGAATTACTACAATTAATTTAATCCTCGAATATTTTTTTTAACACAACATTAATTTTGAACTCTCCCCAAGCGTTCATTACTAACCATTAATGAAAAATAATTTACAAGACTGGCTGACCTGGCAAGAAACACTTCATCTTTCTGAGATTGACCTTGGATTAGATAGAATCGGCCGCGTCGCCAGGCAGCTTGACCTGCTCAATCCTCCTTTCCCAGTGATTACTGTTGCTGGCACAAATGGCAAAGGATCAACCGTCGCCTTCCTCAATGAAATGTTGCAAGCAGCAGGCTATAAAACAGGTGCTTACACTTCCCCGCACCTTATTAACTATAATGAACGCATCACAATCAACAGCACAGAAGCCAGTGATGAATTGATTATAAAAGCCTTCAAAGCGATTGAATAACGCAAGATTCTTCACCAACAAAAACAACATGATAGAAGAAGTAAGTTTAACTTATTTCGAATTTTCGACACTGGCTGCGATGTGGTGTTTTCACCAGCAAAAAATTGATGTTGCAGTGCTAGAAGTTGGCCTCGGCGGAAGATTAGACGCTGCCAACTTATGGGATACCAACCTAGCAATCATAACCAGCATCGATATTGATCATGTAGATTGGTTAGGTGATGATCGTGAAATCATTGCCAAAGAAAAATCAGGAATTATGCGAAATTCTGTCCCCGTCATTTGTGGTGATCCTAATCCACCTAAAATGATTGAAACTGAAGCTTTACGAGTTGGCGCAACTTTAATGCAGCTCAATCAGGACTTTAGTTTTACAACAGATAAAAAAAACCCGAATCAATGGATCTGGAAAAATACAGAGGAAGAGCTATCTCTTCCAAAACCTAAAATGCAAGGCACTTTCCAGATCAACAACGCCTCTACTGCTATTGCCGGGTTGATGACCATTAAAAATATTCTCCCAGTTACTCTAGAGTCTATTTCAGCAGGTATACGCAAGGCTAGCGTCACTGGCAGATTACAAATCATCAGTGAATCTCCCGAATGGTTGCTGGATGTCGCTCACAACCCTCATTCAGCCAAAGAATTAGCAAAATATATCGAGACATACAAAGTATCGGGCAAGACATTTGCGCTTTTTTCAATGTTGGCAGACAAAGATATTGCTGAAGTAATAAAGCTCATGAAACCAGTGATCGATGAATGGCATATTGTGCCGCTAAAAGGATCACGAGGAATACAAATAGATGAATTAAAACAAAGATTTAAAGATAGTTCAATTGACACAAAATTAGTCACACATAAGAGTTTTTCCGAAGCCTGCCAAATACTTAAAAACATCACTAAAAGTGAAGATAGAGTAGTTGCCTTTGGCTCTTTTCTGGTAGTATCGGAAGTATTAGATAATAGTAATTTTAGGAGATTTTTTGATCATGGATAATGCAATGGTAAAACGTGGAATTGGGGCAATTGTTTTAGCAATAATTGCAGCGTTACTATTAGGGTACTTGCTTAAAGATAAAAGCCGTGAGCGACAGGAAGTGGTTGATATGAAACTCCCTGGAGCACCAGAAATCAACATTCCAAGCCTTTCCGAAGCTACCAGCAAAGTCACGGATACAGCTGCTACTTTGGTAAATGAGGCCAAAGACAAAGTTGCCGATGCAAGTAACGCAGTGGTGGCATCTGCTACTGGAACCTTAAAGTCAGCAACAGATGGCGTAAAAGCGGTCTCTGACAAGGCAATGTCAACAGTGGAAAATGTTACTTCAACAAGCTCTGCAACAGATGGAAATGCAAAACCTGGCTTTTCGTTCAGACCTCCTAATCTTAACGAACAAAAAGAAATCGTCGATAATGTTAATCCACCGACACAAAATGCAACTCTAAATACAGTAGCTACTGATAACTCAACCCCTGCAAATAACGATACGGTAGTTGCTAGTAGTAACACTAAGCCTGCTAAAAAAACTTTTAAACCGACTATTGAAGAAGAACCAAAAGCCAAACCCCCTGCCAAGAAAAAAGTTGTGGCTAAGAAGGTAGAGGAACAACCGGCTCCAGCTAAGACAACTCAAGAACCAGTAGCTAACAGCAACCCGACAGGTGGAAAATACTCTATCCAGTTATTAGCGACTTCAAGCCAGTCACGAGCCAACAAACTTGCCAGCACCATGAATAGTGAAGGATATGTGTCATTCATCACTCAAACGACCAGCAATAATAAAATACTTTATCGCGTACGTGTTGGTGGCCACAACGATAGAAATAGCGCAATTAAGGCTCAAGAGTCTATGAAAAGACGCTATAAGAAAAATTTCTTTGTGCAGAACAGCTTAGTTGTTTCAAAATAGCCTTAGAGTTTTATATTTATCTAAAGAAATTAGAAACTAGAGATTAGAAACTAAAGGATCATTGAATGGACTTTAACTATTTTGATATAGCGATTGTAGTCATTATATTAATTACTGCCTTGATTGGTTTCATGCGCGGCATTGTATGGATGGGTATCTTTCTTGCAACGTGGGCAGCAGCCATTCTATTAGCGATCAAATATAAAGATGCTGTTGCACAGGCTTTACCTATTAAACTTAGCAGTGAAATTGCGCAAACGGGTTTAGCGGCGCTTTTAATATTTCTTGGTGTGTTGATTGTAGGGGCGATCATTAATTTCATCTTCAGTAAAGCAGTCGCTGCAGTGGGTCTGGGAGCGTTTGATAGGATTTTAGGTACAGGTCTTGGAATTGCACTGGGTGCTTTAGCTATAACTTTACTCACAATGTTATTGGGTTTAACAGAATTACCCAATCAGAAAGCATGGAGTCAATCTCTATTGATACCAAAGTTTCAGGAAGCTTCAGCGTGGCTACAAACACTCATTCCTGATAACTTAAACCAATACATAAATGATAATAATGGCGAGAGTGGGAATACTACACTTGTTCCCTCCAATGGTTCTGAATCTGGTGATTCTGCCACAGATGAAACAGACATCCCCTTAAACACTATCACCCCTTCAAGTAATTAAATTTCAGGTCATTATCCATGTGCGGAATAATTGGTATTTTAAGTCACACACCAGTCAATCAAGAAATCTATGACGGTTTACTCGTTTTACAGCATCGCGGACAAGATGCAGCTGGGATGGTAACCAGCGATGGTAAACGACTCTATATCCGCCGTAAAAATGGCTTGGTAACAGATGTGTTTCGCAAAGAACATATGAAACGTCTATTGGGCAATATGGGTATTGGGCATCTACGCTACCCTACCGCAGGCTGTTCATCGAATTCAGAAGCGCAGCCTTTCTATGTGAATTCACCCTATGGAGTTTCACTAGCGCACAATGGCAATTTAACCAATGCACACGAATTAAAAAAAGAACTGTATAAACAAGATCGAAGACACATAAATACCTCTTCAGATTCAGAAGTTTTGCTGAATATATTTGCCCAGGAATTACAAAAATATGATGCCTATCGGGTACATCCAGAAGAAGTATTTGCTGCAGTAGAAGGTGTCCACAAACGTTGTTTAGGTGCCTATGCTGTAATCGCCATGATTACTCGTGATGGCATTGTTGGTTTTCGTGATCCAAATGGAATTCGCCCCTTAGTTTTTGGTAAACGCGAAACAGAAGATGGCACAGATTATATGCTAGCTTCTGAAAGCGTAGCTTTAGTAACTCAAGGATACGATGTGGTTCGCGACATTGAACCTGGTGAAGCGATTTATATAACTAAAGATGGTGAAGTCCATACTAAACAATGTTCTGACAAAGCCAGTTACAATAGCTGTATTTTTGAATACGTTTATTTTGCCAGACCTGACTCAGTTATTGATGAAGTTTATGTGCATAAAGCTCGTATGAGAATGGGACATAACCTTGCAGAAAAAGTGAAGAGAATTTGGCCTGATCATGACATTGATGTTGTCATCCCTATTCCTGATACCAGCCGTACATCAGCATTAGAAATGGCAATAACTCTTGGTGTACCTTATCGAGAAGGCTATATAAAGAATCGTTATATTGGTCGCACATTCATTATGCCTGGGCAAAAATTACGCAAAAAATCCGTACGTCGCAAACTAAATCCCCTGGATATCGAATTCAAAGGGAAGAATGTAATGCTAGTAGATGATTCAATCGTTCGCGGCACTACATCGAAAGAAATTGTTCAAATGGCAAGAGATTCAGGTGCGAAGAATGTTTACTTTGCCTCAGCATCACCGGCTATTCGCTACCCAAATATATATGGTATCGACATGCCAGCAGCGAACGAACTCATTGCACACGGTAGAACAGAAGCGGAAGTAGCTAAAGAAATTGGTGCGGATCGCCTTATTTACCAAGAACTTGATGATTTAATAGATGCGGTTAGAAAAGGTAATCCTGAGTTGAAACAGTTTGATTGCTCTGTTTTCACGGGCAAATATATCACTGGTGAATCAGACGGCTATTTCACAGACTTAGAAGCTCGACGTAATGATGATAAAAAGAAAAATAAAGAAAACATGGTTGCCATAGACATGTCGGATACAGATTAATTTCTACAACCATTGATTATGAGCGCTGCCAAGTTTGATATTCAAGTTTTCTTAGCAATGCTTGATGGTCTGCAACAGCGCTTTCCTGAATCTCAATTTGAGAGTCTAGTGGTTGTCTCCGCAACTGATCAGCAATTATTTTTAATCAAAAATAAAAAGCTAGTCTCTAACTATGCTGTATCTACAGCAAAGGCGGGACTTGGTAATCTATCTGGTAGTTATAAAACGCCGCTAGGCGTCCACAAAATAGCAGAAAAAATTGGGGACAATGCGAAACTAGGCACCATATTTAAAGCACGACAAGACACTCAAACCATCGCAAAAACTCTAAAAAAACCTGAAGAGCAAAGTGATAATGACAATATTACTACCCGTATCCTTTGGCTCACTGGCATGGAAAAAGGTCTAAATCTTGGTGGCAATATAGACACTCATGATCGATATATTTATATCCACGGCACCGATGAAGAAGGTCGGCTAGGAATGCCTGCTTCGCATGGTTGTATAAGACTTGGGAATCAAGAAGTGATAGAATTTTTTGATCAAGTCGAAGTTGGAACTATTGTAAATATCGTTAAATAATCACTAAATTAATAATTAATACACCCCCTTACTTTTAAGTACTTTTCACTTCTTTGTTTGAAATGACGAAAGGTACTTATGCTTTGCGGAATTATATTTATGCGGCTTCACCTTTCCTGTGGATCAACCGTAAAAAACAACGTTGTTGTATCACTACGTTCGGCTCGTTTTTGTTTTTTAAAAATGAAAATAGAATTTATGCAAAGCGAGGCGTTTTTTCGTTTACTTCAGCTTTTCTATGTTACTCGTTGAAAAAGCCGACCATAAATACTGCAACATTGAAATGACCGTTAAAACAGTAGCTATCACTAAGAACACCAGTCCTACTTCGCGTAGCGGTAACCCCCAAAGATCCTGGTTATACAGCAAAAATATTAACGATAATATTTGGGTAACTGCTTTTACTTTGCCAATATAAGCCACAGCCACTTTACTTCGCTGACCTGTTTCTGCCATCCATTCTCTGAGTGCAGATATTGTGATCTCACGGGATATAATTAACACAGCTGCCATTGTTATCCAAATTGCACCTTCGCGTTCCACTATTAGTAATAACGCTACCGCTACCAACAGCTTGTCTGCTACTGGATCAAGAAATGCCCCGAAACGGGATTCCTGATTATACTTTCGTGCTAAATAACCATCAACAAAGTCGGTAAGCCCTGCTAAACCAAAAATGGTAGATGCAGTGAGCGGCATTTCTAAATAAAAAAACAAAACCACCAATGGAATAGCAAGAATTCTAAGTATCGTTAGAAAAATAGGTAGATTAAAAGTCACAGTTACCTTTATTAAATTTGAGTTTAATGAGTCTCAATAAACTATTCGGAATGAAATACATCATAAATCTTTTGGGCCAATTTCGCACTAATTCCATTGACCTTGCTTAACTCTTCTACACTAGCTCGGGTGATTGCCCGAATTCCACCAAAACGTTTTAACAGATCTTGTCTTCGTTTTGGGCCGAGGCCTTCAATTCCTTCCAGGGGAGATGTATTTCTCGTTTTTTTACGTCGTTGTCGATGCCCACTAATAGCAAAACGATGCGCCTCATCACGCACTTGCTGTATTAAATGAAGCGCACTTGAATGCGCTGGTAGCATTATCTTTTCTTTGACGGATGAAACACCACCTTCTTGCGAAAGCACTGTCAATGTATCCATATCCTGACGACGCCCCTCTCCTTTGGTCACACCGATTATATCAACACCACTAATTTGCAATTCATTGAGTGCGTCAACGGCTTGCGTAACCTGCCCCTTTCCGCCATCAATAAACAAAATATCAGGAAGTTTACTGTCTTTTTCGATGGCCTTTTTATAGCGCCTGTCCAAAGCCTGTCGCATCGCAGCATAATCATCACCACCCACGATTCCGCTAATATTATAACGTCGGTATTCAGATTTAATCGCGCCTTCCAAACCAAATACCACGCAAGAAGCAACAGTCGCCTCACCCATCATATGACTGATATCAAAACACTCCATGCGCGCCGGAATATAATCTAATCCCAGCTCTTCCTGAAGCGCCAGAACACGCTTTTGGATGCCCGCTTTAGATGCTAGATGTGTTGATAAAGCATGTTGTGCATTTCTTGTCGCCATCTCTACCCAACGCTGTCGATCTCCGCGGAGCTTATAAGCCAAAGTCACTTTCTTTTCTGCTTTCAGTGACAACATCTCTTCAAGTGGTTCATTATCTTCAGGTTTGTGGCTTAATAATATCTCAGAAGGAATCTCACGGGACATGTAATACTGCGCGAGAAATGAAGACAGTATGCTTTTTTCTGGATTTTTAGTTTCAATATTTTCACTTTTATCAATACTTACTTCTTTGAAAAAAGAGGGCAACTTGGGGAAAAAGTTTTTATTACCTAAATTATGACCGTTCCTAATGGTTAGCACTTGAACACTAGCAACATTAGAGGCAAATTGCAGCGCGACTACATCCACACTAGATTGACCTACACTGATACTTTGTTGCTGAGATACCTGTCTCAACTGCTCTATCTGATCACGATAATTAGCTGCCTGTTCAAAATTTAACTGGCTGGAAGCCTTATCCATTAACTCCACCAATTCTTCTATAACCAACTGGCTCTTACCCTGAAGAAATTTTATGGTGTGACTCACACCTTGTTGCTGATAATCTTCTACAGTAATCTCATTAGTGCAAGGCGCGGTACATCGTTTGATTTGATATTGAAGACAAGGTCGAGAGCGATTACTAAAATAACTATTTTCACACTGCCTAACCTGAAAAAGTTTCTGCAACAAAGCCAGGGTTTCTCTGACTGCTCCGGCACTTGGATAAGGCCCAAAGTATTGCCCTTTTCCTTTTTTGGCACCACGATGAAAAGTTAAACGCGGGTATTTATGATTAGACAGATAGATATAGGGGTAACTTTTATCATCCCGAAGCAGGATATTGTAGCGGGGCTGGTGCTTCTTGATCAGATTACTTTCTAATAACAAAGCCTCAGCTTCGGTAGCTGTAATGGTGACCTGCACATCCCGAATCTGTTTAACCATTGAATAGGTTCGAGAGTTAGCGATATTGCCACGGAAATAGCTTGATACTCTGTTTTTGAGGTCTTTGGCTTTGCCGACATAGAGAATTTTTTCATCCTCCGAAATCATCCGATAAACCCCAGGCTTATGCGGAACAGTCTTTAAAAAGACTTTGCTATCAAAATCTTTACCCTGTTTGTTTCGATTAGAATCATTACTCATTTGATTTATTGAGACTAACAGCAACCAACTGTTTAATTAATAATAAAAACGCCCTATAAGTAGGGGGGTGACAAATAAACGGGGAATTTTTGATTCTAGTACTTAATGAGAGCAGAACCCCAGGTAAAACCACCACCAAAGGCTTCTAGAAGAATGATCTCACCACGCTTAATGCGACCATCACGAACCGCAACATCAAGCGCTAAAGGAACAGATGCTGCTGATGTATTGCCGTGTTCATTAACCGTGACAACAACATGATCCATAGACATTTTTAATTTTTTAGCGGTAGCTTTTATAATTCGGATATTTGCCTGATGTGGTACTAACCAATCTACATCAGACTTCTTCATATTATTGTATTCAAGCGTTTCATCAACGATACGCCCAAGGGTGTTAACCGCCATACGGAAAACCTCATTTCCCTTCATTTGCACAAAGGCTCCACCAGAATCCATCAAGGCTTTGTTTTTAGAAACCCCGGCAGTGGTATTTAATAAATTTTCGTATTTTCCATCAGCGTGTAAATGTGTTGAAAGAATCCCGTCTTCCTCTTCTGTTGCCTCAAGCACAACAGCTCCGGCACCATCAGCAAATAAGATGCAGGTTCCTCGGTCAGTCCAGTCGATTATATTGGAGAATTTTTCAGCACCAATTACCAAGGCGCATTTATGCGAACCACTCTTAATAAACTTATCTGCAACGCCCAAGGCATAAACGAAGCCTGTGCATACGGCTTGTATATCAAAAGCTGCACAGCCACTAATACCCAGTTTATTTTGCAAGAGACAGGCAGTACTTGGGAATATTAGATCAGGCGTGGTTGTTGCCAACACAATAAGGTCTATATCTTCAGCTGTCCGTCCAGCCATCTCCATGGCTTTTAAGACTGCTTTTTCAGCTAAATCAGAGGTGGTTTCATCTTCTGCTGCGATGTGACGTTTTTCGATACCAGTTCGCTCAAAAATCCAGTCATGTGAGGTATCAACCATTTTTTCCAAATCGTGATTGGTTAATACCTTTTCAGGTAAGTAACTACCTGTGCCTGTGATTTTAGAATTCATCCTGTATCCTATTCAATGTCTGTTTTTTATTATACTACTATCATACTACAGAATTAATCGACCAAATGTTTTTGCAATTGCTCTTCTATTTTATCCGGAACTTTTTCCATAACTGCCTTTCGCGCTATCCCTATCGCATTAGCGAAAGCAACATCATCTGCGCCACCGTGACTTTTAATCACAATTCCTTTTAAACCTAAAAAGCTTGCACCGTTATAACGACGATGATCAAAACGCTTTCTAAATGATTTGATCACCGGATAAGAAACCAAAGCTGCAAACTTAGTAAATAGTGAACGTGTATAACCCGCTTTAATTTCTTCTGAAAGCATTTTAGCTAAGCCTTCTGATGTCTTTAAAGCAACATTACCGACAAAACCGTCACAAACGATCACATCAACCTCACCATGAAAGATATCATTACCTTCAACGAAGCCAATATAATTAAACCCACCTGCTTGCAATTTTTTATGAGCAGCTTTTACCTGCTCATTACCTTTCATATCTTCAGAACCTATATTTAGTAGGCCAACCCGAGGATTTTCTATCCCATCAATAGCAGTTGCTAGCTCTGAACCCATAATGGCGAATTGATATAAATGCTCTGAGGTGGAATCGATATTCGCCCCAAGATCCAGCACATAAGTATGGCCCGAGGCTGCCGGAATTGGTGCACAAATAGCAGGTCTATCTATACCTTTAAGCGTACGTAGGACGAAACGCCCAGTAGCCATTAGCGCACCCGTGTTTCCCGCACTTACGGCAGCATCTGCTTCGGCAGCTTTGACAAGATTAATCGCGACACGCATCGAAGAGTCTTTCTTTCCGCGCAATGCCAATGCCGGAGATTCATTCATTAACACAACTTCGGATGCGTGCTGAACCTTTAAACGTTCATTAGGTTGTTGTTTGTACTTGTTTAACTCATCTAATATTTTAGATTCATCACCAACCAGGATTAGAGCAGTATCGTTGTATTCTTTTAAAAATGACAATGCTGCAGGTATCGCGGCTAATAAGCCATTGTCCCCACTCATTGTATCAATAGCAATACGATGTAACTCTGTCATTTAACGTGCAAACCCTTTTATGTTTTATAATACGAAAAATCGCGAGACGATGCCCGCGATTTTATTGATCAATATAGTAAAACGCAATTTTTACTCGTCATCATCCTCGTCTTCAACTTCTACTGCAGAAGCGATAACTTGACGACCACGGTAAAACCCGTCTGGCGTCATGTGATGACGTAAATGTGTCTCACCAGAAACCGGATCAACAGATAATGTAGGATTCGATAAAGAATCGTGTGAGCGACGCTGCCCTCTTCTAGAACGCGTTACTTTACTTTTTTGTACTGCCATGGGTTACTCCAATAAGTTAAAACTAACAAATGTTAATTCTATTAACTCTAGTTTCTTAATTAAGTTTTAAATCTTTTAAAGCAGCAAAGGGATTATCTTTCTCTTGCTGCTCATCACTAATTTCATCTTCAGGCAAAGCTTCGATCAACTTCCTTGCTGGTTCACATTCTTCGTGCGCAATCACAATAGGCATCGCCAATAGTAATTCATCTTCGATGAAATCTTTAATAACCAGTGTTTGGTCTTCTACTAACCAAATATCAAAACTATCCTGCAATCTCTCTGCCTGTGCATCGCTCCCAACCAGTACCACTTCAGTCTGGGTTTCAACGTTTAGCGCAGTAGCGTCAAGACATCGATTACAGATCATTTGCATTTCTGCTTTAATCTGACCTTTGATAACAGGTAAACCTGTTTCATTTCGAGTGAATTGTAAATCCACTTTAACCAACTTATCGTTAACCGAAGATTCACCTGTGTGGAGTAAATCTTTGAGGCGAGGAAAATCACTTAAAGGTATTCTTCCTTCGAATTGACGACCCTGTTCTACGAGTTTAAATGGGTCTACCTCAACCGGTAAACGCTGTATTTGACTGTTATCCGACATAAGAGCGGAATTATATTAAGCATATACCCCTGCTGTAAAGTATTATTAATAGTATTAGGTCGTTTTTATTTACTTCTTTAGTTAATATCCCAAAGCTAAAATAGCACTCTTGCAGTTTTTACCTGAAATTTATACCAGAGTCATTTAAACCAGACATGCCAAACAACACACAAACAAAACTTATTTTAGGGTCTACATCCCCCTTTCGCAAAGAACTATTAGAAAGACTGAGGCTGGATTTTACAACAGAATCACCCAATATTGACGAGACCCCATTACATAACGAGAAACCTGAAAGCTATGTATTTCGACTCTCTCTGGAAAAGGCAAAAGCAGTTGCAGAAAGGCATGACAATGGATTAATCATTGCATCTGACCAATGCTCGATTTTAAATGGTGAAATTAGGGGCAAACCTGGAAATCACCAGAATGCCATTAAACAATTGACAGAAAGCTCAGGCAATCGCGTTAGCTTTCTCACAGGCTTATGCCTTTTCGATTGTCGTGACGATAGCTATCAACTGGAAATGGTCCCGTTTCATGTTGATTTTAGAGAATTATCTGAACTTGAAATTGAATCTTATCTTCGAGCGGAACAACCCTATGGGTGTGCCGGAAGCTTCAAATCTGAAGGACTAGGTGTAACCTTGTTTAAACGCTTGGAAGGTGATGATCCTACAGCTTTAATTGGCCTTCCTTTAATAAAACTTTCTGAAATGCTTCGCCACAAGGGATTTCTACTGCCTTAAAACACAATAACTTCTGAGAAAGGGCTATTTAATCAGCATTCAGACAAAATGAGCCAGACATTCAGGTAAGGTTCAGTTAAATTCAGATAAAGTTATCTCATATAAATTTGGCTACCCACCAAATAATACTAATAATGATAATGATATTAAATAAGCCCCTAAAAACAGCAATAACTTTTCTACTTACTGTCTTTGCTTTTTCTACAACTAATGCAGCAACAGATAGTACAGAAATCACACTATCTCATACCTATGAGCCTTATGTGAAATTTACCGGGACTGCTCCTGGTGCATCACGTTTTTACGACAATAATGATGTGGCGGATTATATCTTTCCAGTGCAGGTTAATTTGGGAACAATGGGATTAGCTTCAAATGTCTCAGGTGATTGCGATCTTGACTTCTCTACCTTGAATAATTTTAAACTGCTCCACACAGTCAGTAATCAAAATTTATCCAATTACAGTATTATGTATCAAGGTCAGAGTTTCGAGGAGATTAGCAACCCTCAGCTTACAATTCCTTGTAACACGACCCCAACTGATATTGATTTTATTCTGAATGGACCGACGCTGGCAGGAATTGATTTCTATATTGCTGCTGGTACTTATAGAGATGTAGTGACTGTTACGGTAACAACACAGTAACGAGTTTGAGAACTTGTGATTTAACCCCAAAAAATGACACCCCCGTACTTTTAGGGTTTTTAAGGAGTTTAGTAAATATAAATATTTTCAAACAGGATTATCGATGTCCACAAACTCACAAAGTAATCCAAACTTGGCGGCTACATGTTCACCCAACGCCTTTACACCATAACGCTCAGTCGCATGATGACCTGCAGCAATGTAATGCACGCCATTTTCACGCGCTGTATGTACGGTATGTTCTGAAATTTCACCACTGATATAAACATCAACACCAGCTTTGACTGCTTCATCTATATAACCCTGTGCACCGCCAGTACACCATGCCACTTTTCTGATGGCATGGTCACCTGCTTTTATCAGCATAGGTTTACGACCCAGTTTTTTTTCGATGTTTTCGCCTAATTCTTCAAGGCTCATATATTCATCAAGACGGCCGAAATTTCCAACACCCTGACTGTCCATAATGTCTTCTACGTGAATATCTAAAATTTTCGCAAGCTGGGCATTATTTCCAAGCACAGGATGTGCATCCAATGGCAAATGATAAGCCAGCAAATTGATATTATTTTCCATCAATATTTGTAGACGTTTGTGCTTCATCCCGATAATTCTTGGATCTTCTTTATCCCAGAACCAGCCATGATGAACCAATATTGCATCAGCATCTTTTTCTATTGCAGCTTCAATCAAGGCTTGTGTCGCTGACACACCCATGACTATTTTCTTTAGCTTTTCCTTACCTTGAACCTGCAAGCCATTCGGCGCGTAATCTTTAAATGCATCAACATCCAATAATTCATGCAGATAATTAGCGACATTTTTTATCGTTGCCATCGTTTAATTCTCTCTTTTCCAGGTCACGCCTAGTAGTAAAATGACACTTAAGATGCCAATAATCAACCAATTACCCCAAAGTATATAGGGTGTTGCTCCAGAGAATGGTTGAACCTTGCCAGTGATTATACTTTTAGTATTAATTGGCGCAGTAGCAATTACATCGCCTTTTTCATTAATAATTCCAGATGGGCCTGTAGTTGTAGCACGAACCATATAACGACCTGTTTCTAAAGCCCTCATTCTGGCTATCTGCATATGCTGCTGGGGCTCTAAAGAACCGGTAAACCATCCATCATGCGTTACATTAATTAACATTGATGCTAGAGGTAACGATTGAATAATCTCAGAACCAAATGCATCTTCGTAACAAATGGTCATTTGCGCAATCTGATCGCCTATCATCAGCGTGCCATTATTTACGCCCGGTGTAATATTATCGTATGGCAACTGAATCCATTTACTCAACCAGCGAATATATTTTAATAATGGTGTGTATTCACCAAATGGAACAAGATGCCTCTTTGAATATATTTCTCGGTTGTCAGACGAAATTGCCAACACACTATTTTCTACACCTTGATTCTCATTGATATAAAAACCGCCCATAAGAATCGTTTTATTAGTATTTGCGAGTGAGTTTTGCAAAGGCTGGATAAGGCTTTCCATATGCCTATCAAATGAGTCGAATAAGCCTGTTTCTGGCCAAACAATAAGATCACTTCTGATACTTTTGAGCGTCATACTGCGATACAGATCAATTGAGGGCAACAGGTTGTCAGGATTTAATTTTTCTAGTTGCGAAATATTCGATTGAAGAACACTGACTGTTAATGGTTTATCAACTTTTTCCGTCCAGTTGATTGTTTGCAATGCAAAAGCACTGCTGACTAACAGCACAATAATTAATGCCGATAAAATTCTAATGGATGACCCAAAGCGTTCTTCGACTAGGGCATTGTCGCTAACAGATTGATGAACAGGATCAGCCTCAATATAAACCTTTCTTTGTACGGAGTTCCCTAATAGGAAACTGAGTAATGCACCAGCAATAATGACACTGGAAAGGCTCACCGCAAACACGCCGGCAATCGGCGCATATGCAGCAAAGAAAGTATCGATTTGGCTGCTCCCTAAATATAACCATGGAAAGCCAGTCAAAAACCAGGAACGAAACCACTCAGCCAACACCCACGATGTAGGATAAAAAAGCAGCAACTTTAAAAACAATGGCCTAAATCTAAATAAGGATGCTAGTAGACCGAATGATCCTAAGCTGAGTAAAGAAACAATTAACACAAAAGCTGCTGTTGCTAAAAGCGCTAATAATAAAGGTGCATGTGCAAAAAAATACAAGCTGTAAAATGGCCAGGAAGCTCCAGCTCCAAACACCCCAATGCCATAAACCCAGGACAACATAAAATACTGTTTTTTAGTTTGCGCTTTGGATAACGCATAAAACAGAATGGCTGGACTAAACCACGCAAGTGGATAGATATCAAATGGGGAGAAAGCGAATACCAGCATAACGCCAGCTATCAACACGAGTAAATAATTCCATTTAGATAAATGTGCTTGAATCCCAGGCAACTTCATATTTTTATTCTTATGACTTCTCTAGTCTACGTACTTCAAGCAATTGAATTCTTCGTCCATCACTGCGTAATATTTTAAAAGAGAATTTGTTGAGTTTAACTTCTTCGCCCTGCCTGGGTATTTTGCCTGCTTTTTGTGAGATCAATCCACCCAAAGTATCATACTTATCCAAGGGCATATCACAATTGAAATACTCATTGAATTCTTCGAGTTCGGTACTTGCCTGAATCGTAAATCTTCCGTCATTTTGCGCGAGGATATTCTTCTTTTCGTCGACATCATCATGCTCATCATCTATATCCCCGACAATCTGCTCCAGAACATCTTCTATGGTAACCAAGCCGGAAGTACCCGAATATTCATCAACTACCATCGCCATGTGATTACGACTATTTCTGAATTGACTCAACAGTGTATTAAGCTTTTGGCTTTCTGGAACAAATGAAGGTGGTCTGATAATGTCATCGATATCAAAACTATCCTCATTACCCACGTATTTAAGTAAATCTTTAGCGAGCAAAATTCCTTCTACGTCATCTTTATTTTCATCAATCACAGGAAACCTGGAATGACCCGCTTTCATAACAGTTTCCAAAATATCGTGAAAACTATCGTTCAGGTGTAAAAAGCCAATATTGGCACGAGGTATCATAATATCTCGCACCTGAAGATTATCTACCTGCATCACGCCTTCAAGCATTCCCAAAGACTCGGATGAAATGATATTATTCTTTTGAGATTGCCTTAACTCAGCAATCAGCTCTTCCTGATCAAGCACACTGGTATCTATCGTGCTTCTTAACCATTTATGCAGCCACGGCCTGGTTTTGACGTTAGTCTCTTCTTGATTCATAGATAAGGGTTCATATATACGGGTTGTTAAATCCCAATTGTTTCTAACGTTTCTATTTCTAAAGCTTCCATCTGCTCAGCTTCTTCATCTTCAATGTGATCGTATCCTTGCAAATGAAGTACACCATGAACAATCAGATGAGCCCAATGCTGTTGCAATGTTTTGTTTTGCTCTTTGGCTTCTTTTTTTACCACAGCCTCGCAAACAACCAGATCTCCCAAATGGATTGGTTGATCTTTGAATTCAGGCGTTGCTAAAAGTTCCTCTGGGAATTCAAAAGGAAAAGAAAGAATATTGGTAGTTGTTGGTTTTTGTCGATAAGTTTGATTTAACTCAGCACCCTCTTCCTCATCAACCACGCGAACCACAACGGTCACCCCCCCACTTTCAGGCAGTTTTTTTTGTTTGATGTAACGCGATTGTAATGCAGCCGCACACCACGTTTTTAAGTCTTCAACAGATGGAATCGATGGGTAATCACACGGATTTTGCAGCTCCACTTCAACATTAATGAGATTAACATTAACCAGAAGTGCCTCACGATCGGCAGCAATTTGTTCAGAAATATTCATTACTCAATTTCTAACTTAGTTTTAACGATGAAAAAAACATACTGAGAAAACTATCTGTAGGTGCTTTATTTACCTTCATGCTTTTCATACAAATCAACGATACGCTGGACCAAACTATGTCTGACAACGTCCTTGGATTCAAAAAAGGCAAAACGTATTTCCTTAACGCCTTGAAGAATATCGATCACATGCTTAAGACCAGATCGCTGGTTATTAGGTAAATCAACCTGGGTAATATCACCTGTGACAACCACCGTTGAACCAAACCCGATACGCGTTAAAAACATTTTCATTTGTTCTGCTGTGGTGTTCTGCGCTTCATCCATAATGATAAAAGAATCATTCAGGGTTCGACCACGCATATACGCCAAAGGAGCGACTTCAATAACATTTTTCTCAATCAGCTTATCAACCTTTTCAAAACCCAGCATTTCATAAAGAGCGTCATACATCGGACGTAAATAAGGATCTACTTTTTGCGATAGATCTCCTGGTAAAAAACCCAGTTTTTCGCCAGCTTCAACGGCAGGTCTAACGAGTATAATTCGCCTGACTTCATCTCTTTCCAGTGCTTCTACTGCACACGCTACAGCAAGATAAGTCTTGCCTGTGCCAGCAGGGCCAATACCAAAAGTTAAATCATGGGTCTGGATACTGCGAATATAAAAATTCTGATTCGGACCACGACCACGTAATAAACCACGCTTGGTTCTTATTGTTGCAGTAACACTGGCATCTTTAATTTTTCCATCGGCATTATATTCAGATTCAGCATGATTGGATTCTTGTAGAAACAAATGAATTTTTTCAGGAGCGAGCTGATCAGTCGCCGTCAATGCATACAATTCTTGTAATAAATTGATGGTTTTTTGCATCTGTAACGGCAGTCCTTCAATTTTAAAATCGAATCCACGGTTACTCACAATCACATCAAAATGTTTTTCAATTTGATGCAAATGCTGATCGAACTGACCACATAGATTTGTCAGTCGTTGATTGTCTTCGGGTTCAAGGTGCAAGGAAAGAGAGTGACGATTAGAGTCGGTGACGAGCTTTGAGCCCTCAGCAGATTTTGAGCCCTCAGCAGATTTTGAGCCCTCAGCAGATTGAGAGACGTCTGCAGGTGAAGCTGCTTTTGAGATATTCAAATGTGGTTGTATTTCCTTTTGATAATTGTATTCAATGGATTAATTCTAGCATGATTATTCAAAGGCAGAGAAATTATAGAGACACAATTACAATTATTTATTATGAAAAAAGCCTTATAAGTAGGGGGGTGTGATTTTTAGATTGACGCGATACGGAAACTAAAGCAACAAAACAAGGTAAATTAAATCCCGGATAGCTGAGATTCGATGATTTTTTTTAACCCTTAAGTTTTTAAACCACCAAATGTCTGGCAATCCTGAACACTGCCATTCTTCACGCCACGCGCAAACCATTCTACGCGTTGTTTAGAACTGCCATGGGTAAATGTATGAGGAATAGCAAAACCCTGAGCCTGTTTTTGTAAACGGTCATCACCAATTGAAGCAGCTGCAGTTAGCGCTTCTTCCAAATCACCAGGCTCTAGCGCTTTAAATTGCTTTTGTACATGATGTGCCCACACTCCGGCATAACAATCCGCCTGAAGTTCAACCCGCACCTGTAACTGGTTTTTCTGATCACCACGCACTTGATGCTTGGCCTTTTCAACTTTATCCAGGGTACCTTCCAGATTTTGTACGTGATGCCCTACTTCATGTGCGAGTACATAGGCTCGCGCGAAATCACCACCAGCTCCATGTTTTTTCTCAAGGTCTTCAAAAAAACCCATATCTACATAAATTTTTGTATCAGCAGGACAGTAAAAAGGACCCATACGAGAACTTGCTGGCCCACATCCACTTGTTGTTGAATCTGTGTATAAAACAAGTTCAGGTACCGGATAACGTTGACCCGCTTGTGCAAAAATCTTCGACCATATTGTCTCTATATCACCATGGACCGTTTTAATAAAAGCAACGTCTTCGCTTTTTGGATCGACATCTTTTGAGCTAGAACTGCCACCTATTCCTAATAATGAAGGACCGATGAAATAAGCTGCTGCTCCAATACCTACGACCGCAATACCTAGCTTAGAACGTAACAATGGCTTAACCAAAGGCCACAAAAACATTAATGTACCGATTGAAGGTAAACCTCTTCCACCACCTCCGCTACTACGACCACGTCTATCGTCAACATTAGTGCTTTGTTTTCTATCACGCCATTTCATATCTTGAACCTTTCATATTCTTTGTAAAAAGCTTGTAAATATACTACTGTTTAAAACACTTGCTAATAGGCTAGATAACAAAACTAAACAAGCTTACCACGCAGAGAATTGGGTTGAGCTTCGGTAATTTCTACCTCTGCAAAATTTCCGATTAACGACTCGTCACCATCAAAGTTGACTATTCGGTTATTTTCGGTTCTACCAGCAATCTGCCCTTCACCTCTTTTAGAGACTCGTTCAACCAACAATTTCTGCACAGTACCCACCATTTTTTGGCTGATCTCTTGTTCCATTTTAGTAATGCGTTGCTGTAAACGGTAAAGACGTGCTTTCTTTACTGCATCTGGCACATTATCCTCAAATGATGCCGCTGGTGTGCCTGGTCTTGCGCTATAAATAAAACTGAAGCTTTTATCAAAACCAACATCTTCTATCAGTTTCATCGTGTCTTCGTAGTCCTTATCCGTCTCTCCCGGAAAGCCAATAATAAAATCTGATGACAGACTGATATTAGGACGAATTTCTCTAAGTTTGCGGATTTTCTGTTTGTACTCAACAGCCATATGTCCGCGCTTCATTGCAGCCAGAATTCTATCTGAGCCACTTTGAATAGGTAGGTGCAAATGATCAACAAGTTCAGGGACTTCCGCATAAGCCTGAATCAAACTATCACTGAATTCAACTGGGTGGGATGTGGTATAGCGGATTCGATCGATACCCTCAACCGCTGCCACATAATGGATTAGCATAGCCAAATCTGCTATTTCACCATCGTGCATGGGACCACGATAGGCATTCACATTCTGGCCGAGTAGATTTATTTCTCGAACGCCCTGATTCGCAAGTTCCGCCACTTCAACAATGATATCGTCAAAAGGACGGGATATTTCAGTACCACGCGTGTAAGGCACGACACAGAAAGTACAATACTTGCTGCAACCTTCCATTATAGAAACGAATGCGCTCACACCATCTGCCCTGGGTTCTGGCAAACGATCAAATTTTTCAATTTCAGGGAATGTGGTATCGATGACAAAGGACTTATCCCTTTTAGCTTCTGCCACCATTTCTGGTAAACGATGCAAGGTTTGAGGTCCAAAAACCACATCGACTACAGGTGCTCGATCATGCAAGGCTTTACCTTCCTGACTTGCTACGCAACCACCGACCCCAATAATGACATCGGGATTTTTCTCTTTAATTTTTCGCCAGCGACCAAGCTGATGGAAAACCTTCTCCTGAGCCTTCTCGCGAATCGAACAGGTATTCAATAACAGCACATCAGCTTCTTCTGCATTGTCTGTCAACTCCATTCCATTTGCATCATTAAGCACATCAGCCATTTTCGCTGAATCATACTCATTCATCTGACAACCATGGGTCTGGATAAAAATCTTACCGGCTTTTGTGCCAGTTTTTTTACCAACATCCTTTCCTAAATTTTTATCAGTACTTTGACCCGTACTTACACTGCCTTTTGTATCTGCCATTTCATTTGGCTCTTTAACGGACATAATTAATTACTATCTAACAAATTGGAGGCTTATTATCCGCGATGTTCGCAGTCTTGTCATCAAAACCCTAAAAACCAAATTTTCCCATAAACAGCAACACCTTAGACTATGTAACTTAAAGCAGACTAATTGATATATCCCATAATTTGCGCTAATATGCCGATGGGCTGTATAAATCTTGTGTAGATCTGTACATAAAAAAGGGGAAAAAGCTATGAAGCGGATATCATTATCAGCGATCATTGTGTTTGCATTAATCAGTATAGATGCATCAATTACAATGGCTTATGCAAAAACAACTACTCAGAAAAAAATTACAATATTCAAAGTTAACAAAGTTTCACCAAGTAACACACTTAAGCTTCGCGCGTGGCCGAGCACTAAATCTCGAATAAAACAAAGATTACCTTACAACGCCAAAGACCTTACAGAAACGGGCAAGCAACGTATTATTAAAGGTACTAAGTGGGTTGAAGTTAACTGGAAAAAAGACAAAGGCTGGGTTATTTCAAATTATTTGCAAAAGACCGGGGTTCTGCTTAGACCTGCCCAACCAAATAACAATGCCAATAACACTAACAATATTGCTTCAAGAAACAATAAATCAATCAATCCACCACAACGAACAGCTAAAGTATTAGCTGCTCCTGTGGAGTCACTTGATGTAATGCCCGTAGATCAGGAAGGGTATGCAGGGGATCGTTACGATCAACCCACAGAGGGTGCAGCAACTGAAATGAAAACAGCTTTCGACATTAACGAGTCAAATCAACCTGATGCAAAGATGCTACTTTGTAATGGTAAAAGTCCCAAGCTGTGGAATATCAAAATGAATGTTGCCAATCGCAATATGAATATCAAGTTTGGTAAAAACAAAGCATTCAATGTCCCTATAAATTATCACGCGTGGGCCACACCAAATCAGGTGCGTATGAATATAGGTGGAAATCAGGGGCGTAATAACGTTGAAGTGAATCTGGAGAAGACTAACGCGTGTTACAACGGTCTATCTAAAACCCGATTTACCTATGAAGTCAATGCTACGGTAAATCGTGAGTTCTATACAGGATGTTGTGAAGTCATCGGTCAATAATCCTTCAAAGCTTCACATTCCTAAGACAATAAAAAACCCGCTTAAAGCGGGTTTTTTATTGGATCTTTAATATCGATTTTCTAAGTCATTATCACCAGACTTAAAACGGAATATCATCATCAAAATTATCAAAGTTTTGAGGTGGTGGTGTGTTTTCTTGAGAAGGTGCCTTTTGTACTGGTTTTTGTCCACCTTGCGAACCACTTTCTTTCTGTGGGGCCTGATTGAAGTCGCTACTGCCACCTGTTCTGCCACCCAACATTTGCATTTCACGCGCAACGATTTCAGTTGTGTATTTATCCACACCATTTTGATCTTGCCATTTGCGAGTTCTAAGGTTTCCTTCGATGTAAACCTGTGAGCCTTTACGCAAATATTCGCCAACGATCTCAGCTAAACGATTAAAGAACACAACGCGGTGCCACTCGGTATTCTCCTTCTTTTCGCCAGTCGCTTTATCTTTCCATGTATCTGTCGTTGCAATACTAATATTCGTCACTGCACCGCCACTTGGCATGTATTTTACTTCTGGGTCTTGACCCAAATTACCTACAAGAATCACTTTGTTAATGCTTGCCATGTTATTACTTTCCTTTTCAAATTAACTTCTAAGAATCCAAAATCTGGATAGTTCTTGTTACTTCTCAAACTTCGCATAAAGTATCGTAAAATTTAATTTTTAGCTATTTATTCTTAATTACGCATCGAATAATTTTCACTAAGGGATGTAAAATACACCCCCCCTACTTTTTATAAGGTTTTTATTGATATAAATGAAAACCTTACCCTTCGAGCTGTCGTCATTGCATTCTGACGTTATCTCGGCGGAGCCTCGGTTAGGCACTTTTCTAGAATATCTAACTCAAATACTTAAAGAGCAGCTAGCGCTTTATCGTAGTCAGGCTCTTGTCCGATTTCAGGTACCATTTCGTTATAAACAACATTATTGTTTTCATCCATAACAACAACCGCTCTGCTAGTAATACCTGCAAGCGGACCATCTACAATCTTTACCCCATAATCTTCAGAGAAAGCCTGTGAACGCATAATTGATAATGGTTTAATCACATTTAAGCTTTCTGCTTCACAAAAACGACCTTGAGCAAAAGGCAGATCTGCAGAAACAGTCAGGAAAACAGTATCTTCGTGCTGTTTAGCAGATTCGTTAAATTTCTTGGTTGAAAGCGCACAGGTTGGTGTATCGAGACTTGGAACAATATTAAGTAATTTCTTCTTACCCGCAAAATCTGCCAATGACACATCCGAAAGATCTCCCGCCGTTAAAACGAAATCGGGTGCCTGACTTCCTACGGATGGTAATTCACCGTTTGTATTGATTGGGTCGCCGTGTAATGTAATTGCCGTCATTTTAAAACTCCTTTATTTAGTGATTTGTTTGTATATATGATTTGTTGTTAATAGCTAACTAAACGTAGTCCTAATTATGAAAATAGGCAAATTAAGCACAAAAATATAAGTTTAATATACACCCCCTACTTTTAGTGAACTTTTTGTTTCGCTTTTTGAAACGTTAAACTCAATTATTAGATCTCTTTTTCAGGTCATTATGTGGCTTTTAGTTCTTTATGAAAGAAAACCGCAATATTAGACCATCTTATGGTTCCGTCGTTTCTACACAGCGTTTTGCATAAGCACTTTTTTATAACCGCTTTCCAGCATCGGCTTCAAATACTCACCCGTAAATGAACCTTTAACCTTCACCACTTGTTCTGGCGTACCTGTGGCAATAATTTGTCCCCCTCTACTTCCACCTTCTGGTCCTAAATCAATAATCCAGTCCGCGGTTTTGATTACATCTAGATTATGTTCGATGACAATAATGGTATTACCTTCGTCACGTAAGCGATGCAACACTGTCAACAGCACCTTAACATCATGGAAATGTAAACCTGTTGTCGGCTCATCCAAAATGTAAATGGTTTTACCGGTACTGCGTTTGGATAGTTCTTTCGCAAGTTTGACGCGTTGTGCTTCACCTCCTGAAATGGTGGTCGCATTCTGGCCAAGGGTGATATAGGACAAACCTACATCCAGTAGCGTTTGCAGTTTGACCTTGATTCCGGGAATCGCATCAAAGAAGACTCGCGCTTCTTCAACCGTCATCTCCAACACTTCGTAGATATTTTTACCTTTGTAATGCACATTCAAAGTTTCGCGGTTGTAACGTTTGCCGTGACAGACATCGCATTGAACATAAACATCAGGCAAAAAGTGCATCTCGACTTTAGTCACACCATCACCTCGACACGCTTCACAACGCCCCCTTTGACGTTAAAACTAAATCGTCCCGGAAGATAACCTCGAGATCGTGCCTCAGCGGTTGCTGCAAATAATTCTCTAATCGGAGTAAATACGCCCGTATATGTTGCAGGGTTTGAGCGTGGCGTACGTCCAATAGGGCTTTGATTAACATCCACTACTTTATCGAAAAAGTCTAAACCTTCGATTTTTTCAACGGGTGCGCGACGTAGCGAGCTGTTATTTAAAAAGTGCGCGATATTGGGATACAAGGTCGCATTGATTAAGGTAGATTTTCCCGAACCAGAAACACCTGTGATACACGTCATTAGACCGACAGGGATAGCCGCAGAAACTGATTGCAGGTTATTACCGGTTGCACCAATTACTTTAAGCATTTTCTTTTTATTCGCTTTAACCCGTTTTTTCGGTACATCAATTTTCTGTACGCCCGATAAAAACTGACCTGTGACAGACTCCTTATTCTGCTCAATTTCCTCTGGTTTACCCTGTGCGACAATATAGCCACCATGTGCGCCTGCACCAGGGCCGATATCGACAACATAATCAGCAAGTCGAATCGCATCTTCATCGTGCTCAACCACAATCACAGTATTACCAAGATCACGTAAATGTCTGAGTGTTTTCAATAAACGATCATTGTCGCGTTGATGTAAGCCTATCGATGGTTCATCCAATACGTACATGACGCCAACCAAGCCTGCGCCTATTTGAGAGGCCAGACGAATACGCTGAGCTTCACCACCCGATAACGTCTCTGAGCTACGGCTTAAGGTGAGGTAATCCAAACCCACATTCACCAAAAACTCTAAACGCAGTTTTATTTCACGGATGATTTTATCTGCTATTTTCCCCTGCTTTCCCGGAAGGTTAAGCGTATTGAAAAATTCAAAACATTCACCAATCGCTTTATCCGTAACTGTCGGTAAATTCAACTCAGTGATAAAAACATTTCGAGCAGCTTCATTCAAACGCAAACCATGACAATCAGAACACGCATGCACCGACATGTACTTTACTAATTCTTCACGCACGCCATTTGAATCGGTTTCTTTATAACGACGCTCTAGATTATGGATAATTCCTTCGAAAGGATGGGTGCGGATAAACCTCTGCCCTTTCTTGCCTTCGTAAGTAAAATCTACCTTGGTTCTACCGCTACCATAAAGTACGATTTTTTGAATTTTTGTCGGTAGATCCTGAAACGGCGTTTCGATATCAAAATCGTAGTGATCTGCTAAAGAAGTGATCATCTGATAGTAGTAATTATTTCGCTTGTCCCAGCTACGAATCGCGCCTTCTGCAAGGCTCAGCTGAGGCTTGCTAACTACTTGTTCTTCATCAAAGACTTGTTCTACACCTAGACCATCACAGGTTTGACATGCACCGCTTGGACTATTAAAAGAGAATAAACGTGGTTCCAACTCTTGCAGAGAGTAGCCGCATAACTTACAGGCGTAGTTTGCTGAAAATAGAATTTGCTCGTTGGTTTTGGCATCTTCCTCATCCATCCATGCGATAACTGCCAGATCATCCGCTAAACGCAAGGTGGTTTCTAAAGATTCTGCTAAGCGCTGCTGCATATCGTCTTTAACTTTAAATCGATCTACAACCACTTCAACCGTATGTTTAGTCCGCAACTCCAATTCAGGAACATCATCTAGATCGTAGACAACACCATCGATTCTGACGCGCAGAAACCCCTGACTTTTAAAATCTTCGAATAGCTGTAAATGCTCACCTTTACGATTGCGAATTACAGGTGCCAGCATCATTAGCTTGCTGCCTTCTGGTAAGGCCATTATCTGGTCCACCATTTCACTGACTGTTTGAGCATCTAATGCAGTACCGTGCTCTGGACAGCGCGGCTCACCGGCACGTGCATATAATAAACGCAGGTAGTCGTAGATTTCGGTGATTGTTCCCACCGTTGAACGTGGATTATGTGAAGTGGTTTTCTGTTCAATAGAAATCGCAGGAGATAAGCCTTCGATATGGTCCAGATCGGGTTTTTCCATCATCGATAAGAATTGGCGCGCATAGGCGGAAAGCGACTCTACATAGCGACGCTGCCCTTCGGCGAATATGGTATCAAACGCTAACGACGATTTACCCGAACCTGAAAGCCCTGTGATCACGATAAGTTTATCGCGGGGTAAATCTAAATCTATATTCTTGAGGTTATGTGTTCGTGCGCCGCGTAACGATATTTTATCCATTCTTACCTTAATTGAGTATCTATGTTTCTTCGTTAATCTGTTATTATCGCCGCCTTAATAAAATATTAGCAACCTTTTAGTTAATAGAAAGTTACAAGAAAGTTATAATAAACTTAGCGGACCTTAAAAAGCACTGTGAAGGAAAAATTCTCTGATTTATGAATAAGCTTGAAACCCGCACTGCACTCTCATTAGCTGCCGTTTTTGCAGCACGCATGCTTGGCTTATTTATGATCCTTCCGATCCTGCCCTTGTTTGCTAAAGAACTACAAAATGCCACACCTTTTCTAATAGGATTATGTATTGGTATTTATGGTTTAACCCAGGCCGCGCTGCAAATTCCACTGGGACTACTTTCGGATAAAATAGGCCGTAAGCCAGTCATTATCGGTGGCTTATTGGTATTCGCCTTTGGTAGTGTTCTCGCTGCCCTAACAGATAATATTTATATCATTATCTTAGCCCGTGCAATTCAGGGAAGTGGCGCGATTGCAGCAACGACTATGGCACTCGCTGCTGATTTAAGCCGCGAAGATCATCGCGCAAAAGTGATGGCGTTCATAGGTATGAGTATCGGTATTGCTTTTGCGATTGCCATGGTAGCTGGGCCACTTATCAGTAAATTCGCGGGGCTTTCTGGCGTATTTTGGGTCACCGCCCTACTCGCGATTATTGGGATACTGTTAATCCAGTTTGTTGTTCCCACGCCAGCACTAACTAAGACACATCGCGATGCAGGCATTATCGGTGACTATATAAAACCGGTGTTACAGGAAAGCACTTTATTACGAATGAACCTTAGCGTATTTTTATTACATTTATTGATGACAGCAAACTTCACGGTCTTACCCCTGATATTCAGGGATTACCTAAACCTTGAAAGTACCCAGCACTGGAAGATATACCTGCCTGTGCTGTTGATCTCCATTATTTTTTCATTACCGATGATTATCATTGCTGAGAAATTCCGCAAGATTAAGGTAATGTTTGTAATCGCAGTGGTTTTACTGGTTTTTTCACAGGGATTGCTAGGCATTAGTCAATTTAATTTCTACCCACTTATGTTTGCCTTCCTATTGTTTTTCATTGGCTTCAACTTTCTCGAAGCAGTGCAACCCTCTCTCGTGGCGAAATACTCTGATGTCAGCACCAAAGGTACTGCTATGGGGGTATATTCCAGCGCACAGTTTTTAGGTATCTTCTTCGGAGGCACAGTCGGCGGCCTAGTCATGCAGTCTTGGGGCGTATCAGGTGTATTCATTTTTGGAGCCATGGTTGCAATCGCTTTTTTAATCGTTGCAGTGAGCTTACCAAAACCCGATTTTTTCAAGAACCAGGTTTTTAAATTGAATTCAAACGCGCTAAAAAACATCGAGAAAACTACCAACGAATTATTAGCGATTGAAGGCATTAAGCAGGCAGCAATATCAAGCGAAGAAAGTGTTGCCTACTTGAAAATTGATAAGCTGGTTTTTGATGAAACTAAACTCATCCCTTTTAAAAGCTAGTAAATGACCAAACTGAAATCATTCTTCGGGATTGCTCAAACACCAGTCAGCCACATTGAGAAAATAGTATCTGCAGTCGGTGGCTTTACTGCAATTTTCTTTATTTTTATTATTAGCCAAACCATGCTCGGTGGCGACCTCGGTAACACAGTTAATAATAGCTCAGCCTTGATCATTGCCTCGATGGGTGCTTCAGCAGTATTACTGTTCGCTGTTCCACATGGACCACTGTCACAGCCCTGGCCTGTCATTGGCGGGCATATAATCTCGGCATTGATTGGTGTTAGCTGTGCAAAACTGATCCCAAATGAATTAATTGCCGCCAGCATTGCTGTGGGTATTGCGATTGGGACGATGTATTATCTAAAATGTATACATCCTCCGGGTGGAGCGACTGCACTATCAGCTGTAATTGGAGGTAGCGCAACTCATGACTTGGGTTATCAGTTTATTCTCACCCCTGTTTTACTCAATGTTATTGTGATTCTGCTGGTTGGAGTTTTATTTAACTATCCGTTTGCATGGCGACGCTACCCGTTTTTTTTACACCGTAAACAGAATCAGATTAAACCCCCTAGCCACAGCTCTGAAAATATTCCATCGATTACACACGAAGACTTCGTCTATGCACTGAGTGAAATAGATTCCTTTATTGATGTCAGCGAATATGACCTGATACGAATCTATAACCTCGCTACCAAGAAATCTCAGCAAGCATCATTTGACCCGAAAAAAATGATTATTGGCAGTTATTACAGCAGTGCGGCTCATGGCGAAAACTGGACAGTGCGCCAAATAGTCGATGAATCTACTAGTACTATTGAAGACTCTCAAAGTGCAGACCCAGATAAAGATATCGTGATTTATAAAGTCATCGCAGGACAGAACAAACGCAGTTCCGGTTACTGTACTCGTGCTGAGTTCCTGGAATGGGCTAAACATCAAGTCGAACCCGATGGCAACTCCTGGAAAATACTAGAGCACACCCCCCCACTTTCGTGAGGTTTTTACCAATAGCTTATAGCATCCCGGTATATATTCTCAATATCAACGCGGTTACTTTCTCTAGGTGCATTTGCTATCGCGCGCGCTTGACGAATTGAAGAATCGGTTAAGCGTGTCACATCCGTTTCGGCAAAACCTACACCACTTAAACCGTTTGGAATATGCGTGTCACGCATCAATTCGATAATACGATTAGCAAGCACTTCACCCGCATCTGCTTGAGTTGCTCCGCGTTTATCTGCCTGTAAAAATGCAGCGGCTTCTAGATGTCTTTCTGGTGTTGCTTCAGCGGTATATCTAAAGGTAGCAGGCGCTGTCACAATCACGCTGATACCATGAGGCACAAACGGTGATTTAACGTCATAGCCCTCTGTGGTGATGTCATGCATCAAGTGTGTCACCCCATAAGATAACGCATGCGGCAAATGCGTGCCTGAATTGCCAAATGCCATCCCTGCTAATGATGCACCCCACATGAGTTGATCTCTCGCTTCTTGGTCATTGGCATCCGCGACACCGCGCACCAGGTACTGACCCGCAATTTTTAGGGCTTCGGTAGCGGCCAAATCGCTCCAGGGATTCGCCCCTTGAGTGAGTGGTCGGGCATTTGGGTTTTTAACCTTATCCCACTGTGTATAGGCTTTTGCGGTATAGCATTCCAGCGCATGACTGAGTAAATCAAATCCAGTCGATGCCACGGCATTGGCGCTTAATGACTCACAACAGGTCGGATCAATGACTGCCTGATCTGGCAGCATATGTGGGCTGGCAAAAACAAATTTGGTATTCAGCTCCCGAATCCTAATTACCGAAATCGAAGTACATTCAGAGCCTGTACCCGCTGTCGTTGGACAGGCAATATGGGGTAATAACGGCCCCGGTATCGGTTTTCCTTCTCCGACAGGAGGAGCGAAATAATCACGCACCGGCGCAGGATATTTTGCACATACCATTGCGGCCTTGGCAACATCAATCACCGAACCGCCACCGACCGAAATCATGCCATCAAAATCATGGCTAGATAAAAATTTCGCAGCATCGTCGACACAAACATCGTCAGGTTCGATACGTATTTCAGAAAATATCTGAAAATCAACACCTGCTTGTTTGAGTGAGTTAGTAACTGTTGCCACATAAGGCCCATCTTTTAAAAAGGCATCAGTAAACAACGCAACACGCGACATATTCAATGCTTGTGCGCGCTCACCTATTTCGGCAAGTGTACCTCTGCCAAACGTCACTTTAGGAATTGCGATGGTAAAACTTTCAGCCCCATGATCACAAGGTGCAAAATATTGACAAGCCATTTAAATCTCCGTTTTGCTTTGTTTAAAAGAATAGATGTAAATCTAACAGGATGCCAAAATAATCCCTGTTTTTGATTGAATGATAACTATTAGAGTCACCCCCCTACTTTTGAGCCTTTTTTATCCTATTCTTAATTTAAAACATGTAATAAGAATAATAAATAAACAACAGGAGTTTTCATGAACAAGGTTGCCTTAATTACCGGTTCTAGTCGTGGCATTGGCGCAGCAACAGCAATTCGCTTGGCAAAAGACGGATATGACATATGCGTTAATTATCATTCTGATGAAAAGGCGGCTAAGCGAGTTGTCGAACAGATTATAAGCCTGGGACACAAAGCTATTGCGGTAAAAGCTGACGTCTCAATCGAAGAAGATGTTACCCATTTGTTTGACATCATTGATCTAGAGTTTGGACAGTTAAATACGCTGGTTAATAATGCCGGAATACTGATGCAACAATGTCGCGTTGAAGATTTAGATGCCGATAGAATTAATAAGATACTCACAACCAATGTCACCAGCTATTTCATTTGCGCCCGCGAGGCGATTAAACGTATGTCGTCAAAACACGGCGGTCGAGGGGGCACTATTGTCAACGTATCTTCTGCTGCTGCACGTCTAGGGTCTGGTGGTGAGTATGTTGATTACGCAGCATCTAAAGGCGCGATTGATTCACTAACCCTGGGTTTAGCCACCGAACTGGCAGAAGAAAATATACGCGTAAATGGGGTTAGGCCCGGGGTGATTTATACCGATATTCATAGCGATGGAGGAGAACCAAATCGAGTCGATAGAATAAAACAGAATATTCCATTAAAGCGTGGCGGAGAAGCCGAAGAAGTAGCCGCCGCAATCGCTTGGTTAGTTTCTGATGAGTCGAGTTATACGACGGGTAGTTTTATAGAGGTAACAGGTGGGCGCTAATATTTCAGTTTAAGATATTTCAAAACCATAACAGGCCCTAAAAAGGGCCTGTGAGAAGTAACAATGATTATATTGGATGAATAGAACTGATTAAGCTTGCTCTATTAGTTTCTTGTGGTTTTTGGTGATTTTACCAACAATTTCTTGAAGCTTGTTAATATCTTCTTCAGAAATATTCTCATTGATATTATCTGTCAACGTATCAAAGTTTTCACGTAACATATCTCTTACTTTAGCACCTTCACTCGTAAGTTGAACGTAAACGGTACGTCTATCTTTTGTTCCATGAGTACGCTTTACTAATTCTTTCTTTTCCATTCTTGAAATAAGTGTAGAAACAGCTGAACTATCCAGATTCATTTTTTTCGATAATTCATTCATGGTTAGTTTTTCTTTTGTATCAAGAATTTCTAATACATAGACTTTTTGTGGTGTAACATCCATACCTAAAGTATCTTTGTAAAATCCGGTAATCTCTCGCCAGCCGTTGTAAAAGTTAAAACATATATATTGATTTAGATCAAAGTTCATCATTGTTGTCTCTGTTGGGGATTTATAAAATAAGTATAGATTAAAACACATTTTCAAACTGCTTAGAAATTAACCACAAAGCTTTTGCGTACAAATATCTTTTATTTGAATTCTAACACCTTTTCACCCCAAATATAATAGCCATTGCACAAGTGAGGAAAACATTAAAACTCTTTTAAAATCAATGCGTTTACCGTTTTTAGTACTAACACTTAGCAGTATTTTCCTTGCCTGTTCGACGGTTTTTTACTACCACTTATCGTTTCAACTCGTTGATCTGTTGCTGATAGCTCTCGGAGCATTAACAGCTCATATCAGTGTAAATAGCTTTAACGAGTATTACGACTTCAAAAGTGGATTAGACGCAATGACTGAAAAAACCCCTTTCAGTGGTGGGAGCGGTGCATTAATTGATAACCCCAATTCTTCTGTATACGTTTTATTTAGTGCGCTTGTGTCTTTGACCATAACCATATTGGTTGGCCTATTTTTTATTATTAACTACGGTCCAAGTATACTACCTTTTGGACTTTTCGGCATTATTATCATTGTTAGTTATACGCAGTGGTTAAATCGCAATCCTTTTTTATGTTTGATTGCGCCTGGTTTAGCTTTTGGACCTTTAATGATAATTGGGACATTCTTAATATTAACAAGTGTTTTATCCTGGCAGCCATTGTTAATTTCGTTAATTCCATTTTTCCTGGTAAATAATCTTTTATTGTTAAATCAGCTCCCAGATATTAAAGCTGATAAAACCATAGGAAGACGGCATTTCCCGATTGTGTATGGCATTGATAACAGCTTGAAACTGTTTTTGATCAACGCGTTATTTACTTTTCTAATAATCATCACCCTAGTCGGATACGCTGTGTTACCAATGCTCGCACTGATCTCAGTGATACCCCTATTAGCTAGCGTCAAAGTCTTTCGAGGATTACATTTGCATATAGATGAAATATCAAAACAACAATTTTCCAATATAGAGCCCTTTTTAGGACTCAATGTTGGAATCACTGTTTTTACACCCGTTCTAATTGGACTAGCTCTTATTTTTGCTTGAAGAATAAGATCCTATAAAATATGCCGATATGTAGGGGGGTGTGTAAACCTTCAATGAGTTTCGTTTTAGGGGGCAAAGTTAAACTAGATTTAAGATAACGTTAAAGAGGATAAGGACGAATACAAATATCTGCATGATCTTTAAACGGATATTCACCCTGTAGGTCTACATACACCGTTAGCGTTTTTGCATTTCTGCCTGCAAGTAAATCATGCAAATGATCTCCCACCATCACCGCATCTTGTGAGTTAGCCTGCCAATTTGTTAGCAGTTTATTTATTCCATCTGGTGACGGTTTAGGCGCTATACAGTCGCGACTTAATAGATCATCCTCTAGAAAGAAATCATACAAACCTGCAGCTTTCAATGTGATTTCAATATTCACTGCATTATTTCGAGTGAGCAAACCAATCTTTGAACCTTTACCTAGTAGGTTTTTCAGTAAATCTGAAGCGCCTTCTGCGGCTTTAGATTGATGTGCAATTTCCAGTTCAATCTGATTCAATTTTCGGTGCAATATTTTTGCTTCTGCAAAAGGCAACTTTTCCAGGGACTCCAGAATCGGCAACCCCTCTGGCAAACCAAGCTCCGCTCTAATAGCATCGAAATCATGCTGGGCAATCGTTAAAGTGCCGTCCATATCAAACACCCAATATGGTTTTTTCATTAGTGATTGATAAGACATGAAACACCTGTTTTGATAAAATACTGACTATTTTACAGTTTCTTTGTTCTTGAAAAAGAAACCTCATAAATTATATATGCTAAGAAAACTAAGTAAGCTAACTAAGTAGTTAAATACAACACACAGGGCTAAACCCAATGAATGAAGAACAAAGAAAAAAACTTGAACGTGAATTTCGCAAAGAGAAAATGAAAAAAAACTTGATTATATCAATCAGTATAATCGCGTTTATAGGCGCAGCTGTTTTTATTCTTTACGGTAAGGTAGGCCATTTATAGTACTCACTATCAAACACAATCATGGAAATTTTAGGATCAGAAATAAACCTAAAAGAAAACTTATCATTCTCGTTGAAAAGGTATCGTGTTTGGTGGGCAATATTAATTGTCACCATAATTTTTGACTATCTAACCACTTTATACTTTGTGAGTAAGCTTAGTTCTGCTGCTGAGGCCATTAAAGATGCTAGAGCTAATAGATTAAGGCGTGGTTAATCGACAATCTCGGTCTTTATTCTGGTGTATTAATTGGAAAACTATTACAGCTAAATTTCGGTTATTTTGATAGTTTCCTTGAGTAGAAAAGTAGGAAATTTATTTCTACTCATTATCATCGTTTTAAATTGCTGGGCAGTGGTGATGAATACCATACCCAATTATTAGAAAACTAATCCAGACTTGAAATGACCTTATCCGTCAATTCCATCATTCGATTCATATAACCCCACTCATTGTCATACCAGGCGTAGACTTTCAGCTGGGTGCCATTAATAACCATGGTTGACTGAGCATCAATAATCGAGGAACGCGGGTCACCTTTATAATCGATAGAGACCAAAGGCCGCTCTTCATAGCCGAGGATATCTTTCAGATAGGTTTCTGACGCATCTTTAAACAGCGCGTTGATTTCTTCAGCCGTGACTTCACGAGTTAACTCGAAAACGATGTCCGTGAGTGATGCATTCAACACAGGCACCCGCACTGCCATTCCATTAAGCTTGCCTTCTAGTTCCGGGAATATTTTAGTTATCGCTTTAGCCGATCCGGTACTTGTCGGAATCAGCGATTGACCGCATGCACGTGCACGGCGTAAATCTTTATGGCCTTTATCGATAATCGTTTGAGTATTGGTAATATCGTGAATGGTAGTCATACAGCCGTGCTTGATACCCACTTTCTCATGAATGACTTTAATCACAGGTGCAAGACAATTAGTGGTACACGATGCAGCAGTGATCAAGTGATTTTCGGCAGGATCGTACTTATCATCATTGATTCCGAAAACAATATTCAACGCACCATCGACGGGTGCAGCAACGATCACCTTTTTAACACCCTGATCAAAATAGGCCTGTAATTGCTCTACTTTTCTAAACTTGCCAGAACACTCGAGTACAACATCGCATTCAGACCAATCGGTATCACTAATGCCCTGATTGGAAGTATGCGAAACAAATGTAGTGCTAACACCGTCTGTAATTTGCATATGAGTTTCAGTGGCAGTACATTCCGGCTCCCAAATGCCGTGAACAGAGTCAAATTTTAAAAGATGCGCCGAGGTTCCAGCTTTACCTGATATTTCATTAATCTGATGAAATTCAAAAGCCGGATTTCCCCAGCCAGCACGAATACCCAAACGACCCATACGCCCAAAACCATTGATACCAATTTTTGCCATTGTAAAAATGTGCTCCTATTTTTTATTCAAACATAACTCGTCAATAACTACACAAGTATTCTAACTGTGTTTTATGACAGTTTTATAAAATAAATTTGTATATCGTCGCTTCACAGTAAAAAAACTACTATATTATGATCAGAGGTTCCTTAAGGGATCTCTGATTAAGTCCCTTAATTAAATATACGGTAAAATTTCGATTGAAAAACTTAAGTCACTTATTTGAAAACAACCTAAAGTGGGCAAATGATATAAAGAGAAAAGATCCTGAGTTTTTCTCTATGCTTTCTAAACAACAAGCACCTGAAATACTCTGGATTGGTTGTTCTGATAGTCGCGTTCCTGCCAATGAGATAATAAATTTACCACCCGGTGATGTATTCGTGCATCGAAACATTGCCAATGTTGTGGTGCATACCGATCTTAACTGCTTATCAGTGATTCAATATGCTGTAGATGTACTCAAAGTTAAGCATATTATTGTCTGTGGCCATTATGGGTGTGGCGGCATTAAAGCAGCTATGGATAATCAGAGTTATGGCTTAATTGATAACTGGTTACGTCACATTGAAGATGTTAAACGTTTTAATTTAGTTGAGTTAGAGAAGTTTGATGAAAAAGATAAACATAACCGCTTGTGCGAATTAAATGTCATAGAACAAGTTAACAATGTGGCTAATACCACAATTGTTAAGAACGCCTGGGAAAGAGGTGCAGACTTAACCATTCATGGTTGGGTCTATGGTATTGAAGATGGCATTATTAAGGACTTGGATACCTGTATTTCCTCAAATGAAGAGGTTGTTTAAGTTCTTTAGATACTCTGAGTGAACGTAAAACAGCGAGGTATACGAAGATGTTCAACATAGAACAATTAACCGCTTTTTTCGGCTGGTGCTCAGTTATCAATATGGCATTATTGATATTTAGTACGGTCTTACTCATCGTTTTAAAAGGTCCTATTAGCTCAGTACACAGTCGCCTTCTAGGTGAAGACAAACAGAAGATACAAGGACTATATATAGATTATCTTGCCTATTATAAAATCGCGATTATTATGCTTAATATAACGCCCTACTTTGCGCTTAAATTAATAACTTAAGATATCTAAAAAAGCGAGAGTAAAATGATAATCCCCTTTGAAACTTTATTACTGTTTTTCCTCACGACTTTTGTCGTAGTTCTGTCACCGGGGCCTGCAGCGATAGCGGTCACTGCAGAAGCAGCATCCAATGGATTCAAACGCTCCCTGTTTGTGATTTTAGGGATTGCCGCTGCAAATATCGTTTATTTCGTGTTATCCGCTACTGGAATCGCTGCATTGATCATTGCATCCAGTACCTTGTTTTCCATCATCAAATGGATTGGTGTCGGTTATTTGCTATATCTTGGGTTAAGCGCATTATTCAGCCGTTCTGGCCCCCTTTCGATCAAGCCAGAAGAAAAGCAAACAGGACGCTATCATCGGGTATTTTTGCGAGGCTTTATCATTGAATTTTCCAACCCTAAAGCACTCTTGTACTTCTCGGCATTGCTACCTCAATTTATTAATATAGAACAAGCGATAATTCCCCAGCTGTTGATTTTATGTTTAATTACATTTCTATTGGATTTAGTGTGTTACAGCCTTTATGCCTATCTAGGGTGGAAATCCATGAGTGTTGGGTTAAAGCCATTAGCGATTAAGCTTATTAACAAATCAGCGGGGGCTATGCTTATTTTTGCAGGTTTAAAGATGGCCAGTGTAGAACGCTGAAAGAACGAATAATTAAAGGATCGATAAAAATATAGTATTCTAGTAGTCAGCAATGCAAAATTTCGACCTTTGAACATCGACGATTCTTAACGGAATCTACGATGGACTTTAAAGAGCTTATCGTTTTGTTTTTTAAAACGAATTACTTAGTTATTTGACTTGTCATTTCTGGCTCTTGGTGATCCTGGAAAAGACACCCCCTACTTTTGCATGATAGTTATATGGCTGAGCCTTCACTTTGTGCCAGCATTAAACAACAATGCTGTTGTCTCACTAGCGTTCGGCTCGTTTTTGTTGTTTTAAAACGTAAATAGTATTTAAGCAAAGCTAGCAGTTTTTAAAGGAGTCATTATGAGCACCAGCAAAGCCAGTGATCTACAGATACAAGAATTCCTCGATACCCATAAACAATGGCAATTAAAAGACCAGAAACTTCATCGCGAATTTGTGTTTAAAAACTTCATTCAGGCATTTGGTTTTATGACGCAAGCAGCAATCATTGCAGAACGCGATAATCACCACCCCGAATGGTTTAATGTATATAAAACGGTGAAAGTTTATTTAACCACGCACGATGCTAATGGCATCTCCGAAAAGGATTTTGCTTTAGCTTCAGCTATGGATAACTTAGCAATTTCAATCTGAGGAGACCTTATTCCCGTTTAAAATCACTCTAGTTTAGGTGTCGTATCTTAGAGTTTCTAAGTAGGGAAAACACATCATTATTGACATAAGTCTTATACATTTTTGATATTTAAAACTATATTCATGGAATATAAAACACGTATTGAGTCATTTTAAGTAAGTTGGAGGATTTAATTATGGACAGCAAAGAAGTACAAGATAAGCTGCAAAATGCTTACAAAAGTATGCTCGAACATATCGAAGAACTGGTTGAAAAAGAAAAAAAGCCGTTAAAAGAAGCCTTTGAAGAAGCCGAGGAAAAACTCAGCGAATGGCGAGAATTGAGCCGCGAAGAAGTAGATAAAATCAGTGATGAGTTAAAAACTAATCTAAGCGATTGGGGTGATGCTTCACATCGACTCAATGAAAGCCTTAAAGAAACCTTTGCTTTTGATAAAGCGTATCTAGCGGCCAATATTTGGAATTCACTGTCAAAAGTTGCGGACAAAACCATAGTTGAATTCAACGAGTTTACCGAAGATTTGCAAAAGCATATGGCGACCGATGCCAGCAATTATTCTGAGCAACAACAAATCTGGTTTAACGATGCCATGCAATGGCAAGGCGACTATGAAAAAGCCTTAAAACAGCTGGATGAGCTAAGAGCTGGTGTACGCAAGCAAATTACAAAAACAAGTCGTTATAGTAAAAATGTAAGCAAAGACCATACTGATCAGGAAGAACATGATTTACTGGCTCAAATGAATCAAGAAATTACATCTTCAGTGGATGAGTTATATCAGAAACTGGTAGAGATGAGAAGGGAGATAAGTCATGATTAAAGAAATCCCACTAAACGAACCCCATATTTATGCTTTTCAAATTAGCGGCAAACTGATGGCAGAAGATTATGCTGTTTTTCGTCCCAAGCTGGATCGTATTCTGAAAAAAGAAAGCCCGTTATCTTTACTCATAAAAGTTGAAGATTTTCATGGCTGGTCTGCCAAAGCGGCATGGGAAGATTTAAAAATTGGACTGGATCACGGCAAAGATTTCCTGCGTATCGCCTTTGTCGGAGAAAGCCTTTGGGAAAAAGTGATGATCGAACTTGGAAATTTATTTATGAAAGCCGAAGTTCACTATTTTCAGGATGATTCAGAGGCTATCAACTGGCTAAAAGAAGTTGAAAATAAAGCCGAAGAAGATGAGTATCTTGGCTATCGTCATGTCTTAGTTGCGACAGACTTCTCAAAGTACGCCGATGCAGCACTAAAGAAAGCAATTCAACTGGCAAAGCCTTTTGCAGCAAAAGTATCCTTGGTTCATGCGGCTGAAACACTTTCTGCCGAACTTTACCCTAGCATTGGCGAGTTAGCTGTTCCTGTATTAATCAATAACCCCGAACAAGAAGAAAAACACTTAACTCGCATAAAAAAACAGTTAGAAGATCACATTGAAAAACTTGGTTTTGCTGATGAAAATATTGATGTACATGTTTTATCCGGCCATCGAGTTGATGAAATCGTAGAATACGCGAGCAAAAATCATGTAGATTTAATCGTGATGGGATCTCACGGTCGTCGAGGTTTAGCGCGTCTGGTAGGGTCTTCTACCAATGGCGTGATTCACCATGCGCCTTGTGATGTTTTAACGGTGGTTTAATGCCAATAAACTATCCATTACATTTTATGTAACGGATAGTTTATTGTGAACGACCCTGCTGCCAAATAACTGGACAATAGATCAAAAAAAAGAGTTTTTAGCTTTTTAAAGCAATTGGAAAAGTGAAAATACTTAATTGCTTTATTGATGTAACTTCGAATAGATAAACTTTTAACCTTCTTCGATCATCTTAAAGTAATTAACCAGATTCTCTTTAAGCTCAAACATCTCTTTATTGATTTGATCTTTCTCAGGGCCTTCGTATTTCAAACCTTCCAGTAAAATACGAGACAGGTTTTTATTCACTCGTTTGATTGGGCTTTTGAGTAAAGTGTATTCTTTGGGTAAAGGTACAAGATTGTTGTTTTCTTCGATCGCCGCTTCAATGCCACCCTGCTTTACCGCTCTGATTATCTTCTTCAGCTTCTTTAACAGTTTTATCGGAAATTAATGGTAACACTTTGTCTTGTAAGTCTTTTCTGAGCTGAATAATCTCGTTCGTCTGGCTTGCATTTAACTCACCCTGGCTACGCGCCTGTTTGACAGAATCAGCCGCCAATGCATCACGTTTAATTGCGCTCTTTATCACCGATTTTGAAAGGCCTGTCTTCTCAGAAGTAATCGCCGCAAAAGAATCGTTGTCGACTTTTTCTTGCTCTTTATCTTTTATTTTGTTTTCAGGATTGAGTGATTCATTGGAGATATCAATCTTGATCGCATTCGGATTCAACTGTTCATAAATCTCACGACCCCGGTTCAAACACCTCTCTAATTCCATTCGATTCAATGGTTCGCGTACCAGATTTTCATCAATGGAAATCAATTCCTGTTGCAGCAAATCGCGGTCTACTACATTCACATAAACCTCTTCCCAACCTAATTCTGTTATCGCCTGAAAACGTCTCGCACCTGCCAATAGTTCATTGTCTTTGTTAACTGTCAGTGGGTTGATTAAACCGATACTCTCGATACTCTTTTTTAAAGTATCGACATCAGTTCCATGACGCAGGTATTCATTATTTCTTTTTATATCAGAGAGCTGGATTGAAGTGAGTTCCATTGGGGTGTGGTTCCTTATTTTTAGGTTATACGAAAAGGCGGGCGTATTTTAAGTAAAGTGAAGTGGTTTAGATAGGTAATATTCACATGGTTATTTCTATGCTTGTTAAGGGATCACTGATTAGTGTTACTATTATCATTCGCTACGTAATTAAAATTCACAACATCAAAAGGAAAATAATTTCATCGTAAGAATATTCCAATGAAAAAAGACAATAAAAGCATATTTAAAACCCGGATTCTAGAAGGATTGAATCCACGCTTATTGCTTGTTTTTTATTTGTTAATATCTGCATTACCTCTGTTTTTAGCCTATCTGCAAAACAAACCCTTACGTGAATTTCCCAATGAATTTGCATCTGCCTTTGGGCTAATCGGCTTCACCTGGATGTTATTGAGCTTTTTGCTCTCTGGACGTTTTCGTACCATTTCAGGAAAAATTGGAATAGATAAAACGATGCGTTTGCATCAACTCATGGCGATTGTTCTGGCGGTGTTAATCCTGCTCCATCCTTATTTCTACACCTTGTCGATCAATGAAACACTGCCTTGGGATTCATCCGCACAGTTTTCCCTAAACCTCCCTCTTTCTGCTTTTATAACGGGGATGTTCGCATGGGTTTTACTTCCTGTGCTGGTTTTAACCGCTTTGTTTAGAGATCAACTTCCTTACCGTTATGAAAGCTGGCGCGGCTTGCATGGCCTGGCTGCCCTGCTGTTGGTAGCAGCCAGTTTGCATCATGTTTTAGTTGCTGGTCGTTATAGTGAAGATGTAATGATGAAAGTGTTCTGGATTGGTTTAATTACTTTCGCCTCGCTGACTTTATTACGCACTTATTTGATTATGCCGTTTTTACAAAACAGGCGCTTATTTAAAGTGGTAAGTGTTATACCTGCGGCACTCAAAACCTGGCATATTACAATTGAGGCTAATGAGAAAAATAACAGCAACCCTACATTCAAAGCAGGACAGTTTGCCTGGCTAAAACTACAAGATGCCCCATTCAATCTTACCGAACATCCATTCTCGATAAGCTCAGCACCGTCTGATTTACCCCAAATTCGTTTTACGATTAAGGAATCTGGCGATTTTACCAGTGCTATTGGCAAAATTAAGGGTGGGCACAATGCCTATATTGATGGTCCTCACGGCTATTTTATTATTGATGATCAGAAGTTCGAAGGAATCGTGATGTTTGCAGGAGGAATCGGTGTAGCACCGATGATGAGTATTATCAGGCAAATGGCACAAGAAAAAGATAAACGACCAGTGAAGCTTTTATATGGAAACCGTATTGAAAGCCAGATTGCGTTTAAAGATGAACTACAGGAAGCATCCAGAACAATGAATTTGGAAGTAGATTACGTACTTTCCGACCCACCGAAAGACTGGAAGGGTTCTACTGGATTTCTCGATGAGCCTGCCATACAAAGAGCACTGGATATGCCAAACCCTGAAAAGTGGCTATATCTACTCTGCGGCCCACCCGTAATGCTGGATTCAGCTGTAGAGACGCTTAGATCGGCAGGCATTCCCAAACAGCAGATTATCTTTGAGAAGTTTTCGTATCTTTAATGAGAATTAATGACACCCCCCTACTTTTGACTCATTTTCTTCGCCCTGCCGGTCAGCTAAAGCTGTTGTCTCCGTTTCACTGCCAGCTGACAACTTTTCAGGAATCCACTCAATTGTTTGATATCAGTGTTCTCTATAAAGTAATCGTATTCTGGTTCATATTCTTCATTACCCCAGGTCCTGTCTGGGTGGCCGTAATGGAAGCTACCCGCAAACTTGATATCGCAGATATCTGGCGCTTCTATATCAAAGTATTCTTTCCGGTAAATATAACGATTCAATTTGCCCAGGCTGTTATTTGTGTCATTTTTATTAAATTTGTATCCAGTTTTTTTTCGCAAATTGGCTTGTTGTTTTACCTGTTAGGCGGTTTATATATTTTGTATATCGCCTACAAAGCCTTTAAAAGCAAGCAATCGAACAAACCATTCGAATTGAGCTTTACTAATTTAGCCGTGGTTATGTTGCTTTCACCGAAGATCTGGCTGTTATTTCCATCCGGCGCGGTGATCGCTAATCAACTCAGTGAAAGCCTCATTACTAATTCAGTGATATTTGGCATTGGCATGCTAGTGATTTCAAGTTTGATGTTTGTGTTGTACATCATCATAGGCAAGCTAGGGACAAAATTGTTAGCAGACAATTTCTCATACCTGGCTTCTGGCTTACTGTTGTTATTTGCTTTATTTTTATTTAATGAAGCGTTTACGATTGCCTTTGCGAATAGCTAAGACAATGTTTAATTAACATTTAAATGACACCCCCTACCTTTTATGTGCTTTTTCATTTAATTAATGAAAAGCACGCCCTTTGGGTCGTCGTCACTGTGTTCGACTTGGCACTTTTTTCTAAATACCAACATCCCTTGCTTATGAAGTACATTCCTTATACTTCACCTCTTCGAGGCATTTTCAGTTGCACTCAACTGTTCAAATTCATTCCTGATGAATTTGTCGACCGCATCGCAGTTTCCTTACTGAAACTACAATGGACTTTAAGTAAGTTATTTGACTTGTCATTCTTGGCTCTTGGTGAGCCTAACAAAGCCCCTTAATGAAACCTGAAATTAAAAAACATTTGATGCATGTTAATAAATAATATACTGGACATTGTTATAATAATCCTCGCGAAATTATAAAGTTGTTATCAACTACTAATTTCAATAAATATACGAATGAGAAGAGGAGATGCCGTCAAATGACAGCTAAACCGTCAGCAAACGAGTTCGATGTCATTGTCATCGGGTCCGGCATGGGCGGAATGACGACGGCCGCTGCGCTTTCCCGGTTGGATCATAAAGTCCTGCTACTTGAGCAAGCGCAGACGATTGGCGGGCTGACTCACGCTTTCACTCGCGATGGTTTCACCTGGGATGTCGGCCTCCACTATTGCGGCACATTCGGCCATGACCAGCTTGCGGGCCGGATCCTGGACTGGCTCAGCGGTGGAACAATCGAGTTTCGCTCGGTCGGTACCGTCTACGACACGCTGCACTTCCCGGATGGATTTCGAGATTTCCGTAGGGCGTCCGGCTGAAGCCTACAAGATGGAGCTTAAAGACCGTTTTCCCGATAATGTTGCCGAAATAGATGCCTACTTCGAGGCGTTGCTGTCGGCGGAGGAAGCCGGGCACATGGTGGGTGCCGAGCGAGCAATGCCCGAGCCATTCCGTTCCGCCCATCACTGGTGGAATAAGAGGAAGATCCAGCGCTGGTGCAGTCGCACGACTGGTGAGGTCATCGCGGAACTCATCAGCAATCCGAAGCTCGCCGCCGTGTTGTCGGCGCAGTGGGGCACCTATGGCGGCAAACCGAAAGAAGCGAGTTTCGCCTTTCACGCCACCATCATGGGTCACTATCTTGAAGGCGCCGCCTATCCCGTCGGCGGTGCCGCCGCCATCGCAAGGGGACTTGTTCCGGTGATCGAAGCGGCGGGTGGCAGTGCCCGAGCTGGAACACCGGTCAGCGAGATATTGCTTGAAGATGGCAAAGCCGTGGGTGTGCGCACCAAATCCGGTGAAGAATTCAACGCGCCCTTCATCGTCTCGGCGATCGGCGCCGGTGAAACCGTGAAGCACCTGCTGCCGGAGGAAATTCGCGAACAGCACTGGGCTCGCGAGATAGCCACTTTCAAGCCGTCGATCTGCCACTTCGATCTCTTTCTCGGCTTCGAGGGAGACATCGCCCAACACGGGGCGACGCGCTCGAACCACTGGTTTTACGAAAGCTGGGACACCAATGATGCCATCTGGGACAGCGGCAGGCAGCGAGCCAATTCCGATGATGTTTGTGTCGTTTTCGTCTCTCAAGAATCCCACTCATGATCCAGGTCCGACGAACAAGCACACCGGTGATATGCTGGTTTGGGCCGATTGGTCGTCGGTGGCCGAATTTGCGGATGGAGGTGCTGATGAACGTGCCGACGAGTGGGCAGCATTCAAGCAGAGTATCGAGTCCAGGATGATGGACTTCTTCAAGGAGAAGTTCCCGGACCTGGCGCCGCTTATCGTCTACCATGAACTTGGCACGCCACTCGCAACCGCATCATTCACCGGCCACGAGAAGGGCGGGTTCTATGGCGTCGAAACGACCCCGCGCCGCATGTTGTCAGACGCACTCAACGCCCGCACGCCTGTTCCCGGTCTATTCCTGGCAGGCCAGGACGTTATGAGCCCTGGAATCGCTGGAGCGCTTTCGGGTGGCATGTTGGGCGCTGCGGCGATCGATCCGCGTGTCTTCCAGAAACTCAGATAATGCATAAGTGATCAACCAGCCACTAAGTGGTTTGCGCTTAAACAGGAACGTTATCTATGTGAATATTAGCCACTATGGAGAGTTGTGTTATGGAAAATCAGGAAGCTTACGAAACAGCTAAAAAAAGAGTAGAAGCAAAATTTGGTTTTTACATTCATCTATCCGTTTACATAGCCGTAAGTATTTTGCTCATCATTATTAATTTAAGTACATCCTCCGAATACTTTTGGTTCAAGTGGCCACTCATGGGATGGGGCATTGGTGTGTTTTTTCATGCTTTGGGTGTCTTCGTTTTTACCGGGAGATCAGCTTTTAAAGATCGGATGATTAAAAAAGAAATGGAGAAAGAAGCTCTCAAGAAGTAATGATCCTGGAATAACGTCGCTCGCAGTCTTAAGGCTACGAAATCATCTTTTAATGACACCCCCCGACTTTTTGAATGAAAACATGCTTTTGTAGTTTGAAAGTGTAGTGAGAATTAGTTAGCAAGATGGGTACTGCGGAACGCCACCATCGACTATATCTACACCAAAATACATTCTGGAAACATTTGCCCAGTACCCAGCCGTTTCACACATTCGGCAAGGCTTTGAAGTTGAAAAAAGCTCACAACCAGAGAGATCAGTTGTTTTGAGTTTACGACAGGCATCCCTGATGGCTTCGATTTCTGCATGTGCAGTTGGATCATTATTAATGATAACTTTACTCGGGCCTAACCCTACTATTTGGTTATTTTTTACAACAATTGCGCCGTAGGCTTGATCACCGTTGTCGATCGCCATTTGTTTCATTTCAAACGCTTTTTTAATAAAGCTTTTTTGTAACGTTTTAGCTTGAATTGATCCTTCCCGGGTTTCTTGAGAATGAGCATTTTTTACAGGTAATAAGTTACTGATTGTTGCAACACCCGCAATATGAAGAATCCGTTTAATTAGCATACGACGCCTGGAACGCGTCTGAACTGCTTCATTGTTGATATTGTCCATCTCGATCCTCTTATCAGTCTTTATCAATTGGAATGGGGTTTACTCTTGTAATAGCTTAATTATCTCAGTGTGATTACTCTTTCTAGCATGATCTAACGACGTTTTTCCATCTCTATCTGTGATCGACCGGTCAGCACCAGCATCCAGCAATAACTTAACAATTTCCTGATGAGACACCCCTCCATCTCCTAGAATTACAGCCTCAAGCAAGGCTGTCCAACCAAGGTTGTTGATTTGGTCCAGATCTATTTTGGTTGTAACCAGGTAGCGCACGACATCTACATGCCCATGATGCGCAGCTGGAGTTAAGGCTGTACCACCGTAACGATTGGTGCTTTTCAAGTCTGCACCAGCCGCGATAGTCATTTTTAGTATTTCGAGCTTACCTTCTGCACCTGCATATAAATAAGGGCTGTCTTGTAGATTATCCTTGGCATTAACGTCGGCACCCGCATTAATTAACAGATTGGCCGCTTGAATCGCATTGTTATGTGTTGCTATCAGCAATGCAGTTCTGCCTTGATCATTTTTGCTATCCAGCGGGATGTTGCGATCAAGTAACTTTTTCAGTAACCCGATATCGTTTTGTTTCGCCGCCTCAAACCATTTGCTCATGGTGCTTTTTTCTATCACCATTTCGGTTGCCTGTGCCGTTGTAGAAACTTGCACAGTGAATAAAATCACCAGGCTAGATATAACCCATAAAGTGTAGCTGAATACTTTTGCAACTTTAGATTTCCATAACTAATAGCGTAGTTCCAAAGCTTATTTATTGCCAATAGCTCAGTTTCAGATATTACGGCATCAATAGATTGCGTACTCGGCTGCGCCACGCATAACTTGCTGTTAACTACTATAGGACACCCCCTACTTTTTGAATGAAAACACGCTTTTGTAGTTTAAAAGCGTAGTGTGAATTTATGCAAAGCTCGTGGTTTTTAACAGCACAATCAGCCAATAAAAGAGAGACTTGAAACCTGATAAACTATAAAAAGGTCAAAGACTTTCTAATACACTGATATTCCGAAGTCAGAATTTTGTAAATCGCCTATGCGGGTAGTATGCTTAAGTCTAAGCTAAATTTGATAGGAGAAATGTATGTTTAACTATTTTCTAAAGAAAAATATATTGGTATCGCTCTTCGTTATCCTAACCTCAACGTTTCATTTTTCATCGGCCACATATGCCGATGACTCAGACACTGCGAAGGTGGTATATCATGCAGATTTTGCTGATCCTCGCAGGTTCAGCGCTATGCTAACTAGTATAAATAACATGGCAACCTATTATGAGACTGAACTCCAAGAATATGATATTAGAATAGTTTTCGTAGCCCATGGAATCCGGTTTGTTACTGATAACAAATTGGAAAATACACCATTTGCAGAAGATACTGACATGGCTGAACGCCGAAATAATAATAAAGCAAGACTGCTAAACTTAAATGACAACATGGGAGTAAAACTAGAATTATGTGAAATTACAAGGTCACAAATCGGCCTCGATAAAACGAAGTTATATGAAGGCACTGAGTCTGTTCCCTCAGGTGTAGTGCGACTTGCAGAATTACAACAACAGGGCTTTTCTTATATCAAGGTTGAATAATTATTCTTATATGGCCCGAAATAGAAAAGATAATCCATAGCTTGATAAACGCTTAGCCAATCAAAAGCAGGATCATGGAAAAATTAACTGAATATATTGAGGGCAAAATCTGGTTGCTTGAATATCCAGTCAGATTTGGGGGCATGGACATTTTTGGGCGCACAACAATTATACGATTAGATAATGGAGATTTGATCGTTCATGACCCCTGTAAAATAAATAATGTGATAAAAACAGAGATTGATTCACTCGGCGTTGTGAGGGACCTCTGATTAAGTCACATAAATTCTGGCAACGCTAAAAATCCAGTATCAAGGCTTGCTCATGCAGGAATGCTTATTGCCTTTCAAATGAGCATAACGCAGAGGCTGGGTTTTTAGCTAAGCCACCGCAGGGCGAGCCTACAAGCGGTCATTTTCATTGTTATGCCTCTTGTGAAGGGAATAACCATTCACGGCGAGACATGCCTAGAATCTAACCGCTTGTAAACTCGCAGAATTTTATGTGACTTAATCAGAGGTCCCTCAAGTACATCATAGCGCCCGGTAATTACCACCATTTATTTGTCAGTGACTTTCAGGCGAAATATCCAGATGCAGAGACATTTATATGTCCAGGTTTGGAAAGAAAGCGGCCGGATATAAAATTCGATTGGATTCTTGGAAATAAACCAGACCACAGATGGCAAGACGAAATTGAACAAGTCCTGGTACAGGGAACAAAATTTATCTGGGAGGTGGCCTTTTATCATAAATCCTCAAAGACACTTATTCTCGTTGATTTACTGGGAAATATCGGTGACGACTACAGTCACGAAGCGGGCCTTTTACTTCGGTTCTGGTGGAAAGCAATATTTCGCATGTGGAACAACCAAAAGTCCGCTCCTGAGTATCAAATGGGCTGGGGAAATAAAAAAACAGTCAAAATTGCTCTCAATAAAATTCTTAGCTGGGATGCACAGCGGATGATTATTTCTCATGGAGAAAATATTGAAGAACAGGTAAGCGAAACGCTTACAAAGCGTGGAAGAAGGTACTGAATGCCTAATAAGCGCCTGCAATAGACACCCCCTACTTTTACCCACTTTTTATTAAAGCAAAGTTTTTTAATCCCCTTCCAAAGCAACGAATCCAGGAAATAATGGATCAGGTTGAAGGTTGTCTAAGCGAACTCTTTCCAAAAGACAGGAGCGAGTTTCCTCCATCCCCATTGTTTCCAACACGCAGTGAACCCAAAGGGTGCTTTGGATCGGCAGCTTTTTTGATTCGGCTTCGCCTCACCCCTGACGGGGCCGTCGTTGCTTCGCGCCGACGTTGTCCACTATCGTTCGGCTGGTTCGTTTGTTTTATGTGCCATAAAAGAAATGAACTCGTAGCTTTCGCTACGAAACCTATTTAGTTAACACCCCCTACTTTTTGGCACTTTTTAATAGTTTCATTTGTTTATCTGCTAACCAAGGCAGGTCTATGAGCAAAGCAAGCAACGCTAACCCAATCATCTCTAAAGATAGTCCCCACGGTGTTGACGCGCTTGTTTGCTGGTAGGCTCCCCAAGTAGCTACAAAACTCGCCAACTAAAACATGATCGTGCTATCGGCATCATCCACCTGATAACAGCGCTATCCGGCATAAAAAAGGAAAATCAATCAACACATATTCTGTATAAACTATAATAGTTATTTAACTTACCCAAAAAACAAACAGCCCTACCTTAACTATGTATACCAGAATAGCACTCAGCCTGTCTCTCGTTTTAATGCTGCTGCCAGTGGCCGCATTAGAGGTCAAACTAAAATTTCTCGCCGAGAGTCGTGTCGATCTCGAAAATCCGCACGATTTAAAACTGTCACCGGACGGAAAGTACCTGCTGGTATCCGATGTCGGTAATAACCGTGTGGTGCTGCTCGACCCCGAAAGTCTCGAACGGGTCGGTGAATTCGGCGCCGATCATCAGTCTGGCACGCATGACATCGATTTCGATGCCGCTGGCCGCGCCTATGTCGCCGATACGCATAACAATCGCGTCACCATTTATGACATGAACGGAACCAGTGCAAAGCTGGTGGGGGAATTGAGCAAAGGTATCCGCGGACCCGAGGGCGTGTTGATTCATCCCAATGGCATGGTTTATGTCGCCGGCGCCTGGTCAAATAACGTGATAGCCTATCGCGATGGCAACGCAATGTCGCCGAACTCAAAGCGGTGAGTTCACCACACGACCTCGAACTGGCCGCAAATGGCGATATCTGGCTGGCTGACTCTGGTAATTCCAGGCTGTTGTTATTGACGCCTGAATTAAAGGTCAAAGAAACCTTGACCCGCAAGCGCTACGATTTTAACGGTGTGCGCTACCTGGATCTGACCGCCGATGGAATGATTATCGCTGCGGATAAAAACAATCATGTGGTTAAATTTATCGCGCCGGATCGAAAACTGGTGCATACATTGGGCGATGGCCAAGCTGGGCGTGGAGATTATCAGTTAACCACACCTGAGGGCGTTGAAATTCGCGGTTCGACCCTGTGGATTTCGGATTCAGGAAATGACCGGGTGATTAAATACCAATTTGAAGCGAAGTAAGACATTCAGATTAGTAAATTCGGTGATAAATTGACACCCCACCACTTTTAAGACATTTTTTACGATTGTATAAGGACATGAAAAAGGCCAGTAAGATACTGGCCTAATCAGAATTTTAATGTTGTCCAGATACTATAACCAACCGGCTATTTGGGCGTTTACACCATGGTGTCGAACGCCATTGAGCAATTCAAGTGCTTTTACCTTGCTGTCATTGTAAGCGACAATCATCAAGTGAGGACGTTGATCTTTTATATCGACCGACTCTACCCCACTAAGACCCGTTACATTTTTGGACAAGTCATCTCTATTATTTTTTTTCAATTCTTCATTAATATGGACTAATATTTCACGATGTGACATGTTCAATTCCCTCTGTGGTTTATGTTTTAATCCAATATTGGATTTGTATAAATTATAGCCAAATGAATAAAATGTGTTTGTGAACTACATCACAAAATAAAATTTAAGTTTTTATCTAAGATAAATCATAATTTTTCAAAGGGTGTGTTCCAATTAAACGAGTGATAAAAACCAGGTAAAAGGTGGGGGTGTGTTTTAAGACTAATAAATTGAGTTAAGCTTCAATCAGATTGATTATTCACCCAAAAATAATTAGGACACACATAATTTGACGTTGCACGTGAATCAACCGCATGACAAGCCGGTCAATACTTGACTACTTCTTTTTATTTTCAATTTTTTTCTGCCTGCTTGAGAGTATTAAAATCCTGCTAACCGCAAGAATGGATAAAACAATTAAACCGAATGGGTAGGGGAAAATCCCCATAAAAAACAGCACCAGTGTGGCAAATAACAATGCCATTAGCAGAATTAGTGGTTTATCCATAGTACT